>JAIXXJ010000020.1 GCA_027490815.1 Streptomycetaceae bacterium
AAAGAACTGTCCACCTTGGGCCGCCAAACGATCTAAGTTGCGCCCCTTCATAATCACTGAAATAACCCCGGGTCCTTCGACAACAACTTTTTCAACTCGTAAATTAACCTTCAGTGATCGCCAAATAGGAACCCAGAATCGCCAATACCCAATCGATAACGCCATCACCACATACAAGCCAATCCAGTACGCCTTGTTTAATGGATGATCAATAAACATCGATCCATTAACAATCTGGTGCATGAACGATGCAGCAACTGCGGCATAAGTCAGAATATGAACCAACCACCAGGTTTCATAACTCATCTTGGCTCTGGCCTTTTTATATGAAGTCACACCCGCCATCACCATCAACACAAAACCAGCGAGTGCAAACCACATCCAGTCATATGTTGTTAAGAACTGCCACATCTCTTTGTACAAAGGAATCTGATCTTGCCCCGCAAAACCCAATGCAATCAAAAACACATGGGCCCCAATCAAATATAAAGACCACGGCCCCAGCTTTCTGTGCCAGGTCACCAATCGATCATGGCCAACTCCGCGTTCCACAACAGGAATACGTGCCACCAAGAAGATTCCAACCACAGATAGATACGTACCCACTAAAGCTGCCAATCGGCTAACCGTTACAACGACTGAATAAAAGTCCTTGAAATCTCCGCTGCGCAGCGTCGTCGCCTGCAACGCCAAAGTCAGCCCCAACCCAGCACCCAAAGCCAGCGCCGCCCAATCAGTGCCTGCGGCAGAATGCTTATAAATGCGGGTTGCTTGAGTCATTACCCAATTACACCGCAGAACTCTGGGAACTAAGTGAGCACAACCCCGCTGCCTGGTGTGAAACGCGACTAACTATTTCCATTCAGGATTGAGCGGGTCAAGCCTCTTCATTTCAGCTTTTGCCTTTGCAATTTGAGCAGGGGTTGCAGATGGAATTCCTGCCAACCGATACCACACTTCAAATGAATCTGGATACAACTTAGATGCATCACTTAGAATTTGTATCGCGCGATCCTCTAACTTGTTTTCTTGCATTATTTGAGCCGTGTAGATAAAGCGTGTTCGATCATATGGCTTTAAGTAAGCACTTTCATAGAGAAGATTGCCATCCGCGCTTTGCAACGCCTTATAGTATTTATTGGCTGCCAAATAAGGGGGCAATGAAACCACCGATCCGATTGCAGCCGCTCCAACAGCGACTAACAAAACAGTAGCTGGAATCTGCTCTTCCTTCTTGCCGGCCTTGCCAGAAGGTCTTACTTGGGATTCAGATGATTTATCGCGCGTATTTAGTTCATACCCAATCAAAAGACCAGTAAGTGACCATCCCCAAACTCCTAGACCTAACTGATTAATACTAATTAATGACTGCGATTGATAGGCAACCCACCCCGCAACGATGGAGGCAAAAACTGGATCAAAATCTTGTGAGCGCTTAATCACTTTAACTATTGCATTAAGTGCTAGGCCAAGAATGAGTAAATAGAGAATCAAAAGTGGGATACCGCCACCCGAACCAATGTCCAGCGGAATGTTGTGCGCAGTATCGCTAACAAGGCCTGCATTTGAATCCACCGCAGCTTGGGTTCTAGATCTTCTATACCAGTTACCAAAGCCATCAAGTCCAACACCAAAAAATGGACGTTCAGCCATCATATTTATCGCGGCCCGCCAATAAAATCCGCGCGCCTGTAAAGATGATTTATAGAGTAAATCTGCCAAGGGGCCGCTATTGAGGATTCCTGCAAGGACTAGGGCACCACCTAACCCACTCACCGCTAAACCAGTCCATGCCAAAATCATTTTCTTTTTACTGAATAGATATACCAACACAGCTGCCAAGAACCCTGCGAGGAAATTCAAATAACCCTGCTCAGAGCTTAAATAAACATTTAAAATCGCAACAACACAAACTGATAAGTAAACAATTCTCTGGATTAACTTCATCTGAACAAAAATTCCCAGGGTTAGGCTGACGGCGCCGACCATTCCCATGAAAGCAGATTGAAAGTTTTGATTTCCAAAGGTTCCAAATACATCGGAGCCGTAGGCATTTAGGTAATCAAAAAATTCTATCCCTTGAGATTGACCTAACCCATAAAGCCCGAGTAAGCACCCTACAGAAACCAGTGACAATCCAAACTTTTTTAAAACATTAACTGACCCTGAGGATGCACTAGCAAGCAGCAAGAATGCTAAAAAGAGATATGCAAAGAATCCTGTATTTCTACCCGGAGCACCATAGAGGTGAAAACTGAAGTCATCTGGACTAAGGATTAACGCTAACGTCAATTGCACAAGGAAAAGACCCGAGACGATAATCAAGATTCGAGACCTTCTGGCTTTTATGAATCTCACATCTCCTAAAAACAGACCCATTGCAATTGTGCTAAATACACCCAAAGCGACAAGTTTGGGCAAGTTCACTGGGTCTATCGAATTCCAAGGTGAGACAAACACCGAAACGGCAATACACGTAAAAATCACATAAGAGCTCAGTAATTTGGATGCCGGCGAAGTTTCCACGTTCCAAGGGTACTTAACTCTTGTCCAAAAAGGCCGAAACCCGGCCCCCTCCGAAGAGGGAACCGGGTTTCGGTTCTAGATCTTTATCAGATCAAAGGGGTGCTAATTAAGCACGTACCTTCTTCTGGATCTTGATTACTAGGTTTG
>JAIXXJ010000013.1 GCA_027490815.1 Streptomycetaceae bacterium
ACAAATGCATACGGTGTGAACTGTGGTCCCTTGATTGCACCGATTGCAAAAACGATGGCTTGAGCAACAATGACCCAAACGTTATTTGTGGCAAGGGCTGTTGCTAAAACAATAGTTGTAATGACGGCGCCAAAACGTGGACCACGTGCATCAATAATTGTTGGGGCTGCCTTTAAAGTATTTGTATCTTGAACCATTTGTTTTCCTTTGCTCGTTGGATTAATTGTTAAATGAAGAAACAATTAAGCAAGACACAAAGATGCAGCAAGGCGGCCGTAATCAATCACGCGACGCTTAGTAGCTGCTAACAACATGGCTTAATGGTAAATGCAGGGCTGACTTATTGCGAGTTGCAAATAACTTGCAATTATCGGATCGCACCGATGGCTGTCAGCACCTGTGCACGCTTGGGGGCGCCCATCGCTCGGCCAACTTCGTGGCCATTTCTATCGACAAACAATGTCGTTGGGGTGTTTCGTATATCTAACGTGCGCACAAGTTCTAATTGATCTTCGGCATCAATCTCTACATATTTCACATCATCCATGCTTGCCGTTACATCACTGATCAATGCTCTTGTTGCACGACATGGTGTGCAGAAGGCAGATGAAAACTGCACCACCGTCACGCGAGGTCCTAGCTCTGCGCCAATCATCTGGGCAGTGATCAGCCCGGCCTTTTTCTTGCCACCCTTAACAACAACGCGTCCGCGCGTGCGCTGATACCAAATGCCATAGGCAGTACAGGCAATTAATACCAAAGCGATTGGAAGCAATGAATTCACGGGAGTAGTCTGTACCAATGGCGAAGGTTCTGCTACTTACGAACACACTTGGCGCTAGCGCAGAAGTGCTTCCAGCACTGGGCTTGTTGCAACATCAAGTGCGAATCTTGCCTGCCGAAGCAAGTGTGTTAATTGATGTTCCAGATTTTGATGTTTTGTTTATCGATGCTCGCCGTGAACTACCGGCTGCTAAATCACTCACCAAACTTTTAACAACTACCGGTGTTGGTTGCCCCATTGTTGCAATTACAACAGAAGGTGGCCTAACAGCTATAAATGCTGACTGGGGTATCGATGATGTCATTTTAGATACTGCAGGTCCTGCAGAAGTAGATACACGTATTCGTATGGTGCTTGGCAAGCATGCAATAGAACTCGTTGCATCTGATCCTCATGGCGGTGAGATTCGTGCTGGTGAGATCTCTATTGACGAGGCCACCTACACAGCCCGCCTTAGAGGAGATGCTTTAGATTTAACTTTCAAAGAGTTTGAACTATTGAAGTATTTAGCACAGCACCCAGGTCGAGTTTTCACTCGCGCACAGTTGCTCCAAGAAATCTGGGGTTATGACTACTTTGGTGGAACTCGCACCGTTGATGTTCACGTGAGAAGACTTCGATCAAAGCTTGGCCCAGAGTTTGAAGCAATTATTGGAACCGTAAGAAATGTTGGCTATCGATTTACAGTTTCAGGTAAAGAAGTTAATTCACAAGAACACGTATAACAATGCGGCATATTTTAAAGCTACACCGTGATTTAGAAATCCACACTATTCCTCATCCCATTTATGAGTTTAAAATTGAAACATTTAACGTCGACCGCCACAAACAAGAATGGCTAGACCTAAACAATTTAATCTTTTCTCATCACCCAGATCAAGGTAACTGGGCCATGGAAGATTTGGAGAACAGAATGAGTGAGCCTTGGTTTGATCCGCAGGGTTTTTTTCTTGCCACCTTTAACGGAATGATCAACGGCTTTGTGTGGACAAAGATCCATAAAGATCTAACTAACCAAGATCCTGTTGGAGAGTTATATGTGGTGGGAACCCATCCAGATTATTCAGGTAAAGGAATAGCACGCGCGCTATCGATTGCATCGATTAACTACTTTGTTAACAAGGGCCTTAAGCATTCGATCTTGTATGTCGATGCAGATAATGAAAAAGGGTTAAAACTCTACGGTTCGCTTGGCTATAACTAAGGTTTTACTTGATCATTTTCCATTTTAGTCATTGTCTTCTTCACCTTCTTCAGATTCACCTGAGCCAGTTGATGCAGGTGGGGTAATTACTTTTTGGCTAGCCTGCGAAGAGATAGAGCTTCCTACGGCGCCCAAAAGAAAACCATCCAGGGTGTTATTTGGTTTGGACGCAGTTCCATGTTGATTACTAAATGCCCCTGATCCATCTTTGCCACAGATATTGGCAATCACCGATGCACCACCAGGGTGGCTTTGCACATAACTCGTTAAGTTATAAACCTTGCCCTTAACTATGCTCCAACAGTCAGATCGCGTATTGTGTTTTGCAATCTCTGCGGCGGTGAGATTAAGTGCACCAGTTGTTGAACCGGGTTGTCCGCTGGCTCCAGGTTGACCGGATGCATCTGGCTGGGCGCCTGTGCCAGGTAAAGCTGTTCCCTCACTTTGTGCAATTCGATTTTTCCATGTTGCCTCTGCGCCAGAGTGCCCAACAACGAAAGTCAATACCAAACTTGCCACTGCAACGATAGGAATGAGAACAACAAATGATTTTTGCAATGCATTAGCCAACTTCTCAGCTACTACCTGGTAATTATTGATAACAAACCAAATCGTAAAGAAAACTGCAAAAACTAAGGTCAGCTTCCATAACCGCTCACCTTGAACTGAATGTGCGTTAGG
>JAIXXJ010000006.1 GCA_027490815.1 Streptomycetaceae bacterium
AGTCTTTGATTCAACTGGATTGTTAGAAACAGCTTCCCAGTGTCCAGGAGTTGTCACATTTAATGTGAAGGTTGCTTTTAATGCTGGCTGATCAAAGCAGGCAAACATGTTTCGAATATGCGCTGTCTCACCTTGTGAATAGAGATAGACCTCGCCATCTGATGGATCAACAGAGCGCTGCAAGCCTTCACCAGATTTTGAGTACTCGGCCTGCATTTCGATTACTAAGTGATTTTCTTCCTCTAAGTTGGTAAGAAAGATGCTCTCTCCATCAAAGTTTGCAGTGTCAACGGGCTGGTTATTCAGTGTTGCACTGATTACTGATCTGCCAACTGCATCTATAAAAGTGGCATAGCCCTTTTTGTTGCAGGAAAACTTCACTTCAGATTTTGAGTAGAAGACCTCTTCATCTTTTGTTACATCAAGGGTCACTACATAGCTATGGACATATAAATGGTCGGCTCGCTCTTTTGCTTCAGCACGGCTTAAATTCAGTCCAGGCACTTATGGCTCCTTCGAGGCTTTGTAGGTTCTAATCCAACCATGACAGAGTTAGCCCATGGAACGCCCAACGGTTCGCAGCTACAGTATTCGAGGCTCTCGAATTACCGTTGCACAGCGCCAAGCAAAGACGGCGCTTCAAATCGTTCATGGAATTGAATTCAAGCAAGAGGTAATCGATCTAAAGGCTATCTTTCCAAGGGCCAACAAAGTAATTATGGAGATCGGTTTTGGAATGGGTGAGGCCACTGCAATCATCGCAAAAAACCATCCAGAAAATGCTTACATCGCTGTAGATGTTCACCCGCCAGGGATTGGCAAACTGCTCTCTAGAATTGATGAAGACAAATTAGCCAATGTGAAAGTAATTGAAGATGATGTTCATGTTGTTCTTGAACACATGATCACCGACCACGCATTAGATGGCATCCATCTCTATTTTCCTGATCCGTGGCCTAAGAAAAAACACAATAAGCGCCGCATAGTCAATGAGGGCTTTTTAAAGCTTATTCATCCCAAGTTGAAAAAGGGTGGATTCATTCACATAGCAACCGACTGGGTGCCTTATGCAGTCTCTATTCAAGAGGTTTTTTCTAACTCAGATCTATTTACTGGGGGAGTGATCCCAAAGCCAGAATGGCGACCTGTGACGCGATTTGAAGATCAAGGCATTGATAAGGATCACGCCGTCAATGACATGTATTACGTGGCGCAATAAAAGGCTTTAGAGCTTTCCTTCATTCTCATAGGTTGCAATCTTGTTAATGCGGCGCACATGGCGCTCATCATTTGAAAATGGAGTTTGAATAAAGGCATCAATAATTGCCTTGCACTCTTCGATACTGTGCATACGGCCACCAATGCCAATTACATTTGCATTGTTGTGATCTCGCCCAAGCTTTGCAGTGTCAACGCTCCATGCAAGCACTGCGCGAACACCCTTAACTTTGTTAGCCGCAATCTGTTCACCATTTCCAGATCCACCTAAGACGATTCCAAGTGAAGATGGATCGGCAACAGTTGCAATAGCTGCAGGGATGCAAAAATCTGGATAGTCATCTACTGCGTCATAAACATGTGGTCCATGGTCTTTAACATCGTGACCATTGCTTTGTAGGTACTCAACTAGTGCGGCCTTTAATTCAAGTCCTGCATGGTCACTTCCGATATGAATACGCATGTGGCTATCCTGCCACGAGCACAGAAAAACCCGCCCTGTGATTTCTCACGTGGCGGGATTTTCCCTTACTTAGGAGGAATTGATTTAAGTACATCGACTAGGTGTCATGGACTAGTACGTAATAAACAGGAGCTCACTGTGGAATCTGACAGGTAGACCTTAAAATCCGATGAGTCTTTAACTCTGATTCATAGGGCGACCCCTTGCACACACCTGATTGCGCATAGGAACTCCTTATTCGCATGCTTTAGGTAGAGGTCAAGACTGTTATCCCAAAGAGAAATCTGGTGGATTATGAAAACCAATAAATGGCTTATGGCATTAACTGTTGTGATGGTTTTTGCAATAGCACCGGCTGCTATCGCAGCCCCGAATCTTTCTAATAAAGCTGCAGGTCGCACAGGGACCACGGTGGTCAATACGATTCTTAGCGGTTCGGGAGTTCCCGCAAAAACAATTGGAATTGACGGCGATTTTTATATCGACACAAAGAATGCAAATCTTTATGGTCCAAAAACAAATGGAGTGTGGAAGCTAACAACATCATTGCGGCCCTTGCCAACGAAAGCATCCCCAACTCTTCCAGGTGCAACGGGATCAACAGGTGCTACGGGCTCGGCTGGAGCATCCGGATTAGTAGGGCCTCGTGGTTTGCCAGGTGCAACTGGTGAAAAAGGTGCAACAGGTGCAACTGGTTCAAATGGATTACCTGGAGCTGCGGGTGCACCCGGTACTCCAGGAACAGCAGGTGCTCCGGGAAGTTCTGGAACTATTTCAGGTTCTCAATCCTCAATTACATTTGCAGATCAACTTTTGGGGACAGCTGGAAGCCCAACAAGTTCTGATGCATTTGGAAGTTTCGAAGCTGGAAAGTCTTATGTTGTGAGAGTTTTAATCAGTACTTTTGATATAAATAAAGTTGCACCAAGTTATGGAATTGGCTTATCTATTGCTGCAGAAGGTGGAGCACCTGGCATATCAGCAAGCTATGTAGTGAGCACTGGTTCGGTATATTCTGGTTCGAACAGAATTACCATTTCTATAGTTGCAGATATAGTACTGAACGGAATTTCAGTCGCAACGCCATATTCGTTAGTTGCAACATTGACATCAGGTGCCACATCTGGCGCGAGCATTACTGCAAGTGGAAGTTTTACAAAAATTCAGGTCGGGGCAATTGGATAAACAATCTTGGAGCGGGTGACCGGGATCGAACCGGCATGGCCAGCTTGGAAGGCTGGGGCTCTACCATTGAGCTACACCCGCAGGTGCTTAAGGCTAAAGGTACTGGGTCGGTAATCAGAGTACGAAATCTGGTTTAGACTCTCGCTTTGCGCCTCGGGGCGTAGCGTAGTGGCTAGCGCGCCTGCTTTGGGAGCAGGAGATCGGGAGTTCGAATCTCCCCGCCCCGACCAAAATTTTTTATCAGAACCCATGAGGAGTAATTCGTGAAAAGTTCAGTTGAGGTTCTTTCGCCAACTCGCGTTCGATTAGATGTTGAAGTTGCATATTCTGAGCTTGAATCACACGTTACAAATGCTTACGCAAAGGTTGCAACCCAGGTCAGCATTCCAGGATTTCGCAAGGGCAAAGTTCCTGCATCAATGATTGATCAACGCGTTGGTCGAGGTACGGTAATTGATGAAGCAATTAACTCTGCGCTTCCTGAGTTTTATGGCAAAGCTGCAAGAGAGCACTCTGTAGCTGTTATTGGGCGTCCAGAAGTAGATGTAAAAGAGTTTGTCGATAACGAAAAGCTTGTTTTTACTGTTGAAGTAGATGTTCGACCAGAGGTAAAGCTGCCAGATTTTTCAAAGATCACAATTGAAGTAGACGATGTCAAAGTTGCAGACAGTGATGTTGATGAGCAAATCGAGTCACTTCGCACTCGTTTTGGCACATTAACTACAGTGGATCGAGCAGTGAAGACTGGAGATTTTGCAACGCTGGATCTGACTGCATTTATCGATGGAGCCGAAGTCGATGGTGGACAGGCAAATGACATCTCTTATGAAGTTGGATCAGGAAAGATGATCGATGGATTAGATGATGCTCTAGTTGGAATGGCAGTGAATGAAGTAAAGCAGTTTGATACCAAGCTTGTTGGACAGCAAGATGGCGAAAAAGGTGAAGTTAAGGCAACTGTTAAGGCCGTTAAAGAACGCGAGCTTCCACCAGTAGATGATGCATTTGCAAAGCTTGCATCTGAATTTGATACGTTGGCCGAGCTCAAGGCAGATTTTGTTGTTCGCCTAGAGCGCGTGAAAAA
>JAIXXJ010000014.1 GCA_027490815.1 Streptomycetaceae bacterium
GTTTTAATCTTTGCCATTCTTGTCGGATCAACTGCCATGTCACTCAGGCAAGCATCCATTGAGAGCTCAAAGATTCAAGATTACTTTGACTCGACCGTGCAGTTTCAGGCACAGATAGTCACAGATCCCAGCCGCACACTTTCTGACAATTACTCTTTCATCGCAAGACTCCTATTTTTTAGCGATGATGACAATGAGTTTTCTTTACGCGTTCCTATTCGATTCTTTTCCAGCCAGGAGATTGATGTATTACCCGGTCAACTAATCAAGGGATCTGCCCGTGTTGTTGATAGTAAAGAAGCACGTGTTGCAGCTTTGTTTATTGTCGACAGCGAGCTTGAGGTAGTTACTCAGCCATCACAGTGGGCATCATCGCTGGGTGCGATTAGAAATGGGCTACGAGATCATTCAGGTGGTGGTGATGCTGGCTCTTTAATTCCGGGGATGGTTCTGGGTGATACATCCAAGCAAACCCCAGAATTTAAAGACCAGATGAAGAGATCGGGGCTGACCCATTTAGTTGCTGTCAGTGGAGCAAACTTTGCAATTGTTTCTTCATTTGTTTTGTGGTTAATGCAGTTTGCCTTTAAGAAGAAGAGTTATCGGCTTATTGCAACTTCACTGGCACTTATCTGCTTTATTGCACTCGTTCGGCCTTCACCCTCTGTCCTTCGGGCCGCTGCAATGGCGGCAGTATTGATATTTGCACAAGCTAGTAGCCGAACAACAGATTCCATTCCTGCACTTGGTTTTGCAATGGCGGCGGTGGTTATTGGTGATCCTTGGCAGGCGAAAGATGCAGGCTTTGCACTTTCAGTTTTAGCTACGGCAGGGTTGTTATTGCTTGCTCCAGTTATTCACGACCGACTGCCGATCAATAATAAGTTTGCAGGGGCTGTTGCTCCACCTATAGCGGCGATGATCTTTTGTTCTCCAGTGGTGGTGGCATTATCAGGCTATATAGCGCCAATGAGTATCATCGCAAACATACTTGCAGCACCTGTTGTTGCGCCAATAACTATTATTGGTTTTATTGCAGCTTTACTCTCACCTTTTGCGCCATTTATCTCAACATTATTGATTTGGTTGATTCGATTTCCTGCAAGTTTTATCGTTGGAGTTGCCCACCGAATATCTGATTTTCCAGTACTAAATATTCACAACGGCAGAGTTGGTTTTTCAATAGTTGCGGTAATCCTTGCTCTGTTCTGGCTATTTAAAAAATCTTGGAAAAAAACCAGCTCAGTTGCTCTTGTGCTCATTCTCTCTCTGACCTGGGTTCAAAGATGGCCAACAAATGATTGGCAGATTGCAAACTGTGATGTGGGGCAGGGCGATTCAATGGTTATCAACCTTGGTGGCGGGAGTGCAATAGTTATTGATGTTGGTCCTGATGCGCGGGCCGAAGATAAGTGTTTGAGGAATCTAGGAATCAAGCAGATTCCACTACTTATTCTTTCCCATTTTCACGCAGATCATGTGGGAGGTTTATCGGGTCTTACTTCCAACCGTAATGTCGGCCAAACATGGATTAGTAACAATGCCGAACCGATATTAGAGAGTGAAAATGCGATTTCATTTCTCAATCAATCCAAGATCGTGGTTGCACAAAAGGGCATGACGGCAAAAATCGGACAAGTCTCTCTTGAAGTTTTATGGCCAGATGTAAACATCAAAGAGTTTGAAGAGATGCCGGGAGAGGGTTCGCAAATAAATAACTCCAGTATTGCGATGATTGTTTCCAGTAGTGATTGGAGCATCTTTACTGCCGGAGATCTTGAACCTCCAGCACAGCATCAGCTTTTAGGGTTGCTTAGAAAAGTTGATATCTATAAAGTTTGCCACCATGGTTCTAAGTATCAAGACGTAGAACTTATGAGTGATCTTTCGGCTCAAATCGCAGTTATTAGCGTGGGTGCCAAAAACTCATATGGCCATCCAGCCCCTGAAACTATTGCCGCTCTGACTAGACTGGGCACTCAAGTTCTGCGAACAGATCAAGATGGCGCCATTGCAATTACTGCCAAGGCACACCACTTGCGAGTTCGAAAGAGTAAGTCAGCAATCAGGTTGTTTTACTGGAGTTAAGGGAAGGATTGGTTAATGGATTCCATCTACCTCATCCTTGGCCCAGAATCGGCCTTAGCAGAACGGGCATTGACCAAACTGCAAGCAGAGTTAAAAGATCAAAAATGTGAAGTCACAACTTTGTTTGCTGGAGACACAATTGTTGGAGATATTGCAGATGCTCTAGCGCCCTCACTTTTTTCAGAGCGAAGAGCTTTGATCATTCGGGATTTACAAGACTTACCCGAAGATAACCGTGCGGAAATTACCCGCTATATAGAAGCACCGGATCAGTTAACGACTCTCATTTTTGTTCATAAAGGTGGCGTCAAAGGTAAAGCTCTCATTGATGCGATCAAAAAAGTAAAACCACAGATAATTGCATGCGAGGCGTTAAAAAAAGAGGCAGAGAAATCTGATTTTGTTAAAACGCTTTTTCTTGACTTAGGTAGAAAAGCATCACCGGCTGCAGTTGCTGCACTGGTGGGAGCCCTTGGAAATGATTTAAGAGAATTGGCAGGCGCGGTCACGCAGATCTCAGCCGATGCTCCTGCAGGAGTTATAGATGAGATGATGGTGGATAAATTTCATCAAGGTCGCATTGAAACAACTGGATTTGATGTAGCCGATGCAACCCTTGATGGAAACCTGCCAGCAGCTTTGATTGCTCTGCGTAGCGCACTTGAAACTGGAACAGATCCCGTAATGATTACTAGCGCAATTGCATCATCGCTTAGATCTCTTGCAAAAGTTTCTGGTGCAAACCGCAATCAAAAATCTTTTGAACTAGCTGGCGCTCTAGGGATGGCACCATGGCAGATTGATAAAGCGCGCAGGCAGTTGAATCGATGGAACCCTGGCCAAATCGCAGATGCTGTCGGGGCCATCGCCATGGCAGATGCCGAAGTCAAAGGCGCGGCAAGTGACCCTATTTATGCGCTTGAAAAGGCTGTAACAAAGATAGCTTCATCGCAATTTGACCGCTAGATACACGCTTGCGTACGCTTACCCTCTGCCCAACAGCCCATCGGTCCCAATGACTGATCGGGTAGGGCTAAAAATGAAGTGGAGTAACACGTGTACGCAATCGTTAAAGCTGGCGGACGCCAGGAGAAGGTCGCAGTCGGCGACACAGTAATCGTTGATCGTATCGACGCTGCTGCTGGTGCAACTGTTTCATTTCCTGCCGTACTACTAGTAGATGGTGCCGCGGTTACAACCGATGCAAAAACTCTTGCAGGTGTAAAGGTTACGGGCGAAGTTCTAGAAGAGCTCAAGGGACCAAAGATTGATATTTTGCGTTACAAGAACAAGACAGGTCATCGCCGTCGCCAAGGATTTCGTGCGCAGTTGACTCGTGTAAAAATTACTGCAATCAATGGTGCGAAGTAAGGAGCTGAGATAAATGGCAAGTAAAAAGGGTGTCTCCTCGACACGAAACGGTCGCGATTCCAATCCACAGTACCTTGGCATCAAGCGTTTTGGTGGACAAGAAGTTAATGCAGGCGAAATTCTTGTTCGCCAGCGCGGAACACATTTTCACCCAGGCAAGAACGTAGGTCGCGGTAAGGATGACACTTTGTTTGCACTAGCTGCAGGCGTTGTTGAGTTCGGTCGCGCTCGCGGTCGCCGTGTAGTGAATGTGGCACCGGCAGCTTAATTTTAGGTTTCTCAAAGAGAGCGAGCCGTATATATGCGGCTCGCTTTTTTATTGCAATTAATATTTCCAGATAGTTTTTAAAGAAAGTAGGGAGTTAACAGATGACAACATTTGTCGATCGCGTAACTCTCTATGCAATCGCAGGTAAAGGTGGAGATGGTTGTGTCTCTGTTAAGCGTGAAAAATTTAAGCCACTGGGTGGACCAGATGGTGGAAATGGTGGTCGTGGCGGCGACGTCATATTAATTGTTGATTCAAGCGTTACAACGCTTCTTGATTTCCATCACTCGCCACATCGCAAAGCAACCTCTGGTCATCAGGGATATGGTGATCGAAAAGATGGTCATCAAGGTGAAGATTTAATTTTAGGTGTTCCTAACGGAACTGTTGTTTATGACCACAATGGTGAACAGATTGCCGACCTAATTGGTAACGGAACAACATTTCTTGCAGCACAAGGTGGTTTTGGTGGATTAGGAAACCTTGGATTATCTTCATCGAAAAGACGTGCACCAGGTTTCGCACTCCTTGGTGAACCAGGTCAAGAAAGAACGCTAACTCTTGAATTAAAGTCGGTCGCAGATATTGCACTCGTTGGTTTTCCAAGTGCAGGCAAATCTTCTTTGATTGCCGCGATCTCGGCTGCTCGTCCAAAAATTGCTGATTATCCATTCACAACTCTTGTTCCTAACCTTGGCGTTGTTCAAGCAGGAGAAACGAGATTTACAGTTGCAGATGTTCCTGGATTAATTCCAGGTGCCTCACATGGCAAGGGTTTAGGACTTGAGTTCTTGCGCCACGTAGAACGTTGTGTTGCTTTGGTTCATGTTTTAGATTGTGGAACTCTTGAGACAGATCGCAATCCTGTTGCAGATCTTCAAGCAATTGAAAATGAACTAGCACTCTATGGTGGCTTAGAAGATCGCGTTCGAATTGTTGCGTTAAATAAAATCGATTTGCCGGACGGAAAAGCGATGGCAGATATGGTGGAATCAGAGCTTCAGTCGATGGGTTATGAGGTCTACCAAGTATCTGCAGCATCTCGTGAAGGCTTACAAAACCTTAACTATGCAATGGGACGGTTGGTTCAAAAAAATCGCGAACTAGCTGGATTAGAAGAGAGAACTCGAATCATTTTGCGACCAGTTCCAGTCGATGATTCAGGCTTTGTTGTTAAGGCAAATGCAGATGGATCATTTACTATTCGCGGACAAAAGGTTGAGCGTTGGGTGCGTCAGACCAACTTTAAGAACGCAGAAGCTATTGGCTACCTTGCAGATCGTTTGGCCCAATTAGGTGTTGAAAAAGAGTTGTTTAAAAAAGGCGCAGTCGCCGGAAGTGAAGTTCGAATCGGTGATGGTGCAACAGAAGTTATCTTTGATTGGGAGCCAACGATCGAGGCAGGAGCCGAGCAACTTGCAGGCCATCTATTCCGTCGAGGTGAAGATTCTCGTCTTGAATCAACCTGGGCGATGACAGAAAAACCTGTAGATGAATTAAGCGAAGATGAAATCGCCAAACAGTGGGAATACAACGTTGAGGACCCACGCACACCTAGACTTTCAGCACCAATAGTTAAAGAAGAAATAGCGCAGATCAATGAGGATGGAGATGACAAGTGAGCCGAGAGCAGATCACTGCTGCAAAGCGAATCGTCATCAAGATTGGCTCTTCATCCCTAACGGGTAAAGCCGGTTCATCACTTGATCCACAGGCAGTCGATAAACTTGTAGA
>JAIXXJ010000030.1 GCA_027490815.1 Streptomycetaceae bacterium
GAGTTGAAGACGAGGTAGAAGAAGATGAAGAGCAGTATGAATTCGAGCATGGGCTAGATGTTACGCAGAGTGACTGACAGATTGGACCTACGGCTTCTATGGCTTTAGGGAAATCAAGATTTGGTCTTGAGTTCCAACGCTTATTACCTTGATATTGACTCCTTCATAGGTGACTGATTCACCCTTTGAAAGAATCGGGTCAGATGTTGATGATGCTGGGAACAGATATTCAGAGTTATGTCCCATAGTTGCATCGTAGACATAGACCAATACCCCGTCGGTATTACCTCGAACTGCGTCAATCCCAACGAATTTTGTATTGTTACGTGATTCCAAAAGTAGTGCTTTTGTGGCTGATAGAGGAATCACCACTAACTTGTTTCCATCACCCCTAGAGTTTAAATCTGCCAAGTTTACGAGTTCGGAAGTTATGTTTGACTTACTCTTGCAATAGACCCATTTATCCTCAAGCCACTTTGTAACTGCAAATCTCGACCATCCACTTAGCTCTCTTCGAGAATCTTGATTACCCATCAAGTCGTATGTCTGATAAGTCGAAGTAGATCTACTGCCACTTATGTGAGGAATTCCGAGAGTGTGGCCATACTCGTGTGCCCAATAAGACCAATAATTCCTTTGACTCGCTTCAAAGAATTGACCAAGAATTGTGAAGGCAGCTAATTTTCCTTCAGAGGTGTTGTACTTATTGATATCGCCGGTCCATGGGAAGCCTTGTGCACTTTCCTTTATCACGGTCTGATTTTTGGGCAATAAGAAGTTAATAACTTGGACTCCGGTGAAATCGATCTTTGAATCTGCGGCTGAAATCGCTTCTTTCCAAAAGTTTTCGGTAGTGATGTAATCGCCAGATAGCTTGATTTCAAATTTAGCTTGGTCGCCAGGCATTGTTACCCAATTATCATGAATTTTCCACTTAATGTTGAGTTTTCCATAGCTTACAAATTCATAGTATTCAGAGAGTAACTGCATCTGTTGATCAACTCTACTACGCCAATTAGCTTCACCTTTTAGATCAGTGAATTCAAGTGGAACTAAATACCACGTCACTGTTCCTGATGAAGGGACTGGCATTTCTTTATTGATAAATCCACCATATAAAGCGCCGCCATACACACCCACATAAGGGTTGGATGCATCTTGAATTTTGCAATTTGTGACCGGATCACTCACGGACAAAGTGCTAGGTGTTGGTGTTCCTGCGGGAGTTGGTGTTGGTGTTCCTGCGGGAGTTGGTTCAACTGGATTAAAGACTGGATTTGGTGATGGCTTTGGTGCAACTTTTACTGCAACGCCTTTATTCCAAACAAGTTTTGTTCCTGATTTAATGCAGGTGAACTTCTTTCCACCTGAAACTGAAGTAGCTCCGGCTTTCGTGCACTTAGCTCCAGCTTTAACTGCGGCATTGGCTGAGAGCTGTGTTGTTGCGAGAATTAGGAGGCAGGTTATTGCAACTAACCACCAGCTTCTTGCTCGTATAGTAAACAAATTCACTCACTAAGCCTTTGAGATTTCGATTGTTTCGTAATCTCCTGTGCCGACAAATTTGATGCGCACACCTTCGATTACGAATGAATCGCCAAGAACAGCGACATAGTCAACCATTTTGTTCCAATTAAAGTATTGAAAATTAAATTCATGTGAAGGACCTCCTGAGACTTTTTGCCAGACTGCCCAAGCCCAATCATCGTTGAGCTGAGAGCTTCCATCACTATTAACTGGTGGAGCGACAGCTTTATCTAGATCTACTACATAGGCCATAACAGAGTAGAAGCCAGGTGGAAATTCACGATCCCCCGCTTTGAGATCGCTCCACTTATCTATTCCATGAGATTCAACAACTATTGCTTTTGTTGGTGAAAGTTTTATGACCGCCATCTTGGTCTGCTTATCTTCACGCTCTAATGGCGATAAGGAAAGAGTCACAGGTTTAAGTGTGGCCACATCGTCACAATAAATTTGTTCTGGTGGCAACCATCCAAGAACAAATCCCTCCCACGGATTAAGCACTTGACTGTAACCCGCTTGGTTTGTCATGTTTCCTAAAGGCCAACCGTTTCCTGGAGCATGGCCGATGATGTTGAAATCGTGCAGCGTTTCGTGAATGTAGTACGCCCACTTTAAAGATTGCATACCCTCTAAATTGCGACCCCAGCTAAAGAAGTTCAGATTTTTTTGACCCTCTTTGATGTTGAAAACCTGGTTGCGGACAATCAAATCTCCTTGCGCATAATTTCCATCAGGAAAGAATAAGTACACTGTTGAAAACTTTCGAAGATCATAGAACTTTGTAACCTCATCAATAAAATTCTGCGCCTGCAGAGATTGGCGTTTATTGCTATCCCCACCTAATGCATCCTTTGACTTCTCGTCAGTTGGGTATTCAGAACGTGGCTTTGGAAGTCTCATCCAGCGGTCATAGACAGTAACGTTAAACTTTGACTTCCCACCGCTGAAATAGTCATACCAATCCGTCAGCATTTTTTTGTCGTAATCCAATTGTGCTTTTAGTTCAGGCCCACCTTGAAAATCTGGGAAATCAACTGGAACGATAAGGACTTCGTTTGTTCCGTTGATGAACATGCCGTTCTTGTCACTATTTACTAATGGGAATCCAACTTGTCCCGCACCAGCGTTTCTTCCAGTCCGATCAGCTTTTGAAGCGCTCATTTGAAGCTTGCACATATCGATTGAGACTGGGCTCTTGGCGTTTGTAAATGTGGTCTTGACGGTGTTTATCTTGATCCACTGAAGCTTTTTACCTGCGATCCAACGACATTCGAGTTTTCCACCACTTACGTCAAAGGTGTCGCCTGAGTTTGAGCAAGATGCATTTGCAACCGGTGTTGTTGTGTAGTTGTTGGATTGAGATGTAGAGAATTTTGGTGGAAAAAATTTGAGCCAAATCATTCGCTCTTTCGCTTCTTCCGTTGTGTTCGCATGCCCAGCCCAAGAGCAACGCATTGCTCCAGTGCTGTTTGAGACTTTGTTACCAATGGCAGGACATTGCGATCCTTCACGTGGAAGAAGTGCTTCAGGAGTAGGCGTTGGGGTTGGAGTTGCTACAGGTGTTGGAACTGGAGTCGGTTCTACTGGCTTAAACACCGGATTCAGATTTGGCTTAGGTGCTGCTTTAACTGCCACACCTTTGTTCCAGACAAGTTTCGTTCCAGATTTAATGCAAGTGAATTTCTTGCCACCAACTGTTGCGGTAGATCCAGCTTTCGTACACTTTGCTCCAGCCTTAACCGATGCAAATGACGGTGCGGAAATCAAAGAAATGGAAAGAACAAAAGCGAGAAGGATCCGGGCTCGAGTCATGCCAATAAGGTACCAAGGGGCAATTACAAATTAAATAGATAGGCGGTCAAAGTTTGGGCATGGTGAGCCCAAAATAGAGGCACGATCATTTACCCTTTATTTATGAACAAAGTCCTGGCGTTTAGTCGTTACGCAGTTTTTATCCCTGCCCTTGCATCAATCTTGGGTGCACTGCTCCTGATGTTCCAAGGTTCGGTTGCCATGATTGTGGCGATTATGGATGTGGTGACTGAGCGCACCAAGTTGAAGTTAACGATTGTGGATGTATTGACCGCAGTCGATGCGATTTTGCTGGGAACAGTTCTTCTGGTTATTGGTTACGGCTTATACGAGTTATTTATTGATGAAGATCTACAAGTGCCACTGTGGTTGCAGGTTCAGGACTTGGATGATTTAAAGTCAAAGCTCATCGGTGTCGTTGTTGCAATTATTTCGGTGATCTTCGTCGGTATCTTTGTAGATACCGACCGTGCAGAAGATGTTATTTCTTACGGTGTTGGCGCAGGAGCGATTCTGACTGGCCTAGCCTTCTTTGCCTTTGCTACGCGCAAGGATCCGTCAGAGCGCAACAAGCGCGTACGAGGCGGAACCCCAGCGGCCTAAAGGTTTTACTTCTGCTTTAGATGCTCCGCTGCATCAGCGAAGCCTTCGGCTTCTAGCTTTGCAATCAGGTCAGCCTTTACAGCCTTAACAACGTTGTGTGTGCCATTGCAATTCTTCTCAGGATCTGTTGAGTATCCGCATGAACA
>JAIXXJ010000022.1 GCA_027490815.1 Streptomycetaceae bacterium
CCATGTTTGAAAACCGCGCTGAAGCACGGATTGATCTTTCACGGTTAAGTGAAAATATCGAACTTCTAGAGAAAAAAAGCAACACCAAATTATTGGCCGTAGTAAAAGCTGATGCTTATGGTCATGGATTGGTTGAAGTGGCCAAAGCCGCAGAAAGCGCAGGAGCGGATTGGCTCGGCGTTGCTTTGCTTGAGGAAGCGATCACGCTTAGAACAAACGGAATCAAATCTCCAATCTTGGCATGGCTTGTTCCTCCAGGATCTGATTTTCAATCCGCCGTAGATCTAGATATAGATCTTGCAATTGCAGATCTAAAAGCTTTTAATGAAGTTTCACAATTAGCTAGTAAGCCAAGAATTCATATCGAAGTAGATACCGGTATGAGCCGTGGCGGTTTTCTGGATGAATGGGAAGTATTTCTGAAATCTGATTTTTCAAAGGTGAATATTGTTGGAATCTTTTCCCACTTTGCCAGAGCCGATGAGCCGTTGGAAAAACAAAATATTGATCAATTAAATCAATTTAAAAAGATGCTGGGCCAACTTGAAGCAGTTGGAGTCAAACCGCAGTTCAAACACCTATCAAACTCTGCTGCAACTTTAATGAATCCAGATGCAACATTTGATTTCGTTAGAACTGGAATTGCGATGTATGGTCTTTCACCAGATGTGAAAACCCTTGGAGATAGCAGGAAACTCTCGCTCAAACCTGTTATGCAAGTACGCGCAAAACTACATCTTGTAAAGAATGTTCCAGCAGGTTCTGCAGTTGGTTATGGCGCTACACAGGTGACAAAGACTGCAACCAAACTGGGAGTAGTTGCCATGGGTTATGCAGATGGAATACCTCGGATCGCTCTAAATGCTGGAGTATTTGTGAACAATCGCAAAGCACCAATTATTGGTCGAGTTTCTATGGATCAATTTGTCGTTGACTTAGGCCCCGACTCCTCTGCCAAATCTGGGGATTGGGTGATTATTTTTGGAGATGGTTCGCGCGGGGAGTACACAGCAGATGACTGGGGAACTGCTTCTTCGAGCATAAATTATGAGATAGTTACACGAATTGGCCCTCGTGTGCCTAGAATCTACGCACCTCATGTCTACTAATTCACCGCTTTTACATGCCAAGGGAGTTTCAATCTCCTTTGGTGGTTTGCGCGCACTCAATGATGTTCACTTGCAGTTAAACCACGGTGAAGTTGTGGGAGTAATTGGTCCAAACGGTGCTGGAAAGACAACTCTATTTAATGCAATCTGTGGCTTAGTTGAACCAGATTCAGGCACACTCGAACTTGATGGCCATAAGCGCAATTGGCCTAAACCATATGAATTAGTTGATTTAGGAATTGCAAGAACATTGCAAGGAGTTGGATTGTTTCCTGAACTGACTGTCCTTGAGAACGTAATGATCGGTGCACAAAAATTTGCAAAAACTGGCCTGTTATCTGCAGCTTTTGGATTTGATGTTCGCGATGAGGCTCAACTTCGAAATCGTTCGGTCACTGCTTTAGAGAAAGTCTTTGGAACAACTTTGATGCACCGTCGCGCAGACACACTCTCATATCCAGACACCAAGCGAGTTGCTATTGCCAGAGCTTTAGTTTCAGAGCCAAAAGTATTAATGCTCGATGAACCTGCTGGCGGGCTGGGTCCTCGCGATATCGAGTGGATGAATACCCTCATTCGAAATCTAACTTCAACCATGTCTGTATTGATCGTTGAACACCATATGGATGTAGTTATGTCCGTCTGTGATCGCATCTATGTTTTAAATTTTGGTGAAGTAATCTCAAGTGGAACGCCAGATTTTGTTCGTCGTGACCCTGGTGTAATTGCGGCATATCTTGGAACCGGTGCGTCATGAGTCTGGTAGTTAGAAATTTAAGTGTTGATCACGGTGCTATTCGAGCCATTAATAATCTTTCTTTTATTGTTGAAAAGAGAAGGTTGACTGCCGTCATTGGAGCAAATGGTGCTGGTAAATCCACATTACTTAGAACTTTATCTGGGCTAATTCCAGCTACCGAAGGAAAAGCAACCTGGGGTGAGCACAACTTGTTAAAGGGAAAAGCAGAGCAACATGTTCGCAACGGTGTTAGCCATGTCTCTGAAGGTAAGTCGGTAATTCCAGAGTTAACAGTTGAAGAAAATCTAGATCTTGGTGCTTTGTGGCGCAGAAATAAAAAAGAAGCGGATGCAACTAAAAAATATGTCCTTGAATTGTTTCCACGGCTTGGGGAGCGGCTTAAGCAACGCGGTGACACTTTATCTGGCGGAGAACGACAGATGCTTGCAATTGGAAGAGCGTTAATGTCCAAGCCACAACTATTGCTATTAGATGAGCCTTCACTTGGATTGGCTCCTTTAGTTGTAGAACAGATATTTCAAACAATTCGTGACATAGCAAACTCTTCTGACTTAACTGTTTTACTTGTAGAACAAAATGCTATGGGAGCACTCAAGATTGCCGATATTGGAGTGGTTTTAAATCTTGGAAACATAGTTGCAATAGGACCTTCTGCTGATCTCATTGCCGATCCAGCAATTCGTGCTGCTTATTTGGGTTACTAAGGGGAGCACATGGAGAAATTGATTTCGGCATCTCTAATCGGCTTGAGCCAAGGTGCAATTTTTGCTCTCATGGCACTTGCACTAGTGCTGGTTTTTAGGTCAACACGTGTTGTTAATTTCGCCCAAGCTGGTCAAGCCATGGTTTCAACATACATAGGTTGGGAAGTGGTTACTCGCACCGAGAATTACTGGATTGCCTTACCAGCTGCCGCTCTTGCGGGCGCACTATTGGCGGCCATAATCGAAACGTTCCTAATGCGTCCCCTAGCAAAGAGAGCGTCGCATGGAGCAATTGCACCTGTTGCAAGCATTATTGCAAGTCTTGGTGTCTTAGGTGTTTTACATAGTGGCGCAGCAATGATTTGGACGACTGAACAAAAGTTGTTTGAATCACCAGTTTCAGTCAACGGCATAGAAATAGGTTCGACCGTTTATCCATTTTCTCAAGCAGATATGTTGATTATTTCAACAGTAGTTATTGTGATGTTAACTTTTGCATTTTTCTTTCAACGGACCTCACTTGGACTTTCTTTACGTGCAGCAGCTTTTCAACCAGAAATTTCGCGACTTGCAGGTGTAAGAGTAGACAGAGTGCGAACTATTGGATGGGCGTTATCAGGAGCGGCAGGTGCAGTTGTGGGTGTACTGGTTACGCCTGGAAATTACCTAAGTCCATTTTCGCTAGATATTTTGTTGGTCTATGGTTTTGTAGCAGCTGTTATTGGAGGTTTGGAATCTCCTCAAGGCGCAGCTCTCGGAGGGTTAATTCTGGGTATGTCACTTTCATTTACATCTATTTATGTGAGTAGCGGTCTAACATTCATTGTGCCTTTCATCGTTCTTTTGTTGATATTACTTGTTAAACCGAAAGGGATTTTTGGCGGAGGGAGTTCTCGAAATGCATAGCACTCATCGCCGCCGCTTGATTCTCTTTATTGTTGTAGGAGCAGTACTCTTCTATTTTTCAAGTAGGGTTGGAATTTTACGTTTATATCAAGGCTCGACAGTCTCAATGTACGTCATTGCAATTGGCTCAATTATTTTGCTCACTGGCTATTCCGGTCAGATTTCACTTGGCAATGGTGCATTTATGGCGATTGGTGCATATGTCGCGGTGCTTTCACAGTTATATCTAGATCTTCCATTCTTTCTAACTTTTTTTGTTGCAGTACTCGGTGCCGCACTCGCAGGCTTGGTTTTAGGAATTGCCGCCGCAAGACTTACCGGTCCCTATCTTGCCGGTGCAACTCTAGCCCTCGCAGTTGCGCTCCCATCTATTGCAAATTTATTTCCTGTCCTGGGTGGAGAACAAGGCCTGGGTTATGATTCCGGCAACGCACCGTCATTGTTTGGTGAAGTAGCACGATTCAAATGGCTTTTTTGGATATCTAGTCTTGCTGCGTTGATTACTTGTTTACTTCTGCAAAACATCTTAAAGAGTAGATATGGACGTGCCTGGAAATCAATTAGATCTAATTCTGTTGCAGCGGAGTTAACGGGAATAAATGCAGCCAAATCCAAAGTTCTGGCGTTCGTACTTTCGGCAGGAATTGCCGGATTAGCAGGGGCAGTCCTGACTATGAGTTTAGGGACAGTCTCTCCCAGCGCATTCCCACTTTCTCTTTCATTTGCCCTGATTACCGGAGCCGTTATTGCCGGAATTAGCTCTCTACTACCGGGTAGCCTCGTGGGGGCTGTAGTTTTGGTCGGGATGTCTCAACTAGTCGGAGCGCTCACTACACGCTTTGAAATAGGGGACGTTTTGGCCCAAAACCTAAAAGAGTTGATAGTCAGCGCACTTTTGATTCTGGCAGTCGTCTTTACACCTAATGGTCCAGGTGAGAAGATTCGAGAAATGCGTGACCATCGAAAACACCACTCACATGGTGGTCATCGATAAAGGCTCTACATGCAGTACCTAACTCGGAAGGAAAAAAAATGATGCGATTGAATCGCAGCAAGAATGCTCTAACCCTTACCGCCCTAGCGGCAACAGTTGCCATGGTGGCAACAGTGGTTCCAGCTCAAGCAAGTACCGACAAAGTTGGCGTTACCAGCAATCTAATCAAGCTGGGCATTTCACAGCCAACGGACGGACCAGCATCTGCTGGTTACAACAAAGTAGCTCCAGCCATGAAGGCATATTTTGATTACATAAATGCCAACGGCGGGATTAATGGTCGAAAGATTCAATTGACTATCGAAAACGACGGCTACTTGGTTCAAAACGCCGTGAATAAATCCATTAAGTTGGTTGATGATGGAATATTTGCATTTGTTGGATCATTAGGTACTGCCAACAATCTCAACGTTGCCAGCGCATTGGATCTCAAGAACACGAAAATCCCATCGCTTTTTGTCAATACTGGCTTCTCAGGCTTTGCTGTTAAGAAGGATCATCCTTCAATGTTCGCACTTTTCCCTTCATATTATATGGAGACTAAAATTATTGGTGAGTACATTAAGAAAAACTACCCAAATAAAAAAGTTGGAATTATCTACCAGGCAGATGACTTTGGTGATGATGGACTAGCTGGCTTGAAGCAGGCAGGAATTACATTAGTTAAAGAAGTTCCTTATGCATCGCTCTCACAAGCAGATCCACGATCTGCCCCAGCTTGGATCACACAACTTAGTTCAGCAGGCGTGGAAGTAGCAATTATGTTTGGTGTCACATCTGCAACTGGAGCTGCACTAGGTGCTGCTGCAAGAGCACAGTACAAACCACAGTGGATTCTTGGATCTGTTGGTTCAGATGTAACCACACTCAATGCATTAGGAATCTCAAATCCAATTCTAAATGGAGCGATCACTGGTTCATTTTTGCCAGCCACTACTGATTTAACTGATTCATACATCAAACTATTCAGGGAAGTAAATACAAAGTACAACCCAGGAGTTGCTTTTGATAGCAATGTTCTTGCAGGAATGAATACAGCATTTGTTACTGCTGCAGCAATAAAGGCAGCAGGACCTAATCTGACCCGTTCCGGCTTAATTAGAACAATTGAAACAAAGGGTAAGAGTTTCTTGAGTGCTTCACTAACTCCACCAACGTATTCAACTACTTCACATGCAGGATATGCCGGCTTCTGGCTAGGTACCTTTAATTCAAGTGGAGTTCTAGTTCCAGAAACCGGTAAGTACAAGGTCTACACAACAGATTCTGCAAAGGGCAAAGTTGTAGTCAGTACTTATAAGCGTCCAGAAGTATCAGGGAAAGGATTGTTTAAGTAATGTCTACATTTACTAAAAATCAAAGAAATCTAGTTTCTGTCCTAATATCTGCTGCACTGATTTCACTTTCAGTAGTTGCAGCTCCAGCGCAGGCAGCTGCAACGGGTCCACTTTGTGGTCCAAGCACCAATGCAGTTGTGTCATGCGGTGGCACTACCTCAGATGGCGCTAAGTATGCGATGCAGGTTCCTGATAATTTCAATGGAACCGTATTTCTATACTCACATGGATACACATATGCAATTGATATCCCTGGTAAATACACCATGGCATCAGTTCTTAACAATCCAGTGCCAGGCCCAATAGGACCACTAGCACCGACAACAGTAGATATGGTGGCGATCAATTCACTTCTGGCATCTGGTTATGCAGTTGTTGGATCAACGTTCCCAGTCCTTGGATGGAACGTAAAAGAGGCTGTAGCAACCAACGTTGAGTTGATTGGTATTTTCAAGAAGAAGTTCACAGATACCAAAAAAGTCATTGCCTGGGGAGAGTCTCTCGGAGCTTTTATCACACAGGCGTTAGCTGAAAAGTATCCAAAACTTATTGATGGAGCAGGTCTAATGTGCCCAGCACTTGGAAGTGTTGCAGCTGAACTTACAACAGCTGGTGATTTCCTTTGGGGCCTAAAGACAATGTTTGCTCCAACTATTACAGGGCGAAACTATGCCGCTGGTGATGCAGGAAAGATGCAGGTTTATACCGATCTTGGAATCCTTGAATCACTAGGAGCTGCTCTTAAGACATCAATTGGAACTGAACTTGTCACAAACGCTCCTTCTTGGCCAGCAGGTGCTCCTGGCGCAGTCGCGTTGGGATCAGTTCCAGTTCGCTCTGTGATTTTGTACCTCGGGCTTATGTCAGGAATTCCAACTAGAAGTGCTCATTTAGATGGTATTTCTGGTCCAGGTGCTGCTGGTTCTACTTCTGCGTTTGGCTTTGCAACCATGGGAAGCCCAGCACTTGCTGTTCTACAGAATGGCTTTGATGCTGCAGGTCTTGCTGTGTTGGCAACTTATGACTTAGAAAAGCAAAGCGGTGGTGCGTTCTTTGATAATACAAAGACTGATTATGCAAAGCGCACAACTGTTGAAAAATCTGTTTTCAATGCTCCTCTAAGCGGTGCAACAGCGATTGCCGGAATTGAAAAATATCTTGCAAATCCAGCGGTTACTCGTTGGGCTGCAACACCAGCGGCAGCAGCTAAGTTTGCTACCCAGATTAAGCACACAGGAAAGTTAAGTCATCCAACAGTTGTACTTGCTGCAACTGAAGACCCAATCACTCCTGAAGGAAATACTCAATGGCTCATTAATCGACAAAAGACTGCGGCGGCAAAAGCCAAGCTGCTAGTTATTTGGAATAAGCCAGCTGATCAGTACACCACGTTCACTGCAGCGGGCCAACCTGATACATCAGGTCCAAAAGCAAATGGAACTGGCCACTGTAACTTCACAGCTGATCAGTATCTAGCAGTTGCGAATATCCTTTCTGATGCCGTCGAAAGCAATGGCAAGTTGGATACTGGAGTAGTCCGAGAAAATGCATTAGCAAACGCTACTGGACTATCAATCACTCCTCGCACGGGTAGAATGCAAAAGTACTACCAAAAGTAAGTAATTACTTGTAAAGAACTACAAGTAAAGAAGGGCCCTCGAGAAATCGGGGGCCCTTCTTGTATTACCCTTGAACAATGCATCATGTGGAATCTGCAGAAGCGATGTTCGAACTGGGCAGAAAAATTGGATCCCAGTGCAGACCAGGAGATCAAATTTTATTAACAGGCCCATTGGGGGCTGGCAAAACTCTGCTGGCACAAGGTATAGGCGCAGCCCTTGGTATCGATGAAATAACCTCACCAACATTTGTTATTGCACGAAAGCACGACGGGCAGATTCCCATTGTCCATGTTGATCTCTATCGCTTACTAGATAGTTTCAATCCTTTGGCAGCTATTGAAGATTTAGATCTTGAAATGGAGGCTGATAAATCAGTAACGATTATCGAATGGGCCTCGCCAGAGTATTCGGCTCTGCAAGCAGATCGACTTGAGATATCAATTGATCGTTCAAATGAAGTTCGAGTTGTCAGATTTAACCCAGTAGGTGCGCGATGGGATAGTTTAAAACTATGACTGTTTCCCTAGCCATTGATACAGCAACCTCTCGTACAATTGTTGGAATTGTTGACAACGGAGTTGTTGTTTTTGAAGATTTTCATGAAGGTGCAACCGATCATGGCAAAGCTATTTCGGAGTTAGTCACACAAGCGTTAAAGAGCACCAAACTAGTTGACCAAGTTGTCATTGGAATGGGCCCGGGTCCATTTACTGGACTTCGAGTTGGAATCACCTTTGCGCAGTCATTTGCTCTTGCTCGATCCATCCCCTGGGTCGGTGTCTGCTCATTAGATGCAATTCGTATTGATTCCACATCTAATGATTTAAGTACAGATGAATACACCGTGGCAATCGACGCGCGCCGAAAGCAGGTGTACTGGGCAAGTTACAAAGCCGGTCTGCGCATTAGTGGTCCTGCGGTTGATAAGCCAGAAGATATCGAGCAGTTCATTACTAATATTTTTCCAGATGTCACAAAATTAGTCGAACTTAGTTCCACGCAAAATGTAAGAGAACCAATGTATCTTCGAAGCCCTGATGCCATACCAACAGCGGACCGAAGATGATCACCTATCGCCAGCCAATGGCACTTGATATTCCAACTCTCGTTGTACTAGATAAAGAGTATTTTCCTTATTCGCCATGGAACGCTGCTCAATTTAAAGAAGAGTTTGCTGGTATTCCAGCAACTAGATTTTTTGAATTAGCCATCAGTGAAAACCAAATAGTTGGCTATGCAGGCGTGTTTGCTCCTGGACCAGGTGCGGTGGCTGACATTTTAACTGTCACTGTTATCGATGGTTACAGACGACAAGGGATAGCTAAAAAACTAATCTCTAACATTGAAAGCTATTGCCAAACAAAAGGATCTAGGGCAGTTATGTTGGAAGTTGCCGTGGACAATACGGGCGCAATATCTCTCTATGAAAACCTGGGTTATTTGCAGATTTCAAAACGAAACAACTATTACGGCACAGGCAAAGATGCTCTAGTAATGCAAAAGGAGCCTATCTAATGCAACCTTTAGTTCTAGGAATTGAAACTTCATGTGATGAAACAGCTATTGGAATTGTCCGTGGACGCACGTTGCTTGCAAATGAAATAGCCTCAAGTGTTGATGAACACGCGCGCTTTGGAGGAGTAGTTCCAGAGATTGCAGCCAGAGCGCATCTAGAGGCAATGCTTCCAAGTATCGAGCGAGCAGTTAAAACAGCAGGCATATCTCTTCGCGACATCGATGCTGTTGCAGTAACAGCTGGACCAGGTTTAATTGGCGCGCTCCTTGTTGGTGTTGCATCGGCAAGTGGATTGGCACAAGGTCTAGGGCGACCGCTCTATGGAGTAAATCATTTAGCATCTCATGTCAGTGTTGATTACTTAACCCATAGCGATCCCTTGGAACCTACGATCGCGCTCCTTGTCAGTGGGGGTCATTCATCCTTGCTTCAAGTAGATGACATCACTGGTTCAATTACAAAATTGGGTGCAACTATGGATGATGCAGCAGGTGAGGCCTTCGATAAAATCGCACGAATTATGGGAGTTGGATTTCCAGGTGGACCCGCAATTGATGCGCTAGCAAAATCTGGAAAAGTCAACGCAATAGATTTTCCTCGAGGGTTAACGACTTCAAATGATTGGCAGAGCAGGCCTTTTGATTTTTCATTTTCAGGATTAAAAACCGCTGTTGCGCGATACTTAGAGTCAACACCAGATTATGCAAAGGGCGACGTTGCTGCATCATTTCAAGAAGCAGTTGTTGATGTTCTACTTCTCAAAGCGCTAGCTGCATGCAAACAAACTGGAATAGATTCCCTTGTTATTGCAGGAGGCGTTGCGGCCAATTCCAGATTGCGCGAGTTGGCAGAGCAGCGCTGCGAAAAGGCAGGAATCCAACTTCGCATACCTGCCCCGGCTCTGTGCACTGATAACGGTGCAATGGTTGCAGCCCTAGGTTCGCTTTTAGTCAGCGCTGGTCGAGCCCCGGCCGCCGCCGCATTTGATGCCGATTCATCTCTGCCTGTCACCACGATTAATCTGCGCTAAAGCCAGAGCAGCCAAGAGGCCCTGCCAGCCCAATCCAGCCTCTCAATTTGTGTCGGGCTTTAACCCCGCCTAGAGTTGGCTTTAGCACTCTCGACCCGAGTCTGCTAACTCGAAAGTCGAATGAGGGAAACTCGAATCTGTGGAGAGATTGATCCGTAGATTCAAGAATTCATACAAGAAAGAACTAGAGAAGGAGTCACCAAATGGCAATCAAGCCACTAGAAGATCGCATTGTGATTAAGGCAAATGAAGCAGAGACCACAACTGCATCAGGACTTGTTATTCCAGATACAGCAAAAGAAAAGCCACAAGAGGGAACTGTAATTGCAGTTGGCCCAGGTCGCTTTGATGATGGTGTGCGCGTACCAATGGATGTCAAAGTTGGAGATGTCATTCTTTATAGCAAGTACGGCGGAACTGAAATTAAGCACGGCGGAGACGAATTTATTGTTTTGTCAGCTCGTGACATTCTTGCTGTAATCGAGAAGTAAATGGGAAAGTCCCTTCAATTTGATGAGCAAGCTCGTCGCGCGATGGAGCGCGGCGTCAATATCCTTGCCGACACAGTAAAAGTAACTCTTGGACCTAAGGGTCGAAATGTTGTTATCGCAAAATCTTTTGGTGCACCAATCATCACAAATGATGGTGTAACAATTGCTAAAGAGATTGAGCTCAGCGATCCAGCAGAAAACATGGGCGCTCAGCTGGTTAAAGAAGTTGCGACAAAGACAAATGACGTCGCAGGTGATGGAACTACCACTGCAACAGTTCTTGCCCAAGCAATGGTCAAAGAGGGTTTGCGAAACCTTGCAGCTGGGGCGCAACCAATGGATATTAAAATGGGTATTGAGGCAGCAGTTATTGCAGTCTCTGAAAAACTAAAAGCCCAAGCAACTCCTGTTAATGGAAAAGCTCAGATTGCAGATGTTGCAACCATCTCAGCCCAAGATCGTGCCATTGGCGAACTCATTGCAGAAGCAATGGATCGCGTTGGCAAAGATGGCGTCATCACAGTAGAAGAAGCATCAACGACTGGATTAGATCTAGATTTCACAGAAGGTATGCAGTTCGACAAGGGCTACATTTCACCTTACTTTGTTACAGATCAAGATCGTATGGAAGCAATTCTTGAAGATGCTTACATTTTGATTTCAGCAAATAAGATCTCTGCATTGGCAGAACTTCTACCATTACTGGAAAAAGTTGCACAAGCATCAAAGCCTCTTTTGATCATCGCTGAAGACATTGAAGGAGAAGCACTTTCTACCTTGGTTGTTAACCGCATGCGCGGGGTATTCACTTCTGTTGCCGTTAAGGCGCCAGGTTTTGGTGATCGCCGCAAAGCGATGTTGCAGGACTTAGCAATCCTTACAGGTGGTCAGGTTATTTCTTCAGAGCTTGGAATGAAGCTAGAAGGCGTATCAATTGAAGACCTTGGAAAAGCTCGTCGCATCGTTGTAACAAAGGATGCAACAACAATTGTTGAAGGCGCTGGCGATAAGGCAGCAGTTGCAGCACGTGTCTCTGAACTCCGCAAAGAGATTGAATCAAGTGACTCTTCGTGGGATAAAGAAAAACTACAAGAGCGTCTTGCAAAGTTAGCTGGTGGAGTCTGTGTCATCAAAGTTGGTGCACATACAGAAGTTGAGCTCAATGAAAAGAAGCACCGCCTTGAGGATGCAATCTCTGCAACTCGCGCGGCAGTAGAAGAGGGAATCGTTGTTGGAGGAGGCGCTGCACTTGTGCATGCTGCTGATTCACTAGAAGGTGATCTCGGTTTCACTGGCGATAAGGCCGTTGGCGTTCGCTTAGTTCGAAAAGCCTGCGATGAGCCACTTCGATGGATTGCTGAAAATGCAGGCCTTGAAGGCTACGTTGTAGTGGCAAAGGTTCGAGCGATGAAGCACAACGAAGGCTTTAATGCTGCAACTGATGTTTACGGCGACCTTGCAGCCGATGGTGTTATCGATCCAGTAAAGGTAACGCGTTCTGCATTAGCGAATGCGGCTTCAATTGCTGCAATGTTCATTACTACCGAAGCTGTTGTTTATGAGAAGCCAGCAGAGCAAGCTGCAGCAGATGCAGCGGGCGGTCATGGACATTCACATGGTCCAGGTGGACACCAACACTAATCAGTAAGAAATTCTAAAAAGAAACAAGCCCCGCGGGATAATGCTGCGGGGCTTTTTCTCTTCTTAGGAGGAAGAAATTAAATTACTTACTTATTTATGATGCGTGTGAAATTCCAACTGGCTTAGCGATGATTTCTAATCGATCATCTTCTGAAAGGCCGCCCCAAATTCCATAAGGCTCTTGAACTGCAAGTGCGTGAGCACGGCATGCAGCAATTACTGGACATGATGCACACACGGCTTTTGCTGTGTTCTCACGATTTCTACGTCGTGGTCCACGCTCTCCATCTGGATGGAAAAACATCTCTGATGGAAGGTCTCGGCAGGCACCCTCGTATTGCCATTCCCATTCATCGGCAACGGGGCGAGGTAAACGTGATGTTTCGGCCATGAGGTAAAGATACAACCGCGCCATAAGTTGTTCAACCATCCCCGCCCAAAATCCCTCTTTTTTGGCCATTTGAAGTGGTGAGATAAGCCACTTCACGCCACGATTAACCCATGACAGAGGAGCTATTGACCGTAGCTGCCGTTGCTAGGCGCATTGGTGTGGCTCCGGCGACCCTTCGAACCTGGGATCGAAGATATGGGCTTGGGCCATCAACACACGAGGCTGGGGAGCATCGCCGCTACCGCTCTGATGATTTAGCAAAATTGATATTGATGCGTCGACTCATAACGACAGGGGTTTCGCCAAGTGATGCAGCAGCCAGAGCAAAAAACCATGTCGGTGCCGTTTCCGTTGAACAACTCACGGATGATTTTGCAGTACGTGAAGAACTAGTTGATTCAATTCATCGAGCTTCAAAGATTTTAGACAGGGCCTTTGTTGAGGCCTCACTTCGCAAAGATATAAAGGAATTTGGTGTCATAGCCACGTGGACTGAAGTAGTAGTTCCAGTTCTATATCTAGTCGGTGAAGAATGGGAAGCCACGGGCAAAGGTATTGAAGTCGAACACATGCTTTCAGAGATTCTAAAGAGAATTTTAAGTGAGGGTATTAACTTTGTTAAGAGCCCTGTTAATTCACAACCTGTCTTATTGGCCTCGGTTGGTGAAGAGTTACATTCACTTGCAATCCATGCTCTTGCTGCTGCACTGGCTGAGAAAAATATCGAATGTTTTTTCCTTGGTCCTCGTACTCCACTAGAGGCCATTTCAACGATGGTAAAGCGTTCAGCTCCACCTGCAGTTTTTTTGTGGGCGCAGCTTCAGGAAAATGGTGTGGAAAAATTCTTTAAAGATATACCGGCTGTAAGGCCCGCCCCAAGACTTGTCCTGGGTGGACCAGGATGGAGTGAATGCAACCTTGGAAATGTTGTTCACGCACAGGATTTAACCCATGCATGCGCCGAAATCGAGCGTGCCGTAGGGCTCTAAAGCCCCGATAGACTTCTGCCTTACGAGAATTTCATCGAGAGCGGAGGTCGACATGAGCGATAGCGATAAAGTCGCAATGCTCGGCCTAACCTACGACGACGTATTACTTCTCCCAGATGCATCCGAAGTAGTTCCATCTGAAGTGAGCACAGCAACAAAATTAACTCGCAATATCTCCATCGCAGTTCCCCTTGTTTCTTCTGCAATGGATACGGTCACTGAATCACAGATGGCGATTGCCATGGCAAAAGCTGGAGGCATAGGAATAATCCACCGTAATCTGCCGATTCAAGATCAAGTAACTCATGTGAAGTTAGTAAAGGGAGTTGGTCTAGCAGGTGCTGCAGTAGGCGTTGGAGATGACGGTTTTGCTAGGGCCCAAGCGTTAATTGAGGCAGGAGTAGATGTCGTCGTAGTTGATACAGCACATGGACATCACCGCGCAGTTTTAGATTCAATTGCCCGCATCAAAAAATTCTCACCAACAACTGAAATCATTGGTGGAAATGTTGCCACACGAGCTGGAGCCCAGGCGCTAATTAATGCTGGCGCCGATGCAGTAAAAGTTGGCGTTGGCCCAGGCTCAATCTGCACAACGCGCATAGTTGCAGGTGTGGGCGTTCCACAGATCACTGCAATCCTTGAAGCATCTAAAGCATGTAACAAAGCAGGTATTCCATTAATTGCAGATGGTGGACTTGCATACTCCGGCGACATTGTTAAAGCGATCGTCGCCGGTGCTAACTCAGTCATGCTTGGTTCACTCCTTGCAGGATGCGAAGAGGCACCCGGTGAATTAATTGAGATTAACGGAGTTAAGTACAAGGCATATCGCGGTATGGGCTCACTTGGTGCAATGCAATCTCGCGGAGATCAAAAGTCTTATTCAAAAGATCGATACTTACAAGATGATGTGTTGTCTGAAGATAAGTTAGTTCCAGAAGGCATTGAAGGCAAAGTTGAATTTCGTGGCAAAGTTGCAGAAGTTGTTCACCAACTTGTCGGCGGGCTTCGCTCTGGTATGGGTTATGCCGGTGCACCTGATATCGAAACACTTCGCAGGGAAGGCCGCCTCATTCAGATTACAGCTGCTGGTTTGCAAGAAAGTCATCCGCACGATGTGGCACATGTTTCAGATGCGCCTAATTATCAAGTGAAAGGCCGTTAATGACTCATATCGAAATAGCTCCCGGAAAGCGCGCTCGCACTGCATATTCATTTGATGACATCGCAATTGTGCCTAGCCGTAGAACGCGCGACCCAGAAAATGTTTCTACAGCATGGCAAATTGATGCCTATAAGTTTGAACTGCCAATGCTGGCAGCGCCAATGGACTCAGTAGTTTCACCAGATACTGCAATCGCAATCGGTAAGTTAGGTGGCCTTGCAGTTCTAAATCTTGAAGGGCTATGGACTCGTTATGAGGACCCACGGATACCTCTTGGTGAAATTGCCTCAATGCCAGACAAAAATGCAACAAAGCGTATGCAGGAGATTTATTCTGCGCCAATTCGTCCAGAGTTGATTAAAGAGCGCATTCAGCAGATTCGTGATTCTGGTGTAACTGTTGCAGCTTCGCTCTCACCTGCTAGAACTGCTGAACTGCACAAAGCAGTAATCGCAGCTGGTGTCGATATTTTCGTAATCCGTGGAACAACAGTTTCTGCAGAACACGTTGCAGATCAAAACGAAGCACTTAATCTAAAGAAATTTATCTATGAGTTAGATGTTCCTGTAATTGTTGGTGGTGTTGCGACCGCAACAGCTGCGCTTCACTTAATGCGTGCAGGTGCTGCTGGTGTATTAGTTGGCTTTGGTGGCGGCGCTGCGCACACAACTCGAAAAGTACTGGGTATCGAAGTTCCAATGGCTTCAGCTGTTGCAGAAGTCGCATCTGCAAGGCGCGAATATCTTGATGAATCAGGTGGACGCTATGTTCACGTCATCGCAGATGGCGCCGTTGGTAGAAGCGGTGATATCGCTAAAGCAATTGCATGTGGAGCAGATGCAGTAATGATGGGTTCACCACTTGCAAAAGCTGTTGAATCGCCAGGACTTGGTTGGCATTGGGGCACAGAGGCACACCATCAAGTACTGCCACGTGGTGAAAGAGTTTCTGTTGGAACCATTGGAACAATTGAAGAGATTTTACTTGGCCCATCACATTCTTCAGATGGATCAATGAATTTATTTGGTGCACTTCGTCGAGCAATGGCAACGTGTGGATACTCTGATGTTAAGGAGTTCCAACGCGTAGAGGTACTGATTAATCGTGGCTAAAAGCGGTGGCGTACTGGTAGTAGATTTCGGCGCACAGTACGCCCAGTTAATTGCACGGCGAGTAAGAGAAGCACATGTCTATTCGGAAATAGTTCCATCAACAGTTAAGGCAGAAGAAGTTAAAGCAAAAAATCCCAGCGCAATAATTCTCTCTGGTGGCCCATCAAGTGTTTATGCAGAGAATGCACCAACTATTGACCAGGAAATTTTCTCGCTCGGAGTTCCAATTTTTGGAATTTGTTATGGATTTCAAGTTATGGCAGCAACTCTTGGAGGCGTAGTCAGTCGAACAGGTAAATCAGAATTTGGGCGAACTCAAGCAACAGTTGTCCCAGCATCGAAAGTTTTTGCCGGATTAAGTCCACAACAAAAAACTTGGATGTCGCATGGGGATGCTGTCACACAATCTCCTGAGGGCTTTGTTGTTACGGCTTCAACCGAATCAACATCCATCGCAGCTTTTGAAAATTCCACAGGCACATTTGCAGGCGTTCAGTTTCATCCAGAGGTTTTGCACACAGAACATGGACAAAAAATCCTAGAAAATTGGTTACTAAATATTGCTCAATGTGAAGCAACATGGACGACAAAAAACATCGCAGAAGCAGAAATTGCAGATATAAAAAGAATAGTTGGAAGCAAACGAGTAATTTGTGGATTATCAGGTGGTGTTGATTCAGCAGTGGCTGCGGCAATAGTTCAGCGAGCCATTGGAGATCAACTCACATGTGTATTTGTAGATCATGGCTTACTTCGCAAAGGTGAGGCCGAACAGGTTGAGCAAGATTTTGTAGCAAGCACCGGAATAAAGCTCGTAACAATCAATGCAGCGCAACAATTTCTCACTGCACTCGAAGGTATTACCGATCCAGAAGAAAAACGAAAGATTATTGGCCGTGAATTCATCCGGGCTTTTGAGTCGGCATCTCGTGATATCTCAGCTGGGGGAGATGTCGAATTTCTGGTGCAAGGGACTTTGTATCCAGATGTTGTTGAATCTGGTGGCGGAACAGGAACAGCAAATATTAAATCCCATCACAATGTCGGTGGCCTTCCAAATGATTTAAAATTTAAACTAGTAGAGCCATTGCGTTCATTATTTAAAGATGAAGTTCGACAAGTGGGAATTGAGTTGGGACTTCCTGAAGAAATCATCTGGCGTCAGCCCTTTCCTGGACCTGGTTTAGCAATAAGAATCGTTGGAGAAGTTACACAGGAGCGACTTGATCTCTTGCGCCAGGCTGATGCAATCGTGCGAGAAGAGTTAAAGCTTGCTGAATTAGACAGAGAGATTTGGCAATGCCCAGTTGTTTTGCTTGCCGATGTGCGTTCGGTGGGAGTTCAAGGAGATGGCCGAACATACGGTCATCCAATTGTTTTAAGGCCTGTTTCATCCGAAGATGCCATGACGGCCGATTGGTCCCGATTGCCTTATGAGGTCTTAGAGAAAATCTCGACTCGAATTACCAACGAAGTCTCAGATGTAAATCGCGTGGTTTTGGATATCACCAGTAAGCCACCTGGCACCATTGAATGGGAATAAATTAAGGGTTTTCACAGGGTTTTAAATTATGCTGGCCCCATGTTTGGACAAAGACAATTAAGCATTCGCCGCGATACAATTGCGATTCGAGTTTTAATTTTGTTATTCGCTTCGATAGTCATTACTGTCCCAGTAAATCCAGCTGATGCAGCTACAAAATCTAAATCAACCAAGAATTCAAAGTCTCAAGAGATTAAATGTAAACCAACCAAAGCAAAAGCCCATTCCCCAATAGAAGTAGAGCCAGCAGAAGTAAATCCGAAGCGCCTTCCAAAAACGATAACGTTAGAAACCAACTGTGGCGATATTCAGATTACGACTTTAGCGAGCAAAGCTCCAGTGACAGTTGCACACATGGCCAAGCTCGCAAGAAATGGTTTTTTTGATGAGTCAATTTGCCATCGATTAATCAACCGTGGGGCATACGTTTTGCAGTGCGGAGATCCAACTGCCACCGGTAAGGGTGGGCCAAAGTTTGTATTCCAAGACGAGAACCTTCCTATGGGCGCAAAGGGGAATTATCCAGAAGGAACAGTTGCGATGTGGAATAAAGGGCCCGGAACAAATGGAAGTCAATTTTTTCTTGTTTATTCCGACACGACTTTAATCAAAGCGAACTACACAATTTGGGGAACAATTACTGAGGGTCTGGAAATTGTTAAGGCGATTGCAAAAATGGGTGTACAAGGTGGTGGGTTAGAAGGAGCACCAAGCCAAATGATTTCTATTGAAAAAGTAGTTATATCAAACTAAAGCAACGATAAAACAAGAACAGTATTAGTCTGTATGAATAATTTTAAACGCCTCAGCTAAACGACCATCTGGAAGTCCACCAAAGCCAGCATTACGTTGGCCCCAATCCCTCAACATAGTTTCCAACTCTTTGTTCTGCGCTGTTTGTGAAACATGTGCATGAAGGGCTGCAAGCTTTAAAGCAAAAGTATCTGTGATATCAACCCAGTGATCTGGGTTTGCAAAGCCCATAAGCCAGACTTCTCTGACGCGCCAAGGAGCCAGATTCTCTTTTTCTAGCAAGTCTGTAAATGCAAAAGGATTTCGGGCATCTGGATAGACAGCCTGCACTGTTGCTTCACCTGCAGCTAAGTGATCAGGGTGGCTAGCACCGATGCGATCCCAGTTGCGCTCTGGGCTTTGGCAGACAATACGATCAGGTCTAGTTCGTCGAATCTGTCGAACAATATCTTTGCGGAGTTCGATAGTTGCTTGTAAGTGTCCATCTACATAATTTAAAAAAGTAATGTCTGTTACGCCGATTTCTGATCCCGCTACACGTTGCTCGCGCTGACGAATTGCAGGCATTTCATCTTTGGTAAAGCCAGAATCTTCGCCGCCTTGATCTCCATTTGTACAAAAAACGTAAGAAACTTCAATTCCCTTTTTTACCCATTGAGCAATCGTTCCTGATGCACCAAAATCTGAATCATCTGGATGAGCACTAACAACTAAGACGCGCTCAATCTCACTATCGGCGATCGGTTCCATAGTTGAACCCTAATAGAATGCCTCCCATGAATGAAATCGATCCGTTGCTTGAGGGGCTCAACCCTCAACAAAGCGCGGCGGTTACACATGCCGGTGGCCCACTATTAGTTGTCGCAGGCGCTGGCTCTGGAAAAACACGAGTGTTAACGCGTCGAATTGCTTATCTAATGGCGCGCAGAAACGTTGCACCGTATGAGATTTTGGCAATTACTTTTACGAATAAAGCTGCAGGTGAGATGAAAGAAAGAGTTGGCGAATTAGTTGGATCTGTTGCAAAGTCTATGTGGGTCTCAACATTTCACTCTGCATGCGTTCGAATCTTGCGGCAAGAAGCCACTCGACTTGGATATAGCAATACTTTTAGTATCTATGACTCTGCCGATTCACAGCGACTCATTACTATTGTTGCAAAAGAGTTGAACCTTGATCCCAAGCGTTATCCGGCCCGACAATTTCAGTCCATAATTTCAAATGCGAAAAATGAGCTTTTATCTCCCCAGGATTATTTGAAAGCTGCATCCAGCCAATTTGAGCAGATCGTTGCCGATGTCTACACCATCTATCAAGGGCGATTGGCAAGAGCAAACGCAATGGATTTTGACGACCTCATTCTAAAAACGGTAGAAGTTCTTCAACGATTTCCGGAGGCAAAAGCAAGGTTTAGATCTCGATTTCGACATGTGCTGGTAGATGAGTATCAGGATACAAATCATGCCCAATATGTTCTGGTCAATGAGCTTGTAGGCACAGAACTAGAGGCAACCACACCTGCAGAACTATGTGTTGTGGGAGATGCAGACCAATCAATTTACGGATTTCGCGGCGCAACTATTCGCAATATTTTGCAGTTTGAATTGGACTATCCAAATGCAACAACCGTGCTGCTTGAGCAAAATTACCGCTCCACTCAAAACATTCTAAATGCAGCAAATGCAGTGATCACTAAGAACGAAAGCCGTAAAGAAAAAAATCTCTGGTCAGATGCTGGCTCCGGTGCTCCACTTACTGGATATGTTGCAGAAAGTGAACACGACGAAGCAAATTTTATTGCTGATGAGATTAGATCACTGCAGAACTCTGGTCTTTCGTCCCCAGGTGAAACAGCAATTTTTTACCGTACAAATGCCCAATCACGTGTGTTCGAAGAAGTCTTTATGCGATCGGCGCTTCCATATAAGGTCGTAGGAGGACTTCGATTCTATGAACGTCGAGAAGTTAAAGACTTGCTTGCCTACCTTCGAGTGATAGCAAATTGCGAAGATGAAATATCACTTCGCAGAGTTATAAATGTGCCAAAGCGTGGGATTGGTGATACATCTTTGGACTATGTAGATCAATTTGCAAATAGTTGTGGAATTTCATTCTGGCAAGGATTGCTTAGGTGTAATGAAATTACATCAGTACCAGCGCGGGCAGCACAAGCAATTGGCGATTTCACATCAATGATTTCAGCATTAATTGTTTTGGTCGAGGCAAAAGTTAAGCCTTCAGTAATTGTGGAAGCGGCGCTAGAACAGTCAGGCTTATTAAAGGAGCTCGCAGACAGCACTGACCCTCAAGATGAGGTTCGTGTAGAAAACTTAAAGGAACTTGTTGCAGTCTCAATGGAGTATGAAGAGCGCTCATTTGAAGAGTTAGGTGAAGATGAAGAGATCTCACTTGCTGGATTTTTGGAGAAAGTCTCACTTGTAGCCGATGCAGATGAGATTCCAGAAGGTGAAGACCATGGCGGGGTTGTAACGATGATGACTCTTCACACAGCAAAAGGATTAGAGTTTCCAACTGTTTTTCTCACGGGAATGGAAGATGGAATTTTTCCACATTCTCGAACACTTGATGATAAAGATGAGATCGAAGAAGAACGTCGCTTGGCATATGTTGGACTAACTCGCGCGCGTGAAAGACTTTATATTTCAAGAGCGGAATATCGATCCACATGGGGAGCACCAAATTACAATCCGCCATCTCGCTTTCTGGATGAAATTCCAGAAGATGTGATTACATGGCGCAATCAATCATCGGATTCACTGATCTCATCAATGTCAAGAAAATCTCGACCAACATCTGCGCCTCCTCCAAGGGCGACGGGTAAGAAGAGCATGGCGATGGAGTTGGCTGTTGGTGAGCGTGTGTCACATGACACGTTTGGATTAGGTACAGTTGTCGCAGTTGCAGGAGCAGGTGACAAAGCAGAAGCGACAATTAATTTTGGTCAATACGGTGAGAAGCGTTTACTTCTGCGTTATGCACCCGTTGAGAAGCTCTAGGATTAGCCCGCACCAACTGATTAGCTCACTACAACTGATTGGAAGATTTAGTGGATCTTTTTGAATACCAAGCGCGCGATATTTTTGAAAAGCATGGCGTGCCAGTTTTAGCCGCAGCGATTGCAACAACTGCAGATCAAGCAGAAGCGGCCGCAACGGCAATCGGTGGAAAAGTTGTTGTAAAGGCCCAAGTAAAAGTTGGGGGACGCGGTAAAGCTGGTGGTGTAAAGCTTGCGGAGAATCCAAAGGATGCCCGTGAAAAAGCCGGAGCAATTCTTGGGATGGATATAAAGGGTCACACGGTTCGAACTGTAATGATTGCAGCCGCAGCCCCTATCGAAGCTGAGTATTACTTAGCAATTCTTTTAGATCGATCAAATAGAACATTTCTGGTTATGGCATCTGTTTCAGGTGGAATGGATATTGAAGAGGTTGCACATACTGCTCCTGAAAAATTAGCAAAAGTTCCAGTATCGGCAGTTGATGGAATTTCTTTGGCAAAAGCAAAAGAGATAGTTGCAGCGGCAAAGTTTCCAGCAGACGTTGCAGACCAAGTTTCAGATGTACTACTTAAGCTTTGGGAAGTTTTCCAAAGCGAAGATGCAACTCTTGTTGAAGTAAACCCTTTAGTTAAAACTTCAGATGGAAAGATCGTTGCACTAGATGGCAAAGTAACTTTGGATGAGAATGCAGACTTTCGCCAGCCAGATCATCAAAGTTTGGTCGATGAGGCAGGAGAGAATCCACTCGAAGCCGCTGCAAAAGAAAAGGGCCTTAACTACGTCAAACTAGAAGGCGAAGTAGGAATTATTGGTAATGGTGCCGGTTTAGTTATGAGCACTTTAGATGTTGTTGCATATGCTGGCGAGAAACATGGCGGCGTGCGTCCTGCTAACTTTTTAGACATTGGTGGAGGAGCATCGGCTCAAATCATGGCCGATGGACTATCAATTATTCTCGGCGACAAAGACGTAAAGAGCGTTTTTGTTAATGTATTTGGTGGAATTACAGCCTGTGATTCAGTTGCAAATGGAATTGTTCAAGCACTTGAACTCCTTGGCCCAAAAGCGACCAAACCTATTGTTGTGCGCCTTGATGGCAACAACGTTTTAGAAGGACGCGCAATTCTTAAGGCAGCGGCGCACCTTCTTGTAGAACAGGCCGACACAATGGATGGAGCAGCAAATCGCGCTGCAGAATTGGCGGCAAAGTAATGACAATTTTTATTAACGAAACTAGCAAAGTAATTGTTCAAGGCATGACAGGTTCTGAGGGAACAAAACACACCAGACGCATGTTGATTTCAGGCACGAATATTGTTGGTGGAGTAACACCAGGAAAAGGCGGCCAGGTTGTAGAAATTGAAAACCGTCAACTTCCAATTTTTAATACAGTTGCTGAAGCTATGGCTGCAACGGGTGCAAATGTCTCTGTCATTTTCGTTCCGCCAAAATTTGCAAAGGCTGCAGTAATTGATGCAATCAACGCAAAAATGCCTTTAGCTGTAGTGATTACTGAAGGAATTCCAGTCCATGACTCAGCAAGTTTCTACACATATGCACAAAGCGTAGGATCAACGCAGATTATTGGGCCAAACTGTCCTGGGTTGATTAGTCCGGGTAAATCAAATGTTGGAATTATTCCGGCTGACATCACAGGTGCTGGGCCTATTGGACTTGTTTCCAAATCAGGGACTCTGACCTATCAAATGATGTATGAGCTTCGAGATATCGGATTTAGCACTGCAGTTGGAATAGGTGGCGATCCTGTAATTGGAACAACACACATTGATTGCTTGCGTGCATTTCAAGATGACCCCAATACGCAAGCGATAGTAATGATTGGCGAGATTGGTGGAGATGCTGAAGAACGTGCAGCAGCATTTATCTCCGAATATGTTACAAAACCAGTGGTCGGGTATATCGCCGGCTTTACCGCACCTGAAGGAAAAACCATGGGCCATGCCGGTGCAATTGTTTCTGGATCATCTGGAACGGCACAAGGTAAAAAAGATGCACTAGAAGCGGCAGGCGTAAAAGTTGGTCAAACACCTAGTGAAACAGCCCGTTTGTTACGGGCAATAATGGGTCGATAACAATGGTCTTGCGCGTACTTGGAGCAGCATTACCCCAAGTTCTGCGCAGTATTGCCTGGCTTCTACTTCCAACTTCTTTTATTGCACTGATTGCATGGTCAACAGCTGGAAGTGCAACTGGTAACACCGGTGATCCGCTTCGAGCTGCGATATGGATTTGGATCGGCACGCATCAAATACCTTTTGATTTATCTTTGGGAACATCGGCTTTAGCAGGACATCTTTCTTACTTACCACTTGGCGCATTGATTTTCCCCGTACTTGCCATTAGAAATGGAATCGCCCGAACAGTTGATCGACTAGATGGTGACACATCCTTGGTAGTTCCTGCTCGCGTAATTTTCTCGATTCTCTATGCTGGTTTTGCTCTTTTAGCTTCAATTCTTTCAAAAACAGATGAAGTCATGCCCGTTTGGTATTTTGCATTGATTTATGTGTTTCCATTTACTTTGATCGCATGTGCAACAGTTGCTCGTCGCACATCGTTGGGCCAAGGGTTTCTCTTTGGATCACGTGTTATAGCGTTGCTACTTGGGATAAGTGCCATTGCACTTGGCATTGCACTTGTAATGAACTTAACGCTTGTAAAGAATTTAACAGTCGTACTTCAACCTGGAATATTTGGTGGAATCTTGCTGCTTTTGTTGAATATTCTTTATCTTCCAAATGCAATCGTGGCTACCCTGGCTTATTTTTCCGGAGTTGGGTTTGCTGTTGGATCACAAACGATGGTATCCCCACTTTCTTTTGACTTAGATAAAATTCCAGCGATGCCAATCTTGGGCGCCCTACCTAGAAATGAATCCTTGATTTCACTTCTTGGAATAGCTGTAATTATGTTTGCAGGAGTTTTGCTTGTGACTTGGACAGTTGATCTTAATCAGAAAGTGTTAACGCAGAGTTTGATTGTTGCAACGCTACTTGCCGCTTTTCTTGGCTACTCAGCAAGCGGCGCACTGATCACCGAGGCAATGTCTGCAGTTGGTACCTCCACGTGGAAATTCACTCTTGCAATCACAGTTCAAATGGGATTTGGCGCACTTTTAGCAATATTTCTTCCTCGGATGTTTAGGCGCACATAAGAATCTGCGGGATAACCACTTACGTCACTGATGTTCGACATTTCTCACACGCCTGAGTCGGTACGATAGTGCCATGAGCGCACAGATTTTAGATGGCAAATCATTAGCTGCCATCATTAAAGAGGATCTCTCAAAGCGCGTATCGAAATTAAAGTCAGAGGGAGTTAATCCTGGGCTAGCAACAATTTTAGTAGGCGAAGATCCGGGCTCGCTCTCATATGTTTCAGGAAAGCATAACGACTGTCAGGATGTTGGTATTAATTCCATCCGAGTTGATCTACCGGCTAATGCAAGTGAAAAAGATGTTCTTGCGGCGATATCAGATTTGAATAACTCGAAAGAGTGCACTGGGTTTATCGTTCAGCTTCCATTACCTGCAGCGATCAGTACACAAAAAATATTGGAAGCTATTGATCCAAAAAAAGATGCCGATGGATTACACCCGCTAAATTTAGGGCGCTTAGTAGCAGGTTTTGATGGACCAATACCTTGCACTCCAAGAGCAATTGTTGAACTTCTTAACCATTATTCAATTTCAACACAGGGTGCAAACATCACTGTCATCGGCCGGGGCATAACTGTTGGTCGACCACTTGGACTCTTGCTTACTCGCAAAAAAGAAAATGCAACAGTGACACTTACCCATACAGGCACTAAGGATTTAACTGCTCATACTCAATCAGCAGACATTGTGATCGCTGCAATTGGTCAGGCGCATTTTCTAAAGGCTGACATGATTAAAGATGGGGCAGTTGTTATTGATGTTGGAATTTCGCGACAACAATCTGGTTTAGTGGGCGATATAGATCCAAATGCATTGGCAAAATCCTCTTTCTATGCACCAATGCCTGGCGGTGTTGGGCCAATGACTCGCGCAATGCTGTTGAAAAATGTGGTTGATGCATGCAGCTAAATGAGCGTCTAATTTCGCTTCTTAGTTACGGCGCAGTTATCTTCGGCGTTGGACTGGGAACCTTTGGAATAGTGCGAGGCGGATCACTATTTATTGCCATAGGGACAGCGGGCATCGCACTTAAATCCCGGAAATTTCGAACTCTTGAGTTTTATATTCCGCTTGCAATCGCAATAGCCCTATTTGTGCTGGCAATTGCACTTCCTCGCGGGCGGTAGAGTTCACCTATTCGCAGATTCACATGAACGGGGCCACAATGGGTGGGAAAGTCACAGTAGTTGGTGCAGGATTTTATGGTTCAACAACAGCTCTTCGTTTAGCCGAGTACGACATATTCGATACCGTTGTTTTAACGGATATTCTCGAGGGTAAGTCAGAAGGTTTGGCTTTAGATATGAATCAGTCGCGCTCAATTGAAGGATTTGAAACCAAAGTAATTGGAGCAACCACTACTCCTGAAGGTGCTGGTTATGAAGCAACAGCAAACTCAGATGTTGTCGTGATAACTGCAGGTCTTCCTCGCAAACCCGGCATGAGCCGCATGGATTTAATTGGAGTCAATGCTGGAATTGTGCGCGGTGTGGCAGAAAACATTGCAAAGCATTCACCCAAGGCAGTCATAATTGTCGTTTCAAATCCATTAGATGAAATGACCGCACTTGCTCAGATTGCAACAAAGTTTCCAAAGAACCGCGTGATGGGCCAAGCTGGAATGCTGGATACAGCACGCTTTACAAATTTTGTGGCAGAAAAACTAGGAGTCAAAGTTGGCGCGGTCAATACACTAACTCTGGGTTCACACGGTGACACCATGGTTCCAGTGCCAAGCCGTTGCACAGTTAACGGTAAGCCACTTGCAGATCTACTTTCAGAAATTCAGATCGCAGAACTTGTTGATCGCACACGAAATGGCGGAGCAGAAGTTGTTGCTCTGCTAAAGACTGGCTCTGCTTATTACGCACCATCTGCAGCAGCAGCACGTATGGCAAAAGCAGTTATCGAAGATTCAGGTGCAGTTATGCCGGTGTGTGCTTGGGTTGACGGAGAGTATGGAATCTCTGGTGTCTATCTTGGAGTCGAGGCACAGATCGGTCGCACAGGTGTTGTGAAAATTGTTGAAGGATCACTTACAGATTCTGAAGTTGCAGCACTCAAGGAAGCAGCTGAAGCTGTTCGTGCTAAACAAGCTGATGTGCAAACACTCTAAGGCCAGATCAGTCTGTTCGTAAAGAAGTTTTAAGTAAATAAAAACTGTTTAATTAGCCGAAGAAGATACAAAGGAGAAAGCATGTCCAAGATTAAAGTCACAGGCACGGTAGTTGAATTAGATGGTGACGAGATGACACGAATCATCTGGCAGTTCATCAAGGATTCACTGATTTTGCCTTACTTGGATGTAAATCTTGAGTATTACGACTTGGGTATGGAAAACAGAGATGCAACAGATGATCAGGTAACGATTGATTCTGCCCGTGCAATTCAAAAGCATGGGGTTGGAATCAAGTGCGCAACTATCACTCCTGATGAGGCTCGTGTTGAAGAGTTTGGTCTCAAAAAAATGTGGAAGTCACCCAATGGAACTATCCGAAACATTCTTGGGGGAGTTATTTTCCGTGAACCAATCATTATCAGCAATGTGCCACGTTTAGTACCCCACTGGTCAAAACCAATTGTGATCGGCCGTCATGCATTTGGAGATCAATACCGCGCGACCGATTTCAAAGTACCGGGTCCAGGAAAACTAACGATTTCATTTGTTCCAGAAGACGGATCAGCTCCAACTACTCATGAAGTCTTTAACTTTGAGTCTTCAGGTGTTGCTATGGCTATGTATAACGTTGATGATTCAATTCGTGACTTTGCTCGAGCATCACTTAATTATGGATTACTTCGAAAATTTCCGGTTTATCTTTCGACAAAGAACACTATTCTCAAAGCCTACGATGGTCGCTTCAAAGATATTTTTGAAGAGATCTTCCAAGCAGAGTTCAAAGCAAAATTTGATGCTGCAGGGATTTGGTATGAACACCGACTCATCGATGACATGGTTGCCATGTCACTTCGCTTAGAAGGCGGTTACGTTTGGGCATGTAAGAACTACGACGGTGATGTTCAATCTGACACTGTCGCTCAGGGCTACGGTTCTTTAGGTTTAATGACATCAGTCTTAATGACACCAGATGGAAAGATCTGTGAATCAGAGGCGGCGCACGGAACTGTTACGCGCCATTACCGCGATCACCAAGCAGGTAAAGCAACTTCAACAAATCCCATCGCTTCAATCTTTGCTTGGACACAGGGCTTGGCTCACAGAGCGTTACTTGATAACAACCCAGAGTTAGCAAAGTTTTGCGCAACTCTGGAACGAGTCTGCATCGAAACTGTGGAGCAAGGAAAAATGACTAAGGATCTTGCACTTTTGATCTCTAAGGATGCCCCGTACCAAACTACGCAGGAGTTCTTAAGTTCAATAGATGCCAACCTTAAAGTGGCAATGGGCTAATTTCGATTTTCATTAAAAAACCCGCCGAAATCATTCGGCGGGTTTTTTATTTGATGAATTAGATTCGCTCACCAGTACTTGAATTAAACAAATGAACAGATTCCTTTTTCGCTTCTACCGTAATTTTGTCTCCGGGTTTAGGTGGATTTTTTGGATCCCAGCGAACAATTACTTGTGCACCCTCATCGTATGAGTTTGCAAACTTAACCGTTGGATCGGCTGGCTTTCCGTAGACGAAAGCATCAGAGCCCAGCTCTTCGACAACTTCTACTAGCACGTGGAAACCAGTTGACGAAGGTTTGAATCCTTCTGGTCTAACACCCACCGTTACTGAGTTTCCTGCAGATGCTGGAACATCAATTGCGAGATCCCCAAGCATTGCTTTTCCATTTAATACTGGGGCGTTGAGCAAGTTCATCGCAGGGGAACCTATGAATCCTGCAACAAATGCGTTGATTGGATTATCGTAGAGATTACGAGGCGTATCAACTTGTTGGAGCAACCCATCTTTAAGTACTGCAACTCGATCACCCATTGTCATTGCTTCAACTTGATCGTGGGTTACGTAAACAGTTGTAATTCCTAGACGGCGCTGAAGTGCTGCGATCTGTGTGCGAGTTGCTACACGCAACTTCGCATCTAAATTTGAAAGTGGTTCATCCATAAGGAAGACCTGAGGTTCACGAACAATTGCGCGACCCATCGCAACACGTTGACGCTGTCCACCAGAAAGAGCTTTTGGCTTGCGGTCTAAATACGGTTCTAGATCTAGCAGTTTTGCTGCTTCGCGAACACGTCGATCTCGCTCTTCTTTTGGTGCTCCTGCAATCTTTAATGCAAAACCCATATTCTCTGCAACAGTCATATGTGGATATAGAGCATATGATTGAAATACCATTGCGATATCGCGATCTTTTGGTGCAACATTTGTTACATCACGATCACCGATTAGGATTCTGCCGCCATCAATTTCTTCAAGTCCAGCTAACATGCGAAGTGAAGTTGATTTGCCGCAACCTGATGGCCCAACAAGAACTAAAAATTCGCCATCGTTAACTGTCAGATTTAACTTGTCTACAGCAGGTGATGTGGTGCCTGGGTAGATGCGTGATGCGGCTTCAAAAACTACTGATGCCATGAGATTACTCTCCTTCTCCGGGCAGGTACGTGCCCGACGGTCCGTGGGTGAAGGTGATGACCAGTTGGCCAACACAGCAAGATTACGGGAACCGTGGCGACTATGGGAAGAGAAAATCCGCCTGAGAATGTTTTCAAAGGGGTTTCTGAGCCCTAAGGCAGACGAGTACGTGAGTACAGGATGAAGTGGCCATCTCCTATACTTGGCAAATAATGGAGCCTGAATCGTTTACTTCACTTCTGTTTGACCTTGGCATTATTGCCGCACTCATTCTCATTGCATCTTTCTTTGTTGCTGCCGAGATTGCCCTTATCTCCCTTCGGGATAGCCAGATAAAACAAGTAGCTACTCGCGGAAAGCGTGGCGCTCGCGTTGCCGCCCTTGCCCAGCACCCCAACCGATTATTGGCTGCGGTTCAAATAGGTGTGACTGTCAGCGGATTCCTTTCTGCAGCTTTAGGTGCAGATCAATTAGGTAACTATGTCATTCCTTGGTTGGAGTCATTGGGAATTTCAAATGGTTGGAGTACAACTCTCTCACTTATCGGTATAACTCTTGTCATCGCATATTTCTCACTTGTATTTGGTGAGTTAGTTCCAAAGCGCATTGCATACTTTAAAGCTGAAGAGATTGCGATGAGTACCGCAGGAATTATCGACGCTGTTGCCCGAGTTTTTCGCCCAATTATTTGGTTACTTTCAAAGTCAACAGATTTTGTTGTTCGAGGATTTGGAATTGATCCAAAAGAGGCAAGAACTCAGATGTCTGAAGAAGAGTTACTAGATCTTGTGACTGGCCATGCGGCTTTAACAGATGAAGAGCGCGATATCGTTGAAGAAGTATTCAATGCATCAGAGCGCGCCGTTCATGAAGTTATGGTTCCTCGCACCGAAGTTGATTTTATGGATGCATCCCTAACTGTCGGAAAAGCTATTGAGCTGGCTGTCGATAAAGCACATTCACGTTATCCCGTTGTGCGTGGTTCATCGGATGAAGTCGTTGGCTTTATTCACGTTCGCGATCTTTTGGATACTTCCCTTGCAACAAAAGGTACAAAAATCGTTGAACTTGTTCGAAACATTATGTATTTGCCTGGAACAAAGGGAATTCTGCCGGCTCTTTCCGAAATGCGTACTCAAGGTCAACATCTTGCAATTGTTTTGGATGAATACGGTGGCACCGATGGAATTGTTACTTTAGAAGATCTCGTAGAGGTTTTGATCGGTGATATTCGAGATGAATATGATGACCATAGTCAAGACGTTGCTATTGAAGATCACGCTGGTGATTTTGAAGTTGACGGTCTCATCTCAATTGAGGATTTAATCGAACAAACTCGACTTGAAATTCCTGAAGGTCCTTATGAAACTGCAAGTGGATTTGTCATGCACTTCTTGGGCAGAATTCCACATGAAAACGATGTAGTTAATGTAAACGGTATCAAAATCAAGGTTTTATCCATGGAAGGCAAACGCGCAGGACAGTTATTGATCACTCCAAACACTTCTGTGTGAAAGAATGAGTGCTATGACCGATAAAAGAGTTCTCTCAGGTATCCAACCTACAAGTAACTCATTTCATCTAGGCAATTATCTTGGCGCGCTAAAGCAGTGGGTAGAGCTACAAGAGGGACATGATGCTTTTTATTGCATAGTTGATCTGCATGCCCTCACCGGTGAGATCGAACCTAAATTGTTGCGAGAGCGAACTCTGGCCTCTGCTGCGCAATTAATCGCTATTGGTATCTCCCCAGAAAAGTCCACGCTTTTTGTTCAATCACATGTTCCTCAACATAATCAGTTGGGCTGGGTAATGGAATGTATTGCTGGATTTGGTGAAGCCAGTCGTATGGTTCAGTTCAAAGACAAGTCATCAAAAGCGGGCGCAGATTCAGCCCGCGTTGGACTCTTTACATATCCAATGTTGCAGGCAGCCGACATTCTTTTATACCAAGCACACTTTGTTCCTGTGGGAGAAGATCAGCGCCAACACATTGAACTCACTCGAGATTTAGCTACTCGATTCAACACCAAATTCGGAGAAACTTTCAGAGTTCCAGAAGGAAGAATTTTGAAGGCGGGTGCAAAGATTTATGATCTGCAGGATCCGACTTCCAAAATGAGTAAGTCCTCAGAATCAACAGCAGGTGTATTAGAGATTATGGATGCCCCTGAGATTAATATTAAAAAGATTAAAAGTGCGGCTACAGATGCTGGTCGTGAGGTTGTTTTCGATGAAAAAGAAAAGCCTGGAATTAGTAATTTACTGACAATCCA
>JAIXXJ010000023.1 GCA_027490815.1 Streptomycetaceae bacterium
GAAAGTACGGCTACATCATCACTAAAGACGATATCGGTGATACCTAAGTCGGCATAGACAACCTTGATGCGTTCTGGGTCAATATCGATAACAACGGAAAGTGAAATACCATCCATATGACCTAATTGATTTCCAAAGCCGCGGCCCATTTGTCCGGCTCCAACTAATGCGATTCTTGTATCGCGACCGATTTTCTTTGCGTGCTCTCGTAAGCGAGTTGAGTATGACACTGTTGCTCTTTTCTTTATTTAGTTTGTGAGGTCACGATTAAGCGATCCCCGACGTTCACTTTTGGAAGCGACACTGCTTCTACATTGACATCTCCAGGCATTTCGGGCTCGTTGAGTCCGTTTGCCTTGAGATCTAAATGACCTAGATTTAAAAGGTTATCGCTAGCGACGCTTCCAACAGCAAGGACGTTATAGACAGTTTCTTGTAGCGTGATCGTGTCACCTACTTGTGGTGCACGCGTTACAACATCTGGTGTGTGAATAATCGAAAACTCATGCAGCTCAATTGGCGCATCTTGGCCAAAAAAGACGAGCACACCTTGATCGGCAAAATCAGGAACTAGTTCTCCGACTGCCGTTACGGTTGTTGAGTAAACGATTTCTGACAACTGTTTACTTTTCTTTAACGTCCTCAGGCTTTACGCCTGAAACAAATAATTCTGGAGTAATAAACATCGCTAATGGACCAGCTGGGCTTGTTGCGTGAATATCTACTGTTAACACTTTCTTCATTGGGTAAACACCAACGCGCGCTGTTCCACCGCAGTCGATAACTGCAACTGCAATCTGATCAAATGGAACGCTGCTTTTGAAACCATCAAATGGTGTTCCGCCTGTTAGTTCGGCAATGCGTGCTGCAACTGGATGGATTCCGCCACCGGTTACTGAATAAATATATGGCTTTGCATCTGTTGGAGTAATTGTAAGCGGCCCACCCCAGCCGCCTCGTCCTGCAGAGACTACAACTGATTTATAGCTTCCCATTTTTCTCTCTCCTATTTTTAGTTAGTGATGATTGTTAGTTACACTAGTTAATAATGCCAAACAAATGTATCAATCTAATCTGAGAATTCGATAACGATTTTCGACTTAAGAGTGTTAAACCCCAAGGCGCAGTTGCCCGCACCTTGGGGTTTAAACATCACTACTAGTTGTTTGAGTAGAGACCAAAGCTCGCAAAGTAAGCGATAACAACTGATAGTGGGCCAGTTACTAGACGGCTAAATAGAACCGCTGGTACACCAACTTCTACAGTTGCAGGCTCAGCTTCACCGAGTGCAAGTCCTACAGGGATAAAGTCGCAACCAACCTGTGGGTTGATAGCAAACAACGCTGGCAATGAGTATTGAGCAGGGATGTTTCCCTTACCAATTTCAACACCAAGAAGCGTTCCAACGATCTGTGCAATTACCGCTCCTGGTCCAAGCAATGGAGAGATAAGAGGAATCGCACAAACTACTGAGATTGCAAGCAACCCTGGAAGAGTTGAAGCTGATCCCTTAAGTCCCTCGGCGATCCAGTCACCAATACCGGTTGTAAGAATCAAACCGATAATGAATGAGATGAACGCCATAAATGGGATTACGTTACGAATTACGGTGTCAACAGAATCGCGACCTGCCTGATAGAGAGTTCCTACTACTCCACCAACAGAACGTCCGACCTTAACAATGAGATTATTCAATGCGCTCATGTTATGCACCCTTCTTCATCATACGTGCGGTAATTATTTCAGTCACAATTCCACGAATGAAGATTACGACTAGACCGACAAGTAGGTAACGAACAGCTAGGTCACCAAGACCATAACCGAGTTGTTGAATACCAGTTGCGATACCAACATAGACGAAAAGTTCGCCTGGGTTTGCGTGAGGGAAGATACCCAAGATTGGGTGCACGAATGAAACCGCTGAGTCATAGAACGCTGGCTTGAAGCGTTCTGGTAAAAAGCGTCCCATTGTGTATGCCATTGGGTTTGTTAGCACGAATACAGCAACGAATGGAAGAACAATGTAACGAACTGGGTACCACTGTAGCCCTGGACGTGCTGCTGCTTTTCCTAGGTTTTCGATCTTTTCAGGACCGATCAAACGCACAAGTGCGTTTACTGCTGTAAGTAGAACGATAAGCGTTGGAAGAATTCCACCCATTAGAGAGAGAAGAACTTTTCCACCTTCGTTGAAGACTGCAATGAATTCTTCGGCGCCTGTTGCCAGAGCACCGAGAATGCCATCTTGCTTCTCCACCGTTACATCAGCTGACAAAAGAATCAGTGAATGTAGGTTCAATGCACACCTCCTAAGTGTTTTTTGGTTGGTTGTACAACCGTTAAATGACCACCCGTACGGTTATTTTGGTCATTACTCTCCACCTGCTTTGATCCGATCTCGGTGTTCGACAATGTGCTGAGCACTGCTCTTTGCAGCCTCTTGCACCTTTCTCTTTTCACCGAGTGCGATTCGGTCACCCGAAGCGATCTCATCGATGGAGAATCCTGTATATGCAGTGAGTCGTTGCGATCTAGCAAAGATGGTGAAGCCCTTGAGCACCATTCCATCTTTGACTATGCCATCCTCACCCGCGGTCAGTGCAACAAATGCACGGCCCCCGCGGTATCTACGTCCGCCAACACCAATAGCCATAGTTCCCTGCTTGCGCAGGCTGCGGATATCGTCTTGGAAAATCTTTGCTTGTTTGTAGGCAAACCAAAGCTGAAACAGCCACATAATGCCGATAAGAATAAAAAGCTTGCCTATATTGCTCATGCGCTCTTCACCGCCGATGGTTGAAATGATTTAACAACAGAGTTAGCACAGGCTAAATCCACAATTAAGGTATCAATTAATCCCGCATTTGCAGCCCCCACCACACCGGCCACCTTTTCTGCCCCTGATGCCACACCGATTACACGAGGGATGTTTTTGATCTCTTCTAAGGTAAGCCCGATTACGCGGCCATCCATGGTTGAAGAAAGTGATGAGCCATCTTTTTTATAGAAGCGGGCTGCGATATCTCCGGCATAGTTTGAGGCCAGGACTTCGCGATCGGCCTTTGCGATCTTAAATTCAGAAAAGACCATCTCACTAGATGATGATCCTGCAGAGCCGATTCCAACCAAAGCCACATGTGCCCCGCGTGCAAGCTGGAGTGATTTAGCGATGCTTTCTTCATCAAGGAGTGAATCGCGCACCTTGGTACTGTTAACGACCACTGGAGATAAGAATGGAATGAACTGAGCGTTTAAGTTCTTAGCCAAGTTGCGGCCTAGCTCTTCTGCGCTGACCGATGTGCTCACAGATGAGAGTGAGCCCATGAGTTGAGTGACTTTAAGGCCAGAAAGAGTCTCTGAGTGAGCGTTAACTACAGTTGCCTCTAAACCACGGCCCCACGAGATTGCAATGGTTTGGTTATCGCGCAGGTCTTTTAACAGCGCGCTCGCTGCAGCTCTGCCAATGGTGTTGAGCGTTAAATCGTTGGACTCAGTTGCAATTACCTGCACATCTTTAATCTTGAGTAGTTCTGAAAGCTGATTAGAAAGTGATTCATGCTTGTGCGTTGGGGAGACAATTTTGATTTCAACAAAACCAAAGCGCTTTGCATCAGAGAGCATGCGCGAAACATTTGATCTAGAGGTATTGAGTTTGGATGCAACTTGATCTTGTGAATAGTGGCCCTCGTAATACAGGCGTGCTGCGCGCAGAATTAACTCCGTTTCGCGCTGCTTCACTATCGTCACATCCGTTCACTTGATGAGCAATTGGTCTAGTGTGCATTGCTTCACACTGGGAAATCAAGCACATAGGCACAGAATTTAATAACAATTAGTACCAACTGGTAACAGATTCAAGGGCGCCTAAAGGCCCAGATTGGCTAACTCCACTAGCTCATTTCGGGCCGCATTTTTGGCCTGTGAGGCTGTATTTGCCCCTACCGCGGCCTTTCCGGCCTGGTTCAACTGCGCAGATGAGTGGGCCGTGATCGCCTGGGCGACATCGGTCAGGGTGGCAACACTGCAGGAAAGTGAAGAGACGCCCATGCCCACTAGGACAGATGCCAATGTTGGATCAGATGCTGCCTCACCACAGACCCCAACTGGGCAGTTATTTTTAATTCCGGCCTGTGCGATTTGGTGAACTGCCCGCAATAGAGCTGGCTGCCATGGATCATTAAATCCTGCAAGGGCAGCAGATTCACGATCTGCAGCATGTAGGTACTGACCTAAATCATTTGTACCGATAGAAACAAAATGACACACCTTTGTAATTTCATCTGCAAGGAAAACTGCAGCAGGAACTTCAATCATTACGCCAGCTTTTTCTAAACCATACTCTTTGGCCATTGCAACAAAGTTTTTTGCCTCTTCTGGCAATGTGATCATCGGCGCCATTACCCAGACTTCAGCTTTTGTTGCCTTTGCAGCAGCTGCAATTGCTTGCAACTGTGTGCGAAGTAAGTTTTCATGCTTATTAATTGTTCGATATCCACGAACACCCAAGGCAGGGTTTGGTTCGTTATCAAATGAAATAAATGCCATTGGCTTATCGGCTCCTGCATCTAATGTTCTAATTATAACTTTTTGATTATTAAAGGGAGTAAATAGCTCTGTGTAAATCGCTGTCTGTTCTTGAAGAGTTGGCGCATCGCTTCGATCTAAGTACAAAAGCTCAGTACGGAGTAAACCAACACCATCGGCGCCCGCTGTAACTGCAGCAACTGTGTCTTCAATGCGACCTATGTTTGCATAGATTGGAACAACAACATTATCTGTTGTGATGTAGCCATCTTTAGATCGAGAAACAGTTCTTGATTTGCGGGCTTTGATTTTTTCAATCTTGTTTTCAATTGCAGATTTAACAGTTGAATCCGGGTTAAACACCACATCGCCTGTTGTTGCATCTACTGCAACTGTTGCATTAGGTGATGCAATCGCTGCCTGAACAACACCGGGACAGGCAACAATTGCTGCGATTCCATTTGATCTAGCGATAATTGCTGTGTGGCTCGTTGGTCCGCCACCTGCAGTAACGATTGCTAAAACTTTATCTGTCTCTAAATCTGCAGTATCTGCAGGCGATAGGTCTTGGGCAATAAGTACTGTTGGAACATCAAAATGTGGAATCTCTGGATAGGAAATTCCTGCAATTTCACACAGCACGCGATCTCTAATATTTGCAACATCGCTGACGCGCTCTGCTAAATAACCACCAGATGCAGTCAATAACTCTTGAAAAACCTCTGTTGCTTTAACCATTGCATAACTTGCCGTGCGACCGCCTGCGATAAACGCTTCTGCCTCTTCTGCAATTGCAGGATCTGTTGCAATCTCTGCCATAGCAATCAAAATCTCGTGCAACTCTCCAGTGGTGCGAGCAGCACGTGCATCTAAATCTGCGCCTACTCGTGCAATTGCTGCGGTTAAAGACTGCGTTTCTTGTTCTGTGCTTAGCTGTGACTGCTGTGCATCTGCAACAGGAATATCAGTGTTGAGCAAAAAGAATGGGCCAATTGCTGCACCAGAACTTGCAGGTATACCAGTGAGCATTTTGTATGGGTGTCCTTTTTTGGTTTGTTTAGGGCTTCTAGAGAGAAGCGATGAGAGCATCTAAAAGTAGTGCACCATCATAAAAGTCACAGAAGTTTAGATCAATAGTCAGCGAAATATTTTTTGTGCTCTCGCTGTCATAACCAATGGTTAGCGAGGTGACTTGATTTGGGAAAAGCAAAGGAGTCGCAGAGCTCATGGAATATGTAGTCAGATCAAAAATTGTTGTGGTTCCACCACTGAGCATTGCTATTGGCACTTTGCCATTTTTTGCTGCTTCAGTTGTAGATGCAACCAAGGTTCGCAACTGATCTACACTCACTAGATCTGGATCTCTAAAGACTGGAAGGGCGCTTCCGTATTTGGATTCAATAATGAGTGAAACACCAACATGTTGATGCACAGCTAAATCTGGTCGTCCTCGTAAAACTTTGGCCCACGCAGAGATCAACTGTGCGTGATCAAAGTTTGCATTCGCGCGGCGATTAAACGATGCCTGTGCGATGCCGCGGGTCATTTCAATTCCCTTAGCAATCAACGCTTTGTTTGCTGCTTGTCGTTTCAACACTGCTGGATCAACTTGGGCAGAGTTCACATCTGAGAACGTAATTGTTCTATCCGGACCTGTTGGATGAACAGTACGAAGATCAATTCCGCGGTTAGCAGCTTCTACCCGAGCTTTTGGAACAGCTTTAACAGAAGTGTTAACAATTATTGGAGCGGCAGCAACTGGTGCGACAGGTTGTGCAACTGGAGGGGGAGTTGGTGCAACTTGTTGCACAACTGGCGCTGTAACAACAGGTTCTACAACTACCGGTGCAGCAACAACAGGTGCAACAGGTTCTGCAACAGGGGCAGCTGAATCCCCACCAAAATCAAAGGCCATCACTTCTGTTTCTGTCAGCATGATCAATACTGGTTTACCGATTTCAATGACATCACCTGGGTTACCCACTAAAGATTCGATTACTCCATCTGCAGGTGCTTCAACTTCCATGTCGATCTTGTCGGTCATTACTTCAAATAAAACATCACCGGATTTAACTTGGTCGCCAACTTTTACATGGAAAAGCAAAAGCTCTCCAGTTTCCATTGTCATGCTCATCTTGGGCATAACTACGGGATATTTGAAACTCATCGCCAGTTTTTAACAATCTCTCGTGCGGCAGCTTCAATGTCTTCAATTTGAGGAACAGCAGCTTTTTCCAATTGAGGTGCATATGGAATAGGAATATTCATTCCAGCCAAACGCTTAATCGGTGCAATCAGTGATCCAAATGAAGAAGAACCAGCCATCTGGGCGATAACTTCATTGATAAATCCTGCATGTGCTGGACCTTCTTGAACAACCATCAGGCGACCAGTTTTTTCAACTGACTCGTATACAGGTTGCATATCAAGAGGTGAAATTGTGCGCGGATCAATAAGTGTGACAGAGATTCCTTCAGCTGCTAACTTCTCGCAGACTTCATAACTCTTGTTAACCATAATTCCTGTTGCAACAATTGTTAAATCTTTTCCTTCACGAACAACCTTGGCAACACCTAATGGAATTCGCTCTGAACCCTCTGGCACAGGATCTCTCCCTGGAATCTTGTAGAGAAGCTTGTGCTCTAAGAAGATAACTGGGTTTGGATCATCGATTGATGCAAGCAGTAAGCCTTTTGCATCTGCAGGATTAGATGGAACAACAACTTTGAGTCCTGGAACCGATGCAAACCATGGCTCTAGATTTTGTGAGTGTTGGGCCGCAGCACCAGTTCCAGAGCCTTGTGGTGTGCGCAAAACCATTGGCACGTGCAGCGCCCCACCTAACATGAAGTGAATCTTTGCTGCTTGGTTTGCAATCTGATCCATTGCTTGTGCGGTGAAATCTGAAAACTGAATTTCAACGATAGGACGCATTCCAGAGAGTGCAGCACCTACAGCTGCGCCAACAATTCCAAGTTCTGCAATAGGAGTATCTAGTACGCGTTCTGATCCATAGCGGTGATACATATCGCCGGAAACACCAAATGCACCGCCGTAAATTCCAACATCTTCTCCCAGCAAAAATACCTCTGGGCGTTCATCAAATGCGATGCTCATCGCTTCGCGCACTGCCTCTGCCATAGTTAACATGCGATCGCTCATGCTGACACCTTCTTAAATACTGCATCAAGCAAGCCAGCAGGGTCGGCAGCTTTTGCCTTTACTGCCTCATTTACTGCGGCCACAATGGCATCTGTTGCCTCTTGTTGAATCGCATCGCACTGCTCTTGAGTTAATTTCTTTTCTTTGATTGCACGAGCAATAAATTTTGGAATCGGATCTAAAAGGCGCCACTCTTCAATCTCTTCTTTGGTTCGATACAAGTTCTTATCTGATCGAGAGTGACCTTTCCAACGATATGTCTCAGCGATTATCAGCGTTGGTCCATCACCTTTTTTAGCGCGATCTACGGCAATTTGTGCTGCTTCATAGACTTCTACAACATCATTTCCATTGACGTTTATTCCAGGGATTCCATATCCCTTACCGCGATCTGCCAAGTTATCGATTGCAAAAGCTTTTTCTGTCGATGATGACATTCCATACTTATTGTTTTCGCAGAACAAAATCATTGGTAGATTCCAGATCGCAGCCAAGTTTGCCGCTTCATGGAATGCACCTTCATTCATTGCGCCATCGCCAAAGAATGAAACGGCAACAGTTCCCTTTTTCATCATCTTTGAAGCGAGCGCGGCCCCTGCTGCGATTGGAATTCCGCCACCTACAACACCGTTTGCACCAAGGTTTCCAGTGTCGACATCTGCAATGTGCATAGAACCACCTCGACCACCGCAGTAACCAATCTCTTTACCGAGCAGCTCTGCGATCATGCGCGTCAGGTCTGCACCTTTTGCAATGCAGTGACCATGACCGCGGTGAGTTGATGTGATTTGATCTTGAATAGTTAGCGCCATGCACATACCTGTTGGTGATGCTTCTTGTCCGATCGATAAGTGCATCGTTCCGTGCATCATTCCGCGTCCAAATAAATCTTCTACTGCTTCTTCAAACTTTCTAATTCGGCACATGTATAACAATGCATGACGAGCATTTTCAGTTGACGCCAGTGGATGGCCCATTAGTAGGGGATTTGCGCTCATTTTCCAATCCTCACATTTGTTCAAATGGCTGAGTAGATGTTCCTATTAAACACTACCTGCGCTCGGGTTACGATAGTCCAATGAAAGAATTTCGCTCTGTCGTGGCCGCATCTGTTGGCCTTCATGCTCGACCAGCCGCTTTATTTGCATCAACTGCAAAGGGGTCGGGAAATACCGTGCGTTTAGCAAAGATCGTCGATGGCGCTCCAACCGCGCCAGTTGATGGTGCAAGTGTTTTAAGAGTGATGACATTGGGAGTTAAATGCGGCGATGAAGTTCTTGTAACAGTTGAGGGTGAAAGCGAAGAAGAAACCTCTGCCAAGTTACAGGAAATTGTTGAGAGCAACGATCATTGAATTCTAAATTACGAACCGGCATAGGAACAGATGCTCACCAATTCGGAGATAGCGGGCCACTTGCGCTCGCAGGTTTGGTTTGGCCAGAGACAAAAAAACTAGTTGGACATTCAGATGGCGACGCAGCTGCGCATGCAATTTGTGACGCAGTTTTATCTGCTTGCCAACTAGGTGATGTTGGAAGTTTTTTTGGAGTAGATAAACCAGAAATGGCTGGAATATCTGGCAGTGAAATGATTACGCAGGTGCGAGATTTTGTTTCTAAAAAAGGTTTTGTGATTAACAATGTCGCGGTACAGATTATTGGAAACGCGCCAAATATTTCATCACGAAAAGATGAGGCACAAGCAGCTTTAACCAAATCTCTGGGCGCACCTGTTTCAGTCTCTGGAACCACAACTGATTCCATGGGATTTACAGGTCGCGGTGAAGGCGTGTGCGCAATCGCAACTGCTCTGGTGCAGATTCCGTGACACTACATTTATATGACACAGCTTCACGAGAAGTAAGTGAGTTCAAATCTCTTAAACCATCACAGGTCTCTATTTATGTTTGCGGTGCCACAGTGCAGGGCCCACCACATATCGGCCATGTTCGATCTGGAGTTAACTTTGATATTTTAAGACGCTGGTTAATTAAGTCAGGATATGACGTTACTTTTATTCGAAATGTCACTGACATTGATGACAAGATTTTGCACACTGCAAAGCACGATGAAATGCCTTGGTGGGCAGTAGCAATGAAGTATGAGCGAGTCTTTACTGCAGCATATGCAGAGTTAAACATCATGCCTCCAACGTATGAGCCTCGGGCAACAGGGCACATAACGCAGATGATTGAACTGATGCAAAAGTTAATCGATAACGGCGCTGCCTATGCACCAGGTAATGGTGATGTTTATTTAGAGGTTCGAAAACTTAAGAGATATTTAACTTTGTCTAGGCAAAATATTGATGACTTACAAGCAGCTGCAGATGCTGATGAGACAAACAAAAAAGATGTTCGAGACTTTGCATTATGGAAAGCGGCTAAACCCGGAGATCCTTCTTGGCCAACACCGTGGGGACCGGGGCGACCAGGGTGGCACTTGGAATGCTCTGCAATGGCCCACGCCTACCTTGGAGAAAAGTTTGATATTCACGGCGGCGGATTAGATTTAGTTTTTCCGCATCATGAAAATGAGATCGCACAATCTGAAGCTGCAGGATATGGATTTGCTCAACGTTGGCTCCACAATGCATGGGTCACACAATCTGGTGAGAAGATGTCTAAGTCATTGGGTAACTCACTACAGGTAAATGAAATTCTAAAATCTGTCCGTGGAATAGAACTTCGTTGGTATTTAGGCAGTGCCCATTACCGTTCTATGTTGGAATATTCGCCTGCAGCCCTAGAAGAGTCTGCAACTAACTTTCGCCGAATAGAAAGTTTTTTAAAGAGAGCCACAGAGATAATTGGTGAAAAGCCAACATTGCAGTTAGGTAAAGAGTTTAGAGATGCAATGAATGATGATTTAGCTGTTCCAACAGCACTTGCATCCATTAGTGAAAATCTACGGCTTGGAAATCAAGCTGTGACCGATAACGACAAAGCTGCCATTGCAAAAAATGCCAATGAGATTCGCGGCGCACTCGATGTTTTGGGATGTGACCCTTTTGATCCAGCATTTGTGCAATCTGGCAGCTCTGATTTAACTCCTGCCTTAGATGGTGCTATTAAATTAGCTCTTGCAGAGCGTGCATCGGCCAGAGAGCGCAAGGATTTTGCTGCATCCGATGCAATCCGTGATGGGCTTGCTGATTTAGGAATTACAATTGAGGACACCGCTCAAGGACCTCGCTGGTCTATCAATTAAGTACTGAAACGAGAATTAAAAATGGCTGGCAACTCATCCCGTAAAGGCGCAGTTCGCCAATCAAAAAAAGGACCATCATCAGGTACGGGTGGAAATAACAAGCGCCGCTTAGAAGGTAAAGGTCCAACTCCAAAAGCAGAAGATCGTCCATACCACGCCGCCGCAAAACGCAAAAAAGCTGCAGAGAAAAAAGAAGTTCGCTCACCTCGTATGCCAAAAGGTGATCGTCCGCGCGGAGAAATTGTTGCAGGACGCAACGCAGTACTTGAAGCGCTACGTGAAAATGTTCCAGCAACTGAGCTTTTGGTTGCACGCAGTATTGATGTTGATGATCGCGTTGCAGAGAGTTTAAAACTTGCACTTCACCAAGGACTTCAGATTCGAGAAGCACATAGAGCAGAAGTTGAAGGCATCTCACCGAACAGTCAAGGAATTATCCTTGCAATCAAACCATTTCAGTATTCAAGTTTTGAAGAGATCATCTCACGTGCTAAAAATCCAGCTCTGATCGTTGCTCTAGATGGTGTGACAGATCCACGTAACCTTGGCGCGATCATTCGAAGCGCTGCAGCATTTGGCGCGGCAGGTGTCATCATGACCGAGCGCAGAGCGGCAACGATGACTGCATCGGCTTGGAAGTCTTCTGCTGGAGCCGCAGCACGTTTGCCCATTGCACAGATTACAAATCTTGCTCGCACTATTGATGCAGCTAAAAAAGCTGGAATGTTTGTTGTTGGACTAGATGGCGAATCAGATGTAGAAATTAGTGCAATGAAAGTTGCTACCGAGCCACTTATGGTAATTGTTGGCTCAGAAGGCAAAGGCCTTGCACGTTTAACAAAGGAAAAATGCGATCTTGTAGTTTCAATTCCAATCAGTGCCACAACAGAATCTCTTAATGCAAGCGTTGCAACATCAATTGCACTGTTTCATATTGATCAAGCACGCCGCGTAAAATAAGTAAAAGTAGGTTAGGTAAACAATGAAATACCAGCGATTTATTGCATTAGGTGACTCATTCACCGAAGGTATGTGTGATGAAAAAAGATATGGCCAATACCGTGGTTGGGCAGATCGAGTTGCCGATGTTATGGCTGCCAATCAACCTGGATTTGAATATGCCAATCTTGCAATTCGAGGAAAATTGTTGCATCAAGTTATTGACGATCAGTTGGAGCCTGCTCTCCAACAAGTAATCGATAAAACAACGTTGGTCTCATTTCACGCTGGGGCAAATGATGTCATTCGACCAAAATACAATCCCAATTTAGTCCTGCCTTTGTATTCACAAGCGGTTCGAAAAGTTGCTGCATCAGGTGCCACGGTTATGTTGTTTACAGTTTTGGAAGATAGTGGAAAAGAAGGACGATTAGCCGAATCGTGGCAGCAGCGATTTAAAGATTTTAATGAGAATGTTCGAAAGGTTGCCGCAGAAGTTGGTGCAATTTTGTGCGATGGCAACCAAGAAGAATCCCTTAAAGATCCGCGCTTTCTAGCATTTGATCGCCTTCATTTAAATCCAATGGGACATGACCGGGTTGCACAAGCTGTTTTAGAAACAATAGATCTGCCTTTTGATCCATCGTGGCGAACTCCACTTGAACCTGCAGAACCAACATCTAAAATTGTTCAAACAGGTGTTACAACTTTATGGTTTGTAACTTTTGCACTGCCATGGTTATGGCGACGTGCACGAGGAAAGTCATCCGGCGATGGAAGAACCTGTAAATATCCCCATGCAATCAAGTGGCCGCTTACCCACCTGGATTGAACCGATGCAATTTCCCTTTATCTACCTTCTAGTTACCCTAGGTTCACCTTTACAAGCCATCATTGGATGGGGGGTTCACAGTGAAATTCATTGATCGCGAACAGAGTTGGCTTGCCTTTAATCAGCGAGTGCTCGAACTGGCTGAAGATGAAAACATTCCATTATTTGAGCGAGTCAGATACTTAACTATTTTCGCATCAAATCTAGATGAGTTCTTCATGGTTCGCGTTGGATCTGTATTGGGAAAAATTGAGTTAGGTATTACTGCTGCAAACTCTGCAGGCCTTACGCCTCAAGGTTCATTAGAGCAGATATCTCGTAAAGCTGGCGAACTCTCCTTGAGGCATGCACGCTTGTTTAAAGATCAGTTAATGCCGGAACTGCGTAAAAATGGAATTGAAATAATTACCTGGGACGAATTAACAGACTCAGAAAGAGTCCATGTAACAAAACTATTTACCGATCGAATCTTTCCAGTCCTGACGCCACTTGCCGTTGATCCTTCTCATCCATTCCCATATATCTCTGGACTTTCACTTAACTTGGCTGTCATTGTAAAGAATCCAGATAGCGGAGCAGAGTTTTTTGCCCGAATAAAGGTTCCACCAATTCTTCCACGCTATGTTTCGACCAATAACACTGGTTCGCTTCGGTTTATCCCCATCGAAGAGTTAATTGTTATTCACTTGCAAGAGTTATTTCCAGGAATGTTGATTCAAGATCACTACACGTTCCGTGTGACCAGAAATCAAGATATTGAGTTAGATGAAGAAGACACGGATGACTTATTGGATACCTTAGAACAAGAATTATCACGTAGAAGATTTGGACCACCGGTTCGACTAGAAGTCGAAGAGGGAGTCGACCCAAAACTGCTAACTAGGTTATGTGAAGAGCTGGAGATAAATCCATCCAACGTGTTTTCACTTCCTGCTCCACTAGATTTAACTGATCTTCTTCGCATCACTGATCTGGATTTTCCAAAACTTAAGTTTCCGCCATTTAGATCAAAGTCTGTTGCCGCCTTGAGTGAAATTGATTCTGAAGAGCCAGATCTATTTTTTGCTGCTATTCGCCAAGGTGAAATACTTTTGCACCATCCCTATGACTCATTTACCACTTCGGTGGTTCAATTCCTTCAACATGCAGCTCAAGATCCTCAAGTTTTAGCAATAAAACAAACCCTTTATCGCACCTCAGGTGACTCACCCATTATGGAGGCATTAATTGAGGCAGCCGAAGCCGGCAAACAAGTTCTTGCAGTTATTGAACTTCGTGCACGATTTGATGAACAGGCAAATGTGCGATGGGCTCGAAAGTTAGAGGCTGTAGGTGTTCATGTTGTTTATGGACTCATGGGATTTAAGACACACGCAAAGCTTTCTCTTGTTATCCGGGATGAAGCCACGGGAATTCGCCGCTATGCCCACGTTGGAACAGGAAACTACAACCCAAAGACAGCGCGTTTTTATGAAGATCTTGGAATCATGAGTAGTGATCCTGAGCTAACGGAAGATCTCACTAAACTTTTTAATCAGCTATCAGGATTTGGACCTCAATCCACATTCTCTCGTCTACTAGTTGCTCCTCGCACGTTGCGACCAGGCTTACTTGAAAGAATTGAAAACGAGATCAAAAACGCAAAAAACGGAAAGAGCTCTGGAATTCAATTCAAACTCAACTCACTATTAGATGAAGAGTTCATTGAAGCTTTATATAGAGCCTCACAAGCAGGAGTTCCTGTGGATCTAGTCATCCGAGGAATATCGTCTATCAAACCGGGTGTGCCTGGCTTATCTGAAAATATTAGAGTACGTTCAATTCTTGGAAGATTCCTAGAGCACTCTAGAATTTATCATTTTAAAAACGGCGGCTCTGATGAGTATTGGATTGGAAGTGCGGATTTGATGCAGAGAAATCTAGACCGCCGCGTTGAAAGTTTAGTTCGAATTGAAAAGGCTGCGCATAAGAACATGCTTCAAGAAATTCTAGACATATCGATGGATTCTAAAACATCGAGCTGGCACCAACAAGATACAAATTGGAAGAGAGTAAATGAAGGCAATCTCTCACAGGAGTTAACAGATATTCAATCGGAGTTTATTAGACGAAATAAAGCCGAAAGAAAGTAATGGATACTCAAAAGATCCAAGCGGCCGGTGCCGTTCTATGGCGTGAGAGCGATGACGAGGTTATTGAAGTTGCACTCATTCACCGACCAAAATATATGGATTGGTCACTACCAAAAGGCAAACTAAATAGGGGTGAAAGCCATATCGCTGCGGCCTTTCGTGAGGTTTTAGAGGAGACAGGTTATAAATCTAAATTTGGGCCATTTTTGGGTGTTGTTAAGTACACAAGCGATGACGTTGCAAAAGAAGTTTATTTTTGGTCTGCAAAATCTTACAAACTTCCAGAGACAAGTCCCTCTGCTGACGAAGTAGATGAGCTTCGATGGCTCACTCCGATTGAAGCAAAAAATTTACTGACAAATCAGTCCGACAAAGAAATTATTGATAAGTTTTTAGAGATAGGCGCGAAAACACAAACTTTGATTCTTCTGCGTCATGCCAAAGCTTTGAGTCGAGACGAGTGGCAAAAAGATGATGAGGATCGCCCACTTGATCAGACTGGCCAAATACAAGCAAAGAATCTTCCACAGTATTTTATTCCATTCATGTTAGATCAAATTTGCTCATCAGATGCCATGCGCTGTGCTGAGACGGTACTGCCACTATCTCAGGCGATAGGTCGGCCGATCACATATGTTTCAGATCTATCGGAGTATGCCTTCTATAAGAATAAATCGGCCGCCTATGATTACATAAAGGAGTTAATTGAGTCTGAGGGCACGCATTTAGTGTGTAGCCACAATCCTATTCTCCCTAAAATTGCAGAGAAGTTAATTGGGAAAAAATCCTTTAAATCATTAAAGACAGAACTTGCTCCAGGTGATGCAATAGTTATTCATTTCCGAGATGGAGATGCTGTGGCACTTGATTGGATTAACGCTCCATCCAATCTAGCCACTTAAGAACAATTCCCTCGCGTAAAGCCCACGGGCAGATCTCAAGTTTATTAATGCTCAATCTTTCCATAGCAGATTTTGCAACCAATGAACCACTCAGTATTTGACCGGCTCTACTCTCTGAAACTCCAGGTAACTGTGACCTTTGCTTATTTGTCATATCAGCTAACTTCGGAATAATTTTTTCAAGAGAGGAAAGTTCCAGAACGTTTTGATCATTATCAAACCAATGATTTCCAAGTCTGGCTAATGTTCGAAAGGTTTTGCTTGTGGCAATGCAGCGATCAGAGCCATGAAGCTTTATCTCTTCAGGGATTGCAACTTTCATCGATTCACGGATAAATAAATCAAGTTCTTTAATATCTTTTTCTTTATAGGGATCGCCATTTAAAAAATCACGGGTTAATCGAGAGGCTCCCAATGGAAAGGATATTGCTGCCTCTGGGGCTTCATCCTCACCCACAGCAATCTCTAAAGATCCACCACCAATATCTAGAACAAGAAGGCGCCCACTTGACCATCCAAGCCAACGACGAACTGCTAAGAATGTAATTGCTGCTTCTTCTTCACCCGATAAAACATGTAAATCGATTTCATGCTTACGGTTTAATTCGTCAAGAATCTCTTTACCGTTTTTAGAGTCTCGAATAGCAGAAGTGGCAAAGGCCAGTATTTCCTCTGTTTTAAATTCGTGAGCATGCGCAACTGCTGCATCGATTGCCGAATGGAGTAAATGGATTCCTTCTTTTGTTACGTATCCAGACTTATCGATGTATTCATGAAGGCGAAGTTCAACCTTTTGATTTGTGGTCGGGCTGGGACGAGCACCAGGATGAGCGTCTACAACTTGGAGGTGGACTGTATTTGATCCCACATCTAGAACTCCTAGTCGCATCTGCTAAACCTACCTTGACCTCTGCCCATTCGCCCGATTTTCAGATAATGACCATCACTGCCATAATTGCCTCTGCTTGATTTGGGGTAACTCAAAAAGCAGGCCTCTCTAGCTCAGTGGTAGAGCAGCGCACTTGTAATGCGCAGGTCGTCAGTTCAATCCTGACGGGGGGCTCGTTTAGATAGTTGCTTGCCTATTCAATAACTTCTGGATTCACGCGCCTAACAGGTGAATAAGTAATTGGATAACTTAAGTCCTCTAAAAATGCCACCATGATTGCATTAAACAATTCTGGTTTCTCTTTAACCAAGGCATGCGATGTTCCTGGCAATACCGCTAGTTGTCCCAGTGGAATTGAGTGATACAACTCTTGCGTATGTGACAAAGTCACAACGTCATCATCACCTGATACAACTAAGACTGGACATTGAATACTTGCAAGTTGTTCCTTTGAAATGTTTGGTTCTTTTTTCCAAATCTCAAACATTCGCGTAGTTTTTTCCAGCAAAGTATGTGGTGCATCTGGAGAGATTAATGTGTATTCAGCAAGATCATCTTCACTAACCATAGGCTGTCCCATATCAAAATCAACACCCGAGTAATGAGAATTTCCGCCGATAGATACAACAGACTTAACTAAATCTGGTCTGGCAATTGCAACCATAAGGGCAATTATTGCCCCATCGCTATATCCAACTAAATGCGCTGGGGTTTTTACGACATCTTCTAAATATGCAATGGCCTCTTTTGTTTGAAAATCAAAGTGCAAACTTCCTGGTTGGTCACCTGTAAATCCATGTGCTGTTCGATCATATGCATAGACATGGAAATCATCTTCTAAAGCAGGAACAATCAAGTAGTCCCAACTAGAGGTTTTACTTAATCCGCCGTGTAACAAAACAACTGCTTCACCATCGTTATCCCATTCATAGCCATAGATTTCATGACCACGAAGATTGATGTATTGCGGCATTTACACAGAATCCATGATGTGGCGATTGCCTCGATCAAAAGTTACGTAGTTCCAGGTCCAGTCGGCGATAGTTCCGATTTTGTTGCGTCCGCCCAAGAGATAAAACAGGTGCAGAAACAGCCATGCAAACCAAGCAGGGATTCCAACTAACCGGAAGCCTTTAACTTCAACGATTGCTTTATGGCGACCAATAGTTGCCATAGATCCTTTGTCTAAATATTTAAATGGTTTTAGCTCCTGCTTGTTTACTAAGCGCTTAACCTGTTTTGCAACCCATCTGCCTTGTTGCATGGCAACAGGTGCAACCATAGGTAAGAAGCGTCCATCTTTTCCGGTAAATCCTGCAACATCTCCAATAGCAAAAATATGGGGATACTTTTTAACTTGCAAAGTCTTTTCAACATCAATTCTTGTATTGACAATTGGCAGACTTAATATTGATGCAGCGGGTTCACCGCGAACACCTGCAGCCCAGATTGTGATTGCAGATTCAATAGTTTTTCCATCTTGGGTTTGGATTGAATCAGCTTTAATTTCTTTGACTGCGGTATTTGTATAAACCTTGACGTCTAATTTCTCTAGATCCTTTTTAGCATGTTGAGAAAGTTTCTCAGAGAACATGGGAAGGACTCGAGGTCCTGCCTCAATTAAATTGATATGAATTCTCTTTGCTGTGCGTTCCTCGTCATTTTTTAAAGGACCTCGAACTAATTCGGCAAATGCACCAGCCATCTCTACACCAGTTGGTCCGCCGCCAATTACTGAGATAGAAAATACAGATCCATCTTGATTACTACAAAGCTCTTCAAATGAGCGCATAACTTTTGCTCTAATGGTTGTCGCTTCATGGACACTTTTCATTCCGAGTGCGTGTTCAACGACTCCTGGAATTCCAAAATCTGTGTTGGCAGAACCTAGGGCAACAACAAGATAGTCAAAATCTAAAACTTGTTTATTATCTAAAGTAAGTGACTTCTTTTCGTGATCGATAGATACAGGTGAGCCCATCTGAAATTGAACATCAGTTTTGCGTAGCGCTCCACGAATTGGGTGCGCAACGTGATCTGCAGCTAACCCAGCCGTAGAGACCTGATAGAGCAGAGGCAAAAAAGTTTGAAAGTTATGTCGATCAACAACTGTAACGCTTGCAAAATCTGCCATTTTTTTGGCAGCGGTTAGCCCACCAAAGCCTGCCCCAAGAATTACTACGCGAGGCTTCTGACGTGTGTTTTGCATGGAGTAAGTCTAGGCTTACTGACATGAACATGCACAATCCACGGAGAAAATTCCTTATTACGGGGGCCTCTGGCTATGTGGGTGGACGATTAGTGAGAGCACTTGTTGAAGAGAACTGTGATGTTCGAATTCTCGTTCGCGATGCAAATAAAGTTATTGATCAACCTTGGGCCTCTTGGGTCGATATTCGTACCGGGAGTGCTGAAAATTATGAAGATGTTTTCGACGCACTTATTGGCGTTCATACCGCTTACTACTTACTTCATTCAATCAATTTAGGACCTAACTTCAATCAAATTGAAGCCGAAATGGCAAAAAATTTTGCTCGAGCTGCTGCCGATGCTGGGGTGCAACAAATTGTTTACTTAGGCGGAATCGCAAATGATAAAAACATTAGTAAACATTTGTCATCAAGGGCAAAAGCAGGAGAACAGTTGGCCTCAACTTCTGTTGCTGTCATTGAATTAAGAGCAGGAATAATTATTGGCTCAGGTTCGGCAAGTTTTGAGATGCTTCGTCATTTAACTCACCGTTTGCCTCTTATGACAACTCCAAAATGGGTCAGTAATAAAACCCACCCCATCGCAATTCGAGATGTTTTGTACTACCTCAAGGGTGCAGGTCAGTTAGAAAAGCCAGTGACACAAGTCTTTGATATCGGCGGCCCCGAGGTATTGACCTATGCCGACATGATGCAAAAATTTGCAAAGCTTTCTGGTTTAAGAAAACGCTGGATCATTAAAGTGCCAGTTTTAACGCCCAACTTATCTAGTTTGTGGATCGGGTTAGTAACCCCAGTTCCAACAGCACTTGCTAGACCGCTTGTTGGATCACTTATTAGTGAAGTTGTTGCCGATCCTGCAAAAAGTATTGATGGATTGATTCCAAAACCTGTCGAAGGTTTATTAGATGTTGAGACGGCAATTAATTTAGCGCTATCTCGAACTACAACTCATGGTGTGGAGACTCGATGGTCTGATGCAACTATGCCAACTGCTCCTTGGCAAAAAGCACAAGGTGATCCATCGTGGGCCGGTGAAATGGTTTTTAAAGATCGCAGAGAAGCAACGACAGATGTGCCGGCAGAATTAGTGTGGAAACAAATTGAATCAATTGGCGGAGATCATGGTTGGTTTGGGGCAGATCTGCTTTGGTATGCACGAGGTTTGTTAGATCGCGCATTTGGTGGAGTTGGATTACGCCGTGGACGACGGGACCCTGATTTCTTGCGCGTAGGTGAGTCATTAGATTTTTGGAGAGTAGAAGAGTTAGAACGTGGAAAACATCTCAAGCTTTATGCAGAAATGATTTTGCCAGGCAAGGCATGGTTAGATTTTCAAGTTGAAGAAGTTGATGGCAAAACTCATGTCGTTCAAGAGGCGCTTTTTTCTCCACGAGGACTTGGCGGACAGCTGTATTGGGCCGCTGTCTCACCTTTTCACTCCTTCATCTTCCCGACGATGTTAAAAAACATAATTAAAAAAGCGCAAATGAATGCATAAATTTACCCAAGAAGTTGAAGAGTTAGCCCAAGAAGTTTTGGAGTACAGCCTTGCTCGACTCAAAGATGATCCACCATTAGATGGTCCACGAACTGCAGAGGATTTGTTTAGTGAAGTTGGAAATACAATCACAAAAAAAGGTTTGGGTGGTCATCAAGCTCTAGAGGTATTCACAAATGTTTTAGCTAAAGCTTGTATCTCTACAGATCATCCACGAAATCTTGCCTTTATTCCATCGGCACCAACCGAGTATGCAAATCTTTTTGATTTAGTTGTCGGAGCAAGTGCACTTTATGGTGGATCTTGGCAAGAAGGAGCAGGGGCAGTTTTTGCTGAAAATCAGGCGATTCAATGGCTCATTGATTTAGCAGGAATGCCTGCAACTGCTGGCGGCGTATTTGTTCAAGGCGGAACAATCGGAAATCTTTCCGCATTAGTTGTAGCCAGAGCTCAGGCCCGAAAATCTCATCCCAACCCAACTCGCTGGGTAATTGCCTGTAGTCAAGAGGCGCACTCTTCAATTGCATCTGCGGCGCAGGTTATGGATGTTGATGTTTTGAAAGTTGAAGTAGACGCCGATGGAAAACTACTTGGCTCTGCAATTGCATCTGCAGTTGATCACCTTCATTCCACAAGTGAAAACAGAGTATTTGCAGTAGTTGCTACATCTGGAACAACTAATTTAGGAATCATCGATGACCTCAAAGGAATAGCAAAAGCTGCACATGAGCGAGATATTTGGTTTCATGTTGATGGGGCATACGGACTTGCGGCATTGTGCGCACCGTCTGTGCGTGCAAAATTTGATGGGATAGAGGAAGCAGATTCTTTTATCGTTGACCCTCATAAATGGTTATTTGCACCTTATGACGCATGTGCACTTGTTTATCGCCAACCAGAGTTAGCAAAACAAGTTCACTCGCAACAGGCATCTTATTTAGATACATTGAAAGACGGGCAATGGTCACCATCTGACTATGCAATTCATTTAACGCGTCGTACTCGGGGTCTCCCATTTTGGTTTTCACTTGCAGCTCACGGCACAGATGCATATTCAGAAGCCATGGAAAAATCACTCGAAGTCGCACAAGAAGCTGCTCGTCTGATAGAAATGCATCCAAATTTGAATCTGCTGCGTCAGCCAGATCTATCAATTGTGGCATTCACTAGAACTGGTTGGAATGCAATCGATTATCAAAAATGGAGTGATCAGTTGCTGGAGGATCAAATTGGATTCATTCCGCCGTCATCTCATCAGGGCCAGCCGATCTTAAGATTTGCAATTGTTAATCCATGGACAAAAGTAAGTGACATCCAGATGATTTTGGATAGGCTCTAAATCCCACACTTTTGAGCATGCCTGTTCTATGATTTAAGCCATGTCAGCCCAAGAAGAATCCGCCTTCGGCAAATTTTCTGGTACTGGCTTTTTATCTAACGAACACAGCGGACTAAGTGAGCTGGAGGTTCGGATATTAGATTTTGAAGGTAATTGGTGGCGCTATGCCGGTGCCAAAGAGGCAGCAATTAAGGAACTCTTTGATTTAACAGCACCTCGTTACTACCAACTTCTTAACGATTTGATAGATAGGGACGATGCTCTAAACGCTTCTCCTATGCTCGTTAAGCGCCTTCGCCGCCTGCGCGAGGCTCGCATGGCCACACGCATCGCTCGCTAGCTAATCTCGTTTTGCTCTTGGGAAATAAAGGGCCTAGATTTGGCGTTAGCACTCTCGGGGTGCGAGTGATAAAGCGCCCCCCAATCTGTAGAGAAATTGGCTAACGAACGATTACGCAAGGAGCACATCTGATGGCAAAGCAAATCGCCTTTAATGAAGAAGCACGTCGCGGTCTAGAGCGCGGAATGAATATTTTGGCCGATGCAGTCAAAGTAACTCTTGGGCCTCGCGGACGAAATGTTGTCCTAGAAAAAAAATGGGGCGCACCAACAATTACTAATGATGGAGTTTCAATTGCAAAAGATATTGAACTCGATGATCCATGGGAAAAGATCGGCGCAGAGCTTGTAAAGGAAGTTGCTAAGAAGACTGACGATGTTGCTGGTGATGGAACAACGACTGCAACAGTTTTGGCACAAGCGTTAGTTCGCGAAGGACTTCGAAATGTTGCAGCAGGTTCTAACCCAATGGCTCTCAAGCGCGGTATTGAAAAAGCTGTTGCTGAGATTGTTGCCGAACTTTTATCTATGGCAAAGAGCGTGGATTCAAAAGAGCAGATTGCAGCAACAGCTTCGATCTCTGCGGCAGATACAACTATTGGTGAAATGATCGCTGAGGCGATGGACAAAGTTGGAAAAGAAGGCGTAATTACAGTTGAAGAGTCAAATACTTTCGGCCTCGAGCTAGAGCTTACTGAGGGTATGCGCTTTGATAAGGGTTACATCTCTCCATACTTTGTAACAGATCAAGATCGCATGGAAGCTGTTTTAGAAGATACTTATGTTCTCATCTGTAATTCAAAGATTTCAAACATTAAGGACCTAGTGCCAATTCTTGAAAAAGTAATGTCATCAGGTAAGCCACTTGTCATCATCGCAGAAGATATTGAGGGCGAAGCTCTTGCAACCTTGGTAGTTAACAAGATTCGCGGAACATTCCGTTCAGCTGCTGTTAAAGCTCCAGGTTTTGGTGATCGCCGCAAGTCAATTCTTCAAGACATTGCAATCCTTACAGGTGCAACTGTTATTACTGAAGAAGTTGGACTTCGCTTAGATACTGCTGAGATGGATCTTTTGGGGCGTGCACGCAAGGTTGTTATCAGCAAGGAAGAGACAACAATTGTCGAAGGCGCAGGAGATGAAGCTCAGATTAAGGGCCGTGTCCAGCAAATTCGCACAGAGATTGAAAACTCTGATTCAGATTATGACCGCGAGAAATTGCAAGAGCGTCTTGCAAAACTTGCCGGTGGTGTGGCTGTTATCAAGGCAGGTGCTGCAACTGAGGTTGAACTCAAAGAGCGTAAGCACCGCATTGAAGATGCAGTTCGAAATGCAAAAGCTGCAGTAGAAGAAGGAATCGTTGCTGGTGGTGGAGTAGCTCTACTACAAGCAGGTGCGGCAGTATTTAAGAAGCTCTCCGGATTAACTGGTGATGAAGCAACAGGTGCAAAGATTGTTGAATATGCAATCGAGGCACCAATTAAGCAGATTGCAATTAACGCAGGACTTGAAGGCGGAGTTGTAGTTGAAAAAGTTCGACACCTTCCAGTTGGACATGGCTTAAACGCTGCAACTGGTGAATACGTTGACATGATTAAAACTGGAATCATTGATCCAGCTAAAGTGACACGTTCTGCATTACAAAATGCTGCATCAATTGCCGCACTGTTTATTACAACAGAGGCAGTCATTGCAGATAAGCCAGAGAAGAGTGCACCTGCCCCACAAGGCGGCGGAGACATGGACTTCTAAAGCCCCACAAAAGTAATTAAACGGAGCACCGTCTTCGCGTTAATTGGCTCAGAAATTAGTCAATTAACGCGTGGGCGGTGTTCTGCTTTATCCTTATCCCATGGCAAAAAAACCAACTGTTAAAAAACTGTTTCAGCGATCATCAAATAGCACCGTTGAAGCCTTTGATGCGAGCGAACTAGCCCTTGCCGCAATTGTTGAGCAAGCTGAAAAATCAGAACATGTTGGCGGATTTATTTCTGTTGAATTTGATGACGAGAACCGAGTCGCTACTTATCTCTATGAAGCAAATCTTGCAGGCTATAAAGGCTGGCGTTGGTGTGTAACAGTTGCAAAAGTTGATGAAGATTCTGAGCCAACAATTTGTGATGTTGTAGTTCTACCTGGTCCAGATGCGCTGCGCCCGCCAGAATGGATTCCATATCTTGATCGAATTCTTCCCGGTGATGTTGGAATTGGTGACATTGTTCCAAGTTCATTAACTGATACTCGTTTAGTTCCAGGACAACAAAGTCTTCCAAATGATGAAGAACTCGATACTGCTTTAGCAATTGAACTTGGTTTTGGTCGAGCACGTGTGATGTCTATTGAAGGACGCGATCAAGCAGCAAAGCGTTGGTATGACGGGGAGCGCGGACCAAAAGCACCTGTTGCACAGTCAGCACCAAAACCATGTCATAGCTGCGGCTTCTTTATTCCAATTGCTGGATCACTTCGATCAACTTTTGGCGTATGCGCCAATGCCATTTCACCCGAGGATGCTCGGGTCGTGAGCGTAGATCACGGCTGCGGTGCACATTCGGAAGCGACCTTCACGGAGCCGGTGTTAAACTAAGCACCTGTTATCGCAACCGCGATACCGATTCAAACGAATGAAATATTCATAAGTTGCGAACGAGAAAAACAGGAACAAAATAGCAAACGTTAGAAAGAACTAGCGTTTGACAGAATCAGTAAAGAATTAGCAAACTAGTAAGGAAAGAGAGCTCACAATGCCTACAGGACATGTCAAATGGTTCTCACTTGAAAAGGGTTTTGGCTTTATTGCAAATGATGAGGGCGAAGACGTTTATCTAGCTGCAACATCACTTCCAGAAGGCGTTGCAACAGTTAAGCCTGGAACAAAACTAGAGTTTTCAATTGCAGATAGTCGCAAAGGCCCACAGGCAATGTCAGTGCACATCATTGATGCACCACCATCTCTTGTTGAAAACTCACGTGCAAACAGCGATGACCTTGCTGCGATGATTGAAGATACGATCAAAATGTTAGATCGTGTTGGAAACGGTCTTCGCAATGGCCGTCATCCAAATGCGCAAGAAACAGATCGTCTTGGTCGTGTTCTACGTGGAATCGCATCTCAGCTTGGTGCTTAAGCACACACAAATAATTCGATAGATTTAAATCAACGAACGAAGATTTAGATTAAATACCAGATCGTCGACTGCGACGAACTGTGTAACGAATGCCAATAAGGCCAAGTGCGGTTCCTGACACACAGGTCCAAATGATTTTGGAGTCAGCACCTAGTGCCACAGCTATCACACCGGCAACAACCCAGCACGAAGTTCCAATAGCCACTAGAGTTACAACATTGCGTAGACGAGAAGCCATGGAAGTAGAGTAATGCGTTTTAAGGTTAGTGAAGACGGCAATTTGCGTTCATTTCGCCACCGTAATTACAGAATCCTCTATCCAGCAAATGCTGTTTCAAATATCGGCACCTGGGCACAGCGCATTGCCCAAGACTGGCTAGTTTTAGAGCTCACAAATAACAGTGGAACCTATCTTGGATTGGTTACTGCAATTCAATTTCTACCAATCCTTCTCTTCTCACTTCAGGGCGGAAAATTTGCAGATCGTTTCAATAAGCAAAAAGCATTAATTTTGACCAACATGTTAGGCGGGGCATCTTCTCTTGTGTTGGGGATCTTGGTTGTTACCGAATACGTAGAGCTTTGGCATGTTTTTCTTCTAGCCGGAGTCCTTGGACTTTCAAATGCAATTGACGGTCCTGTTCGACAGTCTTTTACTACCGAAATTGTTGGTCCCGATGATCTACCCAATGCCGTCTCCTTAAACTCAGCTAATTTCAATGCGGGGCGTTTAATTGGGCCAGCAGTATCAGGCGGGTTGATTGCAGCTTTTGGAACAGGACCATCGTTTCTCGTAAATGGACTCTCATACCTTTTTGTTATTGCAGCCCTTTTTCAACTCAATGAAAAAACATTTTTCCGCCAAGATCAAAAGAAATCAGATGGAAATATTCGTGAGGGAATTAAATATGTCAGGTCTCGGCCAGATATTTATGTTGTTCTACTCGTTGTTCTCTTTATTTCAACCTTTGGTCTTAACTTTCAGATTTTCAATGCACTCATGGCAACAAAAGAGTTCAGTTTAGGACCTGCAAGTTTTGGACTCATGGGAACTTTTGTTGCAATTGGATCATTTACTGGAGCCGTTGGGTCTGCTCGATTAGAAAGATTTAGAAGTACAAAGTTTGTAATCAAGGGTGGAATAGTTTTTTCAATATCTGTGATTGTTCTTTCTCTTCTACCAACATTTACTATGTATATGATCTGGTTACCTATATGTGGGGTGAGTGCACTAACTACCTTAGTGTCGGCAAATTCAATTGTTCAGACCAGTTCTGACCCAGCAATTCGTGGACGCGTAATGGGCTTGTATCTACTTGTATTTATGGGAGGTACACCATTTGGATCACCGCTAATCGGAATAACATCCGAGCTGATTGGTATTCGACCAACAATTGCAATTTGTGGAGTTGTCCCGTTACTTGCATCGATTTTAGTTTGGTTTATCTATAAAAACAGAGTGATACCGCCAGCAGATATTTCTGTTGCTGCTGTCTTAAAGAGCGTTAATCGCAATTAAGACCAGTAAACCAAAAAGAGCAACAACAGTGACTATTCGTCTTGTTTTGTAGTTCATACTGCTTCCTTAACATGTGATGGAACTAGTTTGATTATGGCAAAGGCAACAATAATTAGAACAAAAACCATTACGTAAGCTCGAGAGATGCCATAAATATCTCCTAATAACCCCAATAAGAACGGTGCCCCAGCTATTGCAATACCAGCGGCCAAGGAAGCCCGACCAATTGCTAAATCTGGTCTGCCTTGACTCAAGCCAATTAGGCGAATACATGAGAGTGCAAATTGCATTGAAACACCGACTCCAACAACGAACAAACAAAACAATGAGATCACCATGTTATGTGAGAGCCAGAAGCCTAAGAAGCCAAAGAATTGGATCGCAATAATTGAAAGTAGTTGATTATCTAATGACAGGTGCTTTAGAACCAACCCTCCATACCAACGGCCAACACCCATTCCGGTGCCTAGGGCAACAATTGCAACTGTTGAGACTGCTGCACTAGAACCAACACGTTCTTTTAAAAGGGCTGCGGCCCAAAAGGAAGTCGCAAACTCTGCCGAAATGCATGCAATAAAACCCACCCAAGAAATCCAAAATGCTGGTGAAAATTTTCCACCTTGTGGCCCATCTTCATGTGGAATGTGTTCTTCTAAATCTTTATCTCGCCCCACAATAAAAAGTGTGAGTGCGATCGGCAGAGCTACGAGCAAGCCTAGGCGCCAAAGGTTTGGATAAACGATTGCGATTGTTCCAATTAACGCAGTTCCCATAACGAAGCCAACGGATGCAATTCCATTAGCTTGCGGAATAGCAACTTCAGCAGACTTTCCATAGTAATGTGACATTTTTGTAAGCATTGTGTTGATAACCAATGAAGTACCAAAGCCAGTTAATAAAGTTGCAGGCAAAGTGAGGTAGACAGGAGGTGAGAGAATAAAAATTAATAGTCCAAAACTAAAGATTGCTAACCCAATCCAACTTGCCCTTTCACGTCCAAATTTGTGAGCAATATGTGGATTAGCCCATCCGGCACCGATAGAGGCAATTCCCATTGCAGTACCGTGTAAGCCAGCGATTGTTAACGAAGTTCCTTGATCTGCTCGCAAAAGAGATTGCGCGGGGCCAAATCCACCCAAATAAAAGTTTACGACAGCAGTTTGAAATGCAACAATCCAGAAAAATCTATCCCGCTGAAAACTCTTCGGCATTACAGAGCAGTTACAACGTAATCAATGCACTTTGTAAGTGCTTCAACATCACTTGGATCTACTGCTGGGAACATTCCAACTCTTAGTTGGTTCTTACCCAGTTTGCGATATGGCTCTGTATCTACAATTCCATTTTCACGAAGTGCAGCAGCAATCTTGGTGGCATCGATGGCATCATCAAAGTTAATTGTTCCAACGACCTTTGATCGCATGGCGGGATCAGTTACAAATGGTGTTGTGTAGCTATTTTTCTCGGCCCAGGAGTACAAGATATTTGAAGATTTTTCACTTCGGCCTGCAGCAAAAGATAATCCACCATTGGAATTCATCCACTCGATCTGTTCTGCCAACAGCATGAGTGTTACCAATGCAGGGGTGTTATATGTCTGATCTAGGCGTGAATTTTCAATTGCAATATCAAGATCAAAAAACGCTGGGACCCAACGTCCACTCGCTTTAATCTTTGCTACACGCGCAATTGCAGCAGGGGACATGATTGCAATCCAAAGTCCACCATCGGAGGCAAAAGATTTTTGCGGAGCAAAGTAATAGGTATCAAACTCTTTTGCATCAACCATCAGTCCACCAGCTGCAGATGTGGCATCTACTAAAACCAACGCTCCATCGGTGCCTGCGGGGCGAAGAATTGGCATTGCAACGCCCGTGCTTGTTTCATTGTGTGTGAGTGCATAAACATCAATTCCTGCTTCAGCTACTGCAACTGGGTGTGAACCTGGTTCAGTTTTAATAACTGTTGGTTCACCAAGAAATGGAGCTTCCTTTGCGGCAGCTGCAAACTTTGATGAAAACTCACCGAATACAAGGTGCTGTGATCGAGATTCAATTAATCCAAATGTTGCAATATCCCAAAACGCAGTTGATCCACCATTGCCAAGAATTACTTCATAACCTTCTGGAAGATTAAATAGTGAGGTAAGTCCTTCACGCACTCGCTTGACTACATTCTTAACGGGCTTTTGTCGGTGTGAAGTTCCAAGAATTGCGTTACCACTTGCTGAAAGTGCAGCTAATGCTTCTGGTCGAATCTTGGATGGGCCGCAACCGAAGCGACCGTCTTTTGGCTTAATCTCTGATGGAATGATGATGCTCATGCGCTAAGACTACGGGTAGTACCTCGTTAGTTCCCAATCGGAGTTCGTACTGGTTCGCTCATAGCGCAAGCGATCATGCAGTCTGGAGTATCGTCCTTGCCAAAATTCAATGTTGAGTGGAACAACACGGTAACCACCCCAATATTCAGGGCGGGGAACTACTGAACCTTCTGGCCATTTAGCTGCTGCACCTTCATATCGTTGTTCTAGTTCTGCCCGTGATGACAATGGTGATGATTGATGACTGGCCCATGCACCAATTTGTGAACCCCATGGTCTTGCTGCAAAGTAGTCATCTGATTCTGAAGCCGAAACTTTTTCAACAATTCCACTTACTGATACTTGTCGCTCCATTGCATACCAAGGAAAAAGAAGCGAAACATTTTCATTCACATTCATCGCATGTGCTTTACGAGAGTCATAGTTTGAGAAAAACGTGAAACCACCTTGTGAGATATCTTTGAGCAAAACAGTTCTAGTGCTGATTTGATTATCAGGATGCACAGTTGAAAGAACCATTGCATTTGCTTCAACGATTACGGTGTTTTCGTGTGCTTGTTTCAGCCAGATTGAAAATGCTTCAAATGGGTCAGCAGGTAAAGTCTCCATGCCTACGTCGCTATAGGAACGTCGCATCGCTCGAATCTGATCCCGAGTGAAACCTTGATTTTCCATGGGCTAATCGAACCTCATTTTCATCTTCTTCGCATTTTGGATCTCTGTGATTTAATCATCCCATGCCCAAGGCGAAGTGTTCAATCATTTGGTTTCGCAGAGACCTTCGCATTAACGATCATCCTGCGTTTCTCGCAGCAATTGAATCTGCCGAAACAGTCATTCCACTTTTCATTTTAGATAAACAGCAAATCTCTGAAGCAGGAGACAAACTCTTGGCATACATGGGTAAATCTCTGCGCGCATTAGATGAATCACTTGGTAACAGACTGCACATTATTGAGGGCGATCAAGTTGAAGTTTTAAAAGAACTAATGGCGCAGCATCAGGTGCAAGAAGTTCATATATCAGCTGAGTATGAAAGATATGGAGCACAAAGAGATGCAAAGGTTGAAGCATCAGGAATTACGCTAGTTCGAACTGGCTCTCCATATGCTGTTGCACCGGGTCGAGTTTTAAAGCCAAGTGATGGGACTGCCTACAAGGTCTACACGCCGTTTTATAAAGGTTGGAGGGCGCATGGTTGGCGCGCACCAGCAGTCACACCAAAGAAATTTGAATTAGTAGAACCATCTGCCAAGTATCGCGCCTTCCCAGATTTTCCCGAGCAAACAGGAACGAATGTCATTGAAGCAGGAGAAAAGGCAGCGTTAGTACGGTTTAAAAAATTTGAAAAGAATGGATTGGATTCTTACGACGAGGCGCGCAACTTAGCTGGCATTGATGGAACTTCAAAGATGAGCACCTATTTGAAGTTTGGTGAAATTCATCCGCGCACTCTCTTGCAAAATCTTGGAGAAAGTAAGGCCCATGATACTTTCCGAAAAGAGATTGCGTGGCGAGAGTTCTATGCAGATGTTCTCTTCAATAATCCAATGACTGATCTTGAGTACTATGCACCAAAATTTGCAGATATGCGTTATGACAAGCCAGGCAAACAGTTCAAAGCTTGGTGTGAAGGCAAGACTGGCTACCCATTTGTTGATGCTGCAATGCGCCAGTTAGTGATCGAAGGCTGGATGCATAATCGCACTCGTATGGTTGTGGCATCGTTTTTGGTTAAAGATTTACACCTTGAATGGCAAGTGGGTGAGCGCTTTTTTGCCGAACATCTTGTTGATTATGACGTTGCATCTAATGCACATGGTTGGCAATGGACTGCAGGATGTGGAACAGACGCTTCTCCTTATTACCGCATTTTTAATCCCATAGAACAAGGCAAACGCTTTGATGAAAATGGTGATTACATTCGAAAGTATGTTCCTGAATTAGCTCATCTTTCTTCAGACCAAATACATGAACCATGGCTTTATCTAGACGGTTACAGCAAGGGATATAACGAACGTATTGTCGATCACGCGTTAGAAAGATTAGAGTCTTTAGCTAGGTTGCAAGAGATTAAAGCGGACAAACCCCTAGACCCTCGCGCTTAGCCTTATACATCGCAGTATCTGCTCGAACTAAAAGATCTGGATCTCCGGTGTTTTTTGCAACACCGATACTGACACCTAATTGAATCTCTTTGCTATCAATATGTATTGGATATGAAAGCGTTGCCCGCAGTGCAAGTGCTATCTCTATTGCACTCTCATGTAACCCTTCAATAAGAACTCCGAACTCATCTCCGCCAAGACGTGCAAGAAATGCACCATGTGGCAAAGCACGATCAAATCGTCGTGCAACTTGTTTGAGAACTTTGTCTCCTATTTCATGACCGTACAGATCATTAATTGGCTTGAAACCGTCAAGATCAAGCAAGAGTAAAGAGCCCTCCTTGTTTACAAACTCTTCAATCTCAGAAATCAAACGTCGTCTATTTGGTAGACCAGTTAACTCATCTGTTCGAGCCAATAATCTTTCTGTTCCTATATGACGCGATTGATTGATGGCAGTGGCTAGTCGGGAAAATGCCAGTGTCAGAGTTATCAATGCGGGTAATGCAACGTAGCGGGGAAGATAGTTTGGCTGCAGGGCAAAGAGTGCAAGAAGAGTTGCGCTCAAAAAAACTGAAAGGGTAATAAAGATGGGATTTCTTGATTCAATGGCAGTCGATTGCCCTTGTTCTTGATTTACCTCCATGTGCCAAAAGCTCTCTGAGATCAGAAGAATGCCAAGCAGCCATCCATCATCGACTATCCCACCTATCGAATAGGTCGCAGAAGCATCAATAGAGAGATAGAGAAAATCTGTCAGAACAAAGGTGGTGATACCGGTAACCAGAATCAAAGAGCCTGAAGAAAAACTTCGAATGGAGAAAAGCGAGAGAATAATTGCTACTAAAAACAGATCTGCGAGGGGATAAGCAAGAGGGTAAAACAACTGCCCTATGGGTTGATCAAGAGTTGGCAAAACTTGAGGTAGTAAAACTGCAGCTCCAAAAGTAGTCACTCCAAAACCAATAATTGCACTGTCTAGAATTTCACTTTTTTTGTAAATCAATTGACCACGAATTATTCGAAGGGAGCCAATCACTATAAATGGATAGAAAACCAAATACATCAGCTCTCCAAAAGAAGTAAGAAGAGTTGTAGCAAAGTTGTAATGTGCTGAACTGGCAATAACTGAACCAATAAGCCATGCCAGTATTCCAAGGCCCACAGCAAATTTTGCGACAGAAAACTCGAGCTTTGGTGAAAGAGCAATTGAAATGATTGCAGAAAGTCCTACTACGTTATAAAGGAGAACTTCAGTCCAGATAGATTGATTTGTTACTCTCACAATGAGATGAAGTGCAAGCAACGCTGGTCCGAGTAATCGAACTATGCGCATGCTTACATAGTAGGAACATGCAAGTTAATCAAGAATAGGGGAAGCCTTAGTCAAAACTAGTTTTATTTGCGCTGTTTTTTTCTTAGGTTCATTCCAACTTTGCGCACTACAGATCTAGGCAATGTAGTCATTACAAAGATTAAGATTTTGTACTGCCATCCAGGTATTGAAACAGGTTTTCCTTTTTGTGCATCGCTCCAAGACTTGGCAACAATTACATCTGGATCTAGCCACATGAAATTTGGCAGACCTTTCATTGACATACGACCTCGTTGATGAAACTGAGTTCTTGTAAATCCAGGAGCTAAGGCATTGATCTTTACATTTGTTCCAGCAAGTTCAGTGTGCATGGCCTCTGATAGAACTGTCAGGTATGACTTTGCAGCACTATAGGTGCCACCGGCAATCCATGCTGCTACAGATGTCACATTGATTACAACCCCTTTATTGCGGGCTCTCATCAAAGGCAGAGATACATGCATCAGGCGCATTGGAGTGCGAGTGAGTACATCAAACATCTGCTGTTCTGCGGCAAGATCAGAAACAGTAAATGCCTTGTTTATTCCAAAGCCTGCATTATTGATAAGGACTTCAATTTCATTATCGGCAATGAATTTTTCAACAGTGGCACAGCCTGAATCAGTCGCAAGATCTGCTTGTATGACCTTTGTTTTAACTCCATAGGTTGCTTCCAGAGATTGTGCTCTCTCATTTAGTTTGGGTAGATCACGAGCAACTAGAACGATGTTGTATTTGTGTGAGGCCAATAAACGAGTAAAGCTCTCACCTATTCCAACTGTTGCACCTGTTACTAGAGCCCAACTGCTCATCTATCTCTCCTTATCCGAAAAGTTCGAAAGTTCTGGGCTCTAAATCTTTGCAAACGCAATTAAGCAACTATGCCAGCTGTGTCTTCGTCGCGTACTTTCCATTCTGTCCCGTATGAAGGTAGTAAATCCAAGAATGGTTTTGCATCAAACCATTCTGGTCCAACTACACCTTCTGGTTTCCAAATACCCTTATGAATGAGTTCCATTGCAATAACTGGGTTGATTGCAGTCTGCCAAACAACTGCCTGATCACCATATTCAGACATTGACCATTCGTTGTCTACAACGTTGTACATGTAACAGGCGTAAGGCTTTCCTTCTTTGTTAAGTCCCTTAATCAATGCTCCTGCACAAGTTTTACCCTTCATGCGGGAACCTAACGTTGCAGGATCAGGTAATGATGCTGCAAGTAGATCGCGAGGTGAAACATTAATTCCTTGTACATCAACATTTTCTTTACTGTCTAGACCAAGCATGTGAATGGTTTTAAGGGTTGAGATGAATTCGGCGCCAAGACCGTACTTAAAGTTCACTTTCTTAGCATCAACTTTTTGCGGAATCAAAACAACTTCTTCGTGTTCAACGTTTACACATTCAACAGGCCCAATTCCTTCAGGGAAATCAAAGACTTCAATCTCACTAAATGGTTCAGTTGTATACCAACCACGCCCGTCTTCCCATACCAATGGGGGATTTAGGCATTCTTCAATTGTTGTCCAAATCGAAAACGAAGGAGCAAAGTCATAACCTTCAACGGTCAAATTTGAACCATCAAAGATTGTTAAAGAATCTATTCGACTAAACAAATGATCTTCTGCATAACGGGCAAAGACATCACTCATCCCTGGCTCGATACCCATTCCAACGAGGGCATAAATTTGACGCTCTCCCCAATTCCAGTCGCGGGCAAACTGCTCATCGCCAAGCTTTACGCCTGTCTCTGAATTTGGATAGTGAGGATGCGGGCGCGATAGCGACATAGCCATATCGATGTAATTGGTGTTTTCTATCTCGCACGCCAAGAAAATTGGCATAACAAAACGAGGATCAACTGCGTTGATAACAACATCTGGCTTAACTTTACGGATGAGCGAGCGAATATCCTCAAGCTCTGCGGCATTTACTTCGGCTGCAGAAAATCGTGAATCTTTAACTCGCGTGACTGCTTCTTCTGCGCGTGAGAGAGTTCGATCAGCAACAACCATCTGTGAAATAAATGATTTGCGTGATGCGATATTGACGATTGCTCTGCCAACTCCACCCGCGCCAATTACTAGCGCCTTCATTGTTGGCCTCTCATGAGGAAATAACATCCTTTTCGTTAGAAAACCAATACTACCGTTTATACGTATTTATTGGCAAGGTACATGTAATTCATGCGAAAAATAGTGAACAACATGAAACTCATGACAAGATTGGCACTTACATTTCATTTGGTCCCCGTAGCTCAGTGGATAGAGCAACCGCCTCCTAAGCGGTAGGTCGCAGGTTCAACTCCCGCCGGGGACACAACTAAATTAAGAAAAAACTACAGTTCGTTTTCCAACGATGAATATTTTGTCATCAGCAAAGTACTTAACTGCCTTTGACAATACGCGACGTTCAATATCTCGACCTATTGCAATCAACTCATCTGGTGTGGCTATATGTGTCACATGTGCAACATCTTGTTCAATAATTGGACCCTCATCAAGATCATTGGTCACAAAGTGCGCGGATGCGCCAATGATTTTTACACCTCTGTCATGCGCCTGGTGGTATGGCTTAGCACCTTTAAAGCCTGGCAAGAATGAGTGATGGATGTTAATAATCTTTCCAGGTAGTTTTTCACAAAATTGTTTTGACAATATCTGCATGTATCGGGCTAAAACAACAAAATCAATGTTTAGATCATCAATTAGTTTTAACACTTCATTTTCTTGATCTAACTTTGAGTCAGCCTTTACAGGTAGATACTTGAACTTAATTCCATGGGCTTCAACCAAAGATTGAAGATCTTCACGGTTTGAAATCACCAGTGGGATCTGAATTCTTAGCTCGCCGAGTTCAACTAAATACAAAAGATCACGTAGGCAGTGACTCTCTTTTGTCACCATCACAAGCACACGAGGCTTTTCCTCAGTAGGACGAATTCGCAAATTAGGGCGGAACTTTGCTAACCCATCGTTTAAAGCTTTAGTAGCACCTTCTAAGTTTTGTGAAGTTTCAAAACGAGTGCGCATAACAAATGAGTTAGTTGTTGGATCCGTGAACTGTTGGTTCTCAATGATGTTTCCACCACATGCAAGCACGGCCGAGGTCATTGCATGCACAATACCTGGCTGATCTTCACACTGAAGAGAAGCGATTAAATCCATGCCCTAAGGGTACGCGAGGTTAGTGGTGAAGAGTAAATCGTTGCATCCACTTTGGCGCCCACCAGTTACGTTCGCCCATTAATCTCATCAGAGCCGGCACTAGTAAGCCTCGAACGATGGTGGCATCCAAGATAATCGCAAATGCCACACCAAATCCCATCGATTTAATTGATGTGACTCCACTAGTAACAAATGCAGCAAAGACAAATGCCAAGATCGCTGCCGCCGCGGTAATAATGCGCCCAGAACGTTGAAGGCCAAGTGCAACTGATTCGATATTTGTTTTACCCGCCAAGTGTTCTTCACGAATTCTTGAAAGTAGGAAGAGTTCATAATCCATCGAAAGCCCAAATACAACAACTGCAATCAAAATTACAATCGAAGTATCTAAAGTTCCGGTTTCAGTAAATGAACCGACAAGCCACTGTAAATTGCCGTCAACAAAGACCCATGTCAGCACGCCCATGGTTGCAGCTAAGGAAAGAATATTTAAAATAACCGCTTTAATTGGCAAGATTATTGAACCAGTAAAGACAAAGATAAGAATCAGAACACTAAGTGCAATCCAACCAAAAGCCCAAGGAAGTGTCTGCGCTATTGCATCTTGAGAATCTGTGTAGTCGGCTGCAACACCTCCGACTAATGTTTGATCTATAGAAGGTAAATCTCTTATCGAATGAATTAACTCTTGAGCCTCAGGTGTACGAGGCAACATTGAGTGATAGGCAATTATGCGAACATCATTTCCGTAGATTTCTGGAGGAACTACAGCTACAACTCCTGGCTCAACCTGAAGTTTTGAAACATATGATGCAATCTCTTCTGTCTTATCCGATCCGCCTTTAATTATGATTTCAATTGGCTCACCTGTACGTCCAGCAAATCTTTCTGCTTGAAGCGCAGTTGCAATTGCTGCCTTATTTGTCTCTGGCAACATTCGTGAATCACCTTGAGAAAATTTAATATTTGCAATAGGTGTAGTCAGAATTCCCATGAAAATTAATGACAGAACAACTACAGCAACTGGTCTTTTCATAACGAAGCGGGCAGTTTGAGCCCATCGTCCATCATCTTTAGGTGTTATTGAAGACTTACGAACAACTCCCTTATCAATCTTTTTGCCAATGACTGCCAAAATCGCTGGCAGTCCAACAATTGCTCCGATAACAGCAATTGTTACTACTGAGACACCTGCATAACCAAAGGACTTTAAAAATGGGAGAGGGAAAAACGTGAGTGACAAAAGCGTAACTAGAACTGTTAGTCCAGAATAAAACACAGTTTTACCTGCCGTCGCTACAGTTGTGATGACAGAATCTTCGACAGATTTTCCTCGCTGCAACTCTTCGCGGAATCTATTTACCATCAGTAAGGCATAGTCGATTCCAAGACCCAGCCCCATGCCAGTAGTGAGATTTAAGGCATAGATACTTACATCAGTAAACAATGTGAAGAGATAGAGAATGAAGAAAGCTCCAAGAATTGCAGCAACTCCCACGATCAATGGCATCGCAGATGCAACGAGTGTGCCAAATACAAATGCAAGCAAGATAAAAGTAAGTGGGATAGAGATTGCTTCGGCAATTTTTAGATCATCAGAGATTTTCTTTGTTATTGCATGGCTGATTACTCCGACGCCTCCGGCGTATAAAGTTAAGCCTTCATATGAACCATCATAGTTTTCTTGAAAAAACTTACCGAGTTTTTGACTCTCTGGACTAAATGCATCTCCTTCACCGTAAATCAGAATATATGCAGCCTTGCTATCACTAGATTTTAATGATTCCAATCCACCTGAGCTCCAGTAGGACAGAGTTTTTGTGACACCAGGCTCTTGAGCAATCTTTGCTTCAAGGGCTGCAGCTTTTTGCACAACTGTTGGATCGGTAACTTCGACAACCTCTGCATCAACAACTACGACAATTGCCGGATCCTCTATCTTCAAATCATTTTTGAGGTACTCATAAACCTCATAGGACTCACTCGCTGGGTTGGAGTAGCCACCTGAATCAAGGCGACTAAAAACCAAAGATCCGATTACTCCTGATACGAGCACGCTTACAATGAATAGGGCAACAGCGGACCTACGGTATTTAACGATTACGCGGCCTAGACGTTCAAACACAGAGCTCTCATTTCATTGTAAGTAGGTAGACTCTCGCTCATGAGTGATCTCTTTCCACAAGTAACTTCAGATGAAATTGATCCAGAAGCTGCTGCAGAGCAAGCAAAACGAGACGCCGAAATTATTTCAGATAAACCGCCTCACCACCAAGATTAATCAGGCTTGGGTGCAGGTGATGTTGGTGACGCTTTTGGTGGATCGGCTGCAACAGATTTTTTCGCTGAATCGGTTTTGTAAAAACCAGAACCCTTAAAGACCACTCCAACCGCCGAATAAATCTTGCGAATTTCACCCTGACATTCTGGACACTTTGTCAGAGATTCATCTGAGAAACTCTGAACTACTTCAAACTCATGGGCGCATGCGATGCATGAATATTGATATGTAGGCATCCGAGCTCCTCTCATGCTTGAGTAAACCTTGTTGTAAGTGATTCCTGCCCGCCTCTCGCTTTTTAAGGCGATTTACCGGAGCATGAATTAGGGGTATGCATTAATTGTAAAGAAATGAGACGATTGGAGCGAATCAAGGCGCTATCTAGCGCTGCCATTATCGGGTTTGAGAGGAAGAGATGACAAAAATTAATCTTCGTTTTTCTGCAGCAGCCATGCTCCTTTCATTTAGCTTTCTCTCTTTAAATCCATTCACAGCAGGTGCCAATACTTTAGTAAGCACTTCACCAATTAGTGGCTCAACAGTTTCTGTCTCCCCAACAAATGTGACTATCACAGGCCAACTTCCACTCTTGGCTGATGCAGTTGATGCAAATGTGATTACAGTTAAAGATCCAAATGGCGATCGCGTTGATGATGGAACAATTTCCATTTCAGATCTAAGTGCTTCAGTTGGATTAAAATCACTTGTAGTGACAGGAATGTACAGAGTTAGCTATTCATTACTCTCTGAGGCAGATGAGCCTTTAGTCGGCGAATTTTCTTTCAAATATTTAGCTCCAAGTAATATTGCACCTGTCGAGCCAAATCCAGAACCAACACAAAGCCAAAGTCCCGCAAGTAGCAGTTGGGCTACAAACGTATTTGTAATTTTATTGCTTATAGGCGCAGTAATCGTCACCATCGGCTTATCACTATATGCACGTAAACTCTTCTCTGAAAGATGAATTTCTTAACTCTTAGCTTTAAGTTTCTAAATCTTGCTGGATCTTTTGCAACAGTTGGCTCCTTGCTTGCTATGGCTTTTTTGCTTTTTGATGTTGGCGGCAAGTTCTCTGCGTCCAGTGAAAAGTTAAGAACTTTTCTCAAGATTTCAGCACTGGCTTGGTTTATTGGCGCAGTCGGAACAGTTGTACTTACTCTTGCCACAATCTTGGCAACCTCAATTCAAGGTGCCCTAGATCTAACCGTTCTCCGATCTTTTCTTACTCAAATTACCTTAGGTCGGTATTTGGGGGTTCAAACCCTGATAGCGCTAGTTGTTTTGTTTGCTGCATTTAAAGTTCGCTCTGTAATCACGACCACAGCTTTGATGTTTGTTGCTCTAGCAGGAATTACTGCACCTGTTTTTCAAAGCCATGCTGCTTCAAGTGGGTCGCATATGCTGGTAATTGGCTCGCTAGTTATTCATGTCATTGCGCTTAGCTTGTGGGTGGGCGGAATCTTTGCAATTGCTTTTCTCTCCTCAACCGATCGAGTGATAGCGGTTCCTAGATTTAGTCAGTTGGCGCTGTGGGCGGCAATAGCGGTTGTACTCAGCGGAGTAGTTAATGCCTGGGCCCGACTTAATTTTGTTGGGGCTTGGGACTCAGCTTATGCACGAGTTGTAATTGCTAAGGCGATTGCAACTATTGCATTGGTGGGCCTTGGTTATTTACACCGCAAGAATTTGGAAAAAAAGAGCGAAATAAACTGGCTAAGTTTTGGACGACTTCTCACAGTTGAAGCATTAATCATGGGCATAACTGTGATCATGGGATCTTGGTTAAGTTCAAATGCTTCACCAGATCGTCCTGGCAATCAAGAATTTAATGCTGCACTATCAATCGTTGGAATAAACACACCAGCAGAACCAACGTTGTCTCGAGTTTTGCTTGGCTATGAACCAAACTCCTTAATAATCGGTGTATTGGTTTTACTCGTCGCCCTATATATAAAGGGTGTGGTTGTTCTTACAAAACGTGGGGATAAATGGCCAGTAGGTAGAACTGTTTCCTTTGCACTTGGAATCTCGGCTGTTGATTTTGCAACTAGTGGTGGATTAGGGCTCTATGCCAATTTCTCATTTTCATATCACATGATTTCACACATGGTTATTGGAATGATTGCACCGATTGGTTTGGTATTGGGTGCACCAATTACTTTGGCTTTGCGCACTTTGCCACAAGCGCGTAATTCTCAAGAGCGCGGCATACGAGGATCATTGATAACTGTTTTACATTCAAAAATTGGGATTGCTTTTACTAATCCAATCGTTGCTCTGGTCATTTTTGATGGCTCATTGTTTGCTCTTTATTTCACAGATTTGTTTGCAGTAATGATGTCAAGCCATGTGGGACATTTGTTTATGAGCCTTCATTTCCTTGCGGCAGGTTATCTATTCTTTTCAGTGATAATCGGGGTTGATCCAAATCCGCGAAAGATTCCACATTTACTGCGCATAGTGGTCCTATTTGCGGCCATGAGTATTCATGCATTTTTCTCCGTTGCATTGATGTCGACTACAACTCTGATTGACAACGGCTACTACGCATCACTTCAAACGCCTTGGGTTACAGATCTTTTGGCCGACCAAAAATTAGGTGGATCAATCGGTTGGGCAATGGGAGAGGTTCCAATCCTGCTTGCTTTAATTGCAACCTTTATTCAGTGGATGCGCGATGATTCCCGTGAAAGTAAGCGAATTGATCGCAATATTGCACGCAGTGCAGCCATGGGGCAACCTGATGAATTAGCCGACTATAATTTGTATCTACAAAAGCTTGCCCAACGCGACAAGAATGGTTCCTAATGGACAACGTATTTGATCTTCCTTCCGAATATAAGGAGTTGCGTACAAGCGTGCGTGCGTTGGCGGAAAATGAAATTGCCCCACATGCACAAGCAGTAGACGAAGAGCACCGTTTTCCAGTTGAGGCAAAAAATGCACTTATCAAAAATGGTCTATTTGCTGCCCATGTTCCAACAGAGTATGGCGGTGACGGAGCAGATGCACTTGCAACAGTTTTGATTATTGAAGAAGTTGCCCGAGTTTGTGGTTCTTCATCATTAATCCCTGCAGTAAATAAATTGGGATCTGTACCGTTGTTACTTGGTGGCAATGAAGATCAGAAAAAGCGTTGGCTTCCTCAGTTAGTAAATGGTTCTGGATTTTCTTACTGTCTTTCTGAATCAGAAGCAGGATCAGATGCTGCTGCGCTACGAACTAAAGTTGAACGATCTGGAGATGGCTGGGTTCTAAACGGAAGTAAGAAGTGGATTACAAATGCTGGGGAGTCTGATTTTTACTCTGTAATCGCCCAAGGTGATCCATCACTTGGTACAAAAGGAATAACCGCATTTATTGTTGAAAAATCAGATCCAGGTGTTTCATTTGGTGCACCTGAGAAGAAAATGGGAATGCGTGGTTCTCCTACTCGTGAAGTTTATTTCGACAATGTTCAACTAAGCGATGATCGTCGAATCAGTGAAGTTGGAAAAGGTTTTGCTTTAGCGATGGATACTCTTGACCATACGCGCATCACAATTGCTGCACAGGCAATTGGCTTGGCTCAAGGTGCATTTGATGTCGCGACAAAGTATGCACACGAGCGCCAACAGTTTGGAAAGCCTATTTTTGATTTCCAAGCGATTCAATTCATGTTGGCCGATATGGCTATGAATATTGAATCAGCACGCCTTCTTACATATTCAGCAGCGGTCAAAAGTGAGAATAATGAAAAGGACCTTCGATTCTTCTCTGCTGCTAGTAAGTGTCTTGCAAGTGATGTGGCCATGAAAGTCACACAAGATGCTATTCAAGTTTTAGGTGGCTATGGGTATGTGAGCGATTATCCAGTCGAGCGAATGATGCGCGATACAAAATTAACTCAGATTTACGAAGGAACCAATCAAATTCAACGTGTTGTGATGGCTCGCAATTTACCTAACGGTTAAAGCGAATTAAAACCGACGGTGTTGCCGCGGCATCTAATGCAACATCATGTGGTTCATGCGGAAGCTCTTCACTAGAAAGCTCACCCGGATAAACCAAACCAATCTTCCACGCATTAAGGGCCGGCAAAGAGCGGTCGTAATATCCTCCACCTTGACCAAGCCGATAGCCAGATTGATCAACTCTCAATGCAGGAACAACGATCGCCGTGATTACGGATAAGTCTGTAATAGCAGTACCTGTTGGTTCAAGGATTTTTTTCTTTGCACGCAGTGAACTCTGCTCACCATTCCAGTCGACCCACTCAAGAAGGTCCCCATTAATTCTCGGCAGATAAAGCTTTTTTCCACTTCGCAAAAATGCCTGATTGATCTCTTCAGTGCTCGGCTCAGTTTCATAGGAAATATAAGATGCAATACCTGTAGCCGATTGAATCTCTGGTGCCTTCAAAATGACATTAAAATTTGATGGTATGAACTTTTGAGTTCGATCGCGACGTGCCCGCTCTCTAATCTGCTCTTTATCAACGCCCATTTAAATCTCCCGTGAAATCCCAAAGATAAAACTTAATAGAAGTAGGGTTCGATTATGCCAGAACACACTCGGGTGGATGAGTTTCTTACTTCACTCCTTTCTATTTGTAAGCCGCTTGAGCCTTTTGAGATGTCCCTACTTGATGCTCATGGGGCAACATTGGCCGAAGATGTTTACGCCGGCGAACGTTTAGTTTTACGAACAGGTACACGAATACGCTCTACTCAAATTGGTTTGGCAGCATCTATTGGACGCGATCATTTACCAACTAGACCACATCCTCGAGTCGTAGTTCTTTCAGCGGGCCCAGATCTTGTTGAACCAGGACAACCACTTAAAGATTCCAGTGATGAATATGAGACTAATTCCTGGCTACTTACAACTGCAGTTCGCGAAGTTGGAGCAGTTGCATATCGCGTGCATTCAATTCCAGATACTGAAGAAGAGTTACAGAAAGTAATTGAAGATCAATTGGTGCGTGCAGATTTAATTATAATTTCTGGAGAACGCCATGATGATTCCTTTGACCTAATCACGCGCACTCTTTCCTCTCTTGGAACAATAACCACAGTTGATATGGCAATAGAGGCAAGTGGGCGACACAATTTTGGAACGATAGGTCCAGACCAGATACCGGTAGTTACGCTGCCTGGTGATCCAATCTCTGCATACATTTCATTTGAACTTTTTGTTCGGCCAATGATCCGAACAATGCTAGGTGCTGCAACAATCCATCGACCTTCTGTTAAAGCTTCGCTAGAAAAACCAATTGAATCTACAGAAGGTATGCGTTCTTATATTCGCGCGGTTTTGGCAGAAGATGGAAAGTCAGTGATGCCTTTAGAATCTCAAGATGAGCAATCCACACTTTCTGATGCAAATGCATTTATCGCAATTTCTGAAGGAGATACGTCCTTTAAAACTGGTGATCGTGTAAACGTCGTAGTTTTAGAGCGACGATACATTTAGGTAACTATGAGTAGAGCGTGGCCAATCGTCATTAAAAATGAAGAACTAATCCTCAGGCCTTTGCGATTTCGAGATGTTCAAAAATGGAATCGAGTTAGGGCAGAGAATCGAGATTGGTTATCTCCATGGGAGGCCACCATTCCCAGCATTAGCCAAGAAAATATTGCAGAACTTCCAACTTTCTTTGGAATGGTGCGCTCTCTTCAACATGAGGCCCGCAATGGACGATCTTTTTCATTTGCAGTTTGGAAGGGTCAGAGTTTAATAGGACAGATATCTCTCAGTGGCGTTATTTATGGCGCAATGCGCGGGGGCCACATTGGATATTGGATAGATCGCAACTATGCCAATCGCGGATATACAACAATGGCCGTAGAAATGCTGACCGAATATGCTTTTAAAGAGTTAAATCTGCACCGTATAGAAATTAATTTGCGTCCTGAAAACGCAGCTTCCCGAAAGGTAGCTGAAAAAGCCGGTTATGTTCTTGAGGGTGAAAGACCTCGATATTTACATATCGATGGGCAATGGCGAGATCACATAGTTTTTGTCAAGGAAAATCCTGGGCTTTAGTAGTGCTTAAATCCCCGAAAAACATGGGGGGCTTACTTAAGATTTACCATTATGGCTTCGGGTCTAATCTATCTAGCAATCATCGGTATGTGGGTTGCTTATTTTGCGCCCCGTTGGATCCACGACCGTAATGAATTCTCAGGAAAATCAGTTGAACAATTTAAATCTGCACTTCGAGTGGTTGCCGCGCAATCACCAGGTGGCGGGGATACTTCTGGAGCAATTCACATTGATTTAGATCGTGAAGCAAAAGTTCGTCAATTACTTTTGCGCAGAAGAATTATCTTCACCATTATTACATTTTCAATTGTCACAACAATTGTTGGAGGCTTTATGAAGACCATGCCATTTCTATATGCACTCGTTCCACTTTCTGCAATGTTGGTATATGTTGCAAATGTGCGACGACACGTAATCGCTGATCAGTTGTATAAGCGTCGTGTTACACAGTTGCAACGTCGTAGTTCTGGTGTGTCTGCAACAAACTTGGCAGAAGTTGTGCAACCAAAAGCAAACACCGAACATTGGATACCTTTGTCAGAGCGTGAACTAAAGGGCGTAGTAATTGTGCCTCGTGGTTCTGCTACATATCAAAATGTTTGGCAGCCAACAGAAGTTCCAGTTCCAACGTATGTAAATGCACCAAAAGCTGTACAGTCCAAACGAGTTATCGATTTAACAACTCCTGGTCAGTGGTCAGAGGAGCAAGAACTACTTGAAAGACAGGCGTTAGCTGCGGCATCACCATCTCGTGATGAGATCTTTGATCAACAGTTAGCTGATGAAGCTGTCGAACGGTTGAATCAGTCTCGCGCTGCTAACGAATAAGCCACGAATAAAGATCTAAGGAATCAGATCAGGCTCTCAAATCCAAGAGTCAAACCACATGCGTGCTTGCCATTGTTCGTAAGTAATTAACTGACCTGTGTACAGCGGTAAAAAGTATAAGAAACATAGAAAAATTGCCGTAAATCCTGCTGCAACAATTCCCTGCGATACCACCGGTTTTAAACGACTAGCTAGCAACAACTTTGCACAGTAAACGATCGCTAAAATTAAAAATGGTTCGATGATAATTGCATAAAAACTAAACATTGTTCGCTCAGGTATTGCAAACCACGGTAGATAACCCGCGACTAATCCAATGACGACAATGTTGGCTGCTGGATCTATCGTTCTATTTCTTAATGATTTAATCCAGTATCTGATGATAATAATGATGGCAACTGTCCCTATCCACCATAGAAATGGTGTTCCGAGTGCCAAAACTTCACGGGAGCACTCATCGCTTGCGCAACCTTTTGGTGAGTCATAGAAAAATGAAGTTGGCCGAGCCATCACTAACCAACCCAAGGGATTTGATTGATAAGGATGTTTTTCGGTCAAACCAACATGAAAACCAAACATCTCGGAGTGGTAATTAATCAGTGCGATTATCGGGTTGCTAGAACTCTGACGATCCCATCCTCGGTCAGAAAGGAACCAACCCATCCATGTAAATGCGTATACAGCTAGTGGAAGTAATCCAAAACTTGCAAGAGTTTTTCCAATTTTGCGAGGTGTCTGGCGAATATCTTGTGCAACTAATATTCGATAAAGTGTAATAAAAGCAATTACAGCGATGAAATAAATTGCACTCCACTTACAACCAAGTGCTAAACCAAAGGCAAGCCCTGCCCACCAATTTCTATTCCTGATCCACAAATAAATTCCAAGAAGAGTGAAGAAAGTTAGAAATAGATCGAGTAGGGCAGTTCGTGAATGGACTAATAAAAGTCCATCGCTAGCCATTAATCCTGCAGCAAGAGCCGTTAAGACAGGGGAATAGAAAAGCACATGAACTAAACGTGCAAATAGAAGTATGAGTAAAGTTCCAAAGACTGCTGTGGCAAATCGCCATCCAAATTCATTGTTCCCAAAGATCGCCATTCCACTTGCTATAAGCCATTTTCCAACAGGTGGATGAACAATGAACTCAGGGCTCGCGCCGGTAACTTCAACCCCAAAATTAAGAAAGTCTTGCGCGCCATCGACATAGTAAAGCTCATCAAAGATAAAACCTTTTGGTGAACTTAAATTAAACAATCTCAGCACAAATGAAGCCAAAGAGATGAGAAGAGGGGCAATGGCAGCGGTCACCGGTCAAGGGTATGGGCGATTACTCAAAAATACTGAGAGTATTACGCCATGACGCTCATTTTAGCTGCAACTCCATTGGGTAATCCTGGGGATGTAAGCAGCCGCTTAAAGAGTGCAATCGAGGATGCAACGATTATTGCTGCAGAAGATTCCAGACGCTTTCATCGATTATGCCAAGATATCGAGGTTACATTCACTGCCAAAGTTGTTTCTTTCTTCGAGGGTAATGAAGAGGATAGGACAAAAGAACTTCTTGCTGAGTTAAAAAACGGTGCAACAGTTTTAGTTGTCTCTGATGCAGGGATGCCAACAATTAGTGATCCCGGCTTTAGGTTAATGCGAGAGGCAATTGCTCAAGGTTCTCAAGTTCAAGTAATCCCAGGTCCAAGTGCAGTAACGATGGCGATTGCACTTTCAGGATTACCGACTGATCGTTTTTCTTTTGAGGGTTTTCCACCGCGAACTGCTGGTGCACGGAGTGCTACTTTTGAAAAACTTCGTTTTGAAGAAAGAACAATGGTTTTCTTTGAAGCACCACATCGACTGAAAGAATCTTTGTCAGATGCAGTTGAAGTTTTTGGTCCAGAGCGCAAAGGTGCAATTTGCCGTGAAATGACAAAACGCTATGAAGAAAGTATTCGAGGCACACTTTCGGAGTTATTGAGTTGGGCAAATTCGAACGAAGTTCTTGGTGAAATTACTTTGGTGGTTCAAGGAGCTGAAATCGACTCTGCCCTACGAACGGCTAATGACATGGTGGATCGAGTCCGTGAGTTTGAAGCCGCTGGAATGGATCGAAAGGGCGCGATTGCAACCGTTGCCGATGAATTCGGTATCTCAAAACGTCTTGTTTATGCCGCTGTCGTTGATGCGAATAAGATGAGCCAGTGACCAAGTCCTTTTATCTAACGACGCCAATTTATTACGTCAATGATGCTCCTCATATTGGTCATGCCTACACAACTGTTGCCGGTGATGTTTTAACTCGTTGGCACCGTCAAAAAGGTAAATCTGTTTGGTTTTTAACTGGCACAGATGAGCACGGCCAGAAAGTTATGCGCACAGCTGAGGCAAACAATGTTGCCCCTCAAAAGTGGGTCGACAAACTTGTTGCAGATGCTTGGAAGCCAAATTGGGAGCATTTAAATATTGCCAATGATGATTTCATCAGAACAACTGAAAAACGACACACAGAACGTGTGCAGAAGTTTCTTCAATCACTAAAAGACTCTGGCCATATTTATGCAGGAAAGTATGAAGGACCATATTGCGTTGGATGTGAAGAGTTCAAGCTCCCTGGAGATTTGATTGAAATTGATGGTGCAAAATGCTGTCCGATTCACAGCAAACCAATTGAAATGGTCAATGAGAACAATTGGTTTTTTAAGTTATCAGATTTCGCTAAACCATTACTGGAGCATTACCGCAACAATCCAGAAGCATGTCAACCAGAGAGTGCTCGAAATGAAGTGGTTTCATTTCTTGAAGGTGGTGTTTCAGATCTTTCAATTTCACGTTCTACATTTGATTGGGGAATTCCCGTTCCTTGGGATACAGATCAAGTTGTTTATGTTTGGTTTGATGCACTTCTTAACTACGCAACTGCCGTCGGCTTAACTGATGATTCAACCACTGAAGGTGGAAAAAAGTTTGCACAAACTTGGCCCGCCGATGTTCACTTAGTTGGAAAAGATATCTTGCGATTCCATGCCGTCATTTGGCCAGCCATGTTGATGGCTGCAGGTCTTGATGTTCCTAAAAAAGTCTTTGCACACGGCTGGTTGCTGGTGGGCGGTGAAAAGATGAGTAAAAGTAAATTGACAGGTATTGCACCTAAAGACATTACTGATCACTTTGGTGTTGATGCATTTAGGTATTACTTCTTACGTGCAATTCCATTTGGAACAGATGGATCTTTCTCATGGGAAGACATGAGCGCCAGATACACATCAGAGCTTGCAAATGATTTCGGTAATTTAGCCTCAAGAAGTGCTGCTATGATTGAAAAATACTGTGGCGGCATACTGCCAGCTGTTACTAAAGATGCTGGATTAGAGCAAGCGTTAAGAGAAACGGTTTCAAAAGCAGATGCCGCGATGTGCGCGCTAGATTTCCAAGGTGGAATTGTTGCAATTATGGATTTTTGTAAAAAAGTAAATGGCTATGTCACAGAAAAAGAGCCATGGATACTTGCAAAAGATCCAGCTAATCAAGTGGTGTTAGAAGAGGTTTTATATAACACCGCTGAATCTCTACGAGCCTTGGCTGTACTTTTAAATCCTGTCATGCCCCACACGTGTGAAATATTGTGGCAAAGCCTGGGAGCCCAACCTGTTCTTGGCCATTTAGGCGCACAATCAATTTCATCTGTTGCCAACTGGGGGCAGTTGCCTGCTGGTGCGCAAGTAACAAAAACTCCAGTTTTGTTTCCACGACTAGAAGTTATTGCTTAAATAAAAATGGCAGATCGCCACAATCGCGACATAGATCGTCCACGTGCTCCGCTTCCAGAGCCATTACCTGTTCCCACTGTTGATGCACATGCACATATGGAGATTGTTACAGATGCAGCATTTGATTCTAAAGAAGTTGCAGATGTTATTGCACAGGCAAAGTCGGTAAACGTCGATCGCATAGTTCAAGTTGGTTATTCTGCAGAACAATCACGTTGGTGTGTGGGCGCTGCAGAAAAATGGAACAGCTCGGTGCTTGCAGCCGTTGCACTCCATCCCAATGAAGCACCAGTTGTAGAGGATTTGAATGCAGACCTAAAGATTATTGAAGAGCTAGCCCAGCATCCGCGAGTTCGTGCGATCGGGGAGACAGGATTAGATTATTTCCGCACACCGCCAGAGCTACGAGCCCGCCAACAAGAATCCTTTAAGTGGCATATTGATTTAGCCAAGCGGACGAATAAAGCTTTAGTAATTCATGATCGAGATTCACATGATGATGTTCTTTCAATATTGTCAGAAGTTGGTGCTCCAGAAAAGACTGTCTTTCACTGTTTTTCAGGCGATGTTGCAATGGCAAAAATGTGTATTGAACGTGGATACATTCTCTCTTTTGCTGGAACTCTGACATTTAAGAACGCTCCAGAGTTACGCGATGCCGTAAAACTAGTTCCTTTAGATCAACTATTAGTTGAGACCGATTCCCCATTTTTAGCACCTGCTCCACACCGTGGTGCAGGAAATACACCAGCCCAGATCGCAAACATTGTTAGGGCCATGGCTACTGAGCGAAATCAAGATTTAGCTGAGTTAGCCACCGCCCTTAGTGAAAATGCTGAGAGAGTTTTTGGATCTTTTGCGCCATGACATTGCTGGGAGCGGCGCAGATCCGCGAACTTGCAGCACAGTTAGATCTAAAGCCATCTAAATCTTTAGGCCAAAACTTTGTCATTGATTCAAACGTGTGTACCAAAATTGTGCGAACCGCTGGAGTGCAGTCCGATGATATTTGTTTAGAAATAGGTCCTGGACTTGGTTCTTTAACTTTAGCAATTCTTGAAAATGCCAAAGAAGTAATCGCGGTAGAAATTGATTCAAGGTTAGCCCAGCAACTTCCAATCACAGTGGCGCAGTATTTTGATCATCCAGAAAATCTGACAGTAATAAATCAAGATGCTTTAAAAATCAACGAGCTACCTGCGGCGCCAACAGTCTTAGTTGCTAATCTGCCCTATAACGTTTCAGTGCCTGTGCTGTTGCATTTACTTGAAAAATTTCCAAGCATTAGATCAGGCGTGGTGATGGTTCAAGCAGAAGTTGCCGATCGTCTCGCTGCAAAACCAGGCGGTAAAGAGTATGGAATCCCGAGCGTGAAAGCCGCGTGGTGGGCAGAGGTTAAAAATGTTGGAACAGTTTCGCGGTCTATCTTCTGGCCAGCGCCAAATGTTGATTCAAAACTTGTTGGGTTCACAAGACGCCCAACACCAGGAAATGAAGAGATGCGAGTTAAAGTATTTACAATCATTGATAACGCATTTGCTCAGCGTCGAAAGATGTTGAGATCGGCGCTTTCAGGTCTATATGGTTCGTCATCGGCGGCAGAGCAGATTTTGATGAAAGCCGGTATTGATCCCACACTTCGGGGTGAAGCGCTAGAGATTCAAGGTTTTTGTAAGATCGCAGCCGTTGCACCTGACATTTTCTAATCTCAGTTATAGGGTCACATCATGCCAGTCAAAAGTGTGACCGTTCGCGTTCCTGCAAAGGTCAACCTCCAACTCTCTGTTGGGCCCAAAGAGGCCGATGGCTATCACAATTTGGTATCGGTTTTTCAAGCCATATCCATATTTGATGAAATAACAATTAAGTTAGGTGAACCAGGCTCTGGGCTAACAATTAGTATCTCTGGTGATCAAACACATGGTGTTCCGGCCGATGCCAATAATCTTGCAGCAAAAGCCGTAGCACTAATCTCAAAAGAATATGACCTCACAGTTGATGCGCACATAGAAATAAAGAAATCAATTCCTGTTGCTGGAGGAATGGCGGGCGGAAGCGCAGATGCTGCAGGAGCAATACTTGGTATTGATTACTTGTATTCACTAGATATGACACGTGAAGAGATGATCGAGATTGCATCAAAAATCGGAAGTGATGTCCCATTTATGTTAAGTGGGGGAACAGCTATTGGTACAGGACATGGCGATCAATTAACTGCTGCACTTTCTCGAGGAACGTATCACTGGGTATTAGCACTTTCGACTGTAGGGCTATCAACGCCAGCAGTTTATGCAGAGTGTGATCGTTTGCGCGGTGAACTTGAAATTGTTGAACCACAAACTCATGAAGGTTTAATGCAAGCACTTCTTGGCGCAGATGCACCAGGTGTTGGCGCTGCATTAGTTAATGATTTACAACTTGCAGCGTGCTCTCTTCGTCCAGCAATTCGATTGGTATTAGATGTTGGTCAGGAATACGGGGCTCTTGGTGCAATTGTTTCTGGATCGGGACCAACTGTTGCCTTTTTAGTGGCAGATCAAGATTCAGGACTTGATCTTGCAGTGGCATTAACCTCAAGTGGAGTAGTAGGAAGCGTTGCGCAGGCCTATGGGCCAGTTGCTGGCGCAAAGGTAATCGCCACAAATTAACTGCACCTATTGGTTTGGAACAAATCCACTTATGAGGGAGAATACGGGTTCCGCCATTGTGTAGTGGCTAGCACATGGGCCTTTGAAGCCCAGGGTCCAGGATCGATACCTGGTGGCGGAGCTGTTGCGAATCCCGTCAAGATAGACTTCACACATGGCCTTACAGACCGCGATCGTTCTTGCAGCGGGCGAAGGCACGCGCATGAAGTCATCGCTACCAAAAGTTTTGCATGAGATAGCAGGCCGCTCACTTCTTGGTCATGTGCTGCACGCAGTCAATCAATTACAACCCAATGATTTACGAGTTGTTGTAGGGGCAGGTAGCGAGGAAGTAATTGCTCACCTTGCACAGATTGCACCAAAGGCCACAACTATTTTTCAGGAAACTCGCGGTGGAACTGGCCATGCAGCCCAGTTAGCGCTCGCGGATAAAGCATCCAAAGGAACTGTTTTAATACTTGCCGGTGATACACCGTTGTTAACGGCTGACTCACTTAAGCAGTTTGTGGATATGCATTCACAGGGAAAATTTGCAGCATCTGTTTTAACCGCAGAACACTCCGATCCAACTGGATATGGTCGAATAATTCGCGATGACAATGATGAACTTCTGCGCATTGTTGAGGAAAAAGATGCCAGTGAAAATGAGAAGTATATTTTTGAGATAAACAGCGGCGTGTATGCATTTGATGGAGAAAAACTCGGCGCAGCCCTTGGGAAATTAACCAGTTCAAATGCACAAGGTGAACTTTATTTAACCGATGTCATTGGGATACTTAAATCTGCAGGTGAATCAATTGCAGCCGTAGTGATTGAGGATTTCACCGAAACTCTTGGCGTCAATGATCGGGTTCAACTTGCAGAATCTGCAGCAATGATTCGTGATCGAATTAATGAGCACTGGATGCGCTCAGGTGTGACAATTATTGATCCAACAACAACGTGGATAGATTCAACAGTTCAGCTTGCACAAGATGTCACTGTCCACCCAGGAACTGCCTTGTTTGGAAAAACTACAGTTGCATCTGGTGCGGTCATAGGACCTCGATCAACGTTAACTGATTGCGAAGTCAAAGCTGGGGCACAGGTTTTGGAATCGATTGCAGTTGAGACTGTTATTGGTGAAGGCGCCACTGTTGGGCCCTTTACATATTTGAGAGCCGGAACTCAACTAGGTGATTTAAGTAAGGCTGGCGCATTTGTTGAGATGAAAAAAGCATCGCTAGGAACTGGTTCAAAGGTGCCACATCTGTCCTATGTCGGTGATGCCACAATTGGCGATGGAAGCAATATCGGTGCAGCAACAATTTTTGTTAACTATGACGGCGTTGAAAAACATCACACAACAATTGGCGATCATGTTCGTATTGGTAGTGACACGATGCTGGTTGCTCCCGTCACAGTTGGAGATGGCGCCTATACAGCAGCTGGATCGGTGATTACAGAAGATGTTCCGGCAGGCGCGATTGGTATTAGCCGTTCTGAACAACGAAATGTATTAGATTGGGTTCTGCGCAAGCGCAAGGGAAGCAAATCTGCTCAAGCCGCCGAAGCAAGTTCTGGTAAAAAGAAGAAGTAAGAAAGGGCAGAGATATGAGTGAAATCCGATTAACGTCCGAAAAGAAATTACGTCTCTTTGCCGGCCGCGGATTTCCAGAGTTAGCTGATGAGGTTGCCGCCGAACTTGGAATCCCTCTGACACCAACATCTGCATATGACTTTGCAAATGGCGAAATTTTTGTTCGCTTCGAAGAATCTGTTCGCGGTTGTGATGCATTTGTAATTCAAAGCCACACAACCCCTGTTAATAAACATATCATGGAGCAGTTGATCATGGTCGATGCACTCAAGCGTGCATCTGCAAAACGAATTACTGTGGTTGCACCTTTTTATGGTTATGCAAGACAGGACAAAAAAAGCCGAGGACGCGAGCCAATTACAGCGCGCTTAATGGCTGATCTTTTTAAAACAGCTGGTGCGGATCGATTAATGACAGTTGATCTACACACCTCACAGATTCAAGGATTTTTTGACGGCCCTGTTGATCATCTCTTCGCACTTCCAATGCTTGCAAATTACGTTGGAAGTAAAGTTGATAGATCTCGCTTAACAATTGTTTCACCAGATTCTGGTCGAGTAAGAGTTGCAGAGCGTTGGTCTGATCTTCTTGGTGGCTGTCCAATTGCTTTTATTCATAAGACTCGTGATCCACGAATTCCAAACGAGGCCACTGTTGGTCGAGTTGTTGGTGATGTTCAAGGTCAAACATGTGTAGTAATCGATGACATGATCGATACCGCTGGAACAATCACAAAGGCAGTTGATGCCTTGTTTGAAGCCGGAGCCAAAGATGTCATTGTTGCCGCTACTCACGCTGTCTTTAGTGGCGCAGCCATTGATCGCCTAAAGAACAGTCGCGCATCAGAAGTTGTCATTACAAATACTTTACCGGTTTCAGAGGATCAAAAATTCGATAACTTAACTGTGCTTTCGATTGCTCCACTTTTGGCTCGGGCAATTCGTGAAGTTTTCGAAGATGGATCAGTCACAAGTCTTTTCGACGGCCATTCATAACATCTAAAATCTCTCGTGGGCCAAGCCAAATAACCTCTGCTTTTTGGCCCATTGAGATTGATTTGCCTAAGTGCGGGTGTCAAAGATACTGTTTGCTCTGTTCCGGCGAGGGTAGCGAATAGCTTTCCGTGATCGAC
>JAIXXJ010000010.1 GCA_027490815.1 Streptomycetaceae bacterium
ATGAGCATTCTTGATCGCTTCAAACTTGATGGAAAAGTAGCTGTTGTTACCGGAGCATCATCAGGTTTAGGTGTGGCTTTTTCTAAAGCCCTGGCAGAAGCAGGTGCTGATCTAGTTTTGGGTGCTCGTCGCGAAGAACGCCTTGCTGACACCGGCGCATTAGTAACCGCTGCAGGTCGCACATGGGTTGGTCGCAAAACAGATGTAACCAAAACAGAAGATTGCGCAGCATTGATCGCTCTTGCTATCGAAAAGTATGGCCGCGTCGACATTCTTGTTAACAACGCAGGTGTTGGAACAGCAGTTCCTGCAACTCATGAAACTCCTGATCAATACAGATCTGTAATTGAAACAAATTTGATGGGTTCATATTGGATGGCGCAAGAGTTTGCTAAAGCAAACAAAGGCGGGGGAGCGATCGTTAATATCTCCAGCGTCCTTGGTCTAAAGCCACAAGGTTTGCCACAAGCGGCATATGCATCAAGTAAAGCCGGAGTCATCGGATTAACTAGGGACCTTGCCGCACAATGGACCGGCCGCAAAAACATTCGCGTCAACGCACTTGCCCCAGGATTCTTCCCATCTGAAATGAGCGATGAACTTCCAAAAGACATGGTCAACATGATCAAGATGTTCACTCCCGCTGGCCGCTTAGGCGATCCAGAAGAACTGGCTGCAACTTTGATTTGGCTAGTAAGTGATGCTTCAAGTTATGTCACCGGAATCACTGTGCCAGTTGATGGTGGATTGGTCATGCCCTAACAGGTAAACTTCACATCATGAGCAGAGAAAACGAAACAGGCCTAAAGGACGACAAGATCACCGCTTACCGAATCTTTGGTTGGGTGCCTCTAGCAATCTTCTTCATCGCAGCTGGAACAACAGCTTTGTTTGGCATTCTTAACACTCTCTAATTTCAAGTAGCCCTTAGAGGCGAGAGCGAATAATTCCTGCAACCTGGTCTTCTGTTGGATCAATTGGATTATTGCTCGTAACGCTGTCCTCTAAGACCTTCTTCGAAATACTTTGTACTAAATGCGGTGTAACACCATAGTGTGAAAGTTTGTTTCTAATCTGAATTTCATCGGATAGATCCCGTACAGCTGAAATAACAGTTGCTGAATTAGCGGAAACTCCCATGTCATAGCCAATTGATGCGTAAACATCATCTGAAACTTGTGAATTGAACTGCATAACTTCAGGAAGCACGGTGGCCAAAGCTTCACCATGAGCTGTTCCTACTGTTGCAGATACCGAGTGAGCAACACCGTGCACTAAACCTAATCCCGATAAAGTCAGCGCAAGACCTGCAAGGTGTGCACCCATCAACATATCTCCGCGAGCATCAATGTTTTTTCCATCTTTAAAAGCAACTGGTAATGATTTGGAGATCAACTTAATTGCCTGATGCGCATACGCGGCAGAAACTACGGTACTTCCTTTAGAAGTTAAAGATTCGATTGCATGAGTCAATGCATCAATACCGGTTCCGGCAGTAGGACGCGGAGGCAATCCGACAGTCAGTTCAGGATCCAGAATTGCAACTACAGGGGTTGTGCTTGCATCACCCACGTAGAACTTGCACTGGCGAATTGGATCATCGATAACACCCCAGCTATTTGTTTCACTGCCTGTGCCCGAAGTCGTTGGAATCGCAATAATCGGAAGCGCTGGCTTATCTGGTGTGATGCTGTAATTAAATGCCGCCGACGAAAATGTTGGATTAGCCACCACTAGGGCAACACCTTTAGCTGAATCCAAAGAAGACCCACCACCAAGGGCAACGACAGTATCTGCGCCAAATTCAATGCCAACCTTTGCTGCCGCATCGATCAGAATGGTGTTGGGGTTAGGTTTAATCTCTGCAAAGGAAAGGCTTTGAACACCAGCACTTTTTAAAATTGCCTCTACCTTGGCTAAAACACCTGCCGCAGCAACACCGGGATCAGTAATGATAAGCACCTTGCTTTTGTTAAGCCCACTTATAACTTCGGGTAGTTGAGAAATTGCACCCGCACCAAATCGAATACCAACAGAGCCAGGCGTTAATGTAAAAGCATTCATGTTAGTTCCCCTTTGTACTTGGTGGCATTAGTGATTCAGATATTCGTGCAGACGATTTTTTCATTTCTTTAGTAGCTGGAATCAAATGGGTTTCAAATCGAGCTTTTGGTGCCGCAACATTTATCGCAGCGATAATTGAACCCGAAAAATCGAAAATTGGCACAGACGCACCGACTAAACCTGGCTCATACTCCTCGATCACTGTTGCATAACCGTCGCTTCGAACTTTCTGGATGACAGCTAGCAATTCCTTGCCTGTCTTTGTCAGACAGTTAGGTGGGGTGTTGGGGATTTTCTTATCAAGTGGATACAAGCGAGCTAATTGGTCATCACTTAATCCACTGAGCAAAACTCTTCCGGAAGATGTCATGTAAGAAGGTGCGGTTACACCCATCCAACTAAGGGCGCGAAACCCATGAACTGGTGATTCGGAGTGGATAGTTACAACGTCTAGCCCTTGCAAAACAGTTAAGTGAATAGTTTCGCCCAGGCGATTAACCAATCCATGCATCTCACCCCGCACGATTCCTACAAGTTGAGCTTCGAAGGTATAGCGTGCAATTGCGTACAACCGCGGACCGATAACTACACCCGAGCCCTTGCGTAATAACAATCCGTTATCAATCAACCGCGATGTTGCGCGGGAGATCTGCGATTTATCGCGTTTTGTACGTTGAGCAAGTTCAATATTTCGTTGCGGCAATGGTGCTCCTGCGGCAACTGCTTCGATTATTTCTAAATCACGCTCTAAACCATTGTTCCTGGTGAGGTTTTGAGGCATGTTGCATACAGTACAACTCTCGGTGCGCCTATTGCAACAGAAATCAACTGGGAGTTAACTACCTTTTGTGAATCGGGACTTTATGTTGCTGGCAGCCCCTGAAGAGGAGCCTGTCGAAGAGTCCATTCCGGGTTTTGATGGTCTGGGAGATTTAACGATTGGTGGCGATGTTGATCTCGAAAGCATCAATCAACCAAGTTTGTGGGATTACATAACTGGTAACACCGATCGAATAATTGCTGCAACTATCGCACAAGTTCAATTAGTTGTTGTTGTCATGGTTATCGTAACGATCATCGCGGTGATAACTGGATTATTGATTTGGAGCAAACCTAATCTTGTAGAAGCAGTAACCGGCTTCTGGTCAGTTGTATTTACTATTCCATCTCTTGCAATGTTCATCTTTTTCATTCAGCCTTTTGGCTTGGGGTGGAAGCCGGCAGTTATCGCCTTAGTTTTATACGGACAACTGCCAGTAGTTAGAAACACCGTTGTCGGATTACGTTCTGTCGAACCGGCAATTATGGAATCAGCTGCTGCGATGGGGATGAAACCATTCAAGGTAATTCGCACAATCCAATTTCCTTTAGCGTGGCCAGTGATCATCGTTGGAATTCGTGTTTCCTGCATGCTGATCTTTGGAATCTCAGCAATTGCCGCATATGTAGGTGGCCCAGGACTTGGCGACTTACTCTTTAGTGGTTTAGCTCAACTTGGTTCCTTTAACGCGATGAATCAAACTCTTGTTGGCGCGCTAGGAATCACCATATTAGCTCTGATTTTTGATGGTCTTTTTGTCATTATTCGCAGACTTACAACACCGAGGGGGCTCCGTGTCTAAATCAACTATTGGCCAAGAAATCAGATTGGAACGTTTAACAAAACGCTATCCAAATACTGAAAAAGCCGCAGTTAATGAGTTCTCACTAACCATCCCCGCTGGTGAATGTGTTGTCTTTGTTGGCCCATCGGGCTGCGGTAAGACCACAACAATGAAGATGATTAATCGCATTATCGAGCCAACATCAGGAAAAATTTTTATCGGTGGCGAAGATGTAACTGCAACACCTGCTCACGAGCTTCGTCGCAATATTGGGTATGTAATTCAGCAGATTGGCTTGTTCCCACATTTAACTATTGCTGACAATGTTGCAACCGTTCCACAGCTGCTTGGCTGGGACAAGGATCGCACTCGTGCACGTGTCAATGAGTTGATGAATTTGGTCGGATTAGATCCTGCCGAATACGGCTCACGTTTTCCAAAGCAACTTTCAGGTGGCCAGCAACAACGTGTAGGTGTTGCACGAGCACTAGCTGGCGATCCTGCAGTTTTGCTAATGGATGAACCATTTGGTGCAACTGATCCAATTACTCGCGTTCGGCTACAAAAAGAATTTCGTGCACTGCAGCGCGATCTCAAGAAGACTGTTGTCTTCGTGACACATGATTTTGAAGAAGCACTATTGCTCGGTGATCGCATCGCAGTGCTGAGTGAACAATCAACGGTAGAGCAATACGGAACACCGCTAGAAATCTTGTCGGCCCCTGCAACCAAGAAAGTTGAAAGCTTTGTAGGAGAAGCCGGAAGCGTGCGCATGCTGGGTCTGCTCTCACTTTCTGCAGTAACGCTGAAGCCAGGAAACAAGAAGGGCCCAGAGTTATCTGAAAATGCAACACTGCGCGAAGCCATGGATGCATTCATTTCTGGAGCAGAGGCGATCAATGTTGGTACTAAAGGTCACTTGACCTTCCATGATCTACAAGTAGAGATTGCACAAACTAGGGCGGCAGCGAAGTAAAAATGAGCAAAATGACCTTGACCGCCGGTTCACGATTGTCGCCATCTGCGCGATTAATCTTTAACCGACATAGATCATTGATTATTCAACCTATTTTGATTTTCCTGCTTGCTTTTGTTTTGTGGTTCTTTGTCTCTCGTGCAACGTTAGATCAGATCGAAGCGGTCACAATTAACTGGCCGTTTATCTCGCAGGCCATCAAAGACCACTTAATTCTTTCCTTTGCCGCAGCTGGAATCATTTTGGCGATCGCAATTCCTGCAGGAATCGCTCTTACTCGCCCTAAAGCAAAAGCTTTCACACCACTTGTATTGATAATTGCAAACATCGGTCAAGCATTTCCTGCTGCGGGTGTTTTGATTATTGCCGGAATCGCTTTCGGTTTCGGTAAGCCAATTGCAATCTTTTCCTTTGCAGCATTTGGTGTACTTCCAATTCTTAGAAACACAATCGTTGGTCTGCAAGAGATCGACCCATTTGTTGTTGAATCAGCCCGTGGAATGGGAATGACGGCTCGACAAGCGTTGCGCCGCATCGAACTTCCGTTGGCAATCCCTGTCATTTTGGCAGGAGTACGCACCACATTAATTCTTACCGTTGGCGTTGCCACTTTGGGTGTCTTCGTTAATGGTGGAGGCCTAGGAACACTCATAATTCCTGGACTTAAGTTAAACCGGGACCTTGTGCTAGTTACAGGCGGGATCCTGACAATCATCGTGGCCTTCACGATGGATTGGTTAGCACGAGCAGCAGAAGAACTCCTTCGACCACGAGGGATTTAATTACCAAGGAGAGGTACAAAATGCAGGTAAAGCGCCACAAAGTAGTTGCTGTTGCAGCTGCAGTTGCAATGGCAGTAGTCGGCACAATGGCTACAGCATCAACAGCTAACGCAGCAGGAACTTCACTCAAGGGAGTAAATGTGATCGTGGGATCTAAGGATTTCACTGAGAGCATTGTTCTTTCAAAGATCGTTAAGCACGTTATCTTGATGAATGGTGGAAAGGTCACTGATAAGACAAACATCAAGGGATCAGTCACCACTCGCGAAGCGATGCTTGCGGGAGATATCAACATGTACTGGGAGTACACAGGCACAGCGTGGCTTGTTTACCAGAAGCAGACCGATGTAAACATTGCTCCAAAGGAGCTTTACAAGAAGGTTGTAGCTGGAGACAAGAAGAACAAAGTTACTTGGCTTCCAATGACATCATTTAACAACACATATGCATTTGCGATTACAAAGGCAAACGCAGCTAAGTGGGGCGTTAAGGATTATTCAGGACTAGTAAAGAATGCAAAGATGCCAGCAAAGCCAATTTGGTGTGTTGAGTCTGAGTTCCAGAGCCGTCCAGATGGTTGGGCTGGTTTCCGTACAAAGTATGGAATCAACGATGCTGATGTAACTGTAAAGGTTCTTGATACAGGTGCAATCTACGCAGCTACACAAAACGGTCAGTGCGACATCGGTGAAGTATTTGCTACTGATGGACGTATCGGAGCACTTGGCTTGATGGTTCCAACAGAGGACAAGTCATACTTCCCTCCTTACAACGCAGCGTTGACTCTTCCAGATTCAATTGCAAAGAAGTACCCAAAGCTAGTTAAGGCACTTGCTCCAATTGCAGGAAAGATCTCAAACGGAGTAATGCAGAACCTCAATGCTCGCATTGACGTTCTTGGCGAAGATCCAGATGAGGTAGCAAAGTCATTTGTTCTCGCAGCAAAGCTAGCTAAGTAATCAATAACAACTATCCATAGGGGATGAACATGATCGACATTCAGATTGGTGAAGGTTTTGTGGGGTCAGGCCCAAACGCTGCCCACACAAACACAATTCTTGGTAGCCGATCTGGAACCGCTGGTGTTGCATGGGCTACGGCCCTTGCAACACCACGGGCCGGTCATGTTCCCTTTATGGTTGTTGCTAGACCAGCGTTAGCTGTTACTCCGCCAACGCTTTTTGTAAATAAGGCAGCGATTGAAAGTGACCAACATGGATTATTCACATGGGGCGCTGCCCAAGCCGCCGTTGCTGCCGGAGTAGGACAAGCATTACGTGAAGGTGTCATCGATTCTAAGAAGGTCAATGAACTTGTAATTATTGCCGCCATTTGGCTAAACCCTTCTGCCAATGATGAAGAAGAAGTTTTTGCAAATCAACAACAAGCAATGTTTGATGCTTTGAGAAATGGCGCAAATGGCTCACCCACTGCCGCCGAGGTCATGGACGCAACTCTCAACGTTACAAATCCATTTTTCCGAGTCAAGAAATAAGACAGAAAGCACATAGCTGACCATGAAAATTACTGGAATTCGCTTTGAGAAAAGCGTCATCGAATTAGATCCACCATTTCTAGCCAATTGGGATCCAATTCCTCGCAAAAAATTTGCAGCCACCTTGACCATCGTTGAAACAGATGGTGGTGTCACTGGATACGGCGCAGGCGATGACATGGTTGGCTTTGATGGTTATGAAAAGTTTTTTATCGGCAAAGATTTATTTAATATTCAAGAGCATGTTCGCACCCTAGAAACAATCACCTTTCACGTGGGGCGTTATTGGCCGCTAGAGGCTGCGATTTGGGATGCAATGGGCAAGGCGCTGAACACATCAGTTGCGACATTATTTGGCGGTGCACAAAACGCAATTCCAGCTTACGCGTCTACCGGTGCGGTCATGACTCCACAAGCTCGCGCAGAATCAGCCAAGCTTCTGCGATCACAAGGCTTTAAAGCGATGAAGATTCGCGTTCCACAATCAGATCTAAAACTCGGAATCAAAACTCTTGAAGCTATTCGCGGTGCTGTCGGAAATGACATGGAGATCATGGTTGATCTCAATCAAGCATGGAGAATGCCAGGAGACACCCGTCGCGCACTTGATTTAACTGAGGCGATGCACTTTATTGATGCTGCAGCTGATAATGGTGTGTATTGGGTAGAAGAGCCACTGCCAATGGAAGACATCGAAGGCCTGAAGCGTTTGCGTGGTCGCGGTGTTCGCATCGCAGGTGGTGAAATGGTTCGCTCCCTTCCTGAAATCATTCACTTAATCGAATCCGATGCCTTGGATGTTTATCAGCCAGATGTGGTTTTAGCTGCCGGCCTGGAACGTTCACGATTAATCGCAGGTTTGGTCGCACAGAAAAATAGAATCTTCACACCGCACACATGGTCAAACGGCCATGGATTAGTGGCCAATCTGCAGGTAACGGCGGGCCTTGGTGGAGCTCCATATATTGAGTTCCCATATGACCCTCCAACATGGGGCGAAGATCGCAGAGACTTTATCCTTGAAAAGCCAATCACTTGCGATGCAGATGGAATGCTTCATGTTCCAGATGCACCAGGTATGGGCGTTGAACCAAACTGGACGCATTTCAAAAAATCTGTCGCTTAAACTAAAGATCTTTAAAGGGGATTGAGATATCTATGGACAAGTCAGCCTGGGAAAAACGTGCTTCTGAACTAAAGCCCGAATCACGTATGTACATCAACGGTTCTTTTGTTGATGCTGTATCTGGAAAAACATTCGATGATATTTCTCCCAGAGATCAACGAGTCATAGCAAAGATTGCAGCAGGAGATACCGAAGATGTTAACCGCGCAGTCAAGGCGGCATTGACTAGCTTTGAATCAGGTGTCTGGAGCGAGATGAATCCGCGCGACAAGAAAGCGATCATGCTCAAGTGGGCGGATTTAATTCGTGAACATCAAGAAGAGCTCGCGCTACTAGAAACTCTAGATGTTGGAAAACCAATTTCGGATTCCATGAATGTCGACGTTATGGGTGCGGCGCGAACAGTGCAGTGGTATGGCGAAGCAATCGATAAGACTTACGATGAGATCGCACCTGCCCCACGCAATGCTTTAGCGATGATTACCCGCGAACCTTTAGGCGTAATCGGTGCGGTTGTTCCCTGGAACTATCCAATGATTATCGCTTCATGGAAAGTTGCTCCAGCACTAGCCATGGGAAACAGTGTTGTACTAAAGCCGGCTGAACAATCTTCATTGTCTGCCCTGCTTCTTGCTCGCTTAGCAACTGAAGCAGGATTACCCGATGGCGTATTCAATGTTGTTACAGGCCTTGGTCCAGAGGCTGGACAAGCACTTGCCCGACATAACGATGTAGCCAAGCTTGCATTCACAGGTAGTGGACCAACCGGGCGCAAAATGCTGCAGTACGCAGCTGAATCAAATATGAAGCAAGTAGCACTAGAGCTTGGTGGCAAGAGCCCGCAAGTTGTTCTAGATGATGTAAAAGATCTTGATGCATGTGCATCTTCTATTGCTTGGGGTATTTATTACAACGCCGGTCAAACCTGTAATGCAGGCTCACGCGTAATTGTGCAAGGCAATAAGCTCAAAGAAGAACTGTACGGCAAGCTGACTGAGTTTCTTAAGACCTTCCCGGTTGGTGATTGCCTAGATCCATCAACATATATGGGCCCAATTGTTTCAACTCAGCAACGCGATCGTGTTAATTCATACCTAGACATGGTCGGAAAAGATGGCGAGAACTTTATTTTCGGTGGCGAAAAAGCAACTGGCGACAGCAATTTGATTCAGCCAACATTAATTGGCGGAGTTAAGCATGATTCAGTCTTGTCACAAGAAGAAATCTTTGGCCCAGTTCTAGTTGCAATCGATGCAACCGATGATGCCGATGCCTTAGCCAAAGCCAATGGAACTTCATATGGCTTAGCTGCATCTGTCTGGTCCGGCAACGTAGCGCGCGCACACAACTTTGCCCGCAAATTACGAGCCGGCACAGTGTGGGTCAACACCTTTGATATGTCAGATGTCATCACTCCATTTGGAGGTTTCAAAGGATCGGGCTCTGGTCGCGATAAATCTCTGCATGCTCTGGATAACTATTCAGCTCTAAAAACCACGTGGGTAGATCTTAATTAAAACGATGTCACAACAAGGGAGAAACAATTGAAGGTTGCATTTATCGGAACTGGCAGCATGGGCGGCAGCATGTCCCGCAACTTAGCCTCTGCAGGTATCGACATAACCGTCTTTGACTTAAACAAAGAGTCAATGCAAAAGCCGATCCAAGCTGGAGCAAAAGCAGCAGCAAATGCGATTGAATGCGTGAAAGATGCAGATGTCTTAATCACGATGCTTCCAACTCCTGCGGCAATTGAAGGTTGCATGGTTGCCGGTGGGGTCGCCGCTGCCATGAAGCCAGGTTCGATGTGGATTGATATGTCCACATCAGTTCCAGAAACGGCTGCGGTTGTAGAAAAGTCTTTTGCTGCAGGTGTTCGTATCATCGACGCACCTGTTGCCGGAATGTCTGTTGGCGCTGACAAAGGAACAATGTCGATCTTTGCCGGGGGAGACCCAGCAGATTTTGCATATGCAAAGCCCCTCTTTGACATCATGGGCGACCCAGAGAAGTTCTTCAACTGTGGTGCACGCGGAACCGGTTATGCGGTCAAGCTAGTACTTAACATGTTGTGGTTTAACACCTTCGTAGCAACCACCGAAGCTCTGTTACTTGGCGTAAAGGCCGGTGTCGATCTAGAAGTACTCCGTCAGTCTCTAGTTGGTTCACCATGTAACTCGTTGCTTCTAGAGCGCGACATGTTAGGTCTGCTCAAAGATGGCGACTATGACGAAGGTTTTGCAGTTGCACTAGCGTGTAAGGACCTGCGCCTTGCCGGAGATTTGGCTCGCTCTGTTGGTGTACCAATGGAGGTCGGCGCAGTTGTAGAAAACGTTTATCGCCGCGCTCGCGCTCGCTATGGTGACAAAGCTGGAGAAATGATTCCGGCAAAAATGTACGAGGATGACACAAACACGCTGCTTCGCTTTAAGTAATCCCTATGCAACAAAAGCATGATCGTCGCACCACCTATTTAGGTGTGGCGGTTATGTGGTTTGTTGGCGGCTCGATTTACCCATTTCTATCAAACGTGGCCGAAGAAGTAGATCCACTTAACATCATTTTGATTCGCTCCATTGGAGCGGCACTGATTCTTTTTGTCGCCGTATTGATAATTGATCCGCGATCCTTCAAAAAGATAAAGTTTGATCGAACACTGATCCCTATTGTCATTGCTTCCCTGATGTTTTCACCGATTTGCAGCGGAGCTCTTGCTTGGTCAAGCGGGCGAATCCCTGGCGCACTATCTGCGCTGATGTATTCAACTCTGCCGGCGATGGCGACTATTTACTTGATAATTCAGAAGAAAAGTCCATCTAAGAAATCCATAATCGGTGTGGCAATTGCAAGTGTTGCCGTTGTTTTTCTCGTAGGAGCGCCACAAGGTGCGGTTCAAACGGTCGGAGTCTTAGCCGCCTTGCTGTCAGTATTCGCCTGGTTTGCCGCAACTGAAATCTGGATCAAATATGAAACTGGCTATCCATTGATTCTTGCCATATTTCTTCAAGTAGCCCTGGGCGCAGTCGGAACAATCATTGTGCATCTGTTTGTAAATGCACCCGCCGTGACTACTGCGCAAATCTTTGATCCCAGCATGATCTTTTTGACCTTTGCCCTTGCATCCCAGTATTGGGCTTATCTTGGAATCTCTCGCCGTGTATCTGCCACAGTGTTAACTTCTTTTGCTTTTGTAAATCCTGTTGTGGCAGGTGCGATTGGATACATCGCCTTTAATCAGCAGGTTTCAACCGTTCAGTTGATTGCTGGAGCAATGCTTCTTTCTGGCGTATTCCTGGTGGTGCGAGAAGATTTGTAGTTTCAGCCGCTCTGCTTAACGTTTGTGACAGTGATTAACTGTCCAGAATCTGTACTCATCACCATTGAACCGTTGCTGAGCATTTCCAGATCACGCACGCGATGACCAACATCAACCTGAATCTTTTCAACCACCTGCAAATTCTGATTTAACTTAATAAATACCAGTACCTCTTCACGCAATGTGCCCAGCACAACTGCGCCATTCCAATTACCCCAGCCCTGCTTAGGCAGCTGCACTAATTCGGTTGGTGCAATTGATGGAACCCAGTAAGTAAGCGGCTCTGGATATCCCGCATGTGTTCCAGTTTTTCCAGGACGCACATAATCTCCACCACCATATGGCTGACC
>JAIXXJ010000034.1 GCA_027490815.1 Streptomycetaceae bacterium
AAGGTCATTTCACGAGGTGAACCGAACCAAGTAATTGATGCGTATCAAGAATTTTTACAAGTTGGAAAGAGTGCAGCAATCGATGAGGATGTTTAAGCTACTTACTTTTACTCTTTCTTTGGCCCTTTCTGCTTCTTTAATTGCACCTGTTCAATCTAATGCTTTTGTTATTCCAGCATCCTTTCAGATTTCTGGCGCTGGTTACGGCCATGGTGTTGGAATGAGTCAAATGGGAGCGCGATCTAAAGCGCTAGCTGGAGAGAATGCTGCATCGATACTAAATTATTATTACAAAGATGTTGCCCTTGAAACCGTCGATGATACAAAGATACTTCGGGTAAACATAGGAAACCTTTTAACCACTGCAAGGATGCTAACCCGAACTCAAGGCGCATTCATACAGATATTTAATGGTGACATTGGTGATGCACAAGGTGTCCAACCACTTGCAACTATTCCTGCGATGAGTTCGCTAAATTTCTCAATTCTTGGATCAACAGTAATTCCAAGTATCACTAGTGGTAAAAATGTTTCAAGCATTTCAGGAAATCGAGTGTTTACCGTTCGATGGACCGGAACCCGATACCTTGCAGGCGTAGATGGAATCATGACTGTGTCCCACGCAAATAGAAAAAGTAATTACCGTTATGGGCAGGTTCAGATCCGGGCTGTGAAAGCAGGTTCGCTCGGTTTTCGATTAGCGATCACCAACTCTGTTCGATTGGCAGATGAGTATCTATGGGGAGTAAGCGAGATGCCGTCATTCTGGCCAACCGCGGCCCTTGAAGCACAAGCGATTGCATCTCGAACTTATGCATTAAGTAAAGCCGGAGTGATTCGAAGCGCTTGTGATTGTGATCTATATGGAGAGATAACTGATCAAAAATTTTTGGGTTATGCAAAAGAGATTGAGAAGAAATGGGGTGTAGTTTGGAAAGCCGCAGTTACAAATACTGCCGGTTTAGTTTTAACTCAATTAGGTAAGCCCATAACTGCCTGGTTTGGAAGTTCAAGCGGTGGAATTACAGAAACGGCAATTAATGCCTGGGGAAGTGATCGCTCATTTACACAAAGCGTTGAAGACTTAGCAAGTTTAGATCCGACACTTAATCCCAATTTTTACAAGTGGGAGCGCACAATAACTCAATCAATCGCAGCCATAGCGTTTTTACTGCCAGATGTAGTTAACCTTGAAATTCTGAGCAGAAATCCGAGTGGAACCGTGGGAATCATCAGGGCAACTTCCAGTAACGGGAAGCAGGCTTCAATCCGAGGTGAAGTATTTAGAAGTCGAACAAAGATTCCATCTGCCTACTTTAATTTAGTTGGCGTGCAAAACGCTGTTGAGCCCGCCCCAAGTCCCACTCCGTAATACTGCTTCAAGTCCACCATCGACTGAGTTACGTCTGAACAAAAGATTACTAGCCCCAGAAAGTGATTTAGCTTTCACAACATCACCATCTGGCAGTTTAATCTTTGCCGATGCAGTTATATAAACACCGGCTTCAATAACGCAGTTATCGCCTAACGAAATTCCAGTTCCTGAATTTGCTCCCAATAAACACTTCTCTCCGATAGAGATAACTTCTTTTCCACCACCACTTAATGTGCCCATTATTGAAGCACCACCACCAATATCAGTGCCATCACCGACGATTACCCCTGCAGAGATACGACCTTCAACCATAGATGTTCCAAGTGTGCCTGCATTAAAGTTAACAAAACCTTCATGCATCACAGTTGTACCTGTTGCAAGGTGGGCTCCCAATCGAACGCGATCTGCATCTGCAATGCGCACTCCACTTGGAACCACATAGTCGACCATTCGAGGGAATTTATCGACGCCAAATACAGAGATGTGGCCATGTGCTGCTAGTAATCGAGCACGAGTAGTTTCAAATCCATCAACACTGCATGGACCAACTGAAGTCCATACGACATTGTTTAGAATTCCAAAAATTCCATCCAAAGAAATACTCTGTGGTTTAACCAGTCGATGCGAGAGAAGATGTAGGCGAAGATAGACATCAGCAACATTTTCTGGTGCTTTGCTTAGATCTACTTCAATACTTACTATTTCGCGTTTTATATTTCTATTCTTATCTTCACCCTTGAGTCCCAGTAGTTCAGATGGAACATTTGCTGACAATGCAGAAAGTGATGGAGATGGAAACCAAACATCCAAGGTTGTTCCCTGAGAAATTGTTGCGATTCCATGCCCAGATGCAATCCCATTTGTGTTGGTATGTGCAGCACCAGTTGCTGAGGTAGTCATGTGCTAAGCCTAACCCCTATTCTAAGCAGCATGCGTATTGCCGTCTTTTGTTCATCGTCGCCAACGATCGATAACAAGTATGTAGAGCTGGCATATCAACTGGGGCGAGGAATCGCTACTGAATCAAGTGAACTTGTAACTGGTGGTGGACATGTTTCCATGATGGGGGCCGTTTCAAGAGGTGCACGTGATGCTGGGGGAAAAACAATAGGTGTTATTCCCCAGGCCCTTGTGGAGATTGAATTCGCCGATCATGACAATGATGAACTCCATGTTGTCGAAACAATGGGCCAGAGAAAGCACATGATTACCGATCTTGCAGATGCTTTCATTACCCTTCCTGGTGGGGCAGGAACCCTAGAAGAGTTTTTTGAAATTTGGGTCGGTCATTATTTAAAGTTTCACTCAAAACCAGTAGTTATTTTGGATCCATTTGGACTCTATGAACCATTACATGAATTGATTATTCATCTAGAAGATGAGAAATTTATCAAACCTGGAATGCGCGAGATAGTTAGATGGACAACCACTGTCGATGGTGCATTAAATGCATGTAAGGGGATGTAAGAAATGAAAAGCAATCACATCGCCATGCATCTAGAGATAAATGCACCCATTGAAAGAGTTTGGCAAGCCCTTGCGCAATGGGAGAGTCAAGGCGAATGGATGTTGCTCACAAAAGTAGAAGTCACATCAAAGGTTCGAGAGGGTGTTGGAACATCGATCGCAGCTTTTACTGGTATTGGAAAACTAGGCCTTATGGATCATATGCAGGTGACGAAATGGCAACCGCCAAATATTTGCGATGTTATTCATACTGGTCGAATCATTAAAGGAACTGGAAGATTTGAATTAACTCAAATCGATGCTTTCACCACTCGATTTGATTGGTCAGAAGAGATTTTGGCCCCACGAGCAATCTTTTTATTAATTGCCCCTGGACTTTACGCGGGAGTGAGAATCTCACTCATGGCTTTGCGCCGACAACTCCAATCAGTTTAGTAACCTAGGCGTATGAGCCCTTCATCCCAAAGCCTTTCGGATGCTATTTCCGGCTTACCGGAAGAAGAGCGCATTATTTTGACGATGCATTATTTGCGTTCGATGTCCACAGGTGAAATCGCTGAGATTCTTGGGGTGCCTGAGCGCGCCGTCAGCGCCATTGTTGAGCAGGGCAAGGCCCGATTACTCACGATCATGGGGATGTAAGCCTCGATTTCTACTAATGCCTAATGTGCGAGATACTTAACCTCCGCAAGTAGCACCACGAACATGATCCACTCAAGTTCATTCAGAGGAGTAACACATGGCAGCCATGAAACCCCGCACAGGCGATGGTCCAATGGAGGTTACTAAAGAGGCTCGCTCATTAGTCATGCGAATCCCACTTGAAGGCGGAGGTCGCCTTGTTGTCGAAATGAACGCCGAAGAGGCAAATAATCTAAGCGCTGCATTACACGCGGCAGTTGGTCTAGTTAAGAAGTAATTCTGATTCCAAAGCGATAGCCTTTGGCAATCATGTCGGCATTACCCATTGCATCCTCAGTTGATATTAGTAATGCTGTTCAGGCTGACTCAATTTCAGTTGGTTACGTTAAAAACAATGACGGTGAATTTGAATTCATAGGTTCACTTATTTCCGAGTTGGAGCAACATTTCAACGTTAGTTTTGGTGACAGATTAGGTTTTTTTACTCCTACTGGCAAAGCTGGTGAACTATTTGAAATCCCAGTTAGTCCCCCAATTAATTTCCCAGATGCAAAAACTGAAAGAATATTTTTAGTAGGTGTTGGAGATCAAAGCCCCACAGCATTAAGAGCAGCAGGTGCGGCAATCGGTCGCAAAGTCCGTGGAAAAAATACAACAGTATATTCAACGATTTCACAGGAAAAAGATCATGCAATCTCTATGTCCCTTGGTGCGTGGTTATGGAATATGAAGTCTGACAAAAAAGAAGATTCACCAACGATTCAGATTGCCACTCACGATAAAAAAACAATAGAGACAGCTTCTGTAATCGCAAAAGCTGTATGTCGCGCTCGCGACCTGGTGCACACACCTGCAAACATAAAAACTCCAGCGTGGATGGCAAAGCAGGTTGAAGAATTTGCAAAAGGAACTGGTTTAAAAGTTCAAATACTTTCTGGTTTACAGCTAAAGGATTTTGGTGGGCTGAGAGCAGTTGGTGGCTCATCTCCAAAACCTGGACCCCGAATGATTCAGGTTTCTTATTCTCCCAAGCGCGCAGTCAAATCCGTTCGCGCTCTACCTCATGTGGTTTTAGTTGGTAAGGGAATAACTTTTGATACCGGTGGAATTTCTCTCAAGCGTCCCTACGACACAATGATGGCGATGAAATCGGATATGGCAGGATCTGCTGCAGTTTTTGCAACGCTTACCGCATTAGTTGATTTACAACCGATGGTAAAAGTAACGGCTCTGATGATGATGGCCGAAAACGCCTTTTCGGGCACTGCACAAAGGCCTAGCGATGTTATTAAGCATTTCGGAGGCACTACTGTCGAAGTTCTTAATACCGATGCCGAAGGTCGGTTAGTTTTAGCTGACGGACTTGCATTTGCAGATGCAACATTAGATCCAGATTATTTGATTGATATTGCAACCCTCACTGGCGCGGCAACCCTTGGCTTAGGTCGGCAATATGCAGCCATGTATACGCGAGATGACCAACTGGCCAAGGAATTTGTAAAAGCAGGAGAAGCCTCAGGTGATCGTGTGTGGCGAATGCCTTTGGTGGATGATTACAAGGAGGCGCTAGAAAGTGATATCGCAGATTTAAACCACACCGCCGACAAAAGTGATTTCTCCGCCGGCTCGGTAACGGCTGCATTATTTCTTGAGAACTTCGTTGGAAATCGGCGTTGGTTGCATTTAGACATCGCAGGACCAGCTCGCAGTGAAGTAGATGCAGGTGAAAACTCAAAAGGTGGTACCGGTTATGGTGTTCGACTTCTTACGAATTGGATAACTTCTTTATGATACGAATCGATCCTCATTCATTTTCTGAAAATTTTATTTCAGAGGATTTCTTCAAATCTCAAGCACGGGCTCGTGGTTTAGAACTGGGAGTAAATGATTCAACACCAGGTGCTGGTGCATTTTTGCGATTTCTTGCATTTTCTCTACAAGCACAGTCGGTAGTAGAAGTTGGAACAGGCTCTGGTGTGGGAAGTTTATGGATATTAGATGGAATGCGTTCCACAGGAACTTTAACCTCTATTGATGATGAGATGGAACACACGCAAATAGCCAAACTCGCATTTGCAGAGGCTGATATTGCTCAGACTCGAGTTCGATTAATTACCAACTCCGTTATTGACGTAATTTCAAAGTTGACCGATACCGCCTATGACATGGTGGTTCTTCGCCATAATCCTGAGGACCTTAGCTTTGTCATCGGAGAGAGCTTAAGAATTTTAAGAAGTGGTGGAGTATTAGTTATCGACAATTATTTTGGCGGCGGCAAAACACCTGATGCCGCACAACGCGACCCGCGCACCGTTGCTCTTCGTGATGCTGGGAAAATCATTAAGAATGACACAGAGCATTGGGTCAGCTCTATGCTCCCGGTGGGAGATGGATTATTACTTGCGACGAAGTTGTAGCAAACTAAGACAATGATCTTTCCACGAAAGAAGAATCTCCCGCCAGCTCCTTGGTGGCAGGCAACACCAAGACCAGCAAGAGGTAACGTAGTTTTAATTGCATTACTGGCTGGCAGTGTTGGTGGTTTCTTAGGAATTACAGCAACTGGTGCCTCGATCTTTAATGGCGCAAATTTGGTTTCTTCCAACAGTGTGGTCGAACGCGCACCAGATTCTGTTGCAGGAATTGCCCAACGTGTTTTGCCATCAGTAGTTTCAATTAGTACTTCTTCGGTAATTGGAGGAGGAACCGGATCAGGATTTATTATTGACAGTGATGGTTTTATTCTGACAAACAACCATGTAATCGATGGAGCAGCTCGTTCTTCTGGAGTAATCCGCGTTTCACTCAATAATGGCTCAATTTTTACAGCAGAAGTTGTAGGACGCGATGCTCCATATGATTTAGCAGTACTAAAGATAAGAGCATCGGGCCTAAAGGCACTTCAGTTTGGTGACAGTGATGAAATAGCTGTTGGAGATTCTGTTATTGCTATCGGATCACCACTTGGATTATCTGGAACAGTAACTACTGGAATTATTAGTGCAAAAGATCGCGCAGTTACTGCAGGTGATGCAAATACTGAAAGCTCTTATATCAATGCGCTACAAACAGATGCTGCGATAAATCCAGGAAACTCTGGAGGCCCATTGGTGGATGCAACAGGTGCTGTAATTGGAGTTAATTCGGCAATCGCATCACTTGGGATGGATTCACAAGTTGGCTCTATCGGCTTAGGTTTTGCAATCCCAATTAATCAAGCCCGCAAAACTGCTCAACAGCTCATTGAAAATGGAGTAGCAACATATCCAGTAATTGGAGTCACCTTAGATATGAACTTCACTGGATCGGGTGCAAAAATAACCTCAACAGGTGATGCAATTCTGCCAGGAAGCCCGGCTCAAATTGCAGGGTTACGGGGCGGTGATGTCATCACATCATTTGAAGGCAAAACAATAAATGGTGCCGAAGAGTTAATTGTTGCTGTTCGTGCTAAAAATGTAGGAGATCGAGTCACTTTGACCTACAAACGTAATGGCGTTAGCAAGACTACGTCCCTGACTCTGACTGCAGCGAAGAAATAAGTACCGTAGGCTAAAGCTATGTTCTTTGATATCGGTCTAGGTGAGGTTTTGGGATTGGCAGTTTTGGCAATGTTTCTAGTTGGCCCAGAACGCCTACCAAAGGTAGCCGGTGAGGCAGCAAAGTGGGTTAAAAAAATCCGCGAGCTTGCCAATTCAGCCACGGCAGAGTTGAAAGAAAACTTAGGACCTGGTTTTGAAGATTTACAGCCAAAAGATTTAAACCCAAAAACTTTTGTAAAGAAACAAATTTCAGAGATGTTGGATGAAGAAAATCCAAAAGCCAAATCAAATACATCCAAGGCAATGATCGACCCAGATTTATTATGAGTGTCATTGACGGAGTTTTAGAGGCATTATCAAAGGTCCAGGATCCAGAACTTAGACGATCGATCACTGAGCTTGAAATGGTGGAAGATCTCAAGGAATCACAAGGCTTAGTTTCACTGACAATTTTGTTGACGATTGCAGCTTGTCCTATGCAAGATCGTTTGCGCAAAGATGTCACAGATGCAGTTACGGCTGTAGCTGGTGTGAAAAACGTTGAGATGTCCTTTGGTGTCATGAATGAGGAACAAAGAAATAATGTTAAGAAAATTGTTCGTGGTGGAAGAGAGAAGTTCATTCCATTTGCACAACCTGATTCACTGACTCGCGTAATCGGAGTTGCTTCTGGAAAAGGTGGAGTTGGAAAATCATCAGTTACGGCTAATCTTGCAGTTGCCGCAGCTAAAAAAGGTTTAAGTGTTGGAATTTTGGATGCAGATGTCTATGGTCATTCGATCCCTCGCCTTATGGGTTTGATGGGTAAGCGACCAACGGCAATTGATCAAATGTTTATTCCATTGGAATCTTTCGGTGTTAAAACAGTTTCTATGGAAATGTTTAAGCCTGAGCGATCTGATCCTGTTGCATATCGTGGTCCTTTACTACACCGCGTACTGGAACAACTTTTGTCCGATGCTTACTGGGGAGATTTGGATCTATTGCTCATCGACTTACCTCCAGGAACCGGGGATCTTGCAATCTCACTGGGTCAGTTAATTCCAAACTCCGAGATTGTGGTAGTTACTACTCCACAAGTTGCTGCTGCAGAAGTTGCCGAAAGAGCCGGACGAATTGCACATCAAATTCATCAACAGGTTATCGGTGTAATAGAGAACATGTCGGCCTTTCCATGTCCTACCTGCAGTGAGTCAATATCTTTATTTGGTGATGGCGGGGGAGAAGAAACATCTCGCCGTTTATCCCAATTGGTTGGATCAGATGTTCCATTACTTGGAAAGATTCCATTTAGTCCTCTTCTTCGAACTGGCGGAGACGATGGCTCACCAATTGTTGATGGACAACCAGATTCAGAGGCAGCTAAAGCAATTACCGAGATTGCAGAAAAGTTAGTAAAGCGTAGTAAATCCTTATTGGGAGTCCGATTGGGAGTCTCTACGTAATTCTTTTGAAATCTCTTGTGCTAAATCTGAAAGCTCACTTCGCATGAAATCACGTGTGGCAACTTCTCCTAGAGAGTTGCGCAAAGATGCCAGTTCGCGAGTTAGATATTCGGTATCTGCAATAGAGCGTTCATTTTGTTCACGATCCTCATTGATTTGAATGCGATCTCTATCTGCTTGGCGATTTTGGGCAAGCAAGATTAAAGGGGCTGCATAGGATGCCTGAAGTGACAAAATTAGAGTAAGAAAAATGAATGGATAATCATCAAAACGTAGATCCACAGGAGCCGTGAAATTCCAAACAACCCAACTCAAGACAAAAACCGTCATGTAAACAAGGAAGCGTGCGGTGCCCAAAAACCTTGCAAAGCGCTCTGATAAACGACCAAATGCTTCGCTATCGATATGAGGGCGAAGTGAACGGCGAGTTTGGCGAGGGGTATCTAAACCGTAATTGCGTGCCATTTCTCCTCCTTAAAGGTTCTCTGTTGTGAAAGCGACAGGTGATTTTTCTCGATGATCATGGCGCCAGTTCTCCGGCAATAAGTGATCGAGCACATCATCGACAGTGACAGCGCCAAGCAATCTTTCATTTGAGTCAACAACTGGAAGAGAAAGCATGTTGTAGCTGGCTAGATGTGAAGAAACTTCGTGCAAAGTTGCATCAGGATTAATTCCCTTTGAATCATGATCAACGATAGATCCTAAAAGAGTTGCAGGTGGCTCACGCAATAATCTTTGATAGTGAACAACACCTATGAATCTGCCAGTAGGAGTTTCCGTTGGTTGGCGACAGATGTAAATCTGCGAAGCAAGTGCTGGAGAAATCTCTTTTTGTCGAACAGATGCCAATGCATCTGCAACTGTTGAGTTAGCGGTTAAAACTATTGGCTCAGTTGTCATCATCCCGCCTGCTGAATAATCCTCATATGTCATAAGGCGTAGAACATCTTCAGCATCTTCTGGTTCCATTAAATCAAGGAGTGCATTTGCCCGTTCTTCACCAATTTCACGAAGTAAATCGGCAGCATCATCTGGATCCATCTCTCCCAAAACATCTGCTGCTCTTTCACCTTCTAGCTCTGCCAATAATGAAACACGATCAGATTCATCCATCTCTTCAAGAACATCTGCAAGTCGTTCATCATTTAATCCGCTAGCAACTTCAATTCGACGCTTTGGTGTCAACTCTCCGAGCACAGCAGCTAAATCAGCGGCACGTAGATTGGCAAGAGTTGAGAGCAAATTAACTACACCTTGATTTTGTTCTGGAAATGCAAAACCCGTCACTTCTTCCCAAGCAACCGTTGATGTTGCTCCCTTGCGACGTAATCCACGACCACGGCGCATAATGTGAACTCGCTTAATCAACCAATCACCTGAAGGTGTTTGTTCCATTCCCATATCTTCAACAACTACTGGCTCGCTAGTTTCAATCAAAGTTATTGAACGATCCAACATTTCACCGAGTACAAGAACTTCACCGGCACGTGTATCAAAACGTCGCATGTTTAAAAGACCGGTGATGACAACGGCTCCGTTTTCTATTGAAGTAACTCGAGTTATTGGAACAAAAATACGTCTGCGAAGTGGCACTTCTACAACTAAACCCAGAATTCTTGGTGGTTCATTATTTGTTCTAAGGGTCGCAACAGCATCTCGCACCTTGCCTACTGGATCACCATTTGGATCAAAGACCGCGGTGCCGGCAAGACGGGCGAGAAATACTCGGTTTAGGAGATTGCTGCTCATAGGTTAAGGGTACCTTTGTCCTATGAGTGCAGGCCAATCATTAAGTAGAGATCATCACACGGCCATTCCAGCCAAACCAGATCTCATCCGATTATTCATCGGAATGATTGGAATTGGTACATCTGGCCCATTAATTGCACTGAGCACAATGCCGATTCTGACCCTGATTTTTTGGCGAAATCTTGGAGGCGCCCTTTTCACACTGCCATTTGCATTACGTCATGCTCGAGATAGAACCGGCGTTAAATGGGCAATTATCGCTGGCATACTTTTGGCGCTTCACTTCATTGGCTTCTTTATGGCAATGCGAATGACATCTGTTGCAGCAGGAACAGCGTTAGTTGCATTACAACCAATATTTACTGCTCTTTTTGTAAAACTCAGTGGAGGCCATATTCCATCTACTGCGTGGCTTGGAATGATTGTCTGTTTCGCAGGTGTTGGCCTTGTTTCAGGTGTTGATCTTCAAATTTCAGTGAGAGCTTTTGTTGGAGATGTTGCCGCAACTATTTCTGCAGCTCTCGCTGCCGCCTACATTATGGCCGGTGCAAAGGCACAAAGAACTTTAGAAACTTCTACTTACACAACTATTTGTTATTTTGTCTGTTCCATGACGGCTCTTCCTATGGCTTTAATTGCCGGAAATGAAATCACTAATTTCGCTGGCAAAGAATGGCTAGTTCTTCTGGGACTCATCGTGGGGGCACAGTTGTTAGGGCACACGATGTTTAACTCAGTTTTAAAAAGAGTCTCACCGGCAGTTGTTTCCTTAATCGTATTTTTTGAAGTTCCATTAAGTGCGCTTTTAGCATTATGGTGGCTAGGGCAAAAACCACCGATTGGTATTATTCCGGGCATAGTTTTGATTTTAATTGGTTGCGTATTAGTTGTAACTAGAACTAGAGGTACGAGCAATGATTGACCTGCACACCCACACAACATCTAGTGATGGGACTGACTCTCCTCGGGAGTTAGTCAACAAAGCCATTGTGCAGGGTTTAGAAGTTTTAGGAATTTCTGATCACGACACAACTTCTGGTTGGCAAGAGGCAACAGAAAGCCTTCGCGGAAACCTAAAGCTAGCACTGGGCGCTGAAATCTCATGTCTAACAGATGAGGGAATAAGTGTGCACATGCTTGGACTTTTATTTGATCCACTTCATGAACAAATGCAGACGGTTCTTGAAGAAACGCGCGATGGCCGATTACCACGTATGAGAAAAATGATTCAAAAAATGCAGGCCGAAGGCATTGATATCTCCATTGAGGATGTAGAAAAAGCGATGCCAGCTGGTGCAACAATGGGCCGCCCTCATCTTGCCGATGCTCTTGTGTCTAAAAAAATTGTCAAATCACGAGATGAAGCCTTTACTGATTTGCTTCATAACGAATCAAGATTTTATGTTTCACACGCAGCACCCACTCCCGTTGAAGCGGTAAAGCTAATTCGTCGAGCTGGAGGAGTAGCTGTTATTGCACACCCATTTGCCTCCAGACGTGGGCAAATATTGGGCGTCGATGACTTTACTGACTTAGTAACGGCTGGATTAAATGGAATTGAAGTTGATCACCGTGATCAAAATCCTTCAGAACGGGCAATACTGCGCGTGATTGCATCTGAATTAGATTTAGTAGTCACCGGAAGCAGTGATTATCACGGGACAGGAAAACTCAATTCATTGGCCGAAAACCACACCGATAAGGCACAATGGGAGAAGTTAGAAGCACAAGCAAATGCGAGAAGGGTTATTTCACTATGAATGAGATCAGTGCGATAACTTTTGCAGTTCAGTCTTTTGTGACGTTGTTTGTGATTATGGATCCACCTGGTGCAACACCTATTTTCTTAGGGTTGGTAGCAGATAAGTCAGCGCGAGTTCGTCGAATTCTTGCAATACAGGCTGCAGCCGTCTCACTTCTTGTCATTTCTATCTTTGCTCTCTTTGGCCGATTTATTCTGGGGTATCTCAATATCTCCATGGAGGCACTGCAAGCAGCTGGAGCACTTTTACTTTTGTTAGTTGCTCTAGAACTCTTGACTGGAAACACTTCTAAGTATGGCGATGATTCAAATTCAAACATTGCCTTGGTTCCACTAGGGACGCCAATTTTGGCAGGTCCTGGAGCAATTGTTGCAACCATGATCTTTGTTCAACAAGTTGATTCACCTGAAATGGCAACTGGCTTAATTGCTGCTGTGATTGCCGTACACGTCGCAATTGCTGCAGCTTTGATGGCTTCAACAACAATTTTGAAAGTTATCAAAGAAGCAGGTGTAACACTAGTTGCAAGAATTGCGGGCTTGCTGCTTGCTGCAATTGCCGTTCAGATGTTAGTTGATGCAATTCGAGTATTTGTAGAAAACTAAATACTTATAAATATTCTAAAAATTAGCTCTCTTTAAATTTCTTTGTTCGCACGCGTGAGCGCTCTGTCTTGGCTTTTGGCGTCTCTTTTTTAACATGTGTCCAACTTGTACTTGGTCTATTTTCAACTTTGGTGGGTGGCTTTGCTTTAACAATTCGCCCAGTTGATCCAGCAGGTATATCGAGCATTTTGTAGAGGTGTTCAGATGAAGAATATGTCTCTTCAGGCTCGGCAAGCCCAAGATCCAAGACAGTATTTATCATCTTCCATCTAGCAAGTTCATCCCAGTCCACAAATGTCACTGCAATTCCATGTGCTCCTGCCCGTGCAGTACGACCAATTCGGTGAACATAAGTCTTTTCATCCTCTGGACATTGATAATTAATAACGTGAGTTATTCCATCGATATCAATTCCGCGGGCTGCAACATCTGTTGCAACAAGCACATCAGATTTCCCAGCCTTGAATTCACTGAGGGCTTTTTCGCGTGCACCTTGACCTAAGTCACCATGAATTGGTGCTGCCTTAAATCCGCGCTCCAGTAAATCCTCTGCTGTTTTTTGCGCTGTTCGCTTTGTACGACAAAAAACCATTGTTGGGCCTCGACCATTTGCCTGCAAAATTCGAGCAAGCATTTCAATCTTATCCATCGCATGTGCGCGCAAAACATGCTGTGCAATTCGCGTAACAACTGCGCCTTCATCTTCGCTATCTTGCGTACGGATGTGAATCGGCTGATTCATAAATCTGCGCGCTAATGCAATGATGTCTCCAGGCATTGTTGCTGAAAACAACATTGTCTGCGAACGATTTGGTGTGTTAGCTAAAATCTTTTCTACATCTGGCAAAAAGCCCAGGTCCAACATTTCATCGGCTTCATCTAACACCAGACGAGATACGTCTTTAAGTTTTAGCTGACCTTGGCGAGAAAGATCAAGCAAACGTCCGGGAGTTCCAACAACAATTTCAACACCGGCATGTAAAGCTTCGATTTGTGGTTCAAATGCTCGTCCGCCGTAGACAGCCAAAGTTCGAATTCCACGGTTTGTAGCAAGCTCTTCAATATCTCTTGTCACTTGAGTACAAAGTTCACGAGTGGGGACAACAATTAAAACTTGAGGTAAACCCTTCTTTGCGAAAGCTTCCCACTCAGCATCATTGGGTGCGATGACGCGCTCGATTACAGGAATTCCAAAAGCTAGAGTTTTACCGGTTCCAGTCTTTGCTTGACCAATTACATCTCCATCGGCCAAAGCGATAGGAAGAACCATCTCTTGAATTGCAAAAGGTGCCAGGAAACCGTGGGCATGCAAGGCTTCGATCGTTTGACTACGTAGTGGAAGCTCTGCAAATGTTAATGTCACGTTAGAAAGCGCCGCAACGGATTGTTCGCATATTCAAATTGGAACCCATAACGCTAATCCTATCGGCTTTAATTGAGGGGAAAACCCGAAATCCCTCGCCACATGAGGTTATGAACTAATTCAACTGCATTTTGTTTGGTTAATTTGCTATCTCGCTCCAACCAATGACGTGCGGTGACTTGGGCATATCCAATCATTCCAACTCCAATGAGCATTGACGCCTCTTTTGACAGGCCAGTATCGATTGCAATGACAGCACTTACTGCGGCTGCACAGTCATATGTCATTCGATTGAGGCGTTCATGAACCTGAGGCTCCACACTCATATCACTTTCAAAAAGGAGCCTAAAAGCTTCACCCTCTTTTTCAATAAAGGAAAAATAAGTGTTAACTGTTGCATATACACGATCTTTGTTATCAGGTGTTGATGCGATGGCTTTCTGGATTTCAAAAACTAATGAGTCAATATGTAAATCCAGGACTGCCAGATATAAATCTAACTTCGATGGAAAATGCTGATAAAGAACAGGCTTAGAGACTTTTGCACGATCTGCGATCTCATCCATCGCCGCAGAGTGATAGCCAGCGGTAGTAAAAACTTCCAAAGCCGCCGAAAGCAATAACGCTCGACGCTCATCTCGAGGCAAGCGCGACTTATTAACGATCTCTGCATTACTCATTTGTGCAATCCTACGGCAGAATCACCCATTATGAACCGCACATATGAAGGAATTCGTCTTCTCTTGGTGCATGCACACCCCGATGATGAAACTATCAACAACGGGGCGACTATGGCCAAGTATGCCGCCGGCGGTGCTGGTGTAACCCTTGTAACTTGTACACGAGGTGAAGAAGGAGAAGTCCTAGTACCTGGACTTGTCCATCTTGCAAGCAGTGATCAAGACCAACTTGGTATTCATCGTGAAGGTGAACTCGCTTTAGCTATGAAAGAACTTGGGATTACAGATTTTAGATTTCTGGGAGCACCGTCAGTTAAGTTTCGTGACAGCGGAATGATGGGAACTGAACCAAACAATAACCCTGATGTTTTTTGGCAAGCAGACATTGAAATAGCTTCACAGTATTTGGTAGAAGTTATTGAAGAAGTTAAACCACACATTTTAATTACCTACGATGAATTCGGCGGCTATGGTCATCCTGATCATATTCAGGCACACAGGATCGCAATGCGTGCCTCAGAAATTGCTAATTGGCAGATTCAGAAAATATATTGGAACACAATGCCTAAATCCGTATTAGCCCAGGGTATTGCAAAAATGAAAGAGATTGGCTCAGATTTTTTCGGTGCAGAAACAGTCGATGACCTTCCATTTGCAAAAGACGATTCACTAGTAACGACCCTTGTTGATGGGAGTAAGTTTGTAGATTCAAAACTTGCTGCAATGAAGGCACACGAAACTCAAATCACTTTAGATGGTCCATTTTTTGCTCTTTCAAATAACTTAGGCCTTCAGATTTGGGGAGATGAGTACTACACACTAGTAAAAGGTAAAAAAAGTGAACCTTTTGATGAACAAGGTCGTGAAACAGATTTAGCTTCGGGAATAATTCTGAAATGAAGTACCTCTACTCCATACTTTTAGGGTTGGCGCTCGGTGCAAGTTCCGTCTTTGTACATAATTTGTATCCCCCCTTTGGTCTATTTCTTTCGATCGCGGGTACAAGTTTTGGAGTATGGGCCGCCGGCCGAAAATGGGGCGGCCGAACATATCGATTTATAGTTGCAATTGTTTGGGGCTTTGTAGTTCTGCGCGCAGGATTTCCTGGATTAAACGATGAATATTTAATTCAAGGAGATGGTCTAGGAACTTCTCTTTTAAATATTGGGTTTATTGCCATCGTTATTGCAATCATGATGCCTTTGTAGGTTCTCTTACCCTACATAAACTGCGCACTTAGTCAGAGGTTAGGACCAGGTTTGTCCTGCGGGCGTATCTTTGATGATCAAACCAAGCTCTTCTAATTGAACTCGTAGCTGATCACTATCTGCCCAACGTTTTTCATTCCTAGCAGCAGCTCGTGCTTCGAGTAAATCTTTCATCTGAGTTGTAAGTGTTTTTTCCTCAACCCCTGCATCTAGATTTAAGCCAAGAATCTGATCTGCATACATAAATAGGGCTCGTTTGTTTTTTGCATCACTTTTTTCGATCGCACGTAAGCGAAGAAGGATTTTTGGTGTATCGATGTCGTTTTCAATCGCTGACTCAATCTCAGGATCAATTTCCAAAGTGTCATGGTGGATTTCTTCACTGGCCCACAAGGAAATCTTGCTGCGCCAGCGCAGAAGTAGTTCATGGGCCGCCTCAATTGATTTCCACGTTAAATCCATCTGAGATCTATAGCGATTTTCTAAAAGGCAGAGCCGCAGTGCGATTGGATCAAATCCACGGTCAATCACATCCTGTAGCAATAGAACATTGCCAGAGCTCTTCGACATTTTTCGGCCCTCAAACAAGAGGTGTTCACCATGGACCCAAATATTAACGCTTTCATTGCCTGTAATTGCATTTGACTGAGCACGTTCGTTTTCATGATGCGGAAATCGAAGATCAATTCCACCAACGTGAACATCAACATGGCTATTTAAAAGTTTCAATGACATTGCCGAACATTCGATATGCCAACCGGGAAACCCTAACCCCCATGGTGATGGCCAAACCATCTGTGATCTTTTGCCAGCTGCTTTCCACAAGGCCCAATCCGCATGAAATCTTTTAGCGCCATCTTCAGATGCTTCATGTTTGTGTCCAGGTTTAAGTGCATCTAATCGATTACCACTTAACTCTCCATAGCCTTTGGAGCTATGAGCATCAAAGTAAACAGATCCATCGTTTCCAACGTAGGCGGCGTCTTTTTTTATCAAATCCGTAATCATCGATTGCATCATCTCTATCGACTCACTGGCCTTTGGGTAGAGATTTGCTTTTCTAATGTTCAAGCGAGCAAGATCCTTATGAAAATTAGCCTCATACTTTCTAGCAATCTCAAAGGGATCGATTTTCTCTATCGAGGCTTGGGTTAAAATCTTGTCATCTTCCTGAAAATCCTCGCTCATATGTCCAACATCTGTAATGTTTTGAACCAGTGTTACCGCAACTCCGGATAAAGTTAAAGCCCGTGAAATCAAGTCGGCTAGCAAAAATGTTCTTAAGTTCCCAACATGTGCATCTCGATAAACTGTCGGACCGCAGCAATACATGGAGGTCGCAGCATTTGGGCTGGCAACTGGCTTTAACTCACGAGATTTGGTGTCATATAAACGCAGGGTCATTTCTTTATTACGACCTCTCTCCAAATAAAAATCTCATTATGAGAGAATTGAATTAACTCCCCATGTCGATTTCTTAACGATGTAGGGCTCTCAAGATGTCCAACAATGTCACGAAAACCACCTTCGGGATCGTGTAAGCGAATACTCACCCTTTTTCCAATAAGGGCAGCAAAGGTGGATTCTAGCTCCGTGGGCATATGCCTACGATAAACCGAACAAGCAAATCTGGCGATGTAGGTGAGGTACGCGTTAGAATTACGCCAATCAAATCACCATTAATTCTGGAGGCCTGTTGTGACCTATGTGATTGCCCAACCTTGCGTCGATGTTAAAGATAAGTCCTGCATCGAGGAATGTCCTGTGGACTGCATTTATGAGGGTGACCGCATGCTCTACATCCAACCAGATGAATGTGTGGACTGCGGTGCTTGTGAACCAGTCTGTCCAGTTGAAGCAATTTATTATGAAGATGATGTTCCTGGTGTTTGGAAAGAATTTGGCGCTGTCAATACAGAGTTTTTTGTTGAGATTGGTTCACCGGGCGGTGCAAGTAAAGTTGGAGCAACAGGTAGCGATCATCAGATTGTTACTGCACTTCCGCCAAAGAGCGAGTAAAAATTGAGAGCACAGCTCCCAGATTTTCCGTGGGATGCGTTGGTGCCATTTGGTGATAAAGCGCGTGCGCACCCCAATGGGATTATTGATCTCTCACAAGGAACACCCGTTGATCCAACTCCAGAATTTATTCAAAAAGCATTTCGCGATGCATCTAACTCACCTAGTTACCCATTTACAGCTGGAACGCCAGAGTTGCGCGATGCAATTAAAAACTGGGCAACCCAACGCTTAGGTGCAACTGGAGATTTTGATGTGCTTCCTGTTATTGGCTCTAAAGAGTTAGTAGCTTGGCTGCCGACAATTATCGAAGCAACAAAAGTTTTGATTCCTGAAATTGCATATCCGACATATCACGTTGGTGCATTACTAGCAGGTGCGCAATCGATTCCGGTTTCTATCGATGCCACATCATGGCCAAAGGCAGATTTAGCCTGGTTGAACTCGCCTTCAAATCCAACAGGGCGTGTACACAGCGCCGAAGAGATCAAAACTTGCATAGATTGGTCTCGACAAAATAATTCAATCCTCATCTCTGATGAATGTTATTTAGAGTTTGATCACACCGCCCATTCACTCTCTGTACTTTCACAAACAGGGGGAGATAACAAAAACATCCTTGCCGTTCACTCATTATCTAAACGCTCTTCAATGGCTGGTTACAGAGCTGCTTTCATGGTTGGCGATAGCCAACTCATCGCCCGAATTCGAGAGATTCGAAAGCATGCGGGAATGATGGTTCCTCTGCCTGTTCAAAAAGCGATGACAGTTGCGTTATCTGATGATGCACATGTGGCACAGCAACGTGATCGCTATAACGCACGCAAGGATGCAATGCGTCCTGCCTTAGAGGCCAATCGATTTACTGTTGAATACAGTGATTCAGGTCTATATCTCTGGTGCACACGAAATGAAGATGCGTGGAAGAGCGTTGAATGGATGGCTAATTTAGGTATTTTGGTTACACCAGGAAGTTTTTATGGCCAGGCAGGTGCACAACATATTCGGGTGGCAATGACTGCAACTGATGCTCAGATTGCCCAAGCGGTCACACGACTAAAGGTTTGAGTTAGTGGCAACAGCAATTTTGCTCGTAGGTGGTTTTGGCACTCGACTCATGCCATTAACAAAAAACACTCCAAAACCAATGCTCACAGTTGCCGGAATTCCTGTAACAGAGCATCAACTCAATATGGCTAAAGCTGCAGGCATTACTCGCATCGTTCTTGCAACATCGTATTTAGCAGAGTTGTTTACTCCATATTTCGGGGATGGCTCAAAGTGGGGTATGCAGATTCAATATGCAGTTGAGAAATCACCTTTGGGAACAGGGGGAGCAATCAGAAATGCTGCCATGTTGATTGATTCATCCGAATCAATAGTGATTTTAAACGGCGATGTCCTTAGTTCTCATAATCTCGCCGAACAGATTCGCCAACATGAAGCACATGATGCTGATGTCACTTTGCATCTGACTAAAGTAGATGATGCTCGTGCATATGGATCAGTTCCAACCGATCCCAACGGACGAGTGAGCGCCTTTCTTGAGAAAATGGAAAATCCAGTGACTAATCAAATAAACGCTGGATGCTATGTATTTAATCCTCGCATCCTTCAATCAATCCCATTAGACACAGTTGTCTCTGTCGAGCGAGAAACTTTCCCAGCTCTAGTTGCAAGTGGGGCTGCGGTCTATGGATATATAGAAAGCTCTTACTGGGTAGATATTGGAACCCCTCATGCATTGATGAATGCATCGGCTGAAATTGTTAATCGCGATGGTGATTTTTTGGTTATGCCTGGTTCAAAAGTGGATCCAACTGCCCGGCTAACTGGTGGTACTAGCATTGCCGGGAACTGTCAGATTTCGGCAGGGGCCATGATCGAATCTTCGATAATCGAATCCGACTGTTCTATTGGATCAAATGCACAGATCAGCAGCTCCTATGTTTCAAAAGGAACTAGGGTCAAAGATGGCGCAAAAATTATTGGTTCATTTGTCACTAATGATGAAGTAATTTCAATTCCCTAAACATTAATTATTGATTACACGATATGTGCGAAAATTACGCTCAAATTCAGCTCAATTTCCCCCAATCAGAGTGGATTTAGCCCCTTCAAATCCGCCCATTTGCTCCCTTCGGGCTTGACATAATCGAGTTACACGCGTGTAATTCACCTATAAGAAGTCTTGTCCACAAGGGATGAGATCACGAAAGCTAATGGAGAATCGAGCCTATGCCGATCCAACCCGCAGCCTCTTCCGGCCAGATCCCCACGTCCGGTCCAACAATAACTCTTGCCTCTGGCGAAAACATGGAGCTCTCATGGCAGGAGCGTGCACTGTGTGCGCAAACCGATCCAGAAGCTTTTTTTCCTGAAAAGGGTGGCTCAACTCGCGAAGCAAAGCGAGTGTGTCTTTCCTGTGATGTTCGTGCAGAGTGTTTGGAATATGCACTTGCACATGATGAACGCTTTGGAATTTGGGGCGGACTCTCAGAACGTGAACGCCGCCGCTTAAAGCGCCGATCTGCATAAAGTTAATTTTCCCTTATCTCTTTTGAGGTAGCGAGTCTCTTTTGAGATAGCGAGGTGTATTCATGGCCGCAAAAGTTGTAGAAGATAAGTTTCGCGTTGTTGCAGTTCTTGTTACACACAATGGCGCTTTGTGGTTACCTGAAGTTGTTGCAGCTCTAGGTTCTCAAACTAGACCTATAGATTTTATTTCTGCAATCGATACGGGCTCTACCGATTCATCCACAAAATTATTAAAGTCAGCAAGAATTCCATTTACAACAACCAAACCTGATGTTGGTTATGGCCAGGCAGTTTCTCTTGCAATCCAAACATTGCCCGAATGTGAAACAGATGAATGGATCTGGTTGATCCATGATGACTGTGCTCCAGCTCCAACTGCGCTCGCACAACTACTTGCTGCAGTAGAGGATCGTCCACAAGTTGTAATGGCTGGACCTAAACTACTTGGTTGGCATGATCGAACGCATTTACTTGAAGCTGGAGTAAGTATTGCCGGCAATGGTGCACGCTGGACTGGTCTTGAATCAAACGAGTACGACCAAGGCCAACATGATGGTAATCATGATGTGTTGGCAGTTAGCACAGCAGGTGCATTGATACGAAGAGATGTTTTCGAAGAACTTGGCGGACTAGATCCAAATCTGACTCTGTTTAGAGATGATGTGGATTTTGGTTGGCGAGTTCGAATTGCCGGACACTCAGTTCTAGCTGCAACTAATGCTGTTGCCTATCACGCACAAGCGGCAGCAAATGAGCGCAGAGTTGTTGATGTTGAAGGCGCACTGTTGCACCGCCCACTTTTATTGGATCGTCGCAATGCAGCCTATGTTCTATTGGCTAACTCCTCGTGGTGGATGTTGCCTTGGCTAATCATTCAACTTCTTGGCTCAGCCTTTGCGCGGGCTATTGGATACTTACTATTGAAGCTGCCTGGATATGCAGGAGATGAACTACTAGCGATTTCAACATTGCTCATTAAGCCACAACGAATTCTTCAGGCCAGAAGTCTTCGCAAAAAAAATCGTTTTGTTTCATCACGAGTTGTTGCTGCCTATATACCTCCTCGTTGGTCGCAAATTCGCCATGGAAGTGAACATGTAATTGAAATTGTGAGATCAAAGCTATTTCGCCATGAGCAAGCAAACCAAACTTCATCAGTTTTAGAATCAAACGAGGAAGATGAAGATCTACTCACACCCGTTAAAAGCAATGAGTGGGCGAGGTTTTTCAAGAGACCAGAAATCTTAGGGTTTCTGACTCTTGGCTTGATTACTTTGCTTAATTCAAGACAAAGATTTGGTGATCTAGTTGGTGGCGCCCTTGCCTTGACCCCCGAAGGGGCAACTGATTTATGGCGCGTGTACTTTGAATCATGGCATCAAGTAGGTATGGGATCTTCTAGTGCTACACCAACATGGGTTGCAATAATTGCTCTGGGATCAATTTTCACACTTGGCAATGCATCACTTTTTGTAACAATACTATTTTTAGTCGCCCCTCTATTGATTATGGGCTCAGCTTTGAGTTTGCTCAAGAAGTTAACCCAAAATCTCTGGATATCCATTCCAGCAGCATTTCTTTACGCAATTTCACCGGTAACTCTTGCCGCAATCAGTTCTGGAAGGTTGGCAACGCTTGTTATTTTGGCGCTAGCTCCATTTATTGTGACCACAATTTATAAATGGGAAACGATTGAAGAAATTAGTTGGCGACAGATTTTTGCGATTGCAGCTCTTTTATCAATCCTCTATGCCTTTACTTTGATGGTCTTTATCGTTGCCGTAATTGGATTGATCGTTATCTCAATTTCAGATTACGAAAAGCATGCACAGGTGGCCAACGATGAACTTTATGCCAATAGGTTCAAAAAGCGTGCCGTTGCAGTATTTGTACCGTTTTTAGTCAACATTCCTTATTCATTAGAGGCAATACTTCAACCAAGTCGATTTTTAGTTGAGCCAGGAATTGCAATACCAGGGGCCGGAGTTGTTAAAACTGTTTTAGGAGATCCTGGTGGATTCCTACCAATATGGTTAGTTAGTCCAATCTTGTTAGTTTTATTTGTTTCATTGTTTTCTTCAACAAATGCCCGCAGAATGGCAGAGTATGGAGTCGGCCTGCTGGCTTTAGCTGCAGTTATAAGTTCCATTGATATATCTACACACGGTAACGAGGCATCTACAAAGGCGTGGGCCGGACCAATCATCGCACTTGCTACTTTGGCAGCAATTTGCGCCGGCACAGTTTTGTTAGATCGATTGCGTCCAACACTGGTATTAAGTCATGTTCACTATCGACATTATTTAGCGGCGTTTTTCTTGTTTACAACAATCGTTTATGGTGTCTTGGCATCAGCATTTTCAGTTACAACTGGCGCTCAATCTCTCGTGAAAGCCAATCGCGCAACTGTAATGCCCGCATTTTTAAATGTAGAAAGTGATGTCAAAATCTTAGTACTACGAGAGGTTTCGTTGGCAGGTCAGAACAAGATTCAATACTTTATTTCACGAGGTAAAGATATTTCTATGAGTGATCCTGACGTTGCACCAGAACAGACCGATGCGATTGCACAGGCGGCTCTAGGGCTCATAGATGGTTCAGGCATTACTAGCAGTACTACTCTCAGCGATTACGGAATTAAATATGTTTTTGCAAAAGCACCAATTAAGAAAGAGACAATTCGCGCCATCGATGGCCTTGGGGGATTTACTAGAACTTCTGAGACATCTGCAGGGGTTGTGTGGCAAGTCGCAAGAGAGACAGGACGATTAATCTTTAAAGCTGAAAACGGTACGACGATATTTTTGGAATCTGGTGTTGAGGGAGCACGAACAAATCTTCCATCTGCAGGAACCTTGGTACTGACTGAAACTTATAACCGCTCTTGGCAAGTACTCCAAGATGGATCTCGCCTTGAACGTAGCAAAAATGAACAAGGCCTACCAACTTTCAAAGTGGAACAACCAGGTGAAATCTCCCTCATTCATGATGGAACAATTCGTCGTGGTTGGATTTCAGTTCAACTAATCTTTTTTGTCACACTCGTCGTATTAGCCCTTCCAGGTGGGCGCCGAAAGCGTGAAATATCCGATAAGGAGCTGGCATGAAGTTAACTAGGCCAATCCAATTCATCACAATATTTCTTATCGTATTTGGTTTAGCAAACCTTGTTGATGCAACCAGATCATCTAAGACTTATACGGAATCTTTTCCAGCAGTTGTCTGCCCACCCACTTTGGCAGGTTTGTCTTCACAAATTTCACTCGGTTCAACAAAAACTCAATTTCAAAGGTTGCAAGATAAGACTGCAAAAACCTCTGCGGTAAAGCTCTTAAGGCTTCCAGTCATCGCTGATTCCCTATTGGTCAACAGTGAAGTTACAACGCCAGTAGTTTGGCAAAGCCGTGCAGGTCGTTGGGGTGGAGCAGCACTGTGCGTCGGCCCTGTTACTTCACAGTGGTTTGTCGGAGCAAGCGCCGATGTAACGACTAGAGCACGTCTGGTCATTATTAACTCTGGACTCAGTGATTCAATTGTTGATATTCAGGCGTTTTCTGAAAATGGTAAACAGCAACTTCAAACCATTACTGTGAAAGCAAAAAACTATTCAGTCATAGCTGTAGATACTTTTGCTCCAGGAGATCAAGCCTTAGCATTATTAGTAGAGCCTCAGTCAGGGCGAGTGAACTCGTTCATGATCGATGAGCAAGGTCAGGGTCTTCGAAGTATTGGTGGGGACTTAGTAAATTCAGTAAGTTCTGCAAGCAAGTCACTGACTATTCCAGCAATACCAACTCAAAAACCTGTACGAGGACAAACAAACTCACAAGGACATACGATTCGAGTTTTAACCCCGGGGCAAGTTGATGCAGATGTAACTGTTGAAGTTCTATCTGCCGATGGTGTATTTATCCCAGTCGGTCTTAACTCACGGTTGATTTCAGCGGGTCAAGTTACAGAGTTTGCATTAAAGCCAGAAGTTTCAGCAGAGGCATTTGCCATCAGGATCACTGCAACAGAGCCAATTGTGGCGGCAGTGAAATCTAGAATTACTGCTTCTGGAAAATCTGATTATGTTTGGAGTACACCCGCTCCAGAGCTTTCCGAGTCAACAATGGCAATTACCGGGTTATCACCATTAGTAGTGTTTGCTGGTGATCAGATCAATGTTTCAATCGATCTAACCTTGGTCAATGGAAAAACTGTAACGAAGAGTGTGGTCGGCAATGATGTTGCCACTTGGAGACCCCCTGCTTCAGCCCGCACTCTGACAATCACAAAGGTTAAAAAAGGTAGCTTTGCTGGTGCCATTGTGACTTCGGTCAATGGAATTGGGTACTTTCCTTTTGCCATTGGTAGTGAATTGGCAAAGATAGAAATCCCGGATTCAAACATTCAAGTTTTGAATCCTTGATAATCCCAAGATTTCTCATCTGATCCCACTAACCTTAAGTTCATGAGAATCCAAGGTGGACGCAGTTGCTCCCGCGCTGGTTGTAAATCCTTTGCAACTATGACCTTGACCTATATTTATGCAGAGTCAACGGCAGTAGTTGGCCCGTTAGCAACATATTCAGAACCTCACGCATACGATCTTTGTGTCTTGCATGGAACTAGATTAAAAGTTCCAAATGGTTGGAGTGTGATCAAAGCTGAGATTACAAATGAAGATGTTGGACCTAGCGACGATGACTTAATGGTTATTGCAGATGCGGTAAGGGAAGTAGCAACACAAAGTGTAGAAGTAAGCACTTCAACCAATGTAGCTCCATCAGGACAACAGATTGGCCGTCGTGGACATTTACGCTCTGTCCCAAATTAAACAAATTAATGGATATTCCACCAAATGTATTTAAGGCCTACGACATCCGTGGGCTTGTTGATAGTGAATTAAACTCTGATTTTGCATTTGAAACAGGCGTAGCATTTGCCCGTTTTTTACAAATAGAACGTGAACCCGCAACAGTAGTAATTGGCGAAGACATGCGTCCTTCGTCACCACTATTAGCTGAAGCTTTTTCAGCCGGTGTCACTTCTCAAGGTATGGATGTAATTCGAATTGGCTTAGCTTCAACAGATTTAATGTACTTTGCTTCAGGCAAACTTGGTTTACCTGGTGCAATGTTTACTGCAAGCCACAATCCAGCCGAATACAACGGAATAAAACTCTGCTTAAGTCAGGCCCGCCCTATAGGTAAGGAATCAGGACTTTTAACGATTGAAAAATTCGTTCGAGAAGGCTCACCAATCACACTGAGAAATGTTGGCATTGAAAAGCACCAAAACATGTTAGAAGAATATGTAGATCACTTATTAACACTTGTGGATCTTCGTGAAATTCGTCCATTGAAATTAGTCATTGATGCTGGAAATGGTATGGCTGGTTATACGGCTCCTGCGATTTTTGCCAGACTTAACTGTGAAGTGATTCCTATGTACTTTGAATTAGACGGCAGTTTTCCAAACCATGAGGCCAATCCACTTGATGAATCCACTTTGGTAGATCTGAAAAAAGCAGTAAAAGAACATTCAGCAGATCTTGGACTTGCCTTTGATGGAGATGCCGATCGCTGCTTTCTTATCGACGAAAATGGTGAAGGGATTAATCCTTCATTCCTCACGGCATTAATTGCCGAGCGCCAGCTAAAGAAAAATCCTGGTTCAAAAATAATCTATAACTTAATTTCATCTCGAACAGTTCAAGAGGTGATCTCTGAAAACAATGGCATTGGCCTTCGATCCAGGGTTGGTCATTCAAATATAAAGAAATTGATGGCAGAAACTGGCGCAATTTTTGGCGGAGAGCATTCGGGGCATTTCTATTTCAAAGATTTCTGGCGAGCAGACTCTGGTGCGTTAGCAGCATTACATGCCATTGCAGCACTTGGCACAAGTAAAGCGAGCATCTCTGAGCTTTTAGCCTCTTACTCTCGGTATGTACAAAGCGGAGAGATAAATACGAAAGTAGCCGATGTGCAGCAGGCAACTGAGATAGTAAAGCAGCGATATTCATCGACTGAGGTTGAGATCGATTACTTAGATGGCCTAACCGTAAATGGTGATAGCTGGTGGTTTAACCTTCGGCCCTCAAACACTGAACCATTGCTAAGGCTAAACGTTGAGGCTAAAGATCAGGCTCAGATGCAGTCGATACGTGACCAAGTTTTGGCTTTAATTCGCAACTAGCACCCCTTTTCCATTACGAATTTATCGCGCTGGGGCAGTAATCTATGCACATAGCCGCCTAGCACAGTAGAGCCCTACGCCTTAGGTATCCAATCAATACTTCAAATACCTTATAAGGAGAATCAAATGAACGTTCCAGTTACTGCAACTCTTCCAAAGCATGACATTGCAGATGCATCTTTGGCTGCTGCTGGTCGAAAGAAAATTGAATGGGCCGAGCGCAACATGCCAGTTCTTGCACAAATTCGTGAGCGCTTTGAAAAGTCGCAACCTTTTGCTGGAGTAAGAATTGCAGCATGTATGCACGTAACCACTGAGACAGCAAACTTAATGCGTGTTCTCAAAGCTGGTGGAGCAGATATAGCTCTTTGTGCCTCAAATCCTTTGTCAACACAAGATGACACTGCAGCAGCACTGGTTCATGAATATGGAATTAGTGTATTTGCACGCAATGCAGTTGATCGCGATGGCTACTACAAGCACATTAATGCTGCTCTAGATATTCAACCGCACCAAGTTTTTGATGATGGTTGCGACCTTGTAAACACACTTCATACAACTCGCAAAGAATTAATTCCAAATATTGCTGGAGGTTGTGAAGAGACAACAACTGGAGTAATTCGCCTCAATCAAATGGCAAAAGACGGAGCCTTACAATTTCCAATGATTGCTGTAAACGATACTGACACAAAGCACATGTTCGATAACCGTTACGGAACGGGTCAATCGACTCTAGATGCAGTCTTTCGTGCCACTAACTTTCTGCTCGCAGGAAGAATTGTTGTAGTAGCTGGCTTTGGCTATTGCGGAAAAGGTGTAGCAGAGCGAGCAAAAGGTATGGGCTCTGATGTAATCGTTACTGAAATTGATCCAACAAAAGCTCTAGATGCAATGATGCAAGGTTTCCGAGTAATGCCAATGGCAGAAGCAGCAAAAATCGGTGACGTCTTTATCACTGTAACGGGTAACCGTGATGTGCTTCGTGATGAGCACTTTGCAGTCATGAAGGATGGAGCAATCATGGCTAACTCAGGACACTTTGATATTGAAATTGACGTGGCATGGCTTGAGCAAAATGCAAAGCAAAAGAACGAGAAAATGCGTCATCAGACCGATGAATATGTACTCAAGGACGGGCGACGTTTACTTCTACTTGCAGAAGGTCGCTTAGTTAACTTGGGAGCAGCAGAAGGTCACCCAGCATCTGTAATGGATATGTCATTTTCTGATCAGGCATTAACAGCTGAATATTTGGTTAAGGAAGCTAAAAACCTAAAGCCTGGTGTGCATGAAGTTCCTACATACATCGACAAGGAAGTTGCATCACTTAAGTTGATTAGCATGGGCGGACGAATCGATGTACTAACACCAGCTCAGGATATGTATTTGAATTCCTGGGAACACGGGAGCTAATGACTTTAGTGATGGTCGTCGATGACGACCATGATCTCGCAGAGATGCTTGGCATCGTTTTAAACGATGCTGGCATCGATGTGGATTTAGTAAGTCGTGGTGATGAGGCGTTGGATGCTTTTCGCGAAAAAGCACCCGATCTCATTCTTCTTGATGTTATGTTGCCTGGAATCGATGGAGTTGAAGTTTGCAAGTTGATTCGTGCCCAATCTATGGTTCCAATAATTATGTTAACTGCAAAGGGTGAGACTGAAGACGTTGTCAGAGGACTCGAAGCAGGAGCAGATGACTACATGGTCAAGCCTTTTCGCCATGCCTCTGAACTTGTTGCACGCGTGAGAACTCGCCTTCGACGAACAAACACAGATGTTTCAGGGTTAATAACAATTGGTGATTTGAAAATTGATGTTCAAGCCCATCAGCTAGTGCGTAATGGAAAACAAATACAGCTAACTCGATTAGAGTTTGATTTGCTTGTTGCATTGGCGCGTGAACCTGGTCGAGTCTTTACGCGTGATGCTTTACTCAGCGAAGTATGGGGATATGCACAATCAACAGATACTCGTCTGGTTAATGTCCATATACAGCGGCTGCGATCTAAAATTGAGCGTGACCCGGAGAATCCTGAATTGGTAATCACAATCAGAGGTGTTGGATACAAAGCAGGAGTTTTGGTCGGTTCTTAATCATGAATCGAATACTGTGGAAAATTCGTAACTCACTTGCTTTTAAGGTGATTGTTCTAACAGCAACAATTTCTTTAGGCGTCGTTTGGGTTACTGGTTCAGCCCTTAACTCGCGCCTTGCAGAGGGCATCAAACAGGTGAATTTGAACTCAGCTCTTGTGGAGGCACGTTCGACAATTTTTACAGCAGAGTATCGGCTACTTTTTGCAGAAAAAGAAAACGACCAGCAGATTCAAAATATCATTGACGACGTTGTAAGTTCTGCGACCACTTTCACAAGTAGCGAAAATGCACGGGAAGTTATTTTTCTAAGCAGTCCGGGGAATACATCAAATAAAAACTATGAAACTGCTTCAAACTTGTTAGAGCTATCGACGATTCCAAATTCTTTGCGGTCTAAAGTTCAAGGTTCTATCACTCCAATTTCTGAATACACGCAGATGAAATATGCAGAAGTGCAAAACATTCCAGGTTTAGCAGTTGGACAGAAGATAACTATTCCAAAAGCCGGTGAATATGAAATGTATTTAGTTTTTTCATTGGTAAACGAGAAAGAAACTTTAGAACTAATTAGCAGGTCCTTGTTATTTGCTGGAATTCTCCTACTGTTTTTAATCACATTAATTACCTGGCTTGTTGTACGACA
>JAIXXJ010000026.1 GCA_027490815.1 Streptomycetaceae bacterium
GCATCTCTTACAGAGCCACCGGATGCTCTAACGACAAGTGGAATTACACCCTTGGCAACTTTTACGCCTTCGGCATCGCAAATCTTTTCAAGATGCTGGGCAAGAACTCCTGGTGGAACTAAGCGAAACGGATAGTGATGCGTTCTTGACCTGATTGTTGCAATGAGCTTATCTGGCTCTGTTGTTGCAAAAATAAAAATGACATGTGCAGGAGGCTCTTCGACTACCTTTAAGAGTGCATTAGCAGCACCTGGCCCAAGTTGATGTGCTTCATCGATAATGTAAATTTTGTAACGGCTATGTACTGGAGCAAAAAAAGCTTTATCGCGAAGATCTCTTGCGTCATCAACTAAACCATGTGTTGCAGCATCAAGTTCGATGACATCAAGTGATCCTGGACCATTTGCAACTAAATCTGTACATGATTGGCATTGCCCACAAGGATTTGGAGTTGGCCCTTTTTCGCAGTTAAGCGAGCGCGCCATGATTCGGGCACTAGAAGTTTTTCCGCAGCCACGTGGACCACTAAATAAATACGCATGATGCGTGCGTCCAGTTTCTAATGCATTTGAAAGTGGAACAGTTACATGTTCTTGTCCAATTACATCGGCAAATACGGATGGGCGGTATTTACGATACAAAGCTAATGACATCGCCACATCTCCTCTGCTGACCTCTAACGGTCTCTACTCGTCTTCACAAATAACTACTGTTCTTAACTAACTTCATTAGTTTTTCAATCGAAAGTTACGACTAAAAACTACGAACTACATCCAACTGTAAAGGACCCCTCGTACACCCGCCAGAGCGCACCTACCCTTGCTGCATTCCTGCCCTGGGGGAGTTCAGTACGGTAACGCCGTACGAGGGATCTGGCGTAATCATAGTTATAGCCACCGATAGAGTTCTCCTCCTCGGGAGGATTCGCATAGCGGCCGAGTGCGCACGCTTGGAAAGCGTGTAATGGGTTAAACCATTCGAGGGTTCAAATCCCTCATCCTCCGCCGAATTAAATCTCAACACCTATGTATTTAGTTTGTAAAAACTCATGAATTCCATCAAAGCCGCCTTCGCGGCCTAATCCAGACTGCTTTACGCCACCAAAAGGAGCAGCTGGATCAGAGATAATTCCTTTGTTAATCGCAACCATTCCAGATTCCATCGCCTCTGCAGTTCGTAATGCTCGAGTTAGATCCGATGAAAAGACATAACTAATCAATCCAAATTCTGTGTTATTTGCCAACTTGATACCTTCTTCATCGGTATCAAAGATTACAATTGGCGCAACTGGTCCAAAGATTTCGTGAAGCAAAATTGGATTATCCTTTTCAACAACTAGCACTGTTGCTGGATAAAAAGCACCCACACCTTCAGGTTTGACTCCACCAACTTCTACTTTTGCACCCGCGGCAATTGCTTGATCAACAAGATCTGCAATTTTATTTCGCTCCTTTATGGAGACATATGCGCCCAATGTAGTTGTAGCGTCAGTACCCCGGCCCATCACAAAGCTCGACATCGTCTTACTCATCTGCGCAATAAATTCTTTTGCAATTCCACGTTGAACAAAGATTCGATTTGCAGAGGTGCATGCAGCTCCACCGTTTCTCATCTTTGCAAGAGAAAGCTGAGGGATTGTGACTGCTAAATCAGCATCATCGTGAATAACAACTTGAGCATTTCCACCAAGTTCCATTGAGCAGCGAATCACACGATCTGCCGCTTCCTTAATCAGTACTCGTCCAACTTCAGTTGAACCAGTGAAGGAAAGATTTTTTACTCTTGGATCGTGCAACATTTTGGAGATTGCTGGACCTGATTTTTCAGGAAGAATTAAATTGAGGACTCCCTTTGGCAATCCTGCACGCTCCATTAAATCAACAATGTACATCGCTGTTAATGGTGTCTCTCCTGCTGGCTTCAAGATCATGGTGCAACCTGCAGCAACTGCAGGACCAATCTTGCGTGTTGCCATAGCTGCAGGAAAGTTCCACGGTGTAATTAAAATTGAAAGACCGATTGGTTCATGAGTCACAAGAATTCGCTTATCCCCAGATGGAGATTTTCGAAAATCACCTGGTGTGCGAACTGCTTCTTCGGCAAACCAACGGAAAAACTCTGCAGCATATGTTGCTTCACCTCGAGCATCTGGCAGCGCTTTTCCATTTTCGCGGGAAATAATTGTTGCTATTGCTTCGTTTTCTGCTGTCATTAACTCAAATGCTTTGCGAAGAATTTCGGACCTAAATCTGGGCGCACTCTTTGCCCATTCTTTTGCAGCTGCATCTGCTGCATCTATTGCATCATCGCACTGCTTATCACCTGCAATTGAAACTTCTGCTATTACTGATCCGTCACTTGGATCATAAACTGGGAGTTTCCCGATTCCATCAATCCACTGGCCGTTGATATACAACTGTGTGCGCATAGGTTCAAGCATACGCTGAGCCCAAGAAACAGTGAAGTTCGCAGGACCTGAGGTAGAGTGATGCATGTTCGGTTGCATTTTTTGCAACGAAAAAAGGAGTTTTTGTGCCAAAGTCTTGGACAGATGATGCGCCCGCCCCAGAAGTGCTTAAAGATCAAGCGCACCTTAAAGACACATTTTTTTATACAACCAAACGTCGCTTTTTAGGCAATCCACTTAATCGCCATTCACTCAGTCATCAAAGGTTAAAAAAACGCTTTGCTTTAGGAATTTTATCCTCTGACTGTATTTCATCTTCGGCATACGGCTCTGAACAAATCTTGATAGCACTTTTGCCAGCATTTGGCTTAGCTGCTTTTGCAATTTTAATGCCGATGACAGCCGTTGTGTTGGCAATTTTGCTTATCATCACTCTTTCCTACCGTGATGTAATTAATGTTTATACAAAAGTAGGTGGGGCATATATTGTCTCGCGCGATAATTTTGGACCAGTTGTTGCACAAATAGCAGCGGTTGCACTCATTCTTGATTACGTTGTAACAATTGCAATTCAATCTGCTGCTGGAGTTGCTGCAATTATTTCAACTTTCCCTTCTTTGAGTCCATACAAAATTCCGATGATTCTTCTTGTGATTGTCTTATTAACGTATGGCAATCTTCGGGGAGTAAAAGAAGCCGGTAAAGCATTTGCATTCCCAACCTATTTTTTCGTGGGTTCAATGTTTATTGTCTTTACAATGGGTTTGTATCGCCAATTTAATGGAACTTTAGTCAAGCTCAGCGTTGAACAGCCTGGTGCGATTGAAATTGGTGAAAGCCAAGGATTGCTCACTTTTGCTGCAATATTCATTCTTCTTCGTGCCTTTGCAAACGGTGGATCTTCTTTAACTGGTCTTGAAGCAATCTCTGACAGCGTTGCGCTCTTTAAGTCTCCAGAGCATGTAAATGCTCGTCGAACTTTGTACACAATGAGCGCGCTACTTGGCACGTTGGTACTTGGAGTCTCTTGGTTTGCACACAAAATTCATGCAGTTCCATATGAGTCCGGAACTCCAACTGTGATTTCTCAGATTGCTAAAGCAATTGTTGGTGAAGGCGCATTTGGTACTTTTATGTTTATTATGGTTCAGCTTGCCACAATGCTTATTTTGTTTGCAGGTGCAAATACCACATATAGCGCATTCCCAATCTTGGTAAATTTTGTTGCCACAGATGGTTATTTGCCTCGCCAGTTAACAAAGCGTGGACACAGACTTGCTTTCTCAAATGGAATCCTTTTACTGGCTGGTGGAGGAATTTTCTTAGTTCTGATAACTGGTGGATCCGTTAATCATTTAGTAGCTTTTTATGCACTCGGTGTCTTTACAGGTTTTGCTTTAGCTGGTTTTGGTATGTTAAAACATGCACTTCGTACCCGCACCGGTTCATGGCGGGCTAAGGTATTTATTCATGGTCTTGCCGGAACAGTCTCTTCTCTCATTGTTGTTATCTTCTCGGTTGTTAAATTCACCGAAGGTGCGTGGCTTGTTCTCGTGACGGCGCCAATTATGGTTGTCTCATTTTTGCGTTTGCGTCGTCAATACACTCGGGAACAAGAGGCACTTTCTGTAAAGCAACATCAAGAGCGCGCCACTTCTATCGCTCGCCATGACGTAACTGTTCTGGTGGATAATGTTGATATTGCAACGGTTGGCGCGGTTCGATATGCAAGAAGTCTTAAGCCACATAAGTTAAAAGCTGTTCACTTTGTCATCGATGATCGCAGAGCAGATGAGATTCAAAAGGCTTGGGCTGAATCTGATGCTTTAGAGGATGTAACTCTTGAATTAATCGATTGCCCTGATCGAAGACTCGCAAACTCTGCACTTGATTATGCAATTCGAATGACAGAGAAACCAGATGTTGAGTTGACGCTATTGCTTCCTCGACGTTCTTATTCTGGATTCTTAGGACGCCTATTGCACGATCAAACTGCTGAGAAGATTGCTTCCCCTATCTCTCAGCTGCCTCGTGTTGTCGCAACTATTGTTCCTTTTGACGTTGAAAAAATTATTTCTGGTGCTAGTTTCACCGTTCCTTCAACGAACAAAGTTTCAAAAGCACCTTCTGAAAAACCTGTTGCCAAAGTACCAGTTGTGACTACAGAGCCAGTAAGTCACTACGCCGAAAACGTTACGCCAATCGGTGAAATCATTTGGCGAAAGAGGGCGCAGGTTCAAGGTCGTGTTACAGCAATTCGAATGGCACCGCGTGGGGCTGCGCCAGTATTAGAAGTTGAAATTTGGGATGAGACAGGTGGCGTTTCTCTTCAATTCTTAGGAAGACGAGAAATTGCTGGATTAGAAGTTGGCTCTGAACTACGGGCAGAAGGAATGGTTGGTGAAGAAGAAGGCTCTATGGTGATTCTTAATCCTTCTTACGAACTTCTTGTATAAAGTTTTTTATCAACGCTGCGCACTCATCGGCCAAAATACCTGCTCGGACTTCAGTTCTAAAGACGCTGCGTGGATCGCGCAGTAAATCCCAGACTGATCCAACAGCGCCGGCTTTTTCATCCCAAGCTCCAAAAACGACAGTTTGAATTCGAGACTGAGCAATAGCACCCGCACACATTGCACATGGCTCAAGTGTTACTACAAGAGTGAGCTCATCTAATCTCCACGTTCCAAGTTTTTCTGATGCCCGTCGTAATGCAACGATTTCTGCATGGGCTGTTGGATCATTGTGGAGTTCGCGTTCATTGTGTCCGACAGCAATCAATTCACCTGATGCATTAAAAATTGCTGCACCCACAGGTATATCTCCGCTTTTTAAAGCCTCGCGCGCAGTTGCTAAAGCAACATGCATCATCTCTAAGTCATTCATTTTAGGTTTTTCATTACTGGTTATTTATTTCTTTGGTTGCTCATAAATCAAGTAGTTCTGCAAACTCTTCCCCAAAGCCAAGTCTTGCGGCAATTGCCTCGAGCTGTTCATCGGGAAATAACTCTTCATCATCACATAAAGCTGAAATTTCCATTCCACTCATACCTAAGTCGGCAAGAATTTCAAGGTGTCCTGTCGGCCCAGATTCTTCATCATCTTCTGGAATAGGTAGATCTGCAATTTCAAGAAGTTCTTCTGCGACCGGATAATCCAACGCCGCTGTGGCATCACTTAAAAACAATGAAATATGTGAACCTAAAACACGAATCAAAATAAAGAACTCTTCATCAATTGCAATCAAAGCGATTGAGCCGCCATTAGTTTGCTGTGATTTTAATCGCGTAATTATCTGGGCGATGTCGTATGGATCAGATAATTCAGCTAACGTCCAACGCCCATCCTCATGCCAAGCAGCAACGGCGATGTCTGCTTCATTAACAAACTCTCGTGGGTCGTCTTTAATCTCATCAAATGATTCGATCTCGTCCATCTCCTCGACGTCTTCGAGGCCTTCAGGCAGGTCATCATCAAAGTCGGACATGTGGCAATACTTTCACTCATTTGCAAGGAAAGAAACCCCTGTAAGGTATGGGGCATGAAAGTACACGTCGCTAACCACCCACTAATTAGCCATAAATTGACGGTACTGCGTGACGTACGAACTGACTCGCCAACTTTTAGACGCTTGGTCGAAGAGCTTGTAACTCTTTTAGCCTATGAGGCCACGCGTGAAGTTAGAACAAATGAAGTTGAAGTAACAACACCAGTAACAAAAACTAAAGGGCGAAAATTAGCCGATCCCCGTCCAGTTGTTGTACCCATTCTTCGAGCTGGCCTTGGAATGTTAGAAGGTATGAGCAAGTTGCTACCAACAGCTGAAGTTGGGTTTCTTGGCATGGTTCGAGATGAAAAAACTTTAGAAGCCAGTACCTATGCAAATAGATTGCCTGAAGACTTATCTGGCCGTCATGTATTTGTTTTAGATCCCATGCTTGCAACGGGTGGAACCTTGATCATGGCATTTCATTATTTGATTGATCTTGGTGCCAATGACATCACTGCTATTTGTATCTTGTCTGCTCCTGAAGGAATCGCAGCAGTTGAAAAAGAGTTTGCAAACTCCAAAGTTCCAATAACGATTGTCACAGGCGCACTTGATGAAAAATTAAATGAAAATGGATACATAGTTCCGGGACTTGGCGATGCTGGCGATCGACTTTACGGTGTCGTGTAAATGGCAAATACATCCCCTGGATATGGAATTACGATTCGTGTTGAAGGAACGCCTGAATCTAATCCTGTTGCACTTGCTACCGCGGTAATTACTGGAGCAGGTGCAACAATTACCGCACTTGACGTAGTTGAATCACAGCTAGAAAGAGTTGTCATTGACATTACTTGCGACACTATCGATTCTGATCATGCTGATGACATAACTGCTGCAATCTCAAAGAACTCAACATTAACGGTAAGAAAAGTTAGTGATCGAACTTTCCTTTTACACCTCGGAGGAAAAATTGAAATTGCATCCAAAGTTCCTTTAAAGACCCGTGATGATTTATCGCGTGCTTACACACCTGGAGTTGCTCGAATCTGCCAAGCGATCGTTGCAGATCCATCTGATGCAAGACGTTTAACGATTAAGAGAAACACGGTTGCAGTTGTTACTGATGGCTCAGCCGTTCTGGGTCTTGGCAATATAGGACCAGCGGCTGCATTGCCTGTAATGGAAGGAAAAGCCGCGCTGTTCAAGCGCTTTGCCGACGTTGATGCTTGGCCAGTCTGTCTTGATACTCAAGATGTTGATGAGATTGTTCGCACAGTTCAGTTAATTGCACCCGTCTATGGAGGAATTAACTTAGAAGATATTTCTGCCCCTCGATGTTTTGAAGTTGAGCGTCGACTTCGAGAACTATTAGATATCCCAGTTTTTCACGATGACCAACATGGAACAGCAATCGTTGTCCTTGCCGCACTTCGAAACGCATTAAAACTTGTTAAGAAGGACCTGAAATCGGTAAAAATCGTTCTAAGTGGTGTTGGCGCGGCTGGTAATGCAATCGCTCGATTGCTAACCCTCAATGGTGCAAACAACATTATTGGCTTTAACAACAAGGGCGTCATCCATCCCGGAATGAAGTCTGATGATGTGATGCAGCAGTGGTTTATCGATCACAGCAATCCAAATAATTTCACTGGAGTAATATCTGAAGCGATGGTCGATGCTGACGTGTTTATCGGTGTGAGTGCCCCTAATGTTTTAACTGAGTCCGACGTTGCATCAATGGCGCCAGGTTCGATTGTATTTGCCCTTGCAAATCCTGATCCTGAAATTGATCCTATGATTGCCAGAAAGTATGCATCAGTTGTTGCAACTGGGCGAAGTGATCAGCCAAATCAAATTAATAACGTTTTGGCATTCCCTGGAATTTTTCGTGGGTTATTAGATGCAAATGCACATAAGATCACCGATGAGATGTTGGTGGCTGCGGCAGAAGCAATTGCAGAGTGCGTGACACCAGAACAACTCAACTCTTCATTTATCGTTCCAAGTGTCTTTGATGCAAGTGTTGTAAAAGCAGTTGCTGCTGCAGTTAAAAGCTCTGTACGCGCTTAGTCTGTGAACCGCTGACTCCACCAGCAATTACACCTGCATACGTCATTATGATTCCAATAATTAAATAATGACTAATACTCACACCTTTTGTGGGAGCAACAATATCGATTACTAGTGAGCTGACTAGCTGCCCACCAACGCTAAAGAGTGTGAATGTTAGAACTCCAAGTTGTTGAACAATACTTGCAGCAAATGAAATATAGATAACACCCATGGCGCCTCCCAAATACATCCATAAAGGACCTATTGGAAGTGGTGTCCATTCAACTTTCTGGGTGGCTAATCCAATAAAGAAGACGATAACCAATAAAAGTGTTCCTGAAGTGAAATTCAAAAGTGATGTCGTAAATCCCTCTTTGGAGTGTTCGTTAATCTGCCCGTTGAGCGCCCGTTGAAATCCAACAAGCAGACCAGCAGTACATCCGATAATGACTGTAAAAAATGAAAGATTCTTTGCATCAAGACGGTCCAGAACAGAGACTGCCACAGCAACTATTGTGATTATTACTGCTAACACTCGTCTCTTTGTAATCATGCGTTTGCCGCCGCCTGTGTATCCAAGACGATCAACAAATAATGACATGACAGTTTGTCCTGAAATAGATGCAACAGTAAATATTGCAACACCCACAAGTGGCACGGTCTGAGTTTGAATTGCAACAAAAGACCCACCCAAAGCGCCGGCAAAAAGCTTCCATCGCGCAATCTTTTTTTGTTGCACTGCCTCACGCAGGTTTCGTAATCCGGTCTTTAGTTTAGGATTAAAAACAGTAACCAACGAGATGATTAGTAGGCCTGAACCAAATGAGATTAGCGCAGCCTGTAATCCGTTATTTAATTGGTGTGATAACTCTCCATTTATTCGAGCCTGTATGGAAATCATCGCTCCGGCTATAGCGGCCAGAATATCTAGCCGCATTATTTACGAGCGCCATCAAACTTTCGTTTATCAGCAATCCAATCCATGAGAGCAAAAAGAACTCCGGAAATAACAAATGTTAAGTGAATAATCACTCTCCAAATTGTTCCTTCGCCGACTTCAGCTTGTCCAGAAAGTTCAATAAAATCTTTTAGAAGCTCAATTACCGAGATAGCCACTAATGAGCCAATTAGTTTGATCTTCAAGCCGCTGAAATCAATTGTTCCCATCCAATAAGGACGATCTTCGGAATCGGTTGCAACATCTATTCGGGATACAAAATTCTCATATCCCGCAAAAATTACCATCAAAATCAAGTTTGCGAGCAAAGTTAAATCAAGCAATGCAAGTAGATCAAGAGTGAACTCTTGTGCATTTACTTCACCAATATGTATTGCTAAGTGATAGAACTCAATAACAAATCGATAGGCAAGCAGCACTAGCGCGCCAACTAAGCCTAAATATAGAGGTGCTAGCAAATAGCGGGAGCGGAAAAGTGTAGATTCAATCCCATGAGTGATTTTGTTCATGAACAAATTTTAACTCAGTTTTCCAAGGAAAGCGTGGTGTGAAGCCACTCCTCTTCAAGTTTTGATTTTTCTACCTTTAAGCCGCTTAATTCGGAGTCAATTTTGATTAACTCTTCTGGATTAAATGCCGCCGCTTCTTGTCTTGATTCTAAATCTTTCATCAAAGAAGCACATTTCTCTAACTGCCTATCCAAACGAATAAGATCCTTTTTAAGTTGGCGCTGCTCTGCGGCATTGGAAGTCTTCTTCTCTTTTTGTAATTCAGGAACAGAATCAAGATCCTTGGCACGTTGTTCCAAGTATTCATCTACCCCTCGAGGTAGATCACGAACTTTTTTGTCTCCTAGTAAACCGACGAACCGATCACACACCCGTTCTAAGAAATATCTATCGTGTGAGATAACAATAAGTGTCCCGCCGTAGCTATCTAGAAGATCTTCAAGTTCAGTAAGAGTTTCGATATCGAAATCATTTGTCGGTTCATCTAGTAGCAAAACATTTGGACTGTCCATTAATAAGCGCGTTAACTGCAAGCGCCTCTTCTCCCCACCAGATAAATCCCCGACCGGTGTCCACTGTGATTCGCGATCAAAGCCCAGCCGTTCACATAGTTGAGAAGCAGATAATTCTCGCCCGCCACCTAGTTCAACACGGTTAGCAATTTTTTCAACTGCCTCTAATACTCTCCACGTCGGATCTAACTCGGCTAAATGTTGTGTTAAAAAAGCTGCTTTGACAGTAACACCAGTTACTAATTTTCCAGCCGTTGGGACAATTTCCCCAGTTAGCGTTCGCATTAAAGTTGTCTTACCAGCACCATTTATTCCAACAATTCCTATGCGGTCTCCTGGTCCAACGTTCCAATAGAGATCATCGATTAACTCTTTTTCGCCTAGTTTTACTTGCAGATGATGAGCTTCATAAACAGTATTTCCCAATCGGTTTAAAGCGAACTTGAGTAGTTCACCTTGATCTCGTGGATTTGGTTCATCGGCAATTAAAACGTTTGCTGCATCTACTCGAAACTTAGGTTTAGAGGTTCGTGCTGGTGCACCTCTGCGTAACCAGGCAAGTTCTTTTCTAATTAAATTATTTCGTCTTGCATCCATAGCTGATGCCTGTCTGATGCGTTCTGCCTTTGCTAATACGAATGCGCTGTAGCCACCGTCGTATTCTTCAACTTTACCTTCAACCACTTCCCAGGTTCGATCTGTGACTGCATCTAAAAACCAGCGATCGTGAGTTACAACAACAAAAGCCAATGCTTTTCTTTTGTTTATGTATTGGGCTAACCAGGCAACACCTTCAACATCAAGGTGGTTTGTTGGCTCATCAAGCAAAATCAAGTCAAGTTCATTAATTAATAATTTAGCAAGTCCCACTCGGCGGCGCTCACCACCTGAAAGTTGACCAAATTTGCGATCAAATATGTGATCATCGAAACTTCCAAATAAGCCAGTGAAGACTTCACGAATGTTTGGATCACTTGCCCATTCATGTTTTTGTGCATCACCCAGTACTACTTCACCAACTGTGCTTTCTGGGTTTGCAAGATCTACTTGTGAAAGCAATCCAATTTTCGCAGCATTTGATTTAGTTACACGCCCAGAATCAGGTGGTTCTATATCTGCCATTATCTTCATGAGCGTGCTTTTGCCGGAGCCATTGCGGCCCACTATTCCAATCCGATCACCTTCGGAGACTCCAAGGGAGACAGAGATTAGAAGTTCTTTAATATCAAAAGCTTTTGATACCTCTTCTAAATTAACAACATTGCGCGCCATGGCGAAAGAAACTCCCCTTAGCTTGCGTGAATTATAAATATTGCAATTATGGAAACTACTGCGCCGCCTGAAAGAAGAAAGTACTTAACCCATGGCTTCATTCCTGTGCGGGCAGCAGCTCGATTGGCTACATCTTTTGTATAGTGCATTACGCGTCCAGCCCATGCAAACTCTGTGGCTAATATTCCAAGACCGGCTAAAAGAACTAAAACTCCTGGGCCCGGGCCAATTAATGCAACAGCTCCTGCAACGGTTATTGCCCCGCCAATAAGTCCAATGACAATTCGCCAGACAACTCGACCAGCTGGAGTCCGCTTGATGTAGTAAACAATTGGCATCTTCATGGTGTATCTATTCTACTGTTATAAGTGATGTTGTTACTGACCCCAAGATGAGTGCAGTGGGCGCCCTTCGGCAAAACCTGCGGTGGATTGAATTCCGACGGTGGCTAAATCAGCGAACTCTTCAATATTTTTTGCACCAGCATAAGTAAATGAAGATCGAACTCCTGCAATTATCTCATCGAGTAAATCTTCAACGCCTGGACGTGCAGGATTTAAAAACATGCGAGAGGTAGAGATTCCTTCTTCGAAAAGTGCTTTACGAGCGCGATCAAATGCATCTTCTGTAGATGTTCGAGCTGCGACTGCGCGAGCAGAGGCCATTCCAAATGACTCTTTATATAAACGGCCCTGTGCATCACTTTGTAAATCCCCGGGAGATTCATACGTTCCAGCAAACCAAGACCCGATCATCACCTGTGATGCACCCGCTGCAAGAGCTAGTGCAACATCGCGGGGATGGCGCACGCCACCGTCAGCCCAAACGTGCGCACCTAACTTCTTAGTTTCGGTTGCACATTCAAGAACGGCAGAAAACTGCGGACGGCCAACACCGGTTTGCATACGTGTTGTGCACATTGCACCTGGTCCAACTCCAACTTTAATTATGTTGGCCCCTGCTTTAACTAGATCATGAGCACCTTTAGCCGTAACAACATTTCCTGCAACGATTGGAACTTTAGGATTTATTGAGCGAATTGCAGCTAACGCCTCAAGCATTTTCTTTTGATGGCCGTGGGCCGTATCTACAACCAAAACATCCGCGCCAGATTCAATCAGGGCTGCAGCTTTTGCAGCAACATCTCCGTTGATTCCAACTGCCGCAGCAACTCTTAGTGAACCTTTTGAATCTAATGCTGGCGAATAGAGAGTTCCGCGAAGTGCGCCTAAGCGAGTCATAATTCCCACTAAATCACCATTAGCCGATACTGCAGGGGCTAGTTTGAGTCGGTGATGTGTTAAAAAATCAAAGGCTTCTCGTGCATTTAGCGCATCAGACATGGTTGTTAGCTCTTTACTCATAACTTGGTGTAGTTGAGTGAAGCGATCAACGCTTTTGCAATCATCTTCTGTAATTATTCCAACGGGTTTTCCGTTTTCAACAATTACAACTGCGCCGTGGGCTCGTTTGTGCAGCAAACTAACTGCATCTGCAACTGTTGATTCTGGCGATAAAGTAATGGGTGTATCAAAAAAAGGATGACGCTCTTTAACCCATTTAATAACTGAATCCACTACAGCATGAGGAATATCTTGTGGAATAACAGTTAAGCCACCGCGACGTGCCATTGTCTCTGCCATACGTCGACCAGCAATTGCCGTCATATTGGCAACTACTAAAGGAATTGTTGTGCCAGTTCCATCAATGGATGAAAGATCAACATCCATTCGAGATGAAAGCTCTGATTTGCTTGGCACCATGAAAACATCGTCATAGGTGAGGTCGTGAGTTACTTCATTTATGAATCGCACGTAGGGCAACAATACTCAGAATGTCGCCCCTTGGCTCATTTTCACTCAGGTGGGTTCACTTGTGCTTGTTTGAGCGGGTTGCTTGAGAGGAACGAGCCGACTGTCGGCTCTGTTAGTTAGTGGGTGCAGGTTGAAGCGGGCGTGTGAATGTTGCGTTCGGAAGGAGCGCAGGGCACGTGCCACCCGGTGCAATCACTGGTTCAAAATGCCACCATTCATTTTCATAGACCCGACATAAGCCAAACCTGGCGCCATTAATCTCAAGCCAACCAGCACCAACTGGTTCGCTTGGATAGTTCACATCAATTGCTAGGCCCCATGGATGATGGGAAACATAAGGTGGTGCAACCCATTTGGCAGCTTCTGTCTCTGAGCCATACTTTTTAACTGCGTTGGCAAACAAGTACTTTTGTCTTTCTAATGTTCGAAAGCCAGATGCAATATAAATTCTTTGTCCCTCTTTTGCTGCAGCTGCCTTTGCAGCAGTAAAACGAATAAGCAACTGTGGATGCATTTCAATTGGATAACTAACTCCGTGTTTTATCTCTGTCGCACCAAGAGAATGCTCTGTAGCAACGCATTCTTTTTCAGTATTTGTAATACGAATCTCAAGGGTAATTTTATTCATACAACTTAGTGGAATTGGTAAAGAATTTATGGTTGGGGAAAAATCCACTGCCTTACGCAGGTCGTCTTTTTGTGAATCCTGAGAAACGCCAATTAAAAGTGAAAAAAGCAGGGGGAAAGCAAGCAAAACACCGCCTTTACGCATAGTTTAAGTCTAGGGGTTGCTTTTTAAAATTGGCATGAGATGATTGGGGTCAATTACCAAAGACGGTAATTAACAGAACTAAAAAACGAACCGGGAGAGTACTTCTCAAACGAGTTTCAAAAGCTGAAACCTTTGCCGTACAAGATTTACAAATGCTGACACAGACTAATAATCACAGCCAAACTTTTAGATTCATGCCTACAACTTCAGTTCCGGTAGACCCGAAACGAGTCGAAGAGATACTCAAGCAAGAATGGCAACTATTTACGAAAGACACAGGTAAGAGTCAGGCTGAGAGTGCGCGTTCTCATAAATCGCTGCCACTTGGAGTGACATCAAGTTTCCAACACTGGGACCCGTATCCAATCTCAATTGTGAGCGCTCAGGGTGCCTATATGACCGACGTTGATGGTCGTAAGTTGTTAGACCTTTCGATGGGCTTTGGGGCAATGCTTGCAGGCCACCTGAACCCTGTGGTTATTGAAGAGATTCAAAAGTCTTTATCTGAAGGAATGCTCTTTGTAACCCCTTCGCCAACTTCAACAGAGGCTGCAGAGATGATCTGCACTCGCTTTGGAATTGATCAAGTCCGCTTCACCAATAGCGGTACAGAGTCAACGATGTATGCCGTCCGTGTTGCGCGCGCTGCTACAGACAAAATGGGGATTCTAAAAGTTGAAGGCGGCTACCACGGTAGTTACGACCCATTTGTTGTCTCTGCAAAGCCTCCTCTTACCCATGCAGGAGATGCCGAAGAACCAACACCATACATTGAGTCGAATTTAGTTCCTGGTGAGATCTATGTTGTGCCATTTAACAATATTCCGGCCCTGGAGCGCATGTTTGAAAAAAATGCTGACAATATCGCTTGTTTTATAGTTGAACCAGTTCTAGAAAACATTGCAATAGTTCTGCCTGATGCAGGCTATCTAGAGCGCGTGCGTGAGCTATGTGATCAATACAAAGTGGTACTTATTTTTGATGAAGTAAAGACAGGGTTAACTGCAGGAGCACACGGTGCCTCAGCTCGTTTAGGAGTTAAGCCAGACTTAATCACTCTTGCTAAATCCATAGGTGGCGGAGTAACTGTTGCAGCCTTTGGTGGGAAAAAGCAGTACATGGATTTTGTTACTAATGGCAAAATGGCTCACTTTGGGACATTTAACGGTAACCCTCTTGCAATGGCTGGTGTTCGCGCAGTTGATCGAATTTGCTCAGATGGCGCACTCGAATTTGCTGAAGCATTAAATCAACAAGCGTTAGATCGCATTAGTGCAATTATTGAGGAGTACCAACTTCCAGCGCACACAGTTGGTTTTGGTGTAAAGGGATGCGTTACTTGGTCAACAACACCAGTTCGCAACTATCGCGATTATAAGGCGACAGATTTTTCAATTGCAGAGGCTCATTGGTTATTTGCAATCAACCGCGGAATCATTACGCCACCAGGACTTGATGAGCAATGGTTAATCTCCTTGGCACACGGCCAAGAGGAAATTGATCTACTCGTTGAAGATTTCCGCGAGTTCGCAAAGGCCTTACGCGCCTAACGCAATGAAGAAGAAAAGCCCCCGGTGTGAAAGGCACCGAGAGCTTAACTTGTGCGCGCGAAGGGATTCGAACCCCTAACCTTCTGATCCGTAGTGTGAAAAGAAACGGAAGTTTTGCTTCCTCATTCTTTTCTACTCCGAGCGACTGGCTTACGCACAATCACTCGGACACACGCTCTATCCGTAGATCCTGTAGATAGTTATTACCTAAATAATCTAGTAAATCCGCGTATCTGTCAATGACCCCTCGGTGTTGAATCTCTTGCAAGCAAGTGTGTAAACGCCCCGCAAAAGTATTTCTCCTAATAAGGACAAAATGTTTATTTCTGATTATAAGTAGGCCACAGGATGTGGTCGACCAAAGGAGTTCAAAAATAAGTTACGGAAGCACCGGCTTTGTAGGCTTTGCAGGTACTGATGCTATTGCGGCAGTAACTGCCGCTTTAAAGGCAGCTCGCGCTGCTTGACGGTCTTCTTTAGTAGTTGCAGCTGCTTTGGCTGCATCAAAGTTGCTCTTTGCAGTTGCGATAGCTGCTTTCGCAGTTGCGATAGCTGCTTGACGTGCTTCACGTGCTGCCTTGAATTCTGTTCTGGCTTCTTGGAATGCTGCTTTCTGTTCTGCAGTAAATGCAATCTTCTTCACGACTGGTGTCTGTGCTTCGGCTGCAAATGACACTGTCGTGCCTGTAAGTGAGATTGCTATAACTGCGGTAATAACTGCACCGCCCTTGATTACTTTGTTCATTAGCCCTGTCTGCCTCTGATTCTCAGAAGTGGTTAACTTCGATTTGCCCGAACAGCGCTAATTGTAAAACACAAAAGGCAGACCTTGAACAAGTTTTTGCTGAGAAAATGCCGAAAATTGAGAGACTGTCTGTCAAGATAACCGAATTACGCCATTTCGGGCATTCCGTTACTAGTTCGATGACCCCGGGTGTTGAATTTTATGCGAGCAGGTACGAATACACACTCGAAAGATATTTCTCCTAAAAAGACTGATTGTCCATTGAGTTGACTCTTCTTTACCCCCTGGGGCAAAAAGGAAATAGGCCGCCGAAGTGCGGGAATAAATCTTCAGGCCGGTCGGTTGACGAGGTTGAACCTGCCAAAGTGGGGGTTCACCGAGGGCACTTGGTCTTTTTGACACTTGCTTTGCAGTAAGAAAGATCAAGTCCGTTAGGTATCTCGCAAAAAAGGAGAAATCTAAATGGATTACACACTAGTAAAAAACAAGCGTTCAAATTCATTTCCATCTATTACTCAGTACTTTCCCAATTTAGAAGCCTGGTCAGTTGGTTTTGACCGTGAGTGGCGACTTTTGGAAGAGATGCAAAACACTCTAATGGGTGGCACATCTTCATACCCTCCTTATAACATCAAACAACTAAGCGAAGACAGCTACAAAATTGAAATGGCAGTAGCTGGATTTGCAAAGTCAGAATTGCGAGTTGAGCTACACAATAATCAACTCACAATTGAGGGATCCAAGCAATCAAATGATGAATCAGAAGACTTTGGTTATGTCTATCGTGGAATAGCCGGTCGTCAGTTTCGCCAAACGTTTGCTTTAGCCGATCACGTAAAAGTGATTGAATCAGATCTAAATAATGGAATACTTTCTATCAAGCTAGAGAGAGATCTCCCTGAAGAGAAAAAACCTCGCTTAATTGAGATTAAGTAATCATCAATAAAAAGCAGAAAGAGTCACTTGTGAGACTGCAGGTGACTCTTTCTGCTACTTACAATCAATCGAATTCCACTTGGAGTGGTCTCGCTCATCTCGTTTCAAGCGTGAATAACTGCAATCCTGATTGGACTAATGCAGGCACCTACTCATTACTAGATCAGTGGGTAACTTCTGATTAGGAATAAGACGGTTACTAATTTGATGCTTGAACGTGAAGTGCGCGCGAAGGGATTCGAACCCCTAACCTTCTGATCCGTAGTCAGATGCTCTATCCGTTGAGCTACGCACGCCTATTTAATTGTGAATCGCAATACTACCCGCTTTTTTTACTTGCCCCAAACGCCACTCGATTGGCCATTTACGTGGCTTTTCTATGATTGAACGAGTGCTTTTTCCTTCAGATTAGTTCGAGATTGAATCGATGATTGCGGCAGAAAAACCAAAGAGGGTGGGTCCTGATCTCCTTAAATTAACCCCGACGGAAAATTTCTCTCGAAATTAGTCTTAGGAGTGTCTTAAGAAAAATCAATAACTGTCGAGGTGAATTTATTTTCCTACCTTCTCGCTTTAAAAAAGCGAAAAAGTGGCCGATAAGAGTATTTTTACCTCGATGCACCTTCGCAAATTGATCATCGTTTAGCCACTGGGCGCCCCATAAGTTTGAAATGTTTTGATGCAATGAGCCTTCAAACTTTGCAGCCCGTGCTAAAGCTGGGGCGAATACTGCAAATGCTCGTTGATCTTTCTTGTCAACAACACCTACTAAGCCTTGTTCACTTGAGAGTAAGTATTCTGTTAGCTCCTTCAGATTTACTGATGTTTTTGCATCTGCAAAAACATAGTAAGGAGTAGATCCAGATTCAAACTCTTCTAGAACCCACTCGACTGTTATCAGTTGATCTGAAGGAATCACTTTAAATGTGAACTGTGGATCCTGAGAGAGCCAGTTCCTAATCTCACGAAGATCGGTATATAAATCACCGACCGGTGTATACCGGCGGTTTAAAACCGTCCAAGGTGCAAGAAGTGTGAAACTGGCAGTTGATCCTGGGATCGCTAAAAGTTTTTCCCGTAGATTTAATATCTGTTCCAATGTTGCCTCACGCACATCAACTATTACCTGATAGGTAGGAACTAACCAATTAAATTTACTTTTTTCTCGAATTCGATACATCTGTGGAATATATTGCGCAAAAGTTGGGTCATTGTGTCTTTGAATCTGATTTTTGTGTACCTCTACAGTGCTGTATCCAAGATGCCATGAAAGAGCTTGCCGATCGACCACAGTCCTTAAACCGTTAACAAAAACTCTCCAACCAAGTTCTGTATCTTCTCCCGTAATGAGATTGCGGTTGTAACCACCTAAAGCTTTCCACTGCCTATTTTTCATAGAAAAAGTTGCACCGACAAAAGCGCGATAGCCATCGATGCCCGGCTTTTCAAGATCATTGGTTAGGGATACGCGTGCCTCCCACAGTTCTTTGCCCCAACTTTCTTTATGCAAGGTTTCAAATCCACCTGTGTTTAAAGTTTGAAGCAAATCTTCCGGTGTGTAGTGCCAATCCTTCACAAAACGCTTCCAACCAAGCACAACATAATCGTCTGCATCATGATGCCATTTCATGTGATGTGCGAGGTGATCTGGCTCAAAAACCATGTCAGCATCAATAAACCATAAGACATCGGTTTTTATTTGGGAGACCATGTCGGAAGTTGCCGCCGTCTTGCCCCATTTGCCTTCACTATTTCTATATGTCACTAACTTCGTATTTTTAGGACGAATCTTAGGAAGTGTTAGCGGCTTGGCACTGCCGTCATCAATAATGTAGACGTTAGTTAGTCTTACAGGATAGCTCTGGGCAGAAAGTGAAGCCAGCACTAGATCCAGCTTTTTCTGGCCATCTCTGCAAGCGATAACAATGCCAACACTTAGTCTTGGTTTTGAAGTGATGGTCAAATCATGCGGTCTGGTAAAACGAAATGCACCGAGCTTCATTTCTGCACCCCAAAGATTTGATGAGACCAAAGTCCAACTACTTTTTCATTGATATGATTTAAATATTTTGAATAGTTTGTTACATAAGTATGAGGGGTAAAGCCACGGCGGTAAATGTATCCGGCTCCAAATGTTCGCCAAATCTTTCCGCCGTTATTTGCTATACCGCTTAGAAGAAAGTGATCAACCGCCGAACTCCCACTACCAAACCAACCTGTGGATTGGGCTGCTGAGCGCTTGGCCAAAATCGTTCCCCCGCAAATCCAATCACTGTAGTGCTCGACTGTTTGCATACTTCCTCGCGAAAACTTACGTACAGTTATGTTTAAAGGTTCTAGGTAAATGTAGTTCATTGCACGTCCAACAACTTCAGCTCCTGTATCCAGAGACGCATCAAGTAGATCCCTTAGATGCTCTGGACCGTAGTAATCATCATCGTCCATCTTTGCAATGAATTCACAATTACTCTCTTCGGCAAGTGCCGATAAAATTGTTCCTAAAGTTTTGTCTGAATCGAATTTTTTAACAAACACTCTTACTTTTCGGCGATTTAGTGCGGAGATCTGTTTCTTATGAAGTCCTGTTAATTCAACTCCGTGCAATCCTAATCTCAATTCAAATGTAGGCAGGCTTTGTTGCAATAACTGCGAAAGTAGGGACGTTAAATCATCTGGGCGAATAGTTGCTACTAAAACCGAAACAGAAGGGTACTTTTTTATTCTTGCTCGTCGTTCTTTGCGCAAGCTCTCTA
>JAIXXJ010000025.1 GCA_027490815.1 Streptomycetaceae bacterium
AAAGTAAATGAGCAAACCAACCGTTCTCTTTGTCTGTGTTCACAATGCTGGCCGTTCTCAGATGGCAGCAGGCTTTATGCGCGAACTCGGGCAGGGTCGTGTGGAAGTTCTCTCAGCTGGATCTGCCCCTAAAGATTCCATCAACCCGATTGCCGTTGAAGCAATGGCTGAAGTAGGAATCGATATCGCTAATAACACTCCTAAAGTTTTGACGACAGAGGCAGTTCAAGAATCTGATGCTGTTATCACCATGGGCTGTGGCGATGTCTGCCCGTTCTACCCAGGCAAACGCTATGAAGATTGGGTGCTCGATGATCCTGCAGGCCAGGGTATTGAACCGGTTCGCGTGATTCGCGATGAGATTAAGGGCCGAGTAGAGAAGTTACTTGCTGAACTACTTGCTTAACTTTTGATTTCAGGAAGTTTTGACTCGGTTAACTTCCGAGCCTTCGCATCTGACATTCCAACCATGCTGAGCGCAACTCTGATTGAAGCATCAGCATCCTCAACCTTTGCTTTTGGATTAGTTACTTGATTCACCACCGTTGAGAGCAAAACCGCTTGGAGATTTCTCGCAGCTACATCGGGGTCATCGCATGTTAACAACTTTGCCTTTGTAAGCTCTTCGATGTGGTGGCTCAACTCAGATTCGAGGATTGGAAGGAACTGGGTTGTGATTTCGAGGAAATTGACAATATTGCGAGCATGGTGAGGGTGCGTTGATTGAACTCGCACAAAAAGACGCATGGGCAAGACCAGCTTCTCTAATGGGTCAGCCAGGTCATCTCCCAGGGATTGAACTTTTGTCATCCACTCGGCAAAGCCCCACAACATCGTGGCCGAGATCAACGCATCTTTATCTGAAAAATGCTTATAGATGGTGCTGACCGCCACCTGGGCATGGTCGGCGATATCTTCGATGGTGACCGCGTGGCCCTTGACCGCTAAAACTTCTTGAGTCGAACGCAGGAGAGCCTCGCGATTACGCATGACGTAGGCAGCTTTACGCCCCTTATCTGGGGAGACGGCCTTTTTGGCTCCGGCTGGCATAGCCGAATTCTAGGTCCGAGATAGTCCCCATAGGAGGAAGCCTGCGATAAAAAAGGCGCGACCCGATAAAAGAGCGCCATACCTATAAAAGAAAGGTATTCTTTTATCCATATTTCACCCCTAAATCACGCCTGTGGAGAGAAAATGAAGAGTCGTATCGCGTCGATTTTGAGTGCCTTAGTAGTCATTTCAGCATTGGAGTTTGCAATAGTGCCGACTGGCGCTGAAGCAGCATCTCTACAGTCGATCACATTACTCGGTGGCAAAACTGACGCGTCACATCCATTGGGTGGTTATTCACAAGAAGCAGATGTTTCTTTGGATGATGGCTCAACTTGGGTGCCCGCGTATCTCGCATTGGGAAATCATCCCTGGCCAAAAGTTACAGGCACAGATGCATGGCTTAGCGCATGTCAAAGTACGGATGTTGGCACGCCAGCGGGTGCGAACTGTGCAAATCGTACATTTATATTTCGGCACAGGTTTTTCGTCGCTTCAGATTTTGATACCGCGACCGTGACATATTCGATGAATGTAGATGATATCGGCCAGTTTTTTCTCAATGGACGAGAAAATTCAAATAAGTTGTTTGATGCATTTACTGGAAATAATGGCGTATACCGAACTGCAACTAATCAAAATGTACAAAGTCTGTTAGTTTCTGGCTGGAATACATTCTATGTAGTTCTAACTGGCTTGAGTGGTCACGTCGGAATCAACTATAAAACGGTCCTTAGTTACTACTCGGTGGATGCCCCCATTTATCAAGCCCCAGTAGGTAAACCGGGATCACCCACCATTGGCACGCCATTAATTATCGACTCAACCACGGTTAGTGTTCCATTCACAGCCCCAGCAAGTGATGGGGGCTCTGCGATTACTAGTTATCGAGTCACCTCATACCCGCGTGGCAAAACCGGAACATCTGCATCTTCTCCTATTTCTATCTCAGGTCTGACAACTGGCAGTCCAGAGACTTTTACCGTTGTGGCAATCACTGCTTTTGGAACTTCTGAATCCTCTACAGCGAGTACGGCAATTACACCCAGGGACAGCTTTACCGTAAATTTTAATAGCCAAGGGGGTTCCACAATTTCTGGCGCTTCTTATTACACGAATGAATCTGTAACCGCGCCAAGCTCTCCGACTCTTTCTGGAAACTCGTTTAATGGATGGTTTGAATCCACAACAGCTGGTTCTGCAGTCAATTTTCCGTACTCAAATTCTGCCCCAGGAAGTTTTACGCTTTATGCCCAATGGTCGGCTCTTCCAACATATGCGGTTGATTTCAACAGTTCCGGAGGGAACTCAATCGCATCTGAATCATTTATTTCAGGAGGGACGGTAGCCGCACCAGCATCTTCGCCCACTAAGAACGGACACACATTCAATGGTTGGTTTGCTTCCTCGAGCGGAGGTACCCAATTAACTTTCCCTTATTCTCCTGGGGTTACAAACAACATTACGTTATTTGCTCAATGGACTTTAGTTCCGGTTGTGAGCTCAACGCCTGCACCAGTTGTACTCGGACCACCACCTTCAACATTTGTATTGGTTGCTAATCCTAAGATTTCACGATCTGGCGCATCTCTTGTCTGTTCTTCAGGTGCTTACAAGTTCAGGAAGCAAGGCGGGAAAGAAGAGGCGTCAAGCATTACTTCTCAACTGATTAGCCTTCTATCAAACGGAGCCGTTGTTGATTCTGAGAAGTCTCTGGGCGCTCAGGCAATATTTGATGTTAAGAGTTCTTATAAAGGCGCCACGATGTCTTGTGAAGTGGGAATCCAGCAGGAAGAGGTCGTAAAGACTTATAGCTCACTTGAAAAGGGAGGTATTTCTGCTTTTGAAGCAGCGATGACTTCTGCAATCTATGGAGCCAACACGACGTATTACACAGAGCGTGATGCGGCATATGCAAAGCGTGTTGAAGGAGACTCTGTAAGTAGTGCAACGTGGAAGAAGGCCTTAGATCTAGCGCAAGCAAAGCGCGAAGATAGAAAGGTACAAGCAGGCGCTGATTACATTGCGAATCTTGAGCAGGCAGGAATCTCTATCTTCGTGGCTACAGATAAGGCGGTTCCTACGCCAACTCCAACTCCTACTCCTACTCCAACACCGACCACGTCAACTGAGGTCTCCATTACAGGAAATGTTCAACCTGTGGCCATGAAGAAGGTGGGAACCATCTACTTCGCTTCAGGAACATATTTCCTTAATGATGAATCGAAGAAGACGATTAAGGCGCTTGCTGGCGCAATCTTCTTGAAATCATCGGCGACGGTATTGAGCTACGGGTTTACCGATAGCAAGGGCGGAACAGATAATAATTTGTTATCTCAGAACCGCGCAAAGGCAGTTGCTAAGTTGCTGCGTTCATTACTCCCAGGTCAGAAGATTGCAACGGGTTGGTATGCCTCAAGCAAGCCTGCTGCAACTGGAAACAGTAAAGCGGCACTTGCAAAAAATCGACGGGTAGAGATTTATATCAAGTAGATCTATTCGCCAACAACCATCGGCCTTGCACCCGTGCAGGTAATGAGTTCTGCGTAACTTGTTGGATACACAGCATGAGGATGACCTGATGCTGCCCAGACAATTTCGTAATCGTTGAGGGCTTGATCGATTAATGTGATTTCAGGCGTTGTAATCCAGCCGATAGGGGAGACGCCGCCTACTGAATAACCAGAGATTTCCTTTACATAGTTGGCATCTGCGCGGCCGAGTTCAGGTAAGCCCAGGTTCTTAGCAACGAGATCTGTATCAACGCGATGACGACCGCTCGTAATAATCAAGAGCGGATTACCTGATGGCAGTTTGAAGATCAGAGAGGATGCAATCTGGCCTACCTCGATACCAAGGCCATTGGCAGCATCGATCGCTGTGCGAGCAGTTTCAGCCAAGATATTGATTTCACCTTTGACTCCAAGTGAATCGGCTGCTTCCTTAAAGCGTCGTACCGCTGCTTTTTCGAGAATTCCATCCATGTGAGAACT
>JAIXXJ010000012.1 GCA_027490815.1 Streptomycetaceae bacterium
ATAGTTAGTGTTGATTAGGCAGGGTTTACTGCATCAGCCTGAGGACCCTTTGGACCCTGTACGACCTCAAATGAAACTGCCTGACCCTCTTCAAGGGACTTGTAACCGTTTCCTTGAATTGCTGAGTAGTGAACGAAAACATCTTGTCCGCCACCATCAACTGCAATGAAACCGAAACCCTTTTCAGAGTTGAACCACTTAACTGTGCCTGTTGCCATGTATTTATTTCCTTCGATATGTGGGTGATCCGAGAAATCCTCGAATCACGGTCTTCCTCTTGCTCCAGCTATACCGATTATGCAAAACATGAAACGGGTACTGATTAAGCGTCCGACTAGGGTCAACTGTACCTCCTATGAGCCCATACACCTATACCAGGGGTAGACAGTTTCAGGCTCAAGGGTGTGTAATTAAGGCGTTCACAAAGCAAGTTATTGAATTGTTATCAGCAATTCAAGGGTGTTTATGCCGCTGGGGAAGGTCGCATAAGGCGCACCTTGCTAGGAGAACAATGCAACGTCTAACACAGCCTTCTAACCGTCTGCAGGTGAGAGGTTTCTTAACTATTTATTCAGCGCCATCTGCCCTGCGCCACCATATTGATTGGGCTATTCAAAGCGTTTTGGGCAACTGGATTAACTTAACCTGGAGGCAACAAAACTTAGTGCCCGGAACTTTTCGCACTCAATTAGAGTTTCGAGATCGCGCCGGTGCCTCAGCAGAGATTGCAAGTGCACTTGCAAGCTGGCATTACTTAAATTTTGAAGTTATTGAAAGCGGAGAACCGGTGGGTGAGATCTTTCGATTCACACCAGAGTTAGGAATGCATAGGGTGGCCATAGATCAATCTGGTGCGGCGCTGTTATCTGAAAATCAAATTACGCAGTGTCTTGCCAAGTCATTTGATGAAGATGCTATTCGGGAAGGCATTGCAAAAATTCTGGGAACACCATGGGAAAATCAACTAGAGCGCTTTAGAAGTGCTGACACTCTGGCGACTGCACATCTTCGGGCTATCTAAGCGATAAGATTTAACCATGAGCCAATTAAATGAAAGCCCAATCATCACGGTTGAACGACGCAAAGCCGTCACAATAATCATCGCAGCAGTTATTTTATCGATCGCCCTAGGTGGGGGATTAATGAAGGTGGGCTCTGGCTTTGCATCCCGAAGCAGCGATGGAATAACCGTTACTGGTTCGGCAAAAATCTCTGCAACTGCAGACAATGCCGTATGGATTTTAAATGTCAGTCTTTCATCTCCTGCCGTATCGACAGCTGTGAAAAAAGTTGACTCTGATGTGGCCGCACTTTCAGAATATTTAGTCAAAGCTGGAATACCAACAGATGCACTGACTCTTGGAGCTGTTTCAACCTATGCCAATGAAGAGTACGTCAATGGAAATGCAACGGGCCGGATTCTTTCCTACCGTGCAAACCGTGAAGTAACAGTGCGTTCAAAAGATGTTGAGTTGATTTCAAAACTGAGCCAAGGAATCGGCACCCTGCTTGCTACAGGAATTAACGTGAATAACTATGGACCTGCCTATTACATCTCAAACCTTCCAGAACTTCGTCCACAGTTAATGGCTGAAGCGATGAAGGATGCAAAGGTTCGCGCCGAGGCGTTGACTAAGGCCGTGGGTGGTGAAATCGGATCACTGGTTAATGTCAAAGCTGGTCCAATTCAGATCACCACACCTGATTCAACGATGACAGCTGACTATGGCGCCTATGACACCAGCACCATTGAAAAAACTGTCACAGCGACCGTTTCAGTCACCTTTAAAAGTTAAGTAGATAGCCAGCCTGAAGTTCGTGTAGCCAATTCAATTACCGACCAGTAACATTTGGCCCATGAAGATCGCCGTATGCATTAAGCAAGTTCCAGATTCTTGGGCTGAGAAGAAAATGGTCAATGGAACTCTAGACCGTGAAAACGTTGACGCTGTTCTAAACGACCTAGATGAGTACGCCGTTGAAGAAGCACTTCGTATCGCCGAAGCACATGGTGGAAACGAAGAAGGTGGACCACACACAGTCACGGTGATTTCTATGGGCCCAGAGCGCGCAACAGAGGCTGTTCGCAAAGCTTTATCAATGGGTGCAAATGATGCGATTCTAATTACCGATGCAAAGCTGGCAGGCGCCGATGCGCTCGCCACCTCTGCAGTGCTTGCAGGTGTAATTTCAAAAGAAGGTTTTGATTTAGTTATTTGTGGAACAGAGTCAACCGATGCACGAATGAGTGTTGTTCCAGCTATGTTGGCAGAGCGCCTAGATGCAGCGCAGTTAACTTTTGCCTCCTCTGTAACGGTTGATCCAGCGTCAAGCAAGGTGACAATTACACGCGTGACAGAAGCTGGCGTTGATGAGATGTATGCAAATTTCCCTTGCGTAATCTCGGTGGTAGAAAAGATTAATGAACCACGCTATCCATCATTTAAAGGAATCATGGCAGCAAAAAAGAAGGTTATTGATGTTCGCGATCTAGCAACTGTTGGAGTCAGTGTTACTAGCGCATGGTCACTTGTGGCCGATTCAGCGCCACGGCCTCCACGTGCTGCAGGAATTAAGGTCACAGATGATGGAACTGGCGGCGAAAAACTTGCCAGCTACTTAGCAGAAAAGAAGTTGATATGAGCAACGTATTTATTTTGGCCGATTTTGTTGGCGGTAAAGCTGCAAAAACAAATGCAGAGCTAGCAACAGCTGGCGCACGAATTGGTTCGGTAACGGCCATTGTTTTCGCACCTGTGGGACAGGGCAGTGCAATGTCAGCAGGGCTAAATGCTGGTCCGATTTCAAATATTCTGGTTGTTGAGTCAGATAGTTTTTCCTACAACGGCGTAGCAGCAGTAGCCGATGCGCTATCTCAGTTAGTTTCTACTAAATCACCAGCAGCACTTCTGATTGCATCACATGCTTATGGCAAAGAAGTTGCAGCTCGAGTTGCAGTAAAGACAGAGTCAGGAATCATTACCGATGCAGTAGATGTTGCAGCTGATTTAACTGCAAC
>JAIXXJ010000004.1 GCA_027490815.1 Streptomycetaceae bacterium
ACTATCTGTGCCTGAAACTGCACGGTCGAGTCAAAGTAATCTTGAATCTTTGAGCTCTCAATGGATGCTTGCCTGAGTGACATGGCAGTTGATCCGACAAGAATGGCAAAGATTAAAACAATAAATCGAGCCTTCTTACCTATGAGTGAAAAAACAATAAGCAGCACAGCGGCTAGGGCAACCCGAAATGGTGCCACAGCACTTTGTAAAAGTGCGCCGCACCAGATGCCACCACCTAGGGCAATAGCCCTAAAATCAATTAGACCTGTATTTTGCTTTTGATCTGCGCGAATTTTGCAGTACCAATTCCGCTGACTTTTTGGATGTCATCAATAGTTAGAAATGGGCCATTTACTTTTCGAAAGTCAATAATGCGCTGGGCTATTACAGGACCTATTCCATCTAAGGTATCCAACTGAGATTTTGTAGCTCGATTCAAATTAATTGGACCGGTTCTTATGTTTCTTTTTACCGATCCTGAAGATCTGCCCAAAATCGAAGAATCAACATAAATTTGCTCACCATCGCTAACAATTCGCGCTAAGTTAATTGTGCTCAAATCTGCCCCTGGCGCGCTATCTCCTGCTGCTTTAATCGCATCGATGACACGAGATTTGCCGGAAAGTGAATAGACACCAGGATTGTTAACCGCACCTGCAACATCTACAAATATCTCAACTTCTTGCACAATTATTGCTGCAGTAACTTCAACCTCTGGTGGTTGCGTATTTCCTCGTACAACAATGAAGAAAGAGATAAGGAGGAGAAGGGCGCTTACTACAAGTAGGCCGCGTTTTTGATTGGGCGTGTAGTGAAGGTCAAACCACCAGTTTGAGATTGATTCGTATGCATTTCTGAGATGTTCCATGGGCACATTTTCAACGCCATTTGTATACCGTTATTGCAGGTGAGTTTTAACTGTTGATAACTATGTTAACTAGCTTTGGTGCCCGAGTGATTACCTTATTGATACTCACTCCAGATAATGCAGCAACAACAGATGGAAGCGCCAGAGCAGCTGACTCTAACTCTGCATCTGAAATGGTTGGCGCAACATCGATTCGATCAATTATTTTTCCATTTATCTGCACGACAACTGTTACCGCATCGGCAACAAGTAAAGCTGGATCAACTGTTGGCCAACCAGCAAGTGCAACGCATGGCTTATGACCTAGGCGCTCCCACATCTCTTCAGAAGTAAAGGGTGCAACAAGTGAGAGCATGATTGCAATTGCCTCTACTGCTTCACGAACAGCAGGATCTGCCGGTCCGCATCCAGAATCTATGGCTTTACGTGTTGCATTTACTAACTCCATCACTCGAGCTACTGCAACGTTGAATCTAAATGATTCAACGGCAAAGGCCGCATCATGTAGGGCTTTGTGCACTGCTTTACGAAGAGCCAGATCACCCTTACTAAAGTCCACACCTGGCGTACTTGTTACATCACCAGATAAGCGCCATGCACGGGTTAAAAACTTAACAGAACCAGAAGGTGAAACATCAGACCAATCAACATCATCTTCAGGTGGTCCAGCAAATACCATTGAAAGACGTATTGCATCGACACCATGATTTTCTAACTCATCAGATAGGCGAACTAAGTTGCCGCGGCTCTTTGACATCGCAGAACCATCCATTACGACCATGCCTTGATTGAGAAGTCGTGTAAATGGTTCGTTAAAGTCAACCATTCCCATGTCGTGTAGAACTTTGGTAAAAAAGCGACTGTAGAGCAAGTGCAAAATTGCGTGTGTTACTCCACCCACATATTGATCTACCGGTAACCATGTATCTACGGATTTTTTAGAGAAAGGTTCATTGGCATTAGTTGGATCGGCATAGCGCAGGTAATACCACGATGAATCAACAAATGTATCCATAGTGTCTGTATCGCGCTTTGCATCGGCCGAACATTGAGGACACTTAACATTTACCCAATCGGTTGCAGCACCAAGTGGTGATGTCCCTTTTGGTTTCAAGTCTAAGCCTTCAGCATCGGGCAAAGTAAGTGGCAATTGGCCGAGCGGGACCGGAACTTCACCACATGAAGGACAGTGAATAATTGGTATTGGAGTGCCCCAATAGCGTTGACGAGAAACTAACCAATCTCGCAAGCGATAGTTACGAGCAGCAGCACCTTTTTTATCTGCTTCTAATCTCTTATTGATATCAGCAATCGCATCAGATTTGCTCAGACCATTTAAGTAATCTGAGTTAACTAGCTTTCCATCACCTGTTGTTGCAATCCCTGAAGTATTTGGATCTTCCTCACCTGTATCTACAACTACTTGAACAGGCAGTTTCATTGCACGTGCAAAATCTAAATCGCGTTGATCATGTGCGGGAACGGCCATGATGGCGCCAGTTCCATAATCCGCTAAGACATAATCACTTGCCCAGATCGGCAACTTCTGACCATTCACTGGATTAATTGCAAAACGATTTAAAAAGACTCCACTCTTTGGACGATCTGTTGCAAGGCGGTCGATGTCACTTGCAGCTTTAGTTGTTTCCAAATACTTTGCAAACTCTGCCTCAACACCTGTTCCTGTAACTAACTCTGACGCCAACTCGCTATCGACAGCAACAACCATAAATGTTGCACCAAACAAAGTATCTGGCCTTGTTGTGTAAATTGTGATGGGCTTTTCGCGACCTTCAATAACAAAGTCAACATTTGCTCCAGTAGAGCGACCAATCCAGTTGCGCTGCATCGTAAGGACTTTATCCGGCCACTTACCCTCTAGTTGTTCCATGTCATCTAGCAAGCGATCGGCATAATCTGTGATCTTGAAATACCACTGATTTAACTTCTTCTTTGTAACGGCAGAATCACATCGCTCGCAAAGCCCCGCAACAACTTGTTCATTAGCCAATACGGTCTGACAGCCTGGACACCAGTTAACGGCTGAATCTTTACGATAGGCCAAACCTCGCTCGTAGAACTTTAAAAATAGCCACTGATTCCATTTGTAGTATTCAGGATCGCATGTATTAAAAACGCGATCCCAGTCAAAAGAGCATGCATAGCGACGCATTGAAGATTTTTGAACTGCGATATTTTCATAAGTCCAAATTCGTGGATCGGAGTTTCTCTTGATCGCAGCATTTTCTGCCGGCAAACCAAATGCATCCCAACCAATGGGGTGCATAACGTTGAAACCTTTTTGCGCCCAATATCTGGCAATTACATCCCCTAATGCATAGGCCTCGGCGTGACCCATATGAAGATCACCTGATGGATATGGAAACATATCGAGAACGTATTTTTTCTCGCGCTTGTCATCTTTGTCGCCAGACTTAAATGGTTGAAGTTGATCCCAAACTGGTAACCATTTTTCTTGAACGTAGGCAAAGTCGTACGCCGCGTGTTCGCGCTCTTCGTTACCGTTGTTGTTCATACGTGGAGCTAAGGGGATTTGAACCCCTGACCCCCTGCATGCCATGCAGGTGCGCTACCAGCTGCGCTATAGCCCCTTATTTCTAGAAAGTTGGTTTCCTAGATTTCTAACGAGTGCTGACCTTACCGTATTTGCCCTCGTGAATTTATGCTGGTGTTGCGCCGCTTTCTTCTCCAAAAACAGGTTCAGGAATAGATCCTGCGTTATGTTCTACTAAATGCCACTGACGTGGATTGCGTTCCAGTACTGACCACGATGCATTTGAAAGCCCGCCGATTACACCCCAATGTGACATTGGAAGTTGAAGTAAAGATCCCAAAATGCATCGAGCGGTTCCACCATGAGTTGTAACAACTAAAACTTGATCAGTTTTGTCTGCTAAAGCCTTTGTGATGGCACGTATTGCGCGAGCTGCAACTTCACTTCGGCGCTCACCAGTTGTTCCGGCAGGGTTATCTTCTCCATCAATCCAGCGAATGAAATTGTGTAGATCTTCTGCTCGATTTTCAGCACCGGTTTTGCCTTCCCAATTACCACCATTGGTCTCACGCAAATCAACATCGATTTCAACATTTAAACCTGTAATGGTTGCCAGAGCTTGTGCAGTTTCTTTTGCTCGTCCTAAATCACTAGAGATAATCGCTGTTGGATTCATACCAGCCAAAATCTGTGCTGCATGCTTTGCTTGAAATCTACCCACTTCGTTCAAATCGATATCTGAGTGACCTTGGAATCGATTAACAACATTCCAATCAGTTTGGCCATGACGCCACAAAACAACGCGATTACCTGCCATGGGCGGCTGCATTCTTTACGGCTTCGAGTTCAATTTGTGGACAGTCATTCCATAAACGATCAAGCATGTAGTACTTGCGAAGTTCAGCGCTTTGAACATGTACAACTAAATCTGAATAATCTAGCAAGATCCATTCTGCGCCGTGTTCGCGTCGACATGGCTTGTCTCCAATTGCCGCTAACTGACGTTCAACTTCATCTGCAATTGCATCGACCTGTGCCTCGTTTTGACCTGTTGCAATAAGAAAGACTTCACTCAGGACTAGCTGTTCGGATAGGTCAAGAGCCACAACATCAACGGCAATTTTGTCTATTGCAGCTTTTGCAGCAACTTGTGTGATCTCGAACGTTCTTTTGCTAATTGTCATAGAGGTTATTCTCTCGTATAAATGCGGCCACCGATGACGAAACATCTGCGCTGACTCCTTGACGAATAGAGGTTGCAGCAACATCAATTGCACCAATGTCAGTGCCATTCCCAGAAAAACCAGGTCTTTTGATGATTAAGAACTCAACTAAGCCCTTGAGATCTTCGATGCGATGCCACTGATCTAGTTTTTCGGCTGCATCTTGTCCAATGATCAAAACTATTTGATCATCTGGATAGGTTTGCTTGATGGCTTCGACTGTATCGATGGCAAAACTAGGGCCTGTGCGAAGAATTTCTATGGGGTTAACAAACACCTTGGTGGCAACTTCGGCAGGTAAATCTTTAAGTGCAAGCTGACACATCTGCCTGCGATCTTCGCCCGATGCAACTGGAGCGTTTGTCCGAAGCAATGGCTGACCTGCCGGAATAAGGATTAATTGGTCGACTAAATTCTTTTCGATAACTTGTTGGATAACATGCAAATGACCCACATGAATTGGGTCAAATGTTCCCCCATAAATCCCTATTCGAGCCAAAGCGTTATCTGTCTAAGCGAAGGACTAAATACAGAAGTGCTGCGAAGATAACAAAGGTAATGACAGCAAAAGTTAATGGTGATGCAGGAAGTTCGCGAGTGATTTCGCTAGCAAGATTAATCATGGGTACATACTACTACTTGTAGTTGCTGGTTCTGCAGGATGTTTGAGTGCTACTTAGCGGGTTGACCTTTAGCAAGTAATGCCTTGAACTGGTCTTCATCAATAATTGCTACGCCAAGTTCCTGTGCTTTGGCTAACTTGGAGCCTGGGTCAGCGCCAACCAGAACATAATCTGTTTTCTTGGAAACCGATGACGATGCTTTACCACCATGATCGGCAATGGTTTGAGCAATCCCATCTCTGGTGAAATCATTTAATCCACCCGTCACAACAAAAGTTAGCCCAGCTAAGGTTTGTGGCATTTTTTTAACAGGGGCATCAACCATTGCAACACCTGCAGCGCTCCACTTACTTATGATTGCTCTATGCCAATCAATTGAAAACCACTCCACAACAGATTCTGCGATTGTTGCTCCAACTCCATCGATCTCTGCTAGTTCGACAGCTGATGCTTTCGAGATCTTCTCCATCGATCCCAAGGAGCTTGCTAAAGCTTGCGCAGCCGTTGGACCAACGTGTCGAATAGAAAGTGCAACGAGTGTTCGCCATAACGGAAGTTTCTTTGCAGATTCAAGTGCAGCCAGCAGCTTGTCAATATTTGCACCAGGAGTTCCATCTTTCTTGGTAAAGAAATCAGAGCCCATGAGTTTTTCATGAGTTAAGTCAAAAAGATCTGACTCATCCTTAATTAACTTTGCATCTAGCAAAGCGGTAGCCGCTTCATATCCCAAGACATCTATATTTAAAGCAGCTCTTGAACCAATGTAATAAATTCTCTCTCTCAGCTGTGCTGGGCAATTTTGAATGTTCGGACAACGAATATCCACATCACCTTCGGTCATTGCGCGCAACGGTGTTGAACACTCTGGGCAGTGCGTGGGCATAACAAAGGCTTTTTCTTTTCCAGTTCGTCGATCTATCACCGGTCCTAAAACTTCAGGAATAACATCTCCGGCTTTTCGAATCACAACTACATCGCCAATAAGAACTCCTTTGCGCAATATCTCTTCACTATTGTGAAGAGTTGCATGAGTAATTGTTGATCCCGCAACCTTTACTGGCTCCATAAAAGCAAACGGTGTTACTCGACCAGTGCGGCCAACGCTAACTTTAATATCCAAAAGTTTGGTGGTGACTTCCTCTGGCGGGTACTTAAAAGCAATAGCCCACTTAGGTGCCCGAGAGGTATAACCAATTTTTTCTTGATCTGCCAGTGAATCTACTTTAATTACTACACCATCGATTTCGTGCTCAACATCATGGCGGTGCTTTGAATAATGCTCGATAAATTTCTCAACTTCTTTGCGGCTAGAAACAACAGAAAAGCGATCACTTGTGGGCAGGCCTAGATTCTTAAGTACCGCGTAAGCCTGACTTTGTGAATCAAAGTTGATCCCTTCGCGCGCTCCAACACCATGGACCACAACAGACAGGGGCCTTGATGCACTAATTCGTGGATCTTTTTGTCGCAATGACCCAGCCGCACCATTTCTTGGATTAGCAAATAAAGATTTGCCAGATTCTTCTAACGATTCATTGAGTTCGTTGAAAGCTGCAATTGGGAAAAATACTTCGCCTCGAATCTCTATAAGAGATGGGGTCTTTTCTCCCACTAGTACGTGAGGCAAGTTTTTTATGGTTTTAACGTTAAGGGTCACATCTTCGCCCGTCACACCACTGCCTCGGGTTAATCCTCTGACTAACTGCCCATTTTCATAGGTTAAATTAATTGCAAGTCCATCTACTTTAACTTCACAAAGATATGTTGGTGTTGGAACTTCTTTTTCAACGCGATCAAACCATGCAGCTAACTCATCTAGGTCGAAGGCGTTATCAAGGCTCATCATCTTTTCAATGTGATCACGTTGCTCAAACTGAGTAGAAAAGCCTCCCCCAATATGAAGTGTTGGTGAATCTACTTGTCGTAACTCTGGATTCTTATCTTCAAGTGCTTGGAGTTGCTTAAGCAGATCATCAAATTGTGCATCTGAAATTGATGGTTGGTCTAATACATAGTATTTAAATTGGTGATCTCTAATTTCACTGATCAACTCAGTGATGCGGTGTCTGGCTTGATTACTCATCTATTTCTACCAATAATCACTGTGTCTGACATATCGTCGCAGAACCAACAACGCGATCCCCGTCATAGATAACCATCGCTTGTCCGGTTGCTAATCCAAAGAGTGGTTCTGCCAACTTTGCGACAAGCAATTGCCCATCAAAATAATATGTGCAAGCCAAAGCGGCGCCATGTGCTCGAATCTGCACAAAACCCTCTTGCTCTTTGTCGGTTACTTTCGGACCGCACCAAACTGGGCGTTCACCTTTCATTGTTGTAATTGCTAATTCTTCACGTGCTCCAACAACTACAGTGTTGGTTACAGGTTCAATTTTTAAAACAAAACGAGGTGAGCCATCGGCTGTTGGAACGGTAAGACCTAAGCCTTTGCGTTGACCAATTGTGTATGTGTATGCACCTTTGTGTTCACCTATCTTCTTGCCATCTTGATCAACGATAGGACCGGTTTCACTTCCTAAACGATCACGTAACCATCCAGCGTTATCTCCTGATGGAACAAAGCAAATGTCATGGCTATCTGGTTTTTGTGCAACAGCTAAACCACGGGCCTCTGCTTCTTTACGGATATCAACTTTTGTCGTGACACCCAAAGGAAATATGGCACCGGCAATCTGTTCGATTGTTAAAACTGAAAGAACATAGGATTGATCTTTTGAGTGATCTACGGCGCGATGAAGAGTCTTTCCGCTTTCGCTGATTTGTGTTCTTGCGTAATGGCCTGTGACAACACCATCAAATCCCATTGAACGCGCACGATCTAGAACGGCTGCAAACTTAATTTTTTCATTACAGCGAAGACATGGATTTGGAGTACGACCTGCTGCATATTCAGCCAAGAAATCCTCCACAACGCCATCATGAAACTCTTCGGCCATATCCCAAATGTAGAAAGGAATTCCAATGACATCGGCTGCTCTGCGTGCATCATGTGAATCCTCAATAGTGCAACATCCACGGGCCCCAGATCGATACTTTTGTGGATTAGCAGCCAGTGCAAGATGCACACCAATGACATCGTGACCTGCTTCAACGGCGCGTGCTGCTGCAACGGCAGAATCAACGCCGCCACTCATTGCTGCAATTAACTTCATTTGATGTTAGCCGCCCTTCCTCGGGCAATTACATCAGGTAACACAGAGAGTATGAAGTTTAGATCTTCGAGAGTGCTTGTAGAACCAAATGAGAATCGCAGTGATGACTGTGCGCTCTGTTGTGTGTGACCCATTGCAAGTAATACATGGCTGGCCTCGTGAACTCCGGCGCTGCAGGCCGATCCAGTAGATGCTGAAACATTTGCTTTATCTAGCAGCAGTAACAAAGTATCACTTTGTGTTCCAGGAAAAGTGACATTAACTATTCCAGGCAATCGATCAACGTTATTTCCATTAATTATCACATCAGGAAATAGCTCTTTAACTCGATCAATGAATTGATTCCTTAACTCAATAACCTGCGTACTTGGATACTCATCTTGTGCCGCGGCTGCGAATGCAACAATGCTTGGTGCATTGAGAGTTCCACTGCGAATCTCACGTTCTTGTCCCCCACCGTGCAATAAGGCAGGAATTTCAACAGCGCGCTTTAATATCAAGGCACCGATTCCAAGTGGCCCGCCAACTTTATGAGCACTCAGTGTCATTGCATAAACACCTAGTTGAGAGAAAGAAAGTGGTGTTTTTTTAAAACTTTGAACTGCGTCGGTATGAACCGGAATCTGACCTGCCATCGCAACAACTTCTGAAACAGGCTGCAGAGTTCCAGTTTCGTTATTGGCATGCATCACAGAGATAACTGCAATTTCTGATCCACGCTGCTCAATAACATTTTTGAGAGCGACTAAATCAATGACTCCATCTGCAGTCACATCAACTGTGATCAACTCTGCGCCTTCATGATCTTTAAGCCATTGCGCCGGATCTAAAATTGCATGGTGTTCGATAGCTGAAATGACAACAACATTTTTGCCTTGAGCTCGACCTTGCCAGTACAAACCTTTAAGTGCAATGTTGTTTGCTTCGGTTCCAGATGCTGTGAAAATTACTTCACTTGGAAGGCAGCTCACCTGTTTTGCAATTGCTTCTCTGGCATCTTCAACAGACTTTCTGGTTGAACGTCCATGTGTATGCAAACTAGAAGGGTTACCAAGTACTTGCATCTGTGTGGAAATTGCCTTGAAAGCTGCAGGCGACATTGGTGTCGTTGCAGCATGGTCTACATAGATCGAAGGCACGGACCTAAGTCTAGGACTTGTGGGCTTTTACGCCTTCCGTTGCCTTAGGCAGCACGGCAAATAAATCACCGATCACGCCAAAATCTGCAATTTCAAAGAGTGGGGCTTCTGGATCTTTATTGATAACCACAATTGTCTTGCTTGTTTGCATTCCTGCGCGATGCTGAATTGCACCAGAAATTCCACACGCTACATAGAGTTGAGGGCTAACCGATTTTCCGGTCTGACCCACCTGATGTGAATGTGGATACCAGCCAGCATCAGTTGCAGCACGTGATGCACCAACTGCTGCTCCCATTGAATCGGCAAATGCTTCAACTGGTGTGAAATCTCCATTTGTGCCACGACCGCCAGAGACAACAACATTTGCCTCTGTTAATTCAGGACGTCCACCTTGTACAGGTGGTTTTGAAGAAGTAACAGTTGCTTTCTTTGCACTCTCTGAAATCGTTAACTCAACAGTTTCAATTGCAGGTGATGCCGCTGTTAAATCTGGGCTCACTGAATTTGGGCGAAGAGTAATAATTGGTGTTCCATGTGAGACCTTTGAATGCACTGTTGTTGATCCACCAAAAACAAGTTGAGTTGCAGTTAAATCAGCTGCAACATCTACTGCATCGGTAATGATTCCTGACTCTGTCTTTACTGCAACTCGAGCTGCAACTTCTTTGCCATAAGCATGTGATGCAATCAGAAGTGCTGC
>JAIXXJ010000016.1 GCA_027490815.1 Streptomycetaceae bacterium
CGCCGTGAAAGGGCGATGTCCTAGGCCCCTAGACGATGGGGACGTACGAGGCTGGGCAATCTTACCCGCGTTTAGGCGCGCAACCAAACCGCATTTATAGGCGCAAAAAAGCCACTATCCGCCGGAAAACGGGTAGTGGCTCTTCTGTTTAAAGGTTGTTATCAGTTAAGCGCCCATCGAACAGTGATTGTCACTGTTACATCCTGCTCGCCTAAATCAATCTGAACTGCTGTATCTGCTGCCTCCGCCTTTGCCATTGGAAATGGTGATGAGTACACAGGTGAAGATTGCTCTTCAAGTGAAAGTACTTTGCCGATTGATGTTCCAAGAAGCTTCGCATATGAAGAAGCTTTTGACTTTGCATTTGCAACAGCTGCTGCGCGTGCATCTTCGGTTGCAGTTGCTGGGTTAAGAGTTGTTGGCATTACTCCACCAAGTTGGACTGCGTCGCCGCCTGCTGTGACAACCGCTTCGATGATTGTTCCAGCCTTTGAAGCTGTGCGAACTAGAACATCAAAAGATTGTGATGCGCGGTAGCCAGTGATCTTTGTTCCAGCTTCCTGTGTCCAGTTGTATTCAGGGTAGACACTGATATTTGCTGAACGAATATCTTTGGTTGCAATTCCAGCTTTGAGCAGAGCCGCACGAACTGCAGCTGCTGATTTTGAAGCACTAGAAAGTGCCGCAGCATTAGTTGAACCAATTGTTGAAACAGTTGCGTTGAAGCGAACCGCATCAGGGACAACAGAGATCGTGCCAACACCTGTGACGGTGATGAAGCGGTTATCTGTGGTGCCCGCGCCATTTGCTGGGATCGCTAGCGCGACTACACCTGCAACGGCAGCGACTGTTACTGCGGTTAGGACTGTGCGAAATTTTGTAAGTTTCATGGGTTAAGTATCTCTTATTAGTTGGGGATGGCGTGAATTAACGCTGGGAATAGTGAGAGAATAAAGATGTGGCCCAGTTCTTAAGTAAGTGCAGCGCTAATGCGATGGCAGATGCTGCTGCAAATTTATTGGCTGGTGGATTGGTGGCGTTTCCAACTGAAACTGTTTATGGGTTGGGGGCTGATGCATGTAACGCAGATGCGGTTGCGCGGATTTATTCAGCAAAGGGAAGACCTGCAGATCATCCATTAATTGTGCATGTTGCAGCGATGGATGGCTTAGGTGATTGGGCAGAGGATGTGCCGGGGTATGCGATTTCATTGGCTCGGGATTTTTGGCCTGGCCCAATGACTTTAGTTGTTAAGCGGTCAGCACTTGCTGGAGATTTTGTAACAGGTGGGCAGGACACGGTTGGTGTGCGAGTTCCGAATCATCCTGTTGCCTTGGGATTGTTAGAAGCTTTTGTAAGAGCTGGCGGCAAGGGTGTGGCAGCACCGAGTGCAAATCGCTTTGGAAACGTTTCACCAACGACTGCGCAGGCGGTTAGCGATGAGCTTGGCGATTACTTGGCAGATGGTGATCAGATTCTTGATGGTGGGCCATGTGATGTTGGTGTTGAATCAACAATTATTGATTGCACTGTGGATGTGCCAAAGATTTTGCGGCCGGGTGCAATTACTGCGCAGATGATTGCTGAATCGACTGGATCGGAAGTTATTGGGGTTGTGGCGGAAAGCGCGATCCGTGTCAGTGGTTCGTTAGAGGCTCACTACGCGCCGGCGGCAACAGTTGAATTAGATAGAGCACCTTTACCTGGCGAAGGTTTCATCGCGATGGCGGGAGTCATGGCTGGCAATGGGGTTGTACGTTTGGCAGCACCTGAATCACACCAGGATTTTGCACGAGTTTTATACTCGGCCCTTCGTGCTGCAGATGATCAAGGGTTGGACACTGTTGTCGTTGAACAGCCCGTTGGCGATGGAATTGCCGTTGCTATTCGTGACCGATTAATGCGAGCCGCAAATTCCAAAAAGGCGCATTGAGCAGTTAGGATTTTGCTCATGTATTTAGTTGTGGCTCTATGAGCATTACAGTTACTCAGTTTGCGATTTTAGGCATTACAGCATTTGTGGTTACGGGGTTATTGACCTGGCCCATTAGGGCATTGGCAATTCGCTTTGATGCAATGGATGCACCAAATTTAGCGCGAAAGACACAGACAGAGCCCGTGCCATATCTGGGTGGTGTTGCAATTGCGCTTGGGGTCACGGTTGTTACATTGGCCGCCGTTTATGTTGGTGGAAACAAAAGTGGGAACAATTCAGCTCAGTTAAAGGATTTGGCACTAACTGTTTTATTGCCGGCATTAATGTTGGGTGCAATTGGGCTATTTGATGATCTTCGTTCGCTCTCACCATGGCCTCGCTTGCTTGCTCAAACGGTAATCGGTTCTGTGATCGCATTTGTTATTGTTGAGAATGGAACGATTGGTACTCCCTTTAATAGTTCAGGGGTAGGTGCAGATGGCGGGAATAGTTCTTGGCTGAATACTTTAGTAACCATTGTATGGATTGTTGGAATTTCTAACTCAATAAACTTCTTTGATAATTTGGATGGCGCTGCTTCAGGCGCAGTTGCGATTGCAGCACTTGGAGTTTTTGTAATCGCCTTTAATCGCGGGCAAGAGTTAGTCAGCGCCTTATCGATTGTTACGGCAGGGGCAACTATTGGTTTCTTGATGTGGAACAAGTCACCGGCAAAGATTTACATGGGTGATGCAGGTGCCTTGTTTCTAGGAATTATCATTTCTGTTGCTACGATTCGTTTGAACCCAGGAATTGCTCCCACGTGGCAATCACTTGTGATCCCTTTGATGTTGCTGGCTGTTCCTTTGCTGGACACATGCGTTGCAGTTTTCTCGCGCCTTGCTCGTGGGTTATCACCGCTAACTGGCGGTAAAGATCATTTGTCCCATCGCTTGGTTCGCGGTGGATTAACCCGGCCCATGGCTGCAATTTCATTGTGGTCAGCCTCCGGCGTATGTGCACTCTTTGCCTTAGCTGTTTATTTCTTCGCAGAATCTTTTGGAACCTTGTTTATCGCCAGCTTTGCAGTTTTGTGGGCGGTGGCGTTAGTGCTATTTCTTCGCACCCCGTCTCAGGATTAATCCGAAATACCTGAATAAGTGAGCCGTAAATGGCTGTCCTTGGACTCCGATACCATTACCCCAGCAGCCAAGCTAAGCGGTTCATTCTGATTAATTTGGCTGAAGTGGGGCCTATAGCTCAGTCGGTAGAGCAACGGACTTTTAATCCGTGGGTCGACGGTTCGAGCCCGTCTGGGCCCACTCAAATGCGCAGGTTTCTCCCACATGAGTTACTTTTGATTTGTACTAGGTTTATGATAAGTGCACCGTATTGATCAAAAAGTGGCGTGACTTTCATTTGCAAGTACATTGAATTGCCCATCCAAGTTGTTTGCAAACGTGAAATCACGCCTTGTAATTTGTCGAACACCACACTCAATCAGTGGTGACTTGCTTATCTGCGCCTTCTGTAACTATTTTCATCATGGCTTGATTCCAGCAACGCGTTTAGAAGTTAATTCTTTGGACTCAACCTTTTCAGGATATGGAAGGTCAATGCAAAGACAGTTTTACTCAATGAACTTCTCCGTATGGGCCATGTGCGCACCCCAAGGAGGATGTTGTGCGCGGCGGCTGGCCTGTCGCAATGTTTGGATTCACTTCAAACAGTCTATCGAACAGTAATTGAGACTCAATCATGAATGTAAAGCCTTAGTCTGTACAGGCCAACCTTGTTATAGTTGCAACATGATGCAGTTCAAAGAAATTGGCAAATTATGGTATCTGACGTGCGCGCTAGCTATTGCTTTAAATCTATTAATCTGGAGGAATTTTACAGTTGATGATTCCTTTATTGCCTGGCGCATGGGTAAGAATTTGGCAACCAATTTTCAGTATTCTTATAACTTAGATCAGAAACTTGTAGAAGCTGCAACAAGTTTAGTCTACGGAATTGCATCGTTTATCCCAACTGTTCTTCAAATGGATGTGTTGCTTTTCTTTAAACTACTTTCAATTTTGGTGATTTTCACCTTTATTTTTCTAAGTAAGAATCTAATTACCACACCACAGAAATTCACCTTCCTTATCTTAAGCCTAGGTGGGCCACTTCAAGCACTTCACATTTGGAGTGGGCTAGAAACAGGAATGGTGATTTTGATAAGCCTATTGATTTTCTTAGGTAGCCTGAGGGTTCTATTTGTAAAAGAAGCTTCTTTTCGTTTAGTAATTATAGCTGGGTTACTTCTCCGACCGGAAATTGTAGTTACTGCACTTTTCGCAATTTTTGTTCGATACAAATTATTTGGTGATCAAACCAAGGAGAAAGTGTCAACACCCCTAATAAAGTCCCTAATTACAGTGGGCTTGACTTCTTTTCTGTTGGCGTTGAGCAGGCTTTTATACTTTGGTTTACCCCTCCCGAATACTTTTTTTACAAAATCTTTAGGTAGCTCTGGCTCACCACTTCAACTACTAGAAAATGTGCTCAATAATGTTAATAGTTTTATTCCATTTATTTTGGCAAGTACAATTTCCATTCTTGCCGTGGACAGAAAATACTTAAAAGCAATTTCTATACTTTTTGCTGGACAGCTTTTGATTGCGGTTCCATTGATTACTTCCAATCTTGCAATGAATTATGGGGCACGATTCCCCTATCAAACATTTTGGCCGATAGTTTTGGTTGCCTCATATGTTGGTTTCCAGAAGTTTTCTTTTCGATTTCTTATCCCAAGCACCTTATTTTTAACAAGTTTGGTGACATCTACGGAACTGACAGGACTAATTACTGACTATCCGAGAATGCATGCTGCACATGGTGCTCTTGGATCCACACTTGGCACTGTCGATAATACCGGTGACTTGAAACCAACATTGATTATCGGCGATGCCGGAATTGCTGCTTACAATAGTGACTGGGCAGTTATGGACTTTCTATTTCTGGGTTCGTCAGCAAAAGATGGTCTGGATCCGATAGTTTCCAAAATTGCAAGTTCCCAAAAAACAGTCGTTGTACTTTACTCACGTGGATCGAGCGCAACTCCTGGAGGTGAGCAGCCACCAGAATTGTTGGAGACTATTGAGCGAAGTAACTACTTGAAACCTTTTCCATTCTGCTGGACCTCAAACGTATGCTTACAAGTTTATTTGAGTTCAGATTTTCAAAGTGACACCATTTTACTGAGACGCCTGAATATTGGTAGCCTGAAGTCAATTGAGATGGTAAATAGCCAGAATCAAATTCGAAATGCCGTTCTTAAAAATTATTGGCGAGATTGAGCGTGGGTGCAATTCCTAAAATCTCTATAGTCTGTAATCACAGAATTAGTGAATAATCGCAAATCCCATGAATTTAGCCGAATTACGAGAGTTTGATCTGGAATCTTGTAGTATCTGCTAGTGCCTAGTTCCATGCAACTGCTTGCGTGCAATGCCATCTATTTGTTCTCAAGCACCCCCCTAAAAATTCAAAAATTTCGATTTTTGTTGTTACCCCATCGGGGGGGGGGGGGGCTTTTAGCTCATGATCCCTATTTTGAGAGCCTTGAGGCCAAAACAGTGGATTAAGAATGTTTTGTTACTTGCTGCCCCTGTGGGTGCATCACTAGAACCATCATCAGAAAATTTACTTCTAGTGACAAAGGGTTTGATTGCATTTTCGTTAGCTGCAAGCGCAGGATATGTAGTAAATGACTTTAAAGATAGGGACAATGATTTAAATCACAAGGAAAAAGCAACTCGCCCATTCGCATCTGGCGAACTAGGCGGTGCCCATGCATTCGTTCTCATTACAACCCTCATGCTTTTTTCTTTCCTACTTTCATTCCAACTCAGCTTAAATTTTGCGCTCTGCACCTTTGGCTATTTAGCTTTAACCTTCTCTTATACATTGTGGTTGAAGAAAGTTCCCGTTATAGAGATGGTAGTTGTTGCTGGTGGCTTTTTGATTAGAGCACTAGCCGGTGCAGTGGCTGTAAATGTCTCAGTGTCAAAGTATTTCTTACTAGTTGCTGGGTTTGGTTCTCTCTTTCTAATTAGCACAAAGAGATTAGCTGAACTAAAGAATTATAATAACAATCAAACGAGAGTCGTAATTACCAAGTATTCCCAAAGATTTTTGGTAACAGTTAATGGTATTTCAATCACTGTGACATTAGTGATGTTTAGTCAGTGGGCATTCGAGGTTGCTAAGAACAGTTTTTGGGGTCAATTGTCAATTATCCCAGTTCTGGTAGCTCTTTTAAGATATCTGTGGAAATCTGAATCAACTCAAACAGAGGCCCCAGAGACTGCAATTTTTCAAGATCAACTTGTTCCGGTGTGTGGAATTGTTACATTGGCCCTACTTTTTCTTGCGATTTATACATGATTAGTTTTAGGTCACCATTTACGCATCAAATGGGCTGGGGTCGAACGAATTGTTCCTTAGGAATATCACTAGATAACTTTGAAGAGCTGCCTGGAGTAACCCAAGAAGTGCTCTCAAGAGGGGCAATACCTAGTGGACGATTTCGATCTTATGGTGATTCTGCTTTGAATTCTGGTGGGGTTAATATCAACTCGAACAAGTTCAAAAAGATAGATATTCAAACTGATAAGGGAATCGCTATATGTGGCTCTGGAGTGACTATTGGTGAATTAGAATTTGCAGCGCATCTACATGGATTCTTGCCTGCAGTAGTCCCTGGCACTGGCTATGTAACTTTGGGAGGTGCTTTCGCTTCGGATATTCATGGGAAGTCACAACAATCCAAAGGAAATTTTTCCGATCACGTTACTCAGATAACACTAATTGACAGCCATGGAATAGCACACGAATATACGTCCGACTCAGCAGAATTTAAGGCAACAGCGGGTGGCATGGGGTTGACTGGCTTCATAAGTGAATTGCACATTCTTTTAGAGGCTGTAGAAATTCCAGTTATTTATCAAAAAGAGATTCGCGTGAAGTCCTTGAAAGAAATGCTTTCTAGCCTGGTCAAGGTTGAAAATGAATTTCCATTCACCGTTGCTTGGATTGATTTGTCTGGAAAGTACCATGGCCGAGGTGTTGTTACGGCCGGTCGGTATGCATCCAAAGATGAAGTGAGAAAAAAGTACAACTTAGATTACAGATTTCAAAAGCATGATAAGCCAATTACTATTCCTTTTCTGGGCAGAGTCAACGTAATGAAAAAGTTTATGATAAGGGTATTTAATTCATTGTGGTATCACAAGCCGGTGAAGTGTGGCCTAATTAGCTTTCGAAAGTTTATGCATCCGCTAGATTCAATCTCTAATTGGAATTTGCTTTACGGGAAATCTGGCTTTATCCAGTATCAATTTGTAATTCCAAGTTTAGAAAGTGATTTTTTGGAAGAAGTATTGCTCATACTTAGAGAGTTTGAAATAAGCTCAGCCGTAACTGTTTTGAAGAAGTTTGGGCGAGGTGGATCTGGCTATTTAAGTTTTCCGATTCCAGGATGGACGCTAGCCATGGACTTTCCCGCAGGGACCAAAAACTTATCAAAGGCAATTGAGATTTTGGATAGAAAACTCATTGCTAATGGAGGCCGTGTTTATCTTACGAAAGATTCGCTCTTGAATATTGATGCAATGAAAAATATGTACAATGAATTGGAAGAGTGGAAGCAAATGAAACGGAAAATGGATCCAGCCTGTTTCTGGCAATCAGACCAATCGAGAAGGCTAGAACTATGCTGAACGCATTGAAGCAGTTTCAAAATGTTTTGCTTATTGGTGGAAAAAGTGAAATAGGATTAGAAACCTTAAGAAATGTTCAGATGGTCGCAAATGCAAAAGTTTTTTTACTTGGTCGCCAAATCGAAGTGCAAGATATTTCAATAGAAGGCGCTCAAATTTTTCGATTGAATTACGACATAAGTGATTCTGCTGATCGAATAGAAGTTATAAGCAAATTAATGGATGAGATGGATTTCGACTTGGTCGTACTTGCAGTTGGGTATTTAGGGAATCAACCAAACCTATCCACATTGCGTCAAAATCAAGAAATACTTAACCTAAATTTTAACCATTCTGCAGAAGTTCTTGCATTCGTGGCACATCGCTTGAAAGTGCAGAAACATGGCAAGGTCTTGATTCTTAGTTCTGTAGCTTCGGTCAGGCCTCGAAAAGGCAATTATGTTTACGGTGCCGCAAAGGCAGGTCTCGATTTCTTAGCGCGTGGACTCCAGCTAGACCTTGAAGACTCAGGTGTTGAGATTTACATTGCGAGACCTGGGTTTGTCCACTCTAGAATGACCAATGGATTGATACCCGCTCCCTTTGCAATTTCAGCTGAGAAAGCAGGTGAACTATGTGCGAAGGGAATTACAAAATCCAAGAAAGTGTTTTATGTCCCTGGAGTATTAAGATTTGTGATGTTTATTGTCAGTGTCTTACCCACAAGAATTCTAAAAAGGCTCAATTAGCCTGATTCAATATCAATTCAGTTGTACTACAGTAACAACGTGACCAACAAGCCAAGTCTTCGAGATGTAGCAAAGCAAGCTAACGTCTCACTCGGCACTGTTTCAAATGTGCTTAATCGTCCAACTTCAGTTTCAGAGGAAACTCGCAAAAAAGTTCGCGAGGCGATCGATATGCTGGGCTTTATCCCAAACAGCAACGCTGCTCACACAAACATCAACTCAAAAATCGTTGGGCTTGTTTTGCCACTTGCGCAGAATCCTTTTTATGACGAGCTTGCTCAAGGTATTGAAGATTCATTAGATAAAGAAGGCTTCCGCGTTTTAATTGGATATTCACGTGAAGATGAAGCTATTGAGCTACAACTTCTAAGATCGATGTCTGATGCGAACTTTCGCGGAATTATCGTTACTCCCGTTGGTCCAAACAACCAGGTCTTTGAAAAATTCATTGATAGAAATGTGCGAGTTAGTTATCTTTCACAAACTGATGAAGAACCAGATCAGTGTTCTGTTTCTATCGATCAAGTGCGTGGTGGATATATCGGCCTTGAATATTTAGCAAGACTGGGCCACAAAAAGATCCTGTGGGTATCAGGTCCAGAACACCATCATCAATCAAACCAACGCTTTGTGGGCATGACACAAGCTGCCCAACAATTTGGTGTTGAACTAGATGTCATGGCAGCGCCTTCACTTGATTTCTTATCTGGCGAGCAAATTGCGCCAATGATCATTTCCCGGGGGCCTTTGCCGGATGCAATCTTTGCCGGCAATGATGCTTTGGCTTTGGGAATCATGAATTACTTCCATAAAGTTGGCATTCCAGTACCTGGGCAGATATCGGTCCTGGGATATGACAATGTTTCATACGCAGAATCTGCACTTGTGCCGCTAACAACGGTTTCGCAGACTCCCTATCAACTGGGATGGACCATGGGTGTTCAAATGCTTGCCGAGTTCCAAGCCAGCACCGATCACGTCCACCAGCATGTGGTGTTTCAGCCGCAGATCATTGAGCGATCAAGTGCAGCCCAAAAAATTTAAGCAAAACATCACCCCTGACCATCTGCGCTCTGACCGGTCAGCGAGCGTAAAACCTATTGATTAGTCATAGCAACCCGTTACCTTTTGTACTAGAAGTTCAGCTGGAGATTCATCTCGACCTGCTTCCTCTGACAATCAGGGGCAGTGGTCGTTTGCCGGCGGATCTCTTCTTTGAAGGGATTTCCCTTTAAAAAGAGATTGCGCGCTCCGAACAGCTGCGGGATCGGTAAGCAACCTTTGTGCAGGAGGGTTGATTGAGTAATGCGTTTTTCTTTTGAACTGTTCAATGAACAGGCGGTGATTTCATGACCGTGATTAGACGATTTGTGGAATGGCTCAGCTATCACCCAACAACCGAAGAAATCGCACGCGCACTTGCAACCGAATACTTATCTGAATTCTCAGTGCTGGGCTTGCGTTTTGGCCGCATTAACAATGATGATTCAATTACAAATTTAGGTCAGTTTGGTTTTCCAGATTCAGAAAATGTTCGCGGACGAAACATTCCAAGTGAAGAATGGCGTTCAGTTAATTCTCCAGAAGTTCAAATAGTTGCTGGAATTTCTAAAGAAAAGTGGACCCCAGATTCAACAATGTATGTTGCAACTTTGCGCGATCGCGGAGTAATCCAAGGGCACTTAACTATTCATTTTCACAAGGCGATAACTGAAAGCCAAAAGCACCACACCGCTGAGGCCATCGAAGACCTATGCGTCCCGCTGTCCTTGTACCTTTCCTTTGTCAGCAACCCTTATGGCAATCATGGTGGGGTCACCCCGCTATCGGCTGAAAACCGTGATGCCGGGGCGGGTCAGATGACCCAGCGCCAGATCCTGATCCTGCGGGGCATGGTCGAGGGCAAAACCAACCACGAGCTAGCCACCGAAATGGGCTTTTCCGTTTCAACCATCCGCCACGAGACCATGCGGATCTACCAGGCGCTTTCAGTCAGCGACCGCAAGGAAGCGGCCAAAAAGGCCATCATGCTCAGCCTGGTCTAGGCCAGACACGCTCAAACTCTCAATGCCGGCTTTACCCTTGCCCATCCCATAGACTAGAGACCTGATTCCGGCAGGCTTGTTTCTCGCTGCCATTCGGCGAAAGCCCTGCTCGCACTTCCCCCCATCTATATTCAAGAACCCAATCCACGCTCAACCCACCGCAACCAGGATCTTTGTAAAGATTCTTTTCAAAAGGGCACAACATTTGGCCCCCAGC
>JAIXXJ010000041.1 GCA_027490815.1 Streptomycetaceae bacterium
TCCGTTGCCAGAATCAACTCTTCGGCGTTTTTCATTAAGGCTTTAAGTTCTGCAACCTTTGCCTTTTTATCAGGGTTAATGACATATAAAGGTGCGAAATCATTGTCGATATCAACGCCCTCTTTAGCCCAGGCAGTCTTTTTGAACTCTTTTGGAATATCTGCGGCTCTCTGTGGCAAGTCACGGATATGACCGACAGATGCCTCGACGACGTAATCGTCGCCAAGGTATCCACCAATTTTTCTGGCCTTAGCTGGTGATTCAACGATCACCAGCTTGATCAGATCCGCTTTAGCTTTTGCCATAAGTGCTTAACTCTTTGCTTTGTCTTCTATTTGACCGGGGAAGTCACTGGCTTTAGACCGTGATTGAAGTTGCTTGTCTGCGGTTACGAACTAACGCACCGATGATTACAGCAACTGCTAGAAATGAGATAACTGTGCTTGTTGTTTGGCCGTTGCCAAGTGCAAGGGAAACAATTGCAGGAGTAATCAATAGACCAACAAGGTTCATCACCTTGATAAGTGGGTTGATTGCAGGACCTGCTGTGTCTTTGAATGGATCTCCAACAGTGTCGCCCACGATTGTTGCTGCGTGTGCATCACTGTTCTTTCCACCGTGGTGGCCATCTTCAACCATCTTCTTTGCGTTATCCCAAGCACCGCCTGAGTTAGATAAAAACACTGCCATCAATGTTCCTGTGCCAATAGCACCGGCTAGGTATGCACCAAGTGCGCCAACACCTAAACCAAATCCAACTGCAATTGGTGCCATGACTGCAAGAAGTCCTGGTGTTACTAATTCACGGAGTGAATCACGAGTACAGATATCAACTACGCGTGCATAGTCTGGCTTCTCTGTTCCCTTCATGATCCCTGGATGCAAGCGGAACTGTTCACGAACTTCTACAACAACCGCACCCGCTGCTCTAGATACTGCGTTGACTGCAAGACCTGAGAACAGGAACACAACTGCTGCTCCAATAATTAGACCAACAAGGTTACGTGGATCTGCAACATCTAGGATTCCTTGATACTGGTTGGCAAGATCGAGTGCGTTTCGACCAGCATCAGAGACTGCAGTTTTAATTGCATCTGTGAATGCACCAAAGAGGGCAGTTGCTGCAAGTACTGCTGTTGCAATTGCAATTCCCTTTGTAATGGCCTTAGTTGTGTTACCAACTGCATCTAGGCCTGTAAGGATTGCTGCACCTTCACCGCTTACATCGCCTGACATCTCTGCGATTCCTTGTGCATTGTCAGAGATTGGTCCGAAGGTATCCATCGCAACGATGACACCTACTGTTGTGAGCAAACCAGTACCAGCCAGAGCAATTGCAAGAAGTGAAAGCACAATGCTTCCGCCACCTAGCAAGAAGGCGCCAAATACTGCTGCTGCAATCAAAAGCGCTGAGTAAACAGCTGATTCAAATCCAACTGCGATACCAGCCAATATCACTGTTGCTGCGCCTGTTTCTGAAGATGCTGCAACATCATTTACTGGACGACGTCCTGTCTCTGTAAAGAAGCCTGTAAGAACCTGAATTGCTGCAGCTAATGCAATACCAATTAATACTGCGCTAATTGCAAGAACGCGAGGATTTGTATCTCCTGCTGCTGCAACTGCCTCTGGTGACAAACCACTCATGAGTTTGAAATCAGATGGCAGGTAAGTAAATGTTGCAAGTGCTGTTAAGCCTGCAGAGATAATTGCTGATAAAAAGAATGAGCGGTTGATCGCTGTCATTGCTGACTTGTCGCTCTTGCGCAATCTAGTCAAGAAGATTCCGATTACTGCAGTGATTGTTCCAATTGCGGGAACGATCAATGGATAGACCAACCCTGCATCACCAAATGCTGCTTTACCAAGAATCAACGCTGCAACAAGTGTTACTGCATATGATTCAAAGAGATCTGCAGCCATACCGGCGCAGTCACCAACGTTGTCACCAACGTTGTCTGCAATTGTTGCAGCGTTACGTGGGTCATCTTCTGGAATGTGCTTTTCAACTTTACCTACAAGGTCTGCGCCAACATCTGCAGCCTTTGTAAAGATTCCGCCACCAACTCGCATAAACATTGCAAGCATCGCTGCGCCAAAACCAAAACCTTCAAGAACGGCTGGTGCATTTTCACGATAGATAATTACAACAAGTGCGGCCCCTGCTAGTCCTAGACCAACTGTGGTCATACCAACAACGCCACCTGTACGAAATGCGATCTGAACTGCTTTCGCACCATTCTTATTACGAGCTGCATCTGCAACGCGAACATTTGCGCGCACTGCAAGCCACATTCCGTTGTATCCAACGAGGGCAGAAAATGCTGCGCCAATTAAGAAGAAGATTGAACGGCCAATGCGAATTTCTGCATCACCAGGTAGTGCGAACAAAAGAAGGAAGACGATTGCAACAAAATATGAAAGTGTGCGGAACTGGCGGGACAAAAATGCCGCTGCGCCTTCTTGGACTGCCTCTGCAATTTCACGCATCTTGGGTGTGCCATCACTTGCGGCTAAGATCTGAGCGCGAAGGCCGTATGCGATTGCAAGGGCTGCTAGAGATATACCCAGAACAATGTATACATAAATTAAGTTAGTTCCGGTTACTTGGACCAGTGATACGGTGCTCGAAGCACGCATAGTTTCTCCTCCATTGGAGTTAAAGGCGCCTTAAATCGAAGGTTGGGCGCGAGACTGTCAGAGTGTAAAGGGCCAAGACCCGATTAAGGCAAATTGATACCTATTTATTGCGTAATACGGGCCTAGCGGCCAAGACCATAGATATCGCCAAAATCACTGGAACCATCATCGCCCACCGCAATCCAATGAGATCGCCTAGTAAGCCAAGTGTTGGCGGACCAACTAATAATCCAAAGTAGGCGATGCCAGATACGGTTGCAACTGCTTCGGATGGCGCAAAATTTAATTCGGGTCTGGACTTTGCAATCTCACCAGCCTGTGAAAACAACATAGGGATTACGGTTGAAAGACCAATTCCCATGGAGAGCCAACCAAAGATAACTCCGCCAACTCCACCAACTACTAAACCTGCAGCTAATCCAACACCTGCAATTGAGCCACCAACAATAATTAACTTTATAGGTCCAAATCGCTTCGCTAAGCGATCGCCAAATAAACGACCAAGAACCATCGCAGCAGAAAAACAAATGTAAGGAAGTGTAGAAACAAAAGGTGTTGCATTAAAAGTATCTCGAGCTAGGACTGCTCCCCAGTCGCCTGCTGATCCCTCTCCAATTGCTGCGCACGTTCCAAGTAATCCGACAAAGAGAAAAACTCTAGGTCTACTTACATTTTTCTTTGAAACAAGTGGGTGTTGATCACTAGTAGCTGGTAGAAAACTGTTGCGGACAAGAAAAATTGAAACCACAATTAAAATCGCCGTAAATAAAGATTGAGAAAATATTGAGACTTCATTTTGCGAAAAGACTCCACCAATAACTCCACCACTTAAAGCCCCTATTGAAAACATTCCGTGAAAAGTGCTCATGTAGCGTCCATCTGCTTCGTGTTCTAAAACTATGGCATGTGAATTCATTGCAACATCTTGAGTTGAAAGACAGGCACCAAAAACCACAAATGCCAGACACAGCAGGATAAATGAATTAGTTAATCCCACAACTACTACAGAGATTGCTAGAGCGTATGTAGCGGCGATTACTACCGGTGCACTACCTTTTTTAGCGCATTGTCGCCCAGAAAAGCCAAGTCCGATCAACACACCTGCGGCAACACATAGGAGTGCAAAGCCCAGAGCGCTATTAGTTATCTGAAGTTGGTTTTTGAAATCGGGTACGCGTCCATAAAGCGCGCCAAGCACTGCGCCATTAATAATGAATGGGATCGTTACTGCGATGCGTGTCTTTAAAAAAGGGCTTGTTTGGCTCACTATTTTAGTTTACATCTCTGTTGGCTCCGTCGGCGATCTTGCCTCTACAACTACCGATAAAGTATGTCCATGAATTATTTCGACCCTAATGTTGTTGTTTCAAACCTGGGTTTAGTCGGAATTCTCTTTATGATCTTTGCCGAGATCGGTCTTTTGATTGGTTTAGTTTTACCAGGCGGAGACACACTTTTATTTCTTTCAGGTTTAGCTGCATCTAACGCTGGTGCTTTAGTTTTTGGAGATGCAAAGATTTCTGCGCCGCTCTTGTTTATTCTGGCTCCAATCGTTGCAATCATTGCTGGTGAGTTTTCTTATTGGACCGGTGCAAAGTATGGAAGAAAATTCTTTGATCGCCCTGATGGACGATACTTTAATCATGAAAATGTCGTAAAGGCAGAAAAGTGGCTTACTACCTATGGTGTAGGAAAAGCATTAGTTTTATCTAAGTTTGTATCTGTTGTTCGCACGCTGATTACTCCAGTTTGTGGAGTAATTGGTATTGATAAGAAAAAGTTTAGATTGTGGAACGCAGTTAGTGGCATTGTTTGGACACAGACAGTCATTGGTCTGGGATATGTTTTAGGTGATGTTTTTGATGTTTCTATCAGTAAGTATCTTTTGCTGGTTGTCCTAATTATTGTTGCAATCAGTTTGACGCCCGTTTTTCTTGAGATTATCAAGACAAGAAGAGCACGGGGCAAACAACAAGGTTAAGGTTTATAAGCCTAAATCAGCTAGTTGATAGGCAGCTCGGTATTCATAGCCTGCCTCTTTAATCTTTGGTTCTGCGCCGCGTTCAACAATTACCGCAACCGCTACAACGATTGCACCGGCTTCAATTAGCGCATCAACTGCTGTTAATACAGATCCGCCGGTTGTCGAAGTATCTTCTACAGCCAATACTCTTTTGCCCTTTACATCTGGGCCTTCAATACGGCGTTGCAA
>JAIXXJ010000032.1 GCA_027490815.1 Streptomycetaceae bacterium
ATTTCTTAACGCTGTTGCGCTTTGCAATATCAATCAGTTCGTTAGTTGCTGTCAGGTTTACTTCAAAGTATTCATCAGGTTTTTCCATAGATTCACCGACTGCTTTGAGGGCTGCGGTGTGGACGATGCCATCAATCTTGTATGTGCGGATAACGCCTTCGAGTTCGTTGTAGTCGCGCATATCAGCTTTAATCAGCGGGATATCGATGTTGTGCTTGGTGCGCAGGTATTGGATACGGTGTTCGAGGCCTTGGTATAAAGAGTCGTAAATGACTACAGATTTGCCTGCACGGATGAATTCATCAGCGATATGCGCGCCGATGTAGCCAGCGCCACCTGTAAGTAGCCATGTCTCTTGGGTCATGTGTTGAGTCTATCGTGCGAAATTTACTTGGGTTGATTATTCATAGATTTATCTAATTTCAAGAACAGCTCAATCCTTAATTGCTAAATAATTAGTACAACTAAAATACTCATCCTCTTCTGAATATCTCAAGACTCTCATAGGGCCATTAGGGGAAATTCTGTAAAGATTAAACCCAGCGTTTATGAAAAGATACCAGAAGTCTTGAAAGAAGGTTCTGGTATCAATATTGCAGCCACCAAATTCGAATTGCACAACTTTTGCTAAGGCTAATGTTTTAAGTCCACCCTTAAGGACATTCAATTCATGTCCTTCAACATCTAGTTTGATCAAGTCAGGAATAACCTGAGCGGCTTCTGCCCATTCATCAAGAGTGATAACTTCTACTTCCTCTGAATAGTCAAAGTTGATGTCAAAGTGATCGAGTCTACGTTTTGTGAGCGAAGCCAAGCCACTTCCTGCGGCATCAGACCATAATGTCGCATTTGTTTTCTGCTCTCCAAGGGCGAAGGGGATGATTGCAACTTGGGTGTTTCCATGGAACCTATCCTCAAGTTTCTTGCGAGCCAGCGAGCTGGGCTCAAAAGCATAAACATTGGCGTGAGGAATGATATTCAAAACCGCTTCAGAGTAAAGCCCTACATTTGCTCCGATATCTAAGACCACAGGTGCTGACAATCCCCGATTTCCTAAAAAATTAATTGCTGCTTCAGCTTCTAGTCCAACGCTTGCTGCACCTCGTCCCTTTCCTTGCAAATGCTTCAGGTCAATCTCGAGAATCCCCGGTAACTGTTTGCTTATTCGTGAAATCATCCGAACTAATAGACGTAAAATTTTAAAAGTGATCTCTTTCATTGGGCAACTCTTTCTTGGGTCATGTGTTGAGTCTACTCAGCGCTCTTTTTTGCTTTGCCTGATGCTTTCTTAGCTGCCTTCTTCTTTGTTGCAGCCTTCTTTACGGTGTTCTTTGTGAGTGATGGAGCAGTAGCGCCAGGCTTCGCTTTAGCAGCCTTTTTACGTGACTTCTTAGGGGAAGGGCCATTCTCTGCTTCCCATGCGCGACGTCCCGCAAGGAGTTCAAGTCCGCGCTCGAGTGTCATTGCCTCTAACGTGTCTCCACGACGGAGCGTTGCATTAGTTTCACCGTCAGTGACATACATTCCAAATCTTCCATCTTTGATGATTACTTGTTTTTCAGATCTTGGATCAACGCCGAGTTCTTTCAGTGGTGGCTTTGCAACACCGCCGCGACGTTCTTTTGGCTTTGAGTAAATCTCAAGTGCTTCATCTAAGTTGATGGAGAAGAGTTGGTCTTCTGATGTCAGCGTGCGTGAATCTGCACCAGCCTTGAGATACGGACCGTATCGGCCATTCTGCACTGTGATTTCATCTCCTGCGCTATTGGTTCCAAGTACGCGAGGAAGTGAGAGAAGTTGGAGTGCATCATCGAGCGTGATGGTGTCGAGGTTCATTGTTGAGAGAAGAGATGCAGTCTTTGGTTTTGGAGCATCTTTCTTCTTGCGCTTCTTCTTTGGTTCGCCCTTGTCGTTAAGTTCGACAGGTTCTTCAGGGAAGATCTCGGTGATGTAGGGACCGAAGCGTCCTGACTTTGCAACAACTTCAAAGTTTGTCTTAGGGTCAACACCGAGCTCGCGCTCCCCTGAAGGTGCTGCAAGGAGTTCTATTGCCTTTGCAAGGGTTAGTTCATCAGGTGCTAAACCTTCAGGGATATTTGCAAGTTTGCGGACTACATCCGGCAAGTTCTCTTGCAGGTACGCACCGTAGCGACCAACGCGGATTTCGATGGTCTCAGATAAATTCATTGTGTTGGTGGCACGTGCATCGATAACCCCGAGGTCGAGTGAGAGCTCATTAAGGCCTGGCTGGCCATCGACGCCGTAGTAGAAGTCGCGGAGCCAATCAACGCGTCCTGCTTCACCCGCTGCGATCTTGTCGAGATCTTCCTCCATAGAGGCTGTGAAGTCATAGTCCACAAGCTTGGTGAAGTGGGTTTCGAGAAGGCCTGTTACTGAGAAGGCGAGGAAGGTGGGAACAAGTGCGCGGCCGCGCTTTGAGACATAGCCACGATCTTGAATGGTTTGAATGATGGATGCAAAGGTTGAGGGGCGGCCGATACCGAGTTCTTCTAGTTTTTTCACAAGAGTTGGTTCGGTGTAGCGGGCAGGTGGCTTTGTCTCATGGCCTTCGCAGGTGTATTCATCTACTTTAACTGCTTGGCCTATTGTCATGGCAGGTAGGCGGCGGTCTTCAGATTCTTCATCCTTGTTTTCATCTGTTGCGATGTCGTCATAGGCGGCGAGGAATCCAGGAAAGGTGATGACAGAGCCGTTGGCACGGAAGATGGTTTCTTTCTTATCTGCAGTTTGAGCATCAAAGTCAACGCGCATCTGCATCTTCTTGGCATCAGCCATTTGGGATGCAACGGTGCGCTTCCAGATGAGGTCATAGAGTGCGAATTCATCACGAGAGAGTTCAGGAGCTAGTTCACCTGGAGTCTTAAAGACATCTCCTGCTGGGCGAATTGCTTCGTGGGCTTCTTGCGCGTTCTTAGACTTTCCTTGGTAGACGCGAACTGTTTCGTAGACGTGATCTTTGCCGTAGAGCGAGGTTGCAGCAGCACGTGCAGCTTTGAGCGCTTGCTCAGATAAGTTGATGGAGTCGGTACGCATATAGGTGATGTAACCGTTTTCGTACAAACGCTGTGCGATGCGCATGGTGATCTGTGCGCCCCAACCAAGACGAGAACCTGCATCTTGCTGCATGGTGGAGGTTGTAAATGGTGGCTTAGGGCGTTCAGTTCGTGGAGATTCCTCCATTGATTTAACAGTCAACGCA
>JAIXXJ010000033.1 GCA_027490815.1 Streptomycetaceae bacterium
CTTCCATCTTGGGCACTTCTTTGACGTGATGGATCCACACGGAAAAAGCGTTCAAATATTCGCGCTTGATCCTCTTTAGATAATCCAGGCCCGTTATCTGCAACAGAGACAAAGGCACCGCTTTGATTTGATCCAACGCTCACCTTTATTGAAGTACCCGCAGGCGTATGAGCCCGTGCATTAGCCAGCAAATTAGTTACTACTTGATAGATCTTGTCAGCATCACCGATTGTCATAACACCAGGTGTGATCTGACTTGTCACACTGTGATCTGGACCAGATGCAGTTGCCGATGTAACAGCCTCATTTACTAAAGTACTTAAATCAAAACTATCCATGACAAGCTCTCTGGATTGATCAAGACGTGCAAGCATTAACAAATCTTCAACTAGATAGCCCATGCGGATTGATTCTTTTTCAATGCGAGAAATTAGCTCTCTAGTCTTTTCACCTTCAGGAACTGCGCCTTGGCGATGAAGCTCTGCAAAGCCACGAATAGCAGTTAACGGTGTTCTAAGTTCATGGCTTGCATCTGCAACAAAGCGACGCAGTTTGTTTTCACTTAATGTGCGAACAGCAAAAGACTCTTCAATGCGCGAGAGCATCACGTTAAGAGATGTACTGAGGCGACCAACTTCTGTGTCTGGTTCAAAATTTTCTAAACGAGCAGATAGATCCCCGGCAGCAATTTTCTCTGCCGTGTGTTCAATTTTCTCCAGCGGTCGCATACTGATTTTGATTACCTGCCTTGAAGCAAATGCAATAAAGAAAAGAACAGAGGCGCCAATGATCAGAAAGACAACTCCAATGCGCCTCGTTGTCTGATCAAAATCCTCTAAAGACTGAGCAACGATTACAGAGCCAAGGGATGACGGTAAAACTGTGGTTGCAACACGAAAATCAGAGCCAGGTACCTCGATAGTAAATGGCTTATTGCCAAATTCCATTACCTGGCTAGGCAGCAAACCTCTTACATACTCAGTGATTTGATTGGAGTTTAAATCTCCTCCCAGACCACCAACAAGATTTCCAAATGGGTCCAAAACAGTTACAGAGATAGATGTTGGGACACGATCTAGAGGCGTTGCTGCAGAATCGCTAAATTCTCGTGCATTCTCTTGTGAGCTTGTATCTTCAATTCCTGCACGGTCTAACTGATCAGAGGTTTCACCAACAACACTGAGTAACTGCTCGTCGACTTGATTAATTAAGTAGTCACGCAAAAGAGTTTGTGAACCGATACCCGCGCCAATAAAACCAAAAGATGAAAGGATGAGAATTCCAGCTGTTAAACGATCCCGCAGACTCCAATTGTTTACACTAAATTGAAGCATGCGCGATCTCATGGTTTATTGTGGCGGCAACCTAAGGCGATAGCCAACTCCTCGTACTGTGTGAATCAAAGGTGGATCGAAAGAATCGATTTTCTTGCGAAGGTAGGAAATATAGGTCTCGACGATACCCATGTCTCCACGGAAATCGTACTGCCACACATGATCCAAAATCTGAGCTTTTGAAACAACGCGGTCTGCGTTAATAATCAAATAGCGAAGCAGTGCAAACTCTGTTGGAGAAAGATCAAGTAGCTGACCGGCGCGACGGACTTCATGTGTTGCCTCATCTAGCTCAAGGTCTGCAAAGCGCATCTTTTCATCATCAACTGCAATGACATCAACACCTGTTCGACGAAGTAACGCACGAATGCGTGCTACCAACTCTTCTAAAGAAAATGGCTTAGTCATGTAATCATCGCCGCCAAGAGTCAAACCCTTAACTTTGTCATCCATGCCATCTTTTGCAGTTAGAAACAAAACGCCTGTATCAACGCCTTCGTTTCGAATCTTTTTACATACTTCAAATCCATCAAGATCTGGCAACATGACATCTAGAACCATTGCATGAGGTTTGAACTCTTCAGCAATCTGTAGCGCCTCGGCGCCATTGGCTGCAGTGCGAACATCAAATCCCACAAAGCGAAGACTTGTTGAGATTAATTCGCTGATACTTGCTTCATCATCAACGACAAGAATGCGTTGCCCATTGGTTGTCTTTGAATTCACTCGATCTAGTGTGGTTGTCATGGCTACACAATGCTCTCACAAACTGAAGATTGGCTGAGAATACGCCTAATTTCACACGGGAAACAGAGCAAGCGTTCCTCAAGTAAAGAGGTTCCCCTAGCTTTCTTTCACGCTGCGAAGCAGAACCTGTGCAACATCTAAGACTTCAACAGCAGACTCTTTTGCATTCATTCCATCACTTGTCATCACACGACAGAAAGGACAAGCAACTGCAAGCTCTGTTGCACCTGTTGCAATCGCCTCTTCAACACGGTTGATGTTAATACGTGAACCAATTTTCTCTTCCATCCACATACGTCCGCCACCGGCCCCGCAACAAAACGAGCGCTCTTTATTTCGTGGCATCTCAATGATTTCAATGCCAGTTGCTTCTAATACTTCGCGAGGTGGTTGATAGATCTCATTGTGTCGACCCAAATAACAAGGATCATGAAAAGTCATTGCAGTATGTGACATCTTTATCGGCGTTAATCGCTTTTCACGGATTAACTGATTGAGAAGTTGAGTGTGGTGAACCATCTCTAGTTCATAACCTTGCTGTCCATAATCACGACCAATTGTTGTGAAGCAGTGAGGACAGGTAACAACAACTTTCTTCTTACCCTTTGGGCGATCCCCAAATACTTCTTTAAATGTTTCAATGTTTTCGCGGGAGAGAATCTGATATAAAAATTCATTACCGGCCCGGCGCGCAGGATCGCCAGTACATGTTTCTTTTTTGCCCAAGACTGCAAAGTTAACCCCGGCCATATACAGCAACTCCGCAACAGCCTTCGTTGTCTTCTTTGCGCGCTCTTCATAGGCACCTGCGCAACCAACCCAGAACAAGTACTCAACATCTTCAGGCAGCGCACCTTCAATAACATTTACCGGGAAGTCACACTCTGCAATCCATGCTTCACGATCTGTGCGATTGGCACCCCATGGGTTTCCACTCTTTTCCAGATTTCTAAATGTTCCACCAAGCTCTGAAGGAAACTCTGATTCAACTAACACTTGGAAGCGGCGCATGTTAACGATGTGATCAATATGTTCGATATCAACCGGGCACTCATTCACACATGCACCACACGTTGTACAAGACCACAAAACATCCAGTGAGATAGGCGAAAGATCGCCTACTAACGCTTCATTTTCAACGGTTTTAGCAAAGGCGTGATCGCGCATAGCCATGATCAAAAGCTTTGGTGACAACGGCTTTTCTGTGTGCCAAGCAGGACACTGTGACTGACAACGACCGCACTCAGTACACGATGACATATCCAACAAACCTTTCCAGGTTATGTCAGCGCGAGTTCCCAAACCAAAGACATCATCTTCTTTCGGATCTTCAAAGTTAATCTCTGCGCCATGTGAAAGCATGGGAGGCAGTGCGCCTAGTGATGATGTTCCATCTGCGTTTCGGCGATAGAAGATGTTAAACGGTGCCAAGAAGCGGTGCCATGCAATTCCCATTGTTAAGTTCAACGCGATAACAATGAACCAGAGCATCGATGTGACAATCTTGATTGTTGCAACAATTTGAATCCACGAAGTGATCTGTGTCAGCGACATTGACTTAAACATCTCTGCGATAAACCACGTTGTTATGAAGTGGCGGTTCCATTCGGTTTCATCTGAGAGTGCACCCTCTAATCCACGCAACGCAATAACGCAGAAAACAATTACCAAAATTGTTGCCTCAACGTAATAGGCCTTACCCATACCAGATCCTGCAAAGCGTGAGCGCTTGTTGCGCAATCTAGTTACTTGGCGAATACCAATCAGTGCAACAATTCCAATACCTGTTGTCCATGCAACTAACTCAACAAAGTACTCATAAGGCCAGAAGTGACCAATGAAAGGCAGCGCAAATCGTGGATTAATTAACTGCCCGTATGCTGTTACTAAAGTTCCGAAGAGTCCAAAAAAGCCGACCATAACAAACCAGTGGGCAATTCCTACAACTGAAAAATTAAGCATCTTGGTGTGGCCAAAGATTTCTCCAGCTGCCATTTTTAATCGCGCAGCTTTATCGTTACGACGTGTTGGATCGGGTTGACCTTTTTTATAGATACCGATGAGCGCTCTGACTCGCACCGCAAGAAGTACAAGTGCAATAACAGTGACGCCGTAGGCAAGGCCGGCTAATCCAAGATTCATTGGGTAAGGCTAAGGCAAGGCCCGGATAAGGCGACCCCGGGCAGGAATAAAGCTTGAGGCCCAGGTGTTCACTGAGTAACAAACCTGAGTCGCGCTGACTCAACCTTTTGGGTATGATCGACTCAGGTTCAAGCGGTCCTCGACCCTAAATCAGGCTCGAGAGTGAAAAAAACAGCGTAAAAGGAGAACACACAATGGCTAGAGCAGTCGGAATCGACCTTGGAACAACTAACAGCTGCGTATCGGTACTAGAAGGTGGCGAGCCAACGGTTATCGCCAATGCCGAAGGTGCCCGCACTACTCCATCGATTGTGGCCTTTGCCAAAAACGGCGAGGTCCTGGTGGGAGAAGTAGCCAAGCGCCAAGCAGTCACAAACGTTGAACGCACTATTCGTTCGGTCAAGCGCCACATGGGTACTAACTGGACTATCGATATCGATGGCAAGAAGTACACATCACAAGAGATCTCTGCGCGCGTACTACAAAAACTAAAGCGCGATGCAGAAGCTTATTTAGGTGAGACAGTGACGGACGCAGTAATTACTGTGCCGGCATATTTTAATGATGCACAACGTCAAGCAACAAAAGAGGCTGGCGAAATTGCAGGACTTAACGTTCTTCGCATCATCAACGAGCCAACTGCTGCAGCGCTCGCATACGGTTTAGATAAGGCCGACAAAGAGCAGACAATCCTTGTCTTTGACCTTGGTGGTGGAACATTTGACGTTTCACTTCTAGAAATCGGCGACGGCGTTGTAGAAGTTAAGGCAACCAACGGTGATAACAACCTTGGTGGAGATGACTGGGATCAAGCAGTTGTTGACTACCTCGTTCAAACATTTGGTTCTAAAAACGGAATCGATCTGACAAAAGATAAAATGGCGATGCAGCGTGTTCGTGAAGCTGCAGAAAAAGCAAAGATCGAACTTTCATCCTCTCAGCAAGCATCTGTTAACTTGCCATACATCACCGTTGATTCAGAAAAGAATCCACTGTTCATGGATGAAACAATTACTCGCGCACAGTTCCAGCAACTCACTTCTGCTTTGCTGGAGCGTTGCAAGAAGCCATTCCAGGCAGTACTTAAAGATGCTGGAATCCCAATCTCAAAGATTCAATCAGTTGTCATGGTTGGTGGATCAACTCGTATGCCAGCGGTAGTAGATCTTGTAAAAGAGTTAACTGGCGGAAAAGAACCTAACAAGGGTGTTAACCCTGATGAGGTAGTAGCAGTTGGTGCATCACTTCAAGCTGGTGTTTTAAAGGGAGAAGTTAAAGATATTTTGCTTCTAGACGTTACTCCGCTTTCACTTGGTATCGAAACCAAGGGTGGCGTGATGACAAAGTTAATCGAGCGAAATACAACAATTCCAACAAAGCGCAGCGAAGTATTTACAACTGCCGATGACAATCAGCCAGCTGTGCAGATTCAGGCCTACCAAGGCGAACGTGAAATGGCTACATACAACAAGAAGCTAGGCATGTTCGAACTAACTGGTCTGCCACCAGCACCACGTGGAGTTCCTCAAATCGAAGTTACATTCGATATTGATGCAAACGGAATTGTTCACGTATCTGCAAAAGATCTTGGAACAGGAAAAGAGCAGAGCATGACCATCACAGGAGGTTCAGCCCTTTCTAAAGAAGAGATCGAGCGCATGATGGCCGATGCAGAATCACATGCTGATGAAGATCGTGCCCGTAAAGAAGAGGCAGAGATTCGTAACGCTGGAGATTCACTTCTTTACTCAACTGAAAAGTTCATCAAAGAAAATGAAGAGAAGTTATCTTCAGGTGATGCAGCTGAAAAGAAGACAGAGACACAAGCAGCTCTAGAAGAGTTAAAGACAGCCCTTGGCGGTTCTAACTACGAGATGATTAAGTCAGCAACAGAAAAAGTTGCAACTGTTAGCCAAGCGCTAGGTTCTGCAATTTATGCAGCAGGTGCTGCAGAGGGTGAAGCAAACTCAGCCGATGACGGTGTTGAAGACGCCGAAGTTATCGAAGAAGAAAAGGTATGAGCGAGCCAACAGCAGCAACTGAAGAAGTAAACACAGAAACTACTGGAGAAGAAGTTGAAGCTGCTGCACCGGATCAGGTAACTGATCCGGTTGCAGCACTAACAACTGATCTACAACGGCTACAAGCAGAGTATGCAAACTATCGAAAGCGCGTAGAGCGCGATCGCGCTGTTGCACATGAAAATGCTGTAGCTGCTGTCCTAAGTGAGCTTCTATCGTTGCTCGATGACATTGATCGCGCAGAAGAACATGGCGAATTAACTGGGGGTTTTAAAGCAGTTGCAGAGCAGTTAAATTCCATTACATCTCGCATCGGTCTCGAAAAATACGGAACTGCTGGTGATGCATTTGATCCACAGATTCACGAAGCTCTCATGCACGATGAGCCTTCTGATGTTGCTGTTGCAACTGCAGTGAAGATTTTGCAATCTGGATATAAGTACAAAGAGCGCGTATTGCGCCCTGCTCGAGTATCCGTGACAGAACCACAAGGAGCGTAATTTCACATGGCGGCCAAAGATCTCTACGAAAAGGATTTTTATAAAACCCTTGGCGTAGATAAAAAAGCTGGCGCCGATGAGATTAAAAAGAAGTACCGCGCCCTTGCACGTGATCTCCACCCAGATAAAACAAAAGGTGATGCAGCTAAAGAAGATAAGTTCAAAGCTGTTTCAGAGGCGTATGAAATTCTCTCTGATGACAAAAAGCGCGCCGAATACGATGAAGCACGCTCACTGTATGAACGTGGCGGCTTTCGCCCACCACAAGGCAGCCCAGGGGCTGACTTTTCAGACATGTTTGGTGGCGGTAATCCGCAAGATATCTTTGCAAATCTCTTTGGTGGCGGAGCTCGTCGTGGTCCTCGTAAAGGTCAAGATCTACAAACAGAGGCAACAATCTCTTTTCGTGAATCAGTATTTGGAACAACGTTAGATCTTCGCCTTGCAACAGATCGCGGACTTGCACAAAATATCTCTGCGCGAGTTCCGGTGGGAGTAAATGATGGCGCAAAGATTAGAGTTAAAGGAAAAGGCGCAGCAGGTGAGGCTGGCCCTGGCGACTTGTTTATTTTGTTAACTGTAAAGCCTCATCCAATTTTCTCGCGCGCTGGTGAAAATTTAACGTTAAACCTTCCTGTCACATTTACAGAGGCTGCACTTGGCGCAGATATAAAAGTTCCAACGTTAAGTGGTGATGATGTAACTGTGCGTATTGCCCCTGGCACATCAAATGGTCGCACATTGCGAGTAAAGGGACGAGGAATCGTTAAAGGCAGTACTACCGGAGATTTACTAGTAACTATTCAAGTTCAAGTGCCACAGCGCGTAGATGAAAAAGCAGCAGAAGCTCTGAAGCAATTTGCAGAAGCAACAGCTGCAGAAGATGTTCGCTCTGACTTTGTTAAGAAGGCAAAAATATGAGCAACGATTCACAAGACAATTCAGAGAACACCGTTCCATCTGATGATGCAGGTGTCTATGTCATTTCTGTTGCAGCCGAGATCTCTGGTATGCATCCGCAGACTCTGCGTCAATACGACAAGTTAGGTCTTGTCTCTCCTTCTCGCACAGAAGGCCGCAACCGTCGCTACTCGTTGCGCGATATTGCACTTCTTCGCGCCGTACAAAAATTAGTAGGCGAAGGAATCAACCACGCAGGTATTAAGCGAATCATCGAACTGGAATCTGCGATGGCAAACCTGTCTGTTGAAGTTGCCCAACTAAGAATAGAAGTTGATGCACTGCTTAAAGAGAACCCACCTAAAGGATTAGCAACACGACGCAAAACCGAAGTAATCGTTTATAAGCAAGAAAAGTAGTTAAGGTTTACCTATGAGCGCGCGCGATGATTTGAAAAAGCAGATATTAGATAAGGCCGTTGTTCACGGAAAAGTTACTCTCTCTAGCGGTAAAGAGGCCGATTACTACGTAGATCTTCGTCGCGTTACCTTGGATTCAGTTGCTGCGCCATTAGTTGGACAGGTTATGTTGGATTTAACCAAAGACTTAGATTTTGATGCAGTCGGTGGTTTAACGTTGGGCGCCGATCCAGTTGCAACAGCAATGATGCATGTTGCAGCTGCGCAAGGTCGAAAGATTGATTCATTTGTAGTTCGCAAAGCAGAAAAAGCTCATGGCTTGCAACGCCGTATTGAAGGCCCAGATGTAAAGGGCAAAAGAGTATTGGCTGTAGAAGATACTTCGACAACCGGCGGATCTGTATTAACAGCAGTTGATGCGCTAATTGAAGCCGGTGC
>JAIXXJ010000017.1 GCA_027490815.1 Streptomycetaceae bacterium
CTTGTCGCGGATATCGCCTTCATGGACGGTGACTTTGCCTTGAAGGTGGGCGATGTTGGCGCGTGAGCCAGTGCTCATGTTGTCGAGGATTGTGACTGCGTCTCCACGGGCGATACAGGCATCGGCAAGGTGAGAGCCGATAAAGCCTGCTCCGCCGGTGATGAATACGCGCATGGGGTCAGTCTATCTGCAGGCTGATGGTTGGCTTGGTTGTTTAAGGAATTGCTCGAGATAAGACAAGATAGGTGCGTGGCAACGACAGGTGGACTCGGTAGTGCTGACTTAGAGCGCGAGGCTAAGGCGCTTGAGCTTTCATCACTTACTCAGGCACAAGCGCTCGAGATTGGTTCGATTGCTCAGGTGATTGGGTTAGAACGTAAGTTGCCGATTGCAGTAGAAGTGCGGATGAAGGATTGGATTGTCTTTCATGCATCTCTGCCTGGATCAACACCAGAAAATGATTGGTGGATTGGTCGCAAAGCACGTGCCGTGAATTTAACCGGCAGGTCTACATTGCATGAGCGGGTGCTCGCCGAAGAAGAAGGAATTGATTGGCATAAATCAAAAGGCTTGGAAGATGAGTTGTATGCCATCCATGGTGGCGGGTTGGCGCTGAATGTTGTCGGACTTGGATTAACAGGAGTCCTGATTGTCAGTGGCCTAGAACAAGTTGCAGACCATATGTTGGGAGTAGAAATCATTACTGAATACCTTGCTCGCAAAGGTGAACAGCTGTGAGCATCTGGGTATGTGGTGAAGTACTGATTGATTTGATTCCAGATGGCAGTGGTGAACGTGTACCTCACGTTGGTGGAGGTCCAGCAAATACCGCCAAAGCGCTAGCGCGTTTAGGCCACGAGGTTTACTTTATCGATGGAATCTCAAGTGATAAGTATGGGCAGATGTCTCGCAAAGAGTTATTGGATGATGAAGTAAAGCTTGACTTAGCGTTGAATAGCGATAAGCCAACATGTTTGGCGATTGTCTCGCTCAATGAAAACGGTGGAGCGTCGTATGAGTTTGAAATTGATGGAACAGCCACCTTTGATTTTTCTGCTTCTTGGTTGCCGGACCCATCAAGATATAAGCCGAGCGTGCTGCATGTAGGCACTTTGGTAACCGTTGTTCAGCCAGGTGCTGATGTCTTGTATGACTGGGCTACGCAAGTAGCTGAATTCGCACCTATTGTCTTTGATCCCAATGTGCGATCAGTAGTGATGAACGATAGAGATAAATACTTAGCTGCAGTTGAACGATGGGTAGCTATCTCATCTGTTGTGAAGGTAAGTGATGATGATTTGGCGTGGTTATATCCGGATCAGCAGTATGCAGATGTTGCTAGGCGCTGGATTAACGATGGAGCAGCACTGGTTGTAGTTACGCGGGGGGCTGACGGCCTTGTGGGATTTACATCGGATGGGGTTGTTGAAGTGCCGGGCGTGAAGGTAGAAGTGGTCGACACTGTGGGTGCAGGCGACACTGTGGGTGCGATAGTTTTGGAAGCGATGATTGAAAAAGGAATTTTGAATCTCACCGGAGAAACATTGAAGGCAGTTCTAAATCGTGCGGCAGTTGCGGCTGGAATCACCTGTTCTCGTAAAGGTGCTCAGCCTCCATATAAGCGCGAGTTAAAGGGCGTGTAATGCAATTCATTGATGATGCTGAATTTCAAGTAGCGATTGATCTCGATGGTGGTGGACGCATCACATCAATTAAATGGCGCGAAATGGAATTTACTGTTCCCTTTAGAGGCGGTGTGCTGACCAATGGTTGGTATCCGATGGCACCGTGGGCTGGTCGAATTAAAGATGGGTTGATTACATCTGAGTCAGGTGTTGAACATCAACTGCCAACAAATATTGATCCACCCCATGCAATACATGGATTTGGCTTTACATCTTCATGGCAAGAGATTGGACCAGGTAGATCTTTACTTCATCTGCCAAAGCCATATATGGGCGCCACTGTTGAGCAGACAATCGAGGTATTAGATGATGCCATTAGATGGTCTTTGGAATACGACGATAATGGTTGCGATATTCCTGTGTGGATGGGGATGCATCCATGGTTTGCTCGTGATTTAGATCGTGGCGGTAGCGCAGAGATTGAATTTTCGGCTGAGAAAATGTTGAAGCGAAATTCAGAAGGCTTGCCTACTGGTGAATTGATTTCTCCTCCGTCGCCCCCTTGGGATGATGCCTTTACGCAGCTGCGCGGTACTCCAGCAGTTGTCTGGGAAGGCGTTGCACGTATCGATATTGAATCCGATGCGCCATGGTGGGTTGTCTACACAGAAGATTCTGACGGAGTTTGTATCGAGCCGCAGACTGCTCCCCCGGATGCTGCCAATTTAGGTATTAGTGGCGAGAACTACATCGAAGCCCTCTTTGTTTTCTCAACTGACTAAATAGACTCATCCGCATGAGCACCATCATTAATCGTCAGCACCTCAAAGAACTTCGCGCAAAGGAAGAGCAACGCTTTCTTGATACCCATAAGAAGTCAGCTGCAGCCTTTGAAGATTCCAGGAAGGTCATGCACGAGGGTGTTCCGATGTCTTGGATGGCTAAGTGGCCAGGGGCTCACCCAGTCTTTGTGAAAGAGGCTAAGGGCGCTCGATTTACCGATATCGATGGACATACCTATGTTGATTTCTGCTTAGGCGATACCGGGTCGATGACGGGGCATTCACCGGATTCCACGGTCGCTGCGGTGCGTGAGCAGGTAGGTAAAGGCATTACTGCGATGTTGCCAACCGAAGATGCTGCGACTGTCTCAGGGCTCTTGCGTGATCGCTTTGGACTGCCGTTGTGGCAATTTACAGTTTCGGCGACCGATGCCAACCGCCATGTTATTCGCTATTCAAGAATGATTACTGGGCGTAGCAAGA
>JAIXXJ010000002.1 GCA_027490815.1 Streptomycetaceae bacterium
CTTAAAGTCGATACCGATCTTCGTTGGTATTTGCTGATTGCACTGACAGAGCGAGGCGCAACAGAGAAAAGTGAGTTAGAGGCAGAGCTTGCCAAAGACAATACAACGACAGGAAATATCGCTTTTGAAACCGCCCTTGCGGCTTTCCCAACATCTGAGGCAAAAGCATATGCATTTAACAAAGTCCGAGATGATTCTGCTGCAACCTCAATACGTTCGGCGTTAGTTTCTGGATTCCAGCGACCATCACATCGCCATCTCTTAACACCTTTTGTTGATCTCTACTTTGACAATTTGCTTACAGAGTGGGATTCAAAGTCTTACGAGGGTGCAGCAAAGTTTGTATCTGGCATGTATCCAAGTTGGGTTGTCAGTGATCTAACTGTTGATAAGACCAATACCTGGCTAAGCGGCGCGGGCAAAGATGCACCGGTTGTTTTGCGCAAACTCGTTAAAGAATCCCAAGATGGATTAATTCGAGCCCTAAAGGTTCAAAAACTAGATAAATAGAAGACTGGTTACTCGATGTGAGTAACAACAGATGAGCCGCTTTTTCTCTTCTTGCGAGGCATGACTGCAAGGTAAGAAAGAAATGAAATCACGACAAACATAACTGTTGGAATAACTAGAAATGTCACAACGGTTTCAAAAACGCTGATCCCTGGGCCAGGTAAAGAGCCATCTTCAATTCTGTACATGGGTGTAAGTGTAATTTACTTATGCCGTAGCTGCTGCCACGCCAAATGGTTCTAAATACTGCAACCATCTGTGATCTGTGCGACCTGTTCCCAGAATTCTCCATGCTGCGCCAACTGGCTCGCGTGGCAATGTGCGCAGGCGCCAGCCCATCTCTTTCAAATGTTTGTCAGCTTTTAAGTGATTGCACTTATGGCAAGCAGAGACAACATTTTCCCAGTTGTGGCCACCACCGCGACTGCGCGGAATAACATGGTCAATCGATGTTGCAGGAGCAGAGCAATAAACGCAGCGATTGTTGTCGCGGGCAAAAATTGCACGACGTGAAAGTGGAACCGCATGGCGATATGGAATACGAACAAATTTATTCAGGCGCACTACAGATGGAAGTGCTACTTGGCCACCAGAAAAACGGAGCACATCACCAGAATCTTCAACCATGGTTGCTCGGTGATTTAAAACAAGAATAAGCGCACGGCGATCTGTCACAACACCAAGTGGTTCGTAGGTGGCGTTTAAAACCAAAGTACGCGACATTACTGCTCCTGATCTAGCGCGTGGCTCGCGCCGATTGGTTTATCTTGCACCAAAACACCCAAACGCGCCTGTATTTAATCGCGGTATTTAGGTAAATGTTTGGATAAAGTCTCTTCATTATGAATGACTCCTTGCGTAACTTCCTCGAATGGATGGCCGGGACTCCCCTGCGGGTCCTGATCATCATTGTTTCGGCCGGGTTTGCCCAGGCATTTGGATCCCGAGCAATTACACGAGCGATGAACAAATTGGCCGGAGCCGATTTAGTACCCGGTCCTCGCAACATTGTGGCCAGACAAAAAGAGCGAGCCAGCACCATCGGTGGAGTTCTATCTGCCACATTAAAGGTTGCAATCTGGATCATTGCAATTGCAATGGCCCTAGGTGAATTTGGTTTTGATTTAGGACCGCTGATTGCATCAGCTGGTGTCGTTGGCGTTGCACTAGGTCTTGGCGCCCAGACTCTTGTCCGCGATGTTTTATCTGGAATTTTCATGCTGATCGAAGATCAGTATGGAGTCGGTGACACAGTAGATGTTCTAGAAGTTCAAGGAACTGTTGAAAAAGTTGGACTTCGTGTAACTACAGTTCGAGATGGCTCCGGCACTCTTTGGTACTTACGAAACGGCGAAATCCTAAAGGTTGGAAATCAATCTCAATCTGGTTGATTAACCATCGCATCTGCTGCAAGCTCTAGGTAGTCCCATAGTTGTTCTTTTAACTCTTCTTTAATCTCAACACCATCGACTGCAGTCTTCATTGCGCGTAGCCATGCATCTCGGGCAGCAATACCAATTGTAAATTGGCTATGGCGCATTCGAAGTCGCGGGTGGCCTCGATTTTCTTGATACGTTGTTGGTCCACCCCAATATTGAGAAAGAAACCATTGCAATCTCTGCGCCGCACCCTTCATGTCATCATCTGGATACATAGGGCGCAAAACTGGATCGGTAGCTACAACAGCGTAAAACTGAGAAGTTAAATCTGCAAAAAATGCTTCTCCACCTACTTGTTCATAAAAACTACTCATGCGGCAAATTTACTTGATGCTCGGCCCATTTTGATTGAGTACACAGCAAGAATAGAGATTGGAATTGAAGAGATAAAACAGAGCCATCCATAACTTAAGGTTCCAATAATTACTCCGGCTAACGCCCCACCTGCAGCACCTGAAAGATTCATTACTAAATCACTTGCACCCTGTGATGATGCTCGGGTTTGAATATCAACGCTTTCAGATAAATAAGCAGAGCCGGCGATCAACGTGCATGACCAACCTAAGCCCAATAGAAACAGTCCGATTCCCAAAGTAATCGCATCGTCTGCTCTTGCCGTCCCTGCAATCACCGCGGCAAGGAGCAAGATGGTAAAACCAATCTGCATTACGCGCACGCGACCAATGCGATCACTGAGGGCGCCGACAACAGGTGAGAACACATACATTCCAAGGACATGCACACTAATTACTAATCCAATAACAGAGAGTGTCACATCCACATGTGTCATATGTACTGGCGTCATCACCATGACAGAGACCATGGCAACATGGCCAAATGCAATCGTTAGAATCGCAAATAAGGCTTTAGGGTTGGTTCGAATATGTGCAAGGGCAGCTTTTGTTGATTTCTTTTTTGTTTCTACTGAATCATTTTTGTGGGCTACTAAATATGGATCAGGCTTCAAGAGAACAAGAATGACAAGTGAGGCCAAAGCCAAAGTAGTCATAGAAACTATGTAGGGCCCAACTAATCTAGGCAATCCAAATGCTTCTGCAATGTTTCCAGAAGGCTGCATTAAGTTAGGACCAGATACAGCCCCAATAGTTGATCCCCAGACAAC
>JAIXXJ010000040.1 GCA_027490815.1 Streptomycetaceae bacterium
CAAATTTAACTGTTCACTCAACAATCTTGTATACACCGGTAGCTGCAAAGATCATTCTGGCTGCCAAAGAAAACGGAGCCGCATCTGCCGATAACATGCTCATCGATGCAATCATCTGGCAGATCCAAAACCTAGAATTTAATCTCAATAACATCCGACTTGTCCCAATCCCTTCAAGTAAACGCTCTATTCGAAATAGGGGGAGAAGTTTTATCAACGATATTGCCCAACAAATTTCCCGGCAGACCGGCATTCCCGTACTAGATTGCTTAAATTTGACGGGAAGAACCATTGATCAGAGTCGACTCAATCGAAAGCAGAGATTAGAAAATATGAAGGGTGCGATCTCAATGAAAGCTGTGGCCCGCGGAGAACTCTTACTCATTGATGATGTGATTACTACGGGAGCAACCTTAAAGGAGGCCGCGAGAGCGTTAAATTCGCAAGGATTTCACGCACAGATATCGGCGATTACCGCCTGTGTTGCACAACCTCTAAGATAGGGCCATAGATTGCATGTGTATTTTGCAGTTGAAATATCAAGTGGATGCTTGCCGGATTAGTTTGAGGTACTGAAAGGTCACATCGATGCCAGCCTTTGTAGACAAGATTTTGCGTGCAGGTGAAGGACGTATCCTTCGCGAATTAAGCAAAATCTCTGACTCTGTTAATGCTCAGGAATCGCGCTTTGCAGCAATGTCTGACGATGAACTTCGTGAACAAACCGCAATCTTTAAAGATCGATATTCAAAGGGTGAAACTCTGGATGATCTTTTGCCTGAGGCATTCGCAGTCGTACGTGAAGCAGCAAAACGAACACTTGGTCAGCGTCACTACGACGTTCAAATTATGGGTGGAGCAGCACTTCACAAAGGCAATATCGCAGAAATGCGCACTGGTGAAGGTAAGACATTAGTAGCCACGCTTCCATCATATTTAAATGCACTTGCAGGACGCGGCGTTCACGTTGTTACTACGAATGACTACCTGGCAGAGCGCGATAGTGAGTGGATGGGTCGCGTACATCGATTCCTTGGATTAAAAGTTGGCGTAATTCTTGCCAATATGTCTCCAGCTGAGCGACGAGAGGCATATTTATCTGACATTACATATGGAACAAATAATGAGTTTGGTTTTGATTATCTTCGTGACAATATGGCTTGGTCCTTGCAGGAATGCGTACAACGCGATCACTTCTTTGCAGTTGTTGATGAAGTTGACTCGATTTTAATTGACGAGGCCCGAACACCTTTGATCATCAGTGGTCCTGCTGATAAACCAACTAAGTGGTATGTAGAGTTTGCAAATTTAGTTGGTAAGTTAACTCGAGATCTTCACTACGAAGTGGATGAGAAGAAAAAGACTGTTGGAATCTTGGAAGAAGGCGTAACAAAAGTTGAAGAATTAATGCAGATCGGCAATCTCTACGAAGCTGCTAACACACCAATGATTGGCTATTTAAACAATGCCATTCGTGCAAAAGAATTGTTCAAGCGCGATAAGGACTATGTAGTAATGAACGGTGAGCTCTTGATCGTTGATGAGCACACTGGTCGCATGCTTTCAGGACGCAGATACAGCGACGGACTTCACCAGGCACTTGAAGCTAAAGAGCGCATTGAAATTCAGAATGAAAATCAGACTTTAGCGACAATAACCTTGCAGAATTATTTCCGTCTCTACGAAACATTGTCTGGAATGACGGGAACGGCTTCAACAGAAGCTGCAGAATTTGATCAAATTTATAAGCTTGGGGTTGTTCCAATTCCAACCAACCGTGATATGCAACGCATCGACTCTCCAGATTTAGTTTATAAAACAGAAGTTGGAAAATTTGCGGCCGTTACCGCTGACATTGTTGAACGCCACCGTAAAGGGCAACCAGTTTTAGTTGGAACAGTCAGCGTTGAAAAATCTGAGGAGCTATCTGCTTTCTTGCGCAAATCTGGTGTTCCACACGAGGTTCTAAATGCCAAGCATCACGAACGTGAAGCATCCATTATTGCCCGCGCCGGAGTTAAAGGTGCCGTGACTGTTGCTACAAATATGGCCGGACGCGGTACTGACATCATGCTTGGTGGTAACCCAGAGTTCATGGCTGATTTTGAATTACAGCGTCGTGGGATTTCACCAGTAGATAACGCCGCTGAATATGAAAAAGAATGGCCGGCAGAAATTGCTCGACAAAAGGCTGCTGTAGAAAAAGGTCACGAAGAAGTTGTTTCTTTAGGTGGTCTATACGTGCTTGGTACCGAGCGTCATGAGTCTCGACGTATTGATAACCAGTTGCGTGGACGTTCTGGTCGCCAGGGTGATCCTGGTGAATCACGTTTTTATCTTTCCTTACAAGATGATTTGATGCGCAGATTCAACTCCGCATTAGTTGAGCGATTCTTAACAGCTGCTGGTTTGCCAGAAAATGAACCTATCGAATCAAAGATGGTCTCAAATGCAATTCGATCAGCACAAACTCAGGTAGAAGCTCAAAACTTTGAAATGCGTAAGAATGTATTGAAGTATGACGATGTCATGAACCGCCAGCGCACAGTTATTTACGGTGAGCGCCGCATGGTTTTAGAAGGTGCTGACATTGAAGAGCAAATCGCACTTTTTGTTAGTGACACTTTGACCGCATATGTTCAAGCAGCAACGGCAAATGGATATGGCGAAGACTGGGATCTAGATACTTTGTTTACTGCCTTAAAAACTATCTACCCAATCTCATTTTCAATTGATGAATTAGCTGCCCAAGCCGGTTCTCGGGCAGGCTTAGATACCGAATTCATAGTTGCTCAAGTTGTCGAAGATTGTAAGAACGCCTATGCCAAGCGAGAAGAATCACTCGGCGAGAATGTAATGCGCGAATTAGAACGTAAGGTTCTGCTTTCGGTTTTAGATCGTAAATGGCGTGAACACCTTTATGAAATGGATTATCTGCAAGAAGGTATTGGTCTTCGCGCAATGGCCCAACGTGATCCACTTGTTGAATACCAACGTGAAGGTTATGAACTTTTCTCTGCAATGATGGATGCAATCAAGGAAGAGATTGCTGGACTTCTATTCAATATTGAAGTGAGCGTAGAGCCAACGAGTAATTCAGTAACTGCCCCAGGCCTAGAAGCTAAAGCACTTCCTGCAACCGGACTTCAGTACACAGCAGCCGATGAGTCGGGCGTGCGCACAACCGGGGAAGTTTCTAGAAATGCACCATGTCCTTGTGGTTCAGGAAAGAAATTTAAGCGTTGCCATGGAGAATCTCAGTAGATTTAAATTATCTCTAATGCAGTGCAGAGCCATCGGTGATCTAGCCCCTCAAATCTAATTGCAACAACTCGTAATCTTTCGCCGTAGCGAACGGTTACCGTTGCTTCAACAATTCCATCTAATGGTTGTGAAATGTGAATTTTGCGCACTCTTCCTACAGTTTCAAACTTGCCACTTTTACGTTGCAGTTGAGCAAAAACAGAGTAATGGCAGCTAGATTGAATTTGGGAAGCAGATCGCCTACCTGCCCAAACTTCAACTACGACATGAATGAAGTTATGTACCAAGATCTCTATGTCTGGAAGGTCCTTGGCTGAAGTTGGCTCTGGCGAAAACTGGGAATCAAACTCCTCTCCAAAAGTTGATGCGATTAGATATAAACGAGGCTCTTTAACAGGCTCGGCAATTGCCAACGGACGAAACATTTCAAGAACTGGGTGCAACCAATCTTCATCCGGATCACTTGAAATAGGAGTTAAATCTATAGTTGTAAAAACAGGCTTGCTGAGGAAATTTGGATTGAAGGCATGTTGTGTAGTCATAGGGCTAACAATTGCTAACCTGCCCTGGCTTTACTTCAACCTTAGGTACTAAAAGATCTCACACCAAAGTACTACTGTGGATAATCTGGTCTAGTAGACCACCGATAGTAATTAGGTGTGCCCATGAAACCACCTAAAAATTCCTTCGGCGCGCGCCTACCAATCGCAATTACTCTAATAATCGCATCTTTTGCATCTGTCATCTTTATCTCCTCAGTTGCAAATAAAGGAGCCGATTATTGGGTTGTGCGGGGATCGGTTATTTCTGGACACATAATTACATCATCTGATCTTGAGACAGTTCATATGAATTTAAGTAAAAGCGCAGTCCTATACATTGATAAGAGCTTTAATCCTATTGGTTTAATTGCCCTTCGTACTTTGCACGATGGTGAAGTAATTTCCACTTCCGATCTTGGCTCTGCCATCCAAGGTCAATCAACTAGCGCCGTTCCATTGAGTGTGCGATCTGTTGATATTGCCCAAGGACTAACCCTTGGAGAAGGTGTTGATATTTATTGGGTGATGGACTCAAATAATGGTGAAGCGGCCGTAGAACCAGTACTAGTTTTAGCAGGGGCAGCGCTGTTATCACTTGATAACACTGGAAACTCCTTTAGTGGTGATGTCGGACTAAGCATTGCAGTTGAACAAACACAGGTACTTCGCGTGCTAAGTGCAACATCTATAGGCCGTTTAGTGGTTATTGCATCTCATGTCTGAGCAAGAGATGCCAATTGTTGTCACTGCAATAGCTCGCCCCGAGA
>JAIXXJ010000039.1 GCA_027490815.1 Streptomycetaceae bacterium
AAAGTGGAGGTGCCGGGAATCGAACCCGGGTCCTTCGGTGCAAAAACAGGGCTTCTACGGGCGTAGTGTGATTAACGCTTTCTCAGTCCCGAAGTTTCTCCACACGACTCTCCGACGAACTCAGTTGCAAAACTGTTCTCTATCGTTGTTTGCAACACCAACGAATTGAAAAGCCCTCTAGCGACGCTAGGTTCCAGGTCGAGAGCGGCACCTGGGCTAACGGCTTCGAAATGCTTATGCAGCGAGTTCGAAAGCTTGCTGATTGTTGTCAGCAGTTATTTTTGCACGGATTATTGGTTTACGAGATCATTCCGGCTTCCTCGGCCCGCTTCCCCTGCCTCAACATCCAAAGTCGAGACCGTTCACCCCCCAAGAGTGAATACAGAAAGCTAATTTAAATTCTCTATGTAGTTGTCAATTTTCTGCGCCGTCGCCACAATTCCCCAAAAATTGAGGTATCGAAGCGGCGGTGAACTAAGTGTAAATCAGGAACGATCTAAAGTGTTAATCGTCGTATTTTGATGCAGCACGCGATGCTTTTCCGCTGAGGCTTCGCGAAACCACACGTGAAACCTCGCGGTCTGCCTCACGCTCTTTTATTGCCTCACGCTTATCGTGTGCCTTCTTTCCTTTAGCGATTGCAATCTCAACTTTTGCTTTGCCATCTTTAAAGTAGAGCTGCAGCGGGATCAATGTAGTTCCTGAATCTTTCATTTTACCGATCAGCTTATTGAGCTCATTTTTGTGAACGAGAAGTTTTCGATCTCTCCGAGGAGTGTGGTTAGTCCACGTGCCTTCTGTGTATTCAGGAATATGAACGCCCATAAGCCATAGTTCACCATCATTTATCATCGCGAATCCATCGATTAAAGATGCACGACCTGCGCGAAGTGATTTAACTTCTGTTCCTGTAAGCACCATTCCGCATTCGATCACATCTGCTATCGAGTAGTCATGTCGTGCTTTCTTATTTTGGGCAATGACTTTGCGGCCTACTTCTTTAACCATGCCGCATCACCACCTTAGTTATTGCAATCAATTATTGATTTGCTGGGTCTAATTCTCTCACTTGGTTCAATAGGTGGGCGCCAGCAAAACCACGGGTTTTGATTAAGTAATTAGACCTTTAAGTAGCGACGCAGAGTGATGACAGAGGCAAGAATGGAAACTACCAAGCCTGTGGCCAATAAGTAGGCAGATGAGACCCACACTTCTCGCCAACCAAAGAAATTAGTAAATGAAAGCAAAGGTGCAACATTTGTATCCACCACTGTTTTTAGTCCTGCGAGCAATCCCGTTGCAATTGCCCATCCAAATATTGCAGAGATGACACCTTCAAGTAAGAATGGAAGCTGAATTGACCAAGAAGAGGCACCAACTAATTTCATTACACCTGTTTCACGTCGACGATTAAAGGCAGCAATTCGTAGAGTATTGGAAATCAATAGTGCGGCAGTTAGAACGGATGCAAGCCCAACTGCAAGTGCTCCATTTCGAAGTACTCCCAATAACTTAAAGAATTTTTCCAAGATTGATCTTTGATCTTGGACAACATCAACTCCAGGACGACCACTAAATGCACTGACAATTACTGCAAACTCCGTTGGATCTTTTAACTTAACACGAAATGATTCTGGCAACTGATCTGCCGTAACATTTTGTGCAATTGCAGAATCCTTAAATCTCTCTTTAAAGCGAGAGTAGGCCTGTGATTGAGACTCATAGAAAACGCTTTCAACTACAGATAGCTCTGTTAATCCTTGTTGAATTGAAAGTCGTTGTGCTGCAGTGACTACTCCTGCTGCGCAAGAAGGCGAGTCAGATAGGTTTCCACATAGAAAAACAGAAACTTCAATCTTGTCATACCAATAATCTTTCATTGCACTTACCTGTGCATTAGCAAGAAGCCCAACACCGAGTAAGGAAAGTGAGATTGCAGTTGTGACAACTACTGCAAAAGTCATTGTTAAGTTGCGTCGAAGCCCAATTCGGACTTCATTTAATAGAAACCGTGCCCGCATTTTTCTACCTTTCGCCCTTAACCGGTATATCCATAAACACCACGAACTTGATCTCGGATAACGTGTCCAAGATCTAGTTCAATTACGCGTTTGCGCATCTGATCCACAATTCCTGCATCGTGAGTAGCCATTAAAACAGTAGTTCCCTCGCGATTAATTCGATCCAATAACTTCATAATTCCAACTGATGTTGCTGGGTCTAGATTTCCAGTTGGCTCATCGGCGATCAAAATTGGTGGACGACTGACATAGGCCCTTGCAATAGCCACACGCTGTTGCTCTCCGCCTGAAATTTCAGAAGGCAATCGATCGCCCTTATCTTCTAATCCAACCAACTCGAGAACTTCTGGAACTTCACGATTGATTTCTTTCTGTGAATATCCAAGAACATGTAAGGTGAATGCGACATTTTCAGAAATAGTTTTGTTGGGGAGTAAGCGAAAATCTTGGAAAACAGTTCCAACAGATCTGCGGAGCTCGGGAACTTTGTGTTTTGCTAATGTGTTGAGATCTTTTCCGGCAACGTGAATTGAGCCTGATGTTGGACGTTCTTCCCGCAAAACTAAACGCAAGAAAGTTGATTTTCCAGAACCTGATAGTCCCACTAGAAACACGAACTCGCCTTTTACGATCTCCAGATTTACAGTATCTAGAGCTGGACGCTCTTGACCTGAATAAACCTTTGTGACGTTTTCAAAGCGGATCATTACATCTCCTATTACATGTGCGGGGCTCTAGCCCTCGACCTGACAGTAGTTTATGTAAATGTTCTAGAAATCCATGGATATTGGCATGGTTTGAGCCTAAGAAAAATGTGAGATTGCATGGATTCTGAGAATTTTCAGGCTTTGACTATTAATTTAGCCCAAATTTTTATGAACTTCGACGCCAGCGAATTCCGGCTTCGATGAACTCATCAATCTCACCATTTAAAACAGCGGATGTATTACCAGTTTCATAATTTGTCCGTAAATCTTTAACCATTTGATATGGGGCCAAAACATATGAACGCATTTGATTTCCCCAAGAGCCAGAGTTATCTCCCTTGAGAGCATTTATCTTTGCTTGCTCTTCCTGTCTTCTTCGTTCCAACAATCTTGATTGCAAAACTGCTAATGCTGTTGCTTTATTTTGAATTTGAGAGCGCTCATTTTGGCAAGAGACAACAATCCCAGTTGGAATATGAGTTAATCGAACCGCTGAATCGGTGGTGTTAACGCCTTGTCCGCCAGGCCCAGATGAGCGATAAACATCCACGCGAATTTCTTTCTCGTCGATCTCAATGTGATCACTTTGCTCAACTACAGGCACAACTTCCACGCCAGCAAAAGAAGTATGTCTGCGGCTTTGACTGTCAAAAGGTGAAATTCGAACAAGTCGGTGAGTTCCTTGCTCCACAGAAAGTGTTCCATATGCATAGGGAGCAGAAACCTTAAAAGTTGTTGATTTAATTCCTGCTTCTTCAGCATATGAAGTTTCAAGAACATCAACTTTGAAACTATGACGTTCGCAGTAACGCAAATACATGCGCATGATCATCTCTGCCCAATCAGCGGCTTCCACTCCACCTGCTTCAGAACGAATTGTGATGAGTGCATCTCGATCATCATATTCACCATTAAGAAGAGTTTGAACTTCTAATTCACTAACAGATTTTTTTACTGCGTCCAACTCTTTTTCGGCATCTTCAATTCCACCAGGCTCCCCTGCTGCAAGTTCAAAGAGAATAGGCAAGTCTTGCACTCGTTGACGAAGCCCCGATAACTTTACAATTTCGGATTGAACTCTAGATAAACGGCTAGTTATTTTTTGGGCAGCTTCCGGGTTATCCCAAAGGTTTGGGGCTCCTGCTTCAACTTCTAACTCGTCTGCTTGTTTTCTGAGTTTAGGTAGATCTAAAACTTTTTCAATTGAAACAAGGGTCGCATCAATAGCATTTATCTCTAACTGATACTCGCGTGCGGCCATGGTCTAAGGATACCCAGTGCCTGTTCGAGATAGCGAGTTAGCGAATTCGAACTCCAAAGAGATAAAAACCTTCTTGCACCTGATTTGTAACCCCTGCTGATGCTTGGAGAAAGACAGATGTTGTAGAAGAGAATGGAACTTTAAATGGTAGTTCTACCTCAGAGCGTGTTTGAATCTGGAGGTTTCGACCGTCACATTCAAAACTTGTTAGTTGTATATCTTTCAACTGCCTTAGTTTCATGTTGCTACTGTCATTACTCCAAGATTTCAGTTCGAGAATTACCTCTGTTCCCCCAATTTCACAATCAATTGGAATATCGGGGTGATCTCTTTTCGTTGCTATTGCCAAGGGAGCAGTCAACATTGTTCCCTTGCCTTGATAGTAAGCAGATTTATCTAAGGCGTGAACACCACTTTGTGCCGCGGCTTCCGTTGCTTGAGCCAATGAACGTTTGGCAACCATGATGGTTGCTATATCTGTCATCACCATAAGGGAAGCAGTGGTGATGACAAAGAGTCCAATAATCACAACAGACAGTGATCCTGACTCCTCCTTTACCTTATTTATGAATCTTTTCTCTAAAGCCATGGGCTCAAATGTTCTTGAGCGGAAGCAGAAATACTTCGTCCAGTGGCATCATCTATAAAGGCAACAGTAAGTTTGATTCTCCCGTTTGCACTTAAACAAGGATTAGAACTGCACTCGATTGAGTTTCGAAGTGAAGCGATTTCAGTATCGGATAAATTCCACTGCTTTGCCAATAAAAGCGATGCTCTCGTTGAATGTTCCTCTGCAGCTGAATCATTCTCGCTAATTACATATACCCGCAATACTTCGCGGGCCATTGCGCGAGCAATTTCTTCATTGCCACTGATAGATGAAAATTGGTTCAGAAAAATAAATATTGGAATAAATAATGGAATTGCTAAGGCAACGAACTCGACAATGGCACTTCCTGAATCTGATTGAAATTTTTGGCGCAAATTTGTCACTTGTAATTTCGAAATACGATTAGGGCTCAATTACTGATACTCCCACTACATCCGTGACAGGTAGACCACCCAGAAGAGTGGCTAGTCCGGGAACTAGTTGAGGTAAAAAATGAGTTCGATGTGTGACCAAAATTTTTATTTTCTCAATTCGTCCACCCACTTCAAGGATTTGATCCGTGGGTTTAAACTCTTTTGAGATAGCCCGTGAAGCTGCCTCACCTTGGGCCATCGCCATATCTAAATTTCTCATGTTTGTTGCAACAATTATTTGAGCACCCATTAAGAACAATAGGAGCAAAGGAATTAAAACAAGCGCACTCTCCACATTTGCTTCTTCGCGGGCAAAGGCTTTCTTAATGCGCTCAAACTCTCTAGCGAATACCATTCATTGAATCCAATGAGTTCTTAAGAATCGCAGATAAGCGCGGTGCGGCAATAGTCCAAATTGCTGTGACTAGGCCAGTTGTCATCAGTACAACTAAAACCCAACCGGGCACATCGCCGCGTTCATTTTTTAATCGGGCAAAAAAATTATCAAGTGCATTAGATAAATGATTTTGGAGTTTTAGTTCTGAAGTGGCCAAGGTGTTAAAAAGATTTTTCATTGCGGGCTCCCATTCAAGGACAGGTTAGATTTGCTCAGATTCTTGTGAAATAACTATCCATTTGAGATTTGGATAGTTTTTATGTGGATAAGTGAATTAACTCCAATTGCAGGGGCAACGGGGGTGTCGTGTAAATCTGATTGATTGCGGCCCTAGATCTGCGGAATAGTTGAATCTCACGTGAGTTGCAATGAGATTGCTTTGGCCTGTATCAATGAATCGCAGAATAGATGCGATGGCAAGGCCCGCCAGTTGATAGGCAATCGAAACGGGCGGTTCATCGTTTTGAGGAGCTAGCGAGATTAACTCTTCAACTCCAAGTTGTTCAGAACGAATCAATGCAAGGCATTGATAACAAGGTGTTTGTCGCGGAATAACCAATGGCCCGCATTGAGCAGCACCTCCTATCAACTCACCAACAAAGAAGTGATCTAACTTATCTCGCATCATTTGATGCACGAGTTCTGGTTGAAAGTTCCCCACAATTACCCGCAAATTTTTTTCCTGTATCGCCGACTCCTGCTTATTTGTTCCAATCTTTGGAGCTGTAGGAAATAGAGACCATTCGCGAGCTAACTCTTCAATTCTTGATTTATATCCCAATCCAAAATCATTGATGCGCAAAACTCCAGTACCTAGATCAGTATCGCCAATAGATTGGTTTTCGCTACGTGATGTAAGTGAGAACTTGGTATTTGAAACTCCACTTGCAAGTAAACCGGCAAAAATTAAAGTGGCAACTCTGTTATTTCCATTAATTTCAATTCCAAATGACTGTCTTGCTGAAAGTATCTCAACGCCACCATCGACTATGTTTTCAATCCATGTTGTTTGACTCAACTCTGGAGCCATTCTGTTTTGTAGCTGGCGAAAAAATGCATCCTTACTTTGGTCTTGAGTATGAGAAGCTCGTTCTGCAATAGGTGATTGAAATCGGTTATGAAGTTTGATTTTTGAATTCTTGATATCTATAAGTTGGGCAGATAACAACTTGCTGATTACGTCTTCAACAACATCCATAGGAGCTGCTAACTCTTCACTGATTTGAGATGCACTATGGAGTCCATCAAATTTTGCGACAATTGCTCTGGCCCCAGGGTGAGAGATTGATATCGCAGTTTGAGCAGCTGCAACGACTAAGGGTCTTTCTTGTTTGGCATCTGCTTTACTAATGTAAACACCGGATTTGAGTCGAGGCCTACTCTCATTAGCCTGATCGAGGGCTGAACCCTCAATGGAAATCCTGGTTATTGGTGCTGGCTTACTTTTCCTGATCCGCTTGTGTAATTGTGGTTTTTTGCTTTCTAGAGAGTTACTCAGTGGGTTGCTTAAGTTTTTTACTTGAGATTCGATAATTGTTTGCATGTGCCAAAGAATGTCGATTGCGAGCGCCCAATGTTGATTCATCACAAAATCTGTGGAGTTGGCACCCTTAAGTTCACGGTGCGTAATTTGAAGTTAACGCAAAAAAGCCTCACATCCATTTGGAGTGAGGCTCTTTTGTAACGCTAGTTATGTACTGACCAGCTAAGGCTGGCTTAAGCACAAAGAAATTTAATTACTGGGCTTTACCAAGAATACGATTGACCTTGGTGCCACATACTGGGCAGATACCCTGCGCCATGCGACGGCCAGACTCTGAAACCTTTACAGTTCCTTCGAAATCACGCTTCTCTTTGCACTTAACGCAGTAAGCGTCACCCTTGTATGTCTCTGCTGTCATTTCTTTCCTCCTATCGACGCTTACGATCCCATTGGGATGCTCCCCTTTTGGGGTGGGCGCTCTAGTCTGAGGTTACTCGCCTCACGCTTGATTAAGCGTAACTACGCACCCTTATTTAAGAGTTTTTTTAGGGCCTCTGGGGCTGTGAGCGCGTTTTCGGCCGCCTCATAGCCCTGTAAATAGGCCTCAGCCTGCTCCTCCTGGGGGAAACGGGCCAAAAGCTCCTTGAACTCCTGACCATGGTCGAAGTACTCCAGATGGATGGCCTCGTGGAAAAGGACATAATCCAAAACGTATTCAGGGGCACCCTTGAGGCGATCTGAGATACGAATGGAGCGGTCAATGCCTGTGCACGATCCCCAGCGCTCGCGCATAGCCCGCCAATTGACCGATGCTGGCCGCGCTGAAATCTCTGGAGCAAATTGCGTGAGCAGTTCCGCAACTCTAATGAGCAAGGTTTCCTCGCTCATCGTTGCAACGGCCTCTTGGGCGCGAATCTTTGCCACCATTTCCGGAACCATCGCCCGTTCATCGGCCTTACTCATTCTGGCCGGGATTGAAACAACGATTCGACCGCCTTGGCGATAGGCAGAGATGTTTTTCTTCCTGCGGCTGGAGCGAATTACGACTATCTCGCCCTCAGTGATGCCAGGCAATGTCGATTCTTCTAGTGTTTTTTCAACTAAAGAATCTCCTTGGAGATCTGGATGCTGCATATGAAAAATAATAGGTCATCTCTCAACTAAACCTTGAGAGATTGAGATAAATCACTGGTGATTTCTTTTTGGCGGCAGAAACAGAAATACCTTTATCTGAAGAAATCATGATTTGTCAACCTAAATTAGCGCGATGCTTATTTGATTATCGCTTCAAGAACGCTTATTTTACGGGTACGAACTCCTCGGATAACAGTTCTAAGTCAGCAAGGGGAAGGCTGACATAGAGCAAGTGACCGGGGAGTTCGCTTTTTTATTTGAATTAATTTAAGCCAGACAAATCATCGGGGATTTCTAAACTTTTCAAGAAGCTCTCAGGTGTTAACAAGTCATCTGCAGTTGGCAAAATCCCACTCCAAATTTGATCACGGCCTGCAATATCTTTTAATTGACGCACTTGGCTCCAAAACGCAGTCGCTTCTCGTGATAGCCGCGGCGAAACTTGTAATCCTAAAAGCGATGAGAAAAGTTGTTGTGCTGGAGCAGAAGTGGCACGTCGGCGGCGTAATGTCTCCTGTAATGCGTTCAGATTTGGAAGACGATTACCCGCGGCTAAGGAAACAACTTCCTCACACCAACCGTCAATGAGTGCAAGAACTGTCTCTAACTTTGTGAGCGCCGCTCTTTGTGCAGGTGTTTCTTGTGGTGTGAAAATCCCGCTGTTGAGAGCGATTTTTAAACTTTCAGGATTACTTGGATCAAAGCCACCGCTATCATCGAGTGCCCGTTGTGCCTGTTCTTGAATTGCGTCCATATCGATATTGATTCCTTTTCCGTAATCAGTAATTGCAGTACGGATATATGAAACCAACCATGGATTGTTTGAAAACAACCGCGCAACTGATGCTTCGCGCAGTGCGTGGAAAATCTGAACTTCATCCAGGGCAATATCTAGATCTGTTGACCATTCACGAATGTTTTGTGGAACTAGCGCTGGATATACCGGATCAAGTAGGGGTAGTCCTACGTCGTGAGCACCAGTGACTTTGCCAGCTAAACCACCGATTGCTTGCCCTAACTGTGTTGCAATCAATGAACCAATAAATGATTTAAGCAGCATTGAAATCATCCCGACAGGAATCGCCATTGCCGGGGTATCACCATCAGGGTGTTCATTAGATTCATCCTCGCCCATTTGGGCATGATCTAGTAATTCACTCATAGCAGTTGATAATCCGACCGCCAGAGGCTCAACGGCGCTTTGCCAGCCAGATAATGTGGCATCAATCCAATCGGTGCGTGCCAAAACCGCATTTCCGATGTTCGGGATCTGTGGGAATAAGACCGCTTCGTTGAGCCAAGTCTCGGCTATTGAAAACGCCTGCTGAATTTGTGCGAGATCACTTTCGCCAACAGGGGCAGAACTCTGTGAACTCGTAAACTTTTTTGATACGTCGCGAACAATGTTTTTTGGCAGCGCTTCATCTGAACCGTTAAATCCTGGTCCGTTAATTCCTAGCAACGAGAACTGTTGTTGAATCTGCTGTTGCATTTGCGCCATCATGGCGGCAAAATCCACAGGTTCTTCAGATCCATCTGAGTCATCTGCCCCGCCAGGGGTAAAGCCAAAGTTTGCCATCTCTTAATCCTCCCAGCCTTAGAACAATTTTGCATTCTCATTCATTCCCGTTTAGGTCACATGCACGTGTGCGTCTACTGCGCGCTTACTCTTTCAATCCTTAGTAAGGTAGGCACATGTCCAATGCATTTTTAGCTCTTATTTGGTGGGTTGTCCCTGCTACTGGGCTAATCGGTGCACTCGGTTACGTGTTGTGGGTGACAAAGTTTGAAAGCAAATTTCAAACTGAAACAAAAAGATCTGTTGACCGCTTTCAACGTTTTCAAGATTCTCTTCGTGACACCCAAGCCCGTGAGGCTGATACAACTGTCAATTCAGTTACAAAGATGGAACCTCAACTATTTGATCAGGAAGAAGTTGAAGAGAAATCCTTTGTTTCCAATAATGAGTCTCAACCAAAGCCACTACAACCGTAAAGATCTTGTGAGAGATTTCTGATGCGATTTTCACCTCTACCCCGTTTAGTAACAATTACTCTTGGAATCTTCTTTCTTCTAGCAACAATTGCGCCCTTACCTTTTGCGATAGTTTTACCTGGAGAGGCACAGAATATTTTTAAGGGTGTAATTACATTCAAATCAACTGACAACTATCCAGCCTCTGGTCGTATCGATTTAATGTCTATACGTGTGACTAATCCAGATTCTTGGATCTTTGGACCTGAGATAATTTACTCATGGATTAGTAGTGAGCGCTCTGTTTATCCAAAATCTGCAATATTTCCACCAGGCACAACCTCTAAAGAAGAACGAAAACAGGCCAAGGCAGAGATGGTTAGTTCTCAAGACAAAGCAATTTATGCAGCCGTAAACTATTTACAGGCAAATCCAAAGATCATGGCCACCGATTCATCAGCAACAGATGCTGTGAGTATTGGCAAAGCGCGCGCAGATAAATTAGAAACTAAAAACATCCAATTTAAAGTCAAGGAAACCGGAGGCCCAAGTGGTGGCCTTGTATTTGCAATTGCTTTGGTTGAGCTATTAACCGAACGTGATATTTTACAAGGTGAGCACATCGCAGGAACCGGAACTATAAATGCTCGCGGAATAGTTGGTGGCATTGGCGGAATCAATGAGAAAATTGCATCTGCTCAAAAAGTTGGAGCTACATTGTTTTTTGCACCAGTTAGCAATGCCACTGAAATCGCAAATATCCCAGCCGGCATTAAGGTTGTAACGGTTGCAACCTTGGCTCAAGCAATCTCATACTTAGAAACCAGCAAAAAGTAGTAGTTATCCCCCCTACAGGTTGGTTCTAGCCCCTTAAAGGGAAAGAGAAGTTTGGATTGGTGAGAAAGCGTGGGTGCGATAGTTTTCTCCCATGACAAATACACCACAGTTTCAGCGCCCCAACTTCCAATTTAAAGGTCGCAAGAGTCCGCTGGCATTGACCTTCGGAATCCTTGTTGTCCTTGGAATTCTCTTCACTGCATTAAGTGGTTTTTATGCAGATTGGCTGTGGTTTAAGTCTGTTGATTTCACAAGTACGTGGTCAACAATTCTGAGCACAAAAGCTTTTCTCTTTATTATTGGTGGATTGTTAACTTCACTTATTGTGATGGCAAATATCTTTATTGCTTATAAGCGTCGCCCTCTTTATGTGACCATGATGGTTGAGTCAGATAATCTTGAAAGATATCGATCACAAGTAGAACCGATCCGCAAAGGTTTATTCATCGGCCTAAGCGTGGCAATTTTTTACTTTGCAGGTTCTGCTTCATCACAATTGTGGAGCACATGGTTGCTGTTTAAAAACTCAACAAGCTTTGGTGTGACAGATCCACAGTTCAATATGGATGTTTCATTTTTTGCGTTTCGTCTACCTTTTTGGCAGTCATTAATCTCTTGGGCAATTACAACCACTGTTCTGGCAATTATTGCTTCAGCTGTTGTCCACTATCTCTACAGTGGAATTCGCTTGCAAGTTCAGCAAGATCGCACCACTGTCGCTGCGCGCGTTCAGCTTTCAGTTCTGCTAGGAGTTGTGGTTCTACTTAAAGCGGTTGCTTATTGGTTTGATAGATATGCCTTAGCTCTTAAAGAAGGAAGATTGATCACAGGATTAACTTATACAGATGTCAACGCTGTATTACCTGCAAAGGCAATTTTGACTGGTATTGCATTGGTCTGTGCGATTTTATTCTTTGCAACAATTGTTCGTAAATCCTGGTTGCTACCAGCAGCCGGTACCGCGCTACTTGTAGTCTCATCAGTTTTGTTTGCAGGTCTCTACCCAGGTGCAATTCAACAGTTCCAAGTAAAGCCAAGTGAATCTTCTAAGGAAGCACCCTTTATTCAAAGAAATATCGATGCTACTCGTGCGGCCTATGGAATCTCAGATGTCACCGTGAGTGATTACCAGGCAACGGCTGCAACCAACTCTGGTCAGCTTGCAAATGATGCAGCAACGATTGCAAATATTCGTTTGATGGATCCAAATGTACTTTCATCGACTTTCCGTCAACTTCAACAAATTCGTCCTTATTACAGTTTTCCTCAAACCTTAGATATTGATCGTTACACAGTAAACGGAGTAAAGCGCGATGTTGTTGTCGCAGCTCGTGAACTAAACATTGCTGGAAATCCATCTCGAAATTGGATCAACGATCACCTTGTATACACACATGGATTTGGTTTTGTTGCAGCTTTCGGAAACGAACGCGATGCAGATGGAAAGCCTTCCTTTACAGTGGGCGACCTTCCTCCTAAGGGTTCATTAGGAGAATTCCAGCCACGCATTTATTTCGGTGAGAATGTTCCTGATTATTCAATTATTGGTGGAGTAAAGACAGATACACCGGTGGAGTTTGATTATCCAGATGATGCTTCACCAAATGGACAAAGAAACTACACCTACACAGGTAAAGGTGGAGTTCCAGTTGGTTCACTTGTAAACAAGGTGGTATTTGCGCTTAAGTATCAAGAGCAAAGAATTTTGTTATCAAATCTGATCAACAAAGATTCAAAGATTCTCTTTGAGAGAAACCCAAGGGACCGTGTTGCAAAAGTTGCCCCATGGTTAACTCTTGACGGAGATCCTTATCCAGCATTAGTTGATGGAAAAGTTTTATGGATCATTGATGGGTATACAACAAGTGCTGGGTATCCATACTCTCGCCGAACAGTACTTTCAGATGCAATTAACGATACGGTTACGACAAACACTGGCGCTTCTGCTTTACTAAGAAATCAAAGTATTAATTACATTCGAAACTCTGTAAAAGCAACTGTGGATGCCTATGATGGAACTGTTTCCCTATATACATGGGATGAACAAGATCCGGTTCTAAAAACTTGGGCTAAGGCATTTCCAAATGCACTACTTCCAAAGAGTGCAATCTCAGATCAGTTAATGGAACACGTGCGCTACCCTGAAGATCTCTTCAGAGTTCAAAGAGAGATTTTAAGCTCTTATCATGTTAGAAGTGCAGAAGCTTTCTATGGTGGACAAGATTTCTGGCGCATTCCCCGAGATCCATCAACATTTGGAGCTAACGCTGGTGCACAGCCACCGTATTACTTAACACTTCAGATGCCTGGAACCAAAGCTCCAGTCTTTTCTTTAACTACTCCATTTGTACCTCGTGGAGGACGAGAGAACTTGTCTGCATTTGCAGTTGTAAATTCAGATGCCGGCCCAGATTACGGAAAAATGTCAGTATTACAGCTTCCGAGAAATACAAACATCGCCGGACCATCACAGGTAGCTTCAAACTTTGAAGCAAAACCTGAAGTTGCAAATTCACTCTCACTGCTTCGCCGTGGTGGTTCTGATGTTGTGTTAGGTAACTTGTTAACACTGCCAGTTGGAGGCGGCTTACTCTACGTTCAGCCCGTCTATGTTCAGGCAACTGCTAACACATCTGCATACCCACTATTACAGAAGGTTCTAGTTTCTTTCGGTGATCAAATTGGATTTGATGACACGTTAAAGGGTGCACTAGATCAAGTGTTCTCTGGTAACTCTGGTACATCTGCCGGTGGTTCAACAACGACTGGAAGTACTGGATCATCAAGTAACTCTTCTGTTGCAAATGCGTTAGCAAGTGCAAGAAGTGCATACCAAGATGGTTTAGCAGCACTTGCTAATGGAGATTTTGCCGCCTATGACAGAGCACAAAAACGTTTGAAATCTGCTCTCGATGCAGCAATTAATGCGCAATCTAAATAAAGAACAAAAGTAGTAATCAGCATTTGTTCTTTGTGCTTGGATTTGGCCTTTAACTGCGAGTTCGCATAGGATTGCTCTACCGACGCGGGGTGGAGCAGCTCGGTAGCTCGCTGGGCTCATAACCCAGAGGTCGTAGGTTCAAATCCTGCCCCCGCTACTAGATTAAGAAATGAGAAAGAAAAGGGACCCTTATACGGGTCCTTTTTTTATGTAAAAACTTAGCCAGCGTTTACTTGATGCGAAGTGAATTGGTTACAACAAGAACGCTGCTTGCAGCCATTGCACCTGCTGCATACAAGGGTGTGAGTAAACCTGCCGCTGCTATGGGTAGGCCGATGACGTTATAGATCAACGCCCAACCCATGTTAAGTCGAATTATCTTCATTGTCTTGGTAGAAAGTTTGAGAGCCTCGAGGACATTATTTAGTCCCGTCTGCATCAGCGTAATGTCGGCGCTGTTTATTGCTGTATCTGTTCCTGTTCCCATTGCCATGGAAAGATCAGCTGCAGTTAGGGCTGCTGCATCATTGATTCCATCACCGATCATTAAAACCGTGTGTCCATCGGATTTGAGCTTTTGAACGAGCTCTAATTTAGTTTCAGGTAATGCATTGGAAACAACATGAGCAGAATCAATACCCACTACTGAAGCCACATTTGCAGAAACCTGTGAACTATCTCCGGTTACAAGCCAAGGAGTAATGCCGCGCGTACGAAGAGAAGAGACGGTTTCAGCAGCATTGTCTTTGAGTTGATCACCAACTGCAAAGACAGCCAATGCAACCCCATCCCATGCTAAAACTGCGACCGTTAATCCAGCGGCCTCTCCTTGTTCAATTGCTTGTTTTATCTCTGCGTGAAAAGCAGTTGCACTGTGGGCAACTGCTGCTGGTGAACCAATTAACACCACTGGAGAGTGCTGATCAATTTGTACTCGACCTGCAGCTCCGGCACCTGGTGTTACAGAAAATTCATTCACTTCTAGTTTTGATGCTCCATGAGCTAATGCATATTTTGAAATTGATAAGGCAACTGGGTGAGAATTAAGTGACTCAATCGCTAAAGCAGAGGAAAGGATTTTCTGATCCGTCAGTATTGAAGCAAATGTTGTTCCTAGTACTTTTCCAGCACTTAGTGAGAGTGCCACTTGCTGAACATTCATGACACCCTCAGTTAGGGTTCCAGTTTTATCAAACAAAACCGTATCTACTTTTCGAGCAACTTCTAGTACTCGAGGTTCACGAATAACGATTCCACGCAGAGCTCCGCGCCCTGATGCCACGAGAAGTGCCACGGGGGTTGCCAAACCAAGAGCACAAGGGCAGGCAATAACCAAAACGGTAATTGCAATAGAAATTGATTGGGTAAGTGTTGAACCTGTGAAATACCATCCAGCAAATGTTCCAATTGCTAATACTGTAACTATTGGTACAAAAAATGCACTAATTCGATCTGCTAATCGTTGAATCGGAGCCTTTGTTCCTTGTGCGCTGATCACCATAGAAGTAATTCGAGCCAATTCAGTATCGCTACCGATTCTTGTTGCTCTAACAACTAAGCGACCGTTGTGATTAAGGGATGCTCCTATAACGTGTGAACCTGGTCGGATATCTACTGGCTTTGATTCCCCAGTTAACATGGAATTATCAACAGTACTTTCTCCACTAATGACAATGCCATCTGTTGCTATGCGATCACCTGGGCGGACTTCAAACTCATCACCAATTTGTAATTGATCGATGGAAACAATGAGTGGAAAACCTCCACGAATTATTGTTACTTCTTTACTGCCCAATGCAAGCAGGGATGAGAGAGCACTGCTTGCTTTAGTTTTTGCTCGAGTTTCCAGAAAGCGACCAAGAATCACAAAGAAAATAACGCCTGCAGCAACCTCGGTATAAACATCACCAATACCTGTTGAATTTGCATAGATTGACCATCCGAATGCAGCAAGTGAACCCATTGAAATCAAATTGTCCATCGTTGGATGGAAAAGATTTCGTAGTGCTGCTTTATGAATTGGATAAGCAACCAGAATTACTACCGGCGTACTCAGTGCGATAACTGCCCATGCAGTTGGTGAATAAAGAGGGTGTGCCAGACCAAAATAATCAAGGGCTTCATGAATCCACATATCAACCTGATGGTGCCAACTCATCACCATTGAAAGGGCAACTGCTGGAATGGCAAAGATCGATGCAAAGAATAATGCTCTGCTTGATTTTTTACTGTGAAGTGTTATTGATTGAGCATCAGTAACCAGCGTTGCTGAATATCCAGCTTTTTCTACAATCTTAATAAAATCCTTGGCTTGCATTTCAGCTGGTGCCAAAATATGCGCAGTCTCTGTCGCAAAATTTACAGTTGCTCGAACCCCGCTTACTGAGTTAAGGGCTTTCTCAACTGTGTTTACACACGATGAACATGTCATTCCCTCAATTGAAAGAGTTGTAGGTTCAAGAGGCGCGCTCATGGGTTAAGTCCATTAACAACTGCATTATGGAGCAAACCGTTTGTAGAAACAGCACTACTTCCAAATGGGCCGTTATTGCCAGAGACATCAGTAAAAGCTCCACCGGCCTCTCGGACAATAATTTCTAAAGCGGCCATATCCCAAATCGCAAGTGATGGTTCTATGGCAACATCTATAGAACCTTCTGCAACCAACATATGCGACCAAAAGTCACCAATGGCGCGAGTTCGCCAAGCAGAGTTCAACATTTTTTGGAATGGCTCTAAACGCTCTCCCCAACCGATAAAGTCAGAGTAAGAAATAGAAGCATCGGTAAGAGTTGAAACCTTTGAAACTTCAATTTTCTTTTCGGCCGATCCACCTAATTCTGATTCCTCATTTAATGAATCATCAGAACTAAATCGGACTCTTGCACCATGGCCACAAGCTGCTGACCATCTACGAGACAGAGCTGGTGCGCTGACTACTCCAACTATTACTTCCTCACTGCCAGATTCATTAATCTCAACTAGGGCGATCAAGGTCGCCCAGATTGGAACCCCACGCATAAAATTTTTGGTCCCGTCAATGGGATCAATGATCCAATAACGAGAGCTTTGACCCTTTTCGCTTCCAAACTCTTCTCCAACTAGACCATCGTCGGATCTATGAGTTGAAATTGCCTCACGGATTGCCGTTTCTACCGCACGATCTGCATCCGTCACCGGCGTTAAATCTGGTTTAGTTGTGACAATTAAATCCTGTGACTGATATCGATCAAGTGAAATCGCATCTGCAAGATCTGCAAGTGCGTGGGCAAATGCAAGATCATCTTGTAGATCAGCAGATTGGTGCTTGTGCGAGTTGCCCATAATGATTGAAGTCTAATCCTCTAATGTGGTTGGAGCGCTCTCTTTTACTGCCAACAACGAGCGAAGACTTGCCAACCGTGCAGTTCTATGAGGATTTGCAATTCCCTCAGGGCTAGCCCACGCATCTAGTTTGCACGTTTCTTCTGAGTGCGAACAGTTAGAAAGACAGTTAGCTGCAACTTCTGATAGATCACTAAATGCATCGATTATCTTTTGATTATCTATATGTGACAGGCCAAATGCTCGAATACCTGGTGTATCGATAATCCATCCATGGCTTTCAGAATCATCTGGACCAACTAATGGAAGTGCAATTGCACTCGAGGAAGTATGTCGCCCTCGCCCGGTAGCTTCATTAACATCACCAGTGAGTCGATCTGCATCCGGAACTAGGGCATTTATAAGTGTTGATTTTCCAACACCAGAGTGTCCGACAAGTACTGAGATCTTGCCATCTAAAACTTTGTGCAGACGAGCTAGATCTTTATCTCGTGAAGTACTTTTGATTGCAGTTGGAATTATCTCAACATCCAGTCCTTGATACTCTGCCAAGAAACTAGGGACTTCATTTAAATCAGTCTTTGTTACTACAATTTTTGGAACTATTCCTTCAGTAAAGGCGGAGACAAGAAAGCGATCAATTAATCCACGACGTGGCTCTGGATTTGCTGCTGCAATAACAATTACAAGTTGATCAATATTTGAAACAATTGTTCTCTCCACTTGGGCAGAATCATCAACCGTTCGGCTGAGAGAATTTCTCCGATCTTTTACGCTAACAATCCGCGCTAATGAGCCTTCACTGCCTGATGTGTCACCGACTAATGAAACTTGATCACCAACTACAACAGATTTGGGACCTAACTCTCGAGCTCGCATTGCTGTGACAATTACGCCATCATCGGTGATACACGTTTGGCGACCACGATCAACAGTTGTTACTAAAGCTGAAATTGCATCTGAGTGCGAAGGTCTGTCTTTACTTCGTGGACGCGTACTTCTACTGGGGCGCACACGGGCATCTGTCTCATCGTATTCGCGTGGCGTCATGCTAAAAGAGAGCTCCAAAGACCTGGAAAATCAGGAAGAGTTTTCCGAGTTGTCTCAATGTTTTCTACTTCAATATCTTTTACTACTAATCCAAGAACAGCTCCTGCAGTTGCAAGTCGATGATCGTCGTATGTGTGAAAAACTCCACCGTGAAGTGGAGCAGGATTTATTCGCAGTGCAGTTTCTTCTTCTACTACATCTCCTCCGAGTGAATTTATCTCTCTCGTTAAAGCTGCTAAACGATCAGTCTCATGCAAACGAAGATGACCAATTCCGCGCAAATAAGAAGGCGAGTCTGCAAGGGCGGCAAGGGCTGCAATAGATGGGGTTAATTCGCCAACATCATGGAGATCAATATCTATTCCGTGTATCTGGCCATTTCCAGTAACAGTTAATCCATTTTTGTTTAACGAAACTGAACCACCCATCGAAGTTAATATAGAACGAAGCTGATCTCCAGGTTGTGTTGTGGCACCTGGCCAATCAGCAATAGTTACGCTTCCTCCACAAACCATTGCAATTGAAAGAAACGGCGCGGCATTAGAAAGATCTGGTTCGATAACTAAGTCACAGCCATGCAGTTGCCCCGGCTTAATGCTCCAGGTTTGAGCTTTTGAATCGATATCAACTTGACCACCAAATTGACGCAACATCTCTACTGTCATTTCAATATGTGGCATCGATGGCATTTTCTCACCTTGATGTTGAACAACTAACCCATCTGTAAATGAAGGGGCAACCAATAAAAGCGCTGATAAAAACTGACTAGATGCACTTGCATCGATAGTTAACTTCCCACCTTTGATTGAACCCTTTCCACGCAAAGTAAGTGGAAGGCTGTAGCGGTACTCATGGTCAATAGAAATACCGAGTTCTTCTAAGGCTTTAATTACTGGTCCTAGTGGACGTTCATAAGATCGCGGATCACCATCGAATGCAACATCACCCCGAGCAAGTGCGGCTAAAGGAGGAAGAAATCGCATGACAGTGCCTGCGTTTCCAACATCGATTTTTGCACCTCCAACTAGCCGAGCTGGAGTTACTTTCCAATGCAGTTCTTGAACCCCATTGATCTCTGCATTTTTTTCTTCAATTCCAATTCCAAGAGATTTTATTCCGGCAACCATTAATTGGCTGTCTCTTGAAACTAAAGGGCGGCGCAAAAGAGAGGGCGAATTGGCTTGTGCAGCTAAAATTAGTGCACGGTTTGTAACAGATTTAGATCCAGGAATGACAACGCTTAACTGAACCGGTGATGCCCCACGATAAATGGAATGCCAGTTAATGTTCTGTGTCATCGGTACATTCTATCCCCTGTCGATAAGTTCAAGGTTTGAATAATGAAAACGCCTCATGCCTGCGATACCCTTGAATTATGTGTGGCAGATACGCGCAAACCGCCGATATGCGCGAACTTATGGAGCAATTTGAAGTATCTGGAACTGCTCCACAAAAGAGCCTGCCATTGAATTGGAATATCGCGCCGACTAATCCCATTTACATTATTAGAGGCACATCACCTGACCTTGCAACTGTTTCATGGGGCCTGATAGCTCCTTGGTTAAAGAATGTTCAAGAAGCTAAAAATTCACAATCGCGCGCTATAAATGCACGAAGTGAATCTATTTTTGAGAAACCAACATTTAGAGAAGCATTTCGAACAACTCGATGTTTGATTCCCGCGACGGGATACTACGAATGGGCAACTACCCTAGGTAAGTATCGGCCCAAGCAACCTTTCTACATTTGCGCAAAAGATGACAAGCAACTCTCTATTGCAGGCATTTGGAGTAGTTGGGTTGCACCCAGTGGCGAGATAATTGAAACTGCTTCAATAATTACTCAGGAAGCTCAAGGTGAACTCGAAGCAATACATAGTCGGATGCCTGTATTTATGCCCGTTGATCGGTGGAAGCAGTGGTTGGATCCGAAAGAAAACAATGTGGAGCATCTGAAGTCATTGATGGTGGTTGAAAACCCCGATTCTCTGGTTAGGGCTCGTCCAGTTTCAAGTGCGGTTAACTCTGTTGCACACAATGGAAAAGAGTTAACTCAAGAAACACCTCTTGGAGAGCCAGAAACACTCTTTTAGCGATAGTGTTTTGCGTGATGTCAATGGATTTAGTCAAAGAGAGCTCAGCGGAACGTGCTGTCCGCTTCGAGCGAGATGCTCTTGCCTACACTAATCAGTTATATGCAGCAGCTTTGCGGTATACAAAAAATCCACATGATGCAAAAGATTTGGTTCAAGATACTTATTTAAAAGCATTTGCCTCTTTCCATCAATTTGAACAAGGCACAAATTTAAAAGCATGGCTGTATCGAGTACTAACTACGACATTTATAAACACATACAGAAAAGATCAGCGTCGCCCTCAACTTTCCTCTGGTGAAGTTCAAGATTGGCAGTTAGCGGATGCTGCATCGCATACAAGTGATCAAGGTAAATCTGCTGAAGTTGAGGCACTTGAAAACTTACCCGATAGTGACATAAAGCGTGCACTACAAGATATTCCCGAAGAGTTTCGAATTGCTGTCTATTTGGCAGACGTTGAGGGCTTCTCATACAAAGAAATTGCCGAGATAGTAGGCGTACCCACTGGAACAGTAATGTCTCGCCTTCATCGGGGAAGAAAACAGTTGCGGGAACGGTTAACTGACTATGCAAAGGATCTTGGATACACAACCGATAAGAAGTCGGAGGCTAAGCCATGAGCGCGCATTTCGAACTAGCCTGTAATGAAGTTTTAAACTCTTTTGTGTTTATCATTGAAGGAAACATTGAAGCTCCACAAATGAATAAAATTGAAATTCATTTATCTCAATGTCCTGCCTGTGAGTCCGAACTTACCCATGAGCAATCCTTGCGTTCATTGATGCAGGAAACGCTCCGTAGAACCTGTAATGAACAGGCACCAGAAGATCTCCATGCATCTATTTATCGCCAAATTCATGAAAATGTAGCTGGTACTTTTACAGAGATTCATACTCAATTCAGCATGACCGAAATTTCAATAGAAATTGATGAGTACGGACAAATTGAACATCACGAGGTTCGAATTGAACATAGTGAAGAGATTGTGGTGTTAAACAATTCTGATGATCCAGAATCACTTGATGGTCAGGGTAAATAAAGATGCAATTTTCTGAAGAGGTTCTTGGCGCAGTTGGACTAACAGAGATGATTGTTAGACCCGGTGATACTTCGGTGGCATTAGGAATAGGTGACTTACCAATCATCGCCCCATCACAACTAATAAACCTAATGGAGCATGCTGCGATACTTTCATTAGATTTATATCTTGAGGCAGGTCAGACCACAATCCCGGTTAGTACGGAGTTTTTATCTCTTTCACCTGCCAGTATTGGAGCAGAGTTACGAGCAACTTCACGTGTAATTAGTGTTGAAGATAAAGAGTTAACTTTTGAATGTGAAGTTTATGAACATGATCGTCAAATTGCTGCTGCTCAAATAAAAAGATCAGCGGTGGAGCGAGTATCTTTCCTCGCCCGCACCGCTGCGCTTAATTTAATGAGTGATTCACCAAATCACTAAGTATTTACGCTTTCTTTGTTGCCCAAAAAATCTCTGCGATTTCATCAATCTTAGAAATCAAGTTGTCTGCAACTGCAATATCTTGTGTTCCTTTTGTTCCTGCTGCACCAGCTAACTTGGTTGCATCATTAAAAAGTGTGTGTAATTGTGGATAGGCCTCAAAATGAGGAGCCTTAAAGTAATCAGTCCACAAAACCCATAGATGTTCTTTTACTTGATGTGAACGCTCTTCTTTAATTGCTACTGAACGTGATCGAAAATCAGCGTCGCTATTTGCTGCGTACTTTTCCATGCAAGCTTTCACCGATAGCGCTTCAATCTTTGCCTGCGCTGGGTCGTAAACACCACACGGAAGATCGCAGTGTGCGTACACGGTAGTTTTTGGTGCAAACATTTCGGTCTCCTTTAATTGAACTTCAGGTGAGAGACTACCGCCCATGAGCAGATTTGGCACAGTCAAGGTGGCGGGAGGTTCTATGGAACCCACCTATAAGGATGGGGCCTGGTTATTTGTTAGATGGTTCGCCAATTCACCTGAGAGAAACTTTAGTACTGGGCTGATAGGAAAGATCCTTGTTATTGAAAAGCGGGAACGTCCAGGAATCTTTCTTGTTAAAAGGTTAAAGAAAATAGTTGACCAGAAGTTTTGGGTGGAAGGCGATAACGAAAGCAGCACAGACTCTCGCCAATGGGGCTGGATTTACAGTGATGAATTAGTCGGACAAGTTATCTTTGCTATTAAGAAATAACTTAACGCGTAAACGCTTCGAGTAGTAATGCTTTCTGCTCATCCTCGTGCAGGTGAAGACTTCCAGTTGCTGGAGAAGCAGTTGCTCTACGAGAAATACGACGAAGAGTACGTGCTCCAAATCCGCGGCCACCATGTGCATCTGAAGTTCGGAGCGCTATATGTGACCATGGACCTTGATTTGCAGGTTCGTCCTGTACCCAGAGCAGATTCGCATTTGGATGCTTGTTAGCCTCTGCAACCATCTCATCAATTGGCAGTGGGTAAAGAAGTTCAACTCGAATAATTGCAGTTGAGTTCTCTCCCATTTTTGTGCGTTCAGCAACTAAGTCGTGATAAATCTTTCCTGAACAGAAAATTACTCGTGATGCATTGTTTACGGTTGGATCACCAATTACAGGCTGGAAATATCCGCTTGTGAAATCACTAAGTGCTGATGCAGCAGCTTTGAGTCGAAGCATTGATTTAGGAGTAAACACAATAAGTGGACGACGAGTCGGGTTTTTTGCGTGCCAACGAAGCAAGTGGAAATAATTTGCTGGGCTAGCAGGTTGGGCAACAGTCATGTTTTGTTCAGCGCACAGTTGCAAATATCTTTCAATGCGAGCAGATGAGTGATCTGGTCCTTGGCCTTCGTATCCATGAGGCAAAAGAAGAACTACCGAAGAACGCTCGCCCCATTTTTGCAATGCAGAAGAGATAAATTCATCGATAACCGTTTGGGCACCGTTGGCAAAATCTCCAAACTGTCCTTCCCATAAAACAAGTGCTTCAGGACGCTCAAGGCTATAACCGTATTCAAAGCCCATTGCAGCGTATTCACTAAGAAGTGAATCAATCACAAAGAATTGGTTTTCATTGCTGATGAGTGAACGAAGTGGTGTCCATTCATTTCCATTTTCTTTGTCAATAATTACCGCATGGCGGTTTGAGAATGTTCCTCTACGTGAATCTTGACCAGCGAGTCGAATTGGGTGGCCTTCCTTAAGAAGAGAACCAAAGGCAAGCATCTCTCCGGTTGACCAATCAATAGTTGCATCATTGAGTGACTCAACTCGCTTTGCTAACTGCGGAGTCAACTTAGGATGAACATGGAATCCTTCAGGAACAGCAGATTGAGTAGCTGCAATCTCACGAGCAACGCTTTCTGGAATTGCTGTCTCAATTGCTGTTGGGTCTGGCGGAACAGGAGCTTTAAAGTTGGCATCCGAGTTGAAATCGGTATTTGTAAGTGAGGCAAAGACAGATTCAAGTTGAACTTGATAATCACGTGCAATTTCTTCAGCTTCTTCAGGTGTGATATCGCCACGACCAACCAAAGCCTCTGTATAAAGCGTGCGAGTTGATCTCTTTGCATCAACCAGTTTATACATCAATGGCTGTGTAAAGCTTGGCTCGTCACCTTCATTATGACCGCGGCGGCGATAACAAATCATGTCAATGACAACATCTTTGTTAAATGCTTGTCGATATTCGAAAGCTAATCTTGCTACCTGGACACATGCTTCTGGATCATCACCATTTACGTGAAAGACAGGAGCCTGAATTATCTTTGCAAAATCTGTTGAGTACTGAGAAGTTCGTGAAGACTGCGGTCCAGTTGTAAAGCCAACCTGATTGTTAACAACAATATGAACAGTTCCACCTGTGCGGTAACCACCCAAACCTGACATCTGAAGGACTTCAGCATTAACACCTTGTCCTGCAAAGGATGCATCTCCATGTAAAAGTACAGGCAAAATAGAAAACGCATTCTTAATGTTTAAACGATCTTGTTTTGCGCGAACTATTCCTTCAAGCACTGGGTTTACTGCCTCTAAGTGAGAAGGGTTTGCAGCTAAATAAACTTTTGTTTGAGCACCTGATTCAGCGGTAAATACACCTGAAGTTCCAAGGTGATACTTAACGTCACCAGATCCATGAACTTCATTTTCTGCATAGTGACCTTGGAACTCTTGGAATATTTGACCAGCTGATTTACCGGCAACGTTTGCCAATACGTTCAGGCGTCCACGGTGTGGCATACCAATACACACTTCATCTAAACTTTTTTCGGCAGCAGCTGAAATTACTGCGTCAAGAAGTGGAATAACTGATTCTCCACCTTCTAGAGAAAAGCGCTTTTGGCCAACAAATTTTGTATGAAGGAACGACTCAAAGGCCTCAGCACTATTTAACTTACGTAGAACCCGTAACTGTTCTTCACGTGGAAGTTTGGCATATCCCACTTCAACACGTTCTTGAATCCATTGACGCTCTTGTGGCTCTTGGATGTACATATATTCAACGCCAACTGATCGGCAATATGCATCACGAAGAATTCCTAGTATTTTGCGGAGTGGCATGAACTTCTTGCCACCAAAGCCTCCTGTTGCAAATTCACGATCTAGATCCCACAGAGTTAAACCGTGATTTACTACATCAAGATCTGGATGTGATCGCTGCATATAAACCAGTGGGTCAACATCTGCAATCAAATGCCCAAATGTTCTATATGCCTGAATCAGCTGTTGAACACGCGCGGTTTTATTGATCTCTTCATCTCGAGTAAATGCAAAATCTGAAGACCAACGAATTGGTTCATATGGAATTCGAAGCGCAGCAAAAATTTCATCATAGAAGCCTTCAGCTCCTAAAAGATATTCATGCATTCTGCGCAAGAAATCACCTGATTGGGCACCTTGAATAATTCTATGGTCGTATGTGCTTGTCAGTGTTATCACTTTACTTACAGCCATATTGGCAAGTGTTTCTTCACTTGCTCCTTGGAATTCGGCCGGGTAGTCCATTGCACCAACACCAAGAATTAAACCTTGTCCTTGAACAAGTCTTGGGACTGAATGAACTGTTCCAATGGTTCCTGGATTGGTAATGGACATTGTTGTCCCAGCAAAATCTTCAACAGTTAGTGTTCCTGCGCGGGCTTTTTTTATAACTGCTTCATAGGCGTTCCAGAACTGTGCAAAATCTAATTCTTCACAACCTTTAACTGATGGAACTAGTAATTGACGAGAACCATCTGGTTTTGCAAGATCAATTGCTATTCCTAAATTCATATGCTCTGGTTTGCCAATGGCTGGCTTTCCATCGATCTCGCCGAAAAAAGCGTTCATCTCTGGCATTGCTCTAACTGCCTTAATCATTGCGTAGGCAATTATGTGTGTGAATGAAACTTTGCCACCACGTCCGCGTGCTAGATGATTATTGAGAACAATTCGATTATCAATCATTAATTTTGCAGGAACTGCACGCACCGATGTGGCCGTTGGAACTGAGAGTGATCCCTCCATCGATTGCACAACGCGAGCGCTGACTCCACGAATCGGCTCTAACGTAGATGCAGAAGGTGTAATCAAAACTGGAACTGGTTTAACAATGGGGTCTGCAGGTGTTGCAGGAGTTGTAGCTTTTTCTCGCACCACTGGTTGTGTTGATGAAGTTGGTGTAATCGGTTGGGCAACTTGTGCAACCGGTGCTTGAGCAACGGGTTGTGCTACTTGTTGTTGGGCTGCCTGTTGGGCAGACTTTGGAATTGGCGGTGTTGGTGGTGAGTTTTTAACCGCACCTGGATTTACTGGTGTATTTGAAGTAGCCGGTGAACTAGGTTTGTTTGTTTTGAAGTACTCAATCCATGCAGGGTCTACAGAAGTAGGATCCGCTAGATAATGCTCGTACATTTCATCTACGAGCCAATCATTTGCGCCAAAATCCTGTGCCGACACTGGCAAGCTCCTTTTGCATTGACTAGGCCCTAAGCCTATCGGCAGTAGCCTTCATGCATAAACATTCTAATTTATGGGCCTTGGCGAGATTGGCCACAGTTATTCAGGCGTCATTTGGCCCCAAAATAAGGCACAGTTTGGCTATGGGATTAGCAGTCGTAACAGGTGCCAGTAGAGGCTTAGGTTTTGAGAGCGCTAAGGCTCTGGCAAGTGCTGGCTTTGATCTTGCCATGATTGCAAAGGATCCATCCAGATTAAATCTAGCGCAACAAAAATTGTCTGAGAGTTTTCCCAATCAAAAATTTACGGTCTACCCGGTAGATCTGCAAGACATCAGTGCAACTCGAGCAATCACCGAGAAGATAGCTGCAAACGAAGAAACACCTGAGATATTGATGATTGCCCACGGTGTAATGAGTGAAAAAATGTCAAAGACATTAAAGACGACCGACCAAGAATGGCGTCGCGTTATGGCAATCAATTTGGATTCTGTATTTACTTTAGTTAATGGATTAGTGCCCGCCATGGTCGATGCCAGAAAGGGTCGAGTCATAATTTACTCCGCATGTTTGGGGAGAATGTCAGGTCCAGGCACAGCCGGTGGTCTTGCGCCATATCGAATTAGTAAAGCTGGAGTTAATGCATTTGTTAGAAATCTGGCTCATGAAACTGGCTTAGGTTCGCGTGGAATATTAGTAGATGCAATTTGTCCTAATCATTCAGCAACAGATATGGGTGGCCCAGATGCACCCCGAACTGCCCAAGAAGGTGCAGCAACTGCAAACTGGCTAGCAATTCGCGAATTTAATCCTGGAGATACCACTGGAGTTTTGTGGGAAGACTATGAAGTAGTCCCCTGGTAACAACTTAAAGTACTACGAAAATAAACTGTCTATAGATCTGTAGGAATAGCTCTTAAGGTTGCAATTAAAGTAGTGAGTGCAAGTACTGCAAGTGCTGCACCTACAAACCATAACTTTGCCTGCAGCATGTATGAAACTACCCCCAATGCAATTAAGTTTGCTAGAACCGAAGGTGATCTTCCAAAGTACTTGCCTTTGCGATAACCAATTGCTGAAATAGCCAGTCCGCCTGAACCAAGAAGTGCGAATAAAAGCACACCTAACAAAGGCAATAACTCAAAGGAATCGGCAAAAATAGTTAGTCCCACTAGCCACATTGCCAAAGCAAAAATCACTCCAGCTTCAAGGAACAGTAGGGTTGCCACTAGTGCGCGAGCTTTAGCGGCTTTGACAGAATCTGAGTTCACAAAGTGAAGATTAACTTATGAGGTGAATAAAATGCTCTATTCCCATGATGGAATCCATGATTCGCAAACTCACCTTTCTTCTCCCCCATACTTCTATGAACAGCTGCGGAAAGAGATGGCGCTATCTATACGGAAAAATTCACCTTTGGCGCTGATTAAAGTTATTTTTGATAACCCAGAGTCTGAGCAGATAAGGGCTGCAGATGTACTTCACTTTTCGCATGAACTAACGGCATTAACCAGAAGAGAAGATTGTGTGGCCAGATTAGGTGTTAATGAGGTGGTCATTATCGTACCTGGTGGGCAAAGTGAAGTTGAGCCATTTCTAAATCGCCTCATGCACGCCACATCACTTACCGTTAATCACACATTACAAATTAGATTTGCTCGGGTTCAAGCTGTCGCACAAGAAAATGAACTAACCATTTTGGAACGACTTGAAGAAGCACCTCTACTAAGCATTGATTGACTGTAAAAAGCAGTCCTTTTCAAACATGTTTATCCACCCAGTTTTAGCCTTTAGAGTTGAATCATCTTTCCTAAACTAACTTTCATGCATGCAACTAGATCTTGATATTACATTTGGTGCGATAGCACCATTTATGAGCGATCCAACGATTGAAGAAGTGTGGATTAACTCTCCTGAGCGAATATTTATTGCTCGAAAAGGGCGTAGTGAACTGACCAATCTTTTATTAACTTCAGATGATGTTCGAAATATTGTGGAGCGGGCTCTCATGTGGAGCGGGCGTAGATTGGACCTTTCACATCCATTTGTTGATGCTCGATTGCCTGATGGAAGTCGCCTACATGTAGTGATCCCTGAGATAACTGCGCAACACTGGGCAGTAAATATTCGCAAGCACTTGATGCGTAACTTAACTCTCAAAGACCTTGTTCTACGTGGAGTTATGACCCCCGAAATCGAAACTGCATTAACCCATAGTGTCTGCGCAGGTTTGAACATATTGGTCTGTGGCGGAACTCAATCTGGAAAAACTACGGTTCTAAACGCATTGGCCAGTGCCATATCGCGCAGTGAGAGAGTGGTGACAATCGAAGAAGTTTTTGAGCTTTCTCCACAATTGCCAGATGTTGTACAGATGCAAACGCGTACTGCTAATTTGCAAGGTGAAGGTGAGATACCACTTCGTCGCTTGATTAAAGAATCTCTTCGAATGCGACCCTCTCGAATTATTGTTGGAGAGGTCCGCGAAGCCGAAGCGTTGGATCTTCTGATTGCCCTTAACTCTGGTTTGCCGGGAATGGGAACTCTTCACGCTAACTCACCACGTGATGCAATTATAAAACTCCAAACTTTGCCTCTGCTTGCAGGGGAAAACATCTCGCACAAATTTATCGCACCCACAGTGGCATCTGCCATTGACGTTATTGTGCATACAACACTTGACGCGATTGGTGTTCGTAGAATCCATGAAGTCTCAGCAGTAACGGGGCGATATGAAAATGATCGTGCTGAGATTGAATCTTTGTGGAAATGGGATGGAGAGAAATATCAGCGAGGGGTCGGTTCTTTGCCAAACCCAGAAAAATTTGCAGCTATTGGTGCACCGCTTAATCAATGGTGGCATCAGTGAAGTTGTCGATGCGAATTGGAATATCGGCATCAGTTTCAACAGCAGTAGTACTCATCATGACGCGTTCTCTTGTAATTGCCTTAGCTTTTGGTTTCTTGGCCTCTGGAATTGCCTTTACAACAGTGCATGGGAAGAACAATGTAAACGAGGCAGCTTTAATCGCTGCTTGGCCTGAAGTTATTGATCATTTAATGTCTGGTATTCAATCTGGTCTTTCACTGACAGAATCCTTGGCTGGTCTTTCTAATCGTGGCCCTGAACTACTGCGACCTGCATTTTCTGAATTTCGAGCAACACTTTATGGAAGCGGTGATTTGACCCAAGCGATTGAAAACCTTAAACAGAAATTTTCCCACCATGGAAGTGATCAAATATTCGAAGCGCTTCTTATCTCTAAAGAGTTGGGTGGATCTGAACTTCTGCAGATTTTAAGAACTTTGGGAGATTTTCTTCGCCAAGATCTTGCACTACGCCTTGAAATAGAAGTCAAACATGGTTGGATAAAAAGTTCAGCACATATTTCCGCGGCCGCGCCCTGGATACTTCTATTACTGCTATCTACTCAACCAAGTACTGCAATTGCTTACTCCACAACTACTGGAGGCGGCATTTTGATTGCAGGACTTGTTATGACTGCTGTGGCATACATATGGATGAACCGATTGGGGCGCTTGCCACAAACCCCACGCGTCTTCACCGGAGTAGACCGATGATCATTGTTCTAACTGTGACCGCATTATTGATATTTCCCGCTGCATTTCTCATCGTTATTGGAGATGAGATTGATCCCTTGGAGCAGGCACAAACAATCGTACGCTCAAATGCACGCAATAGTCGCGATAGATCACAGGTTCGTAAACGGCTTGAAGAGCTTGGGCATGGAAATCAAAAAGAGTACGAACTGTTTCGAATTCGACAGTATGGCTATAGCGCTGGTGCAGTAGCCATTGGGCTTGTCTTCTTTACTGTTTTTTCTCAGAGTAGTTTCTTTGTCATTTCCGTATCGGTTCTTCTTGGATTTTTGCTTTACTTCATTATTGATAGGGACTTAAGCAAAAATGTAAAAAAGAAACGAGAAATGATTGAAGCAGAGTTTCCAGCAATTATTGAAATGCTTTCTTTGGCAATTGCTGCCGGCGAAACTCCATTGAGTGCAATGCTTCGAATAGCCAACTCTTCAGAGTCTCATTTAGCTAGAGAATTTCAAATTGTAGTTGCGGAAGTTCGTGCCGGCGCCCCATTGAATGTAAATTTAGATGCAATGGGGCGCCGCGTTAAATCTGTAATGATCCGCAGATTTGTTGACGCACTTGTTACTGCAACATTGCGTGGTGCGCCAATAGTTGAAGTTTTATCTCGCCATGCAACCGAAGCTCGGGGAAATCAACGCAATCGTGTGATGGCCGCGGCAGGTAAGGCAGAAATCTCAATGATGATTCCTGTGGTTTTCCTTATCCTGCCGATCTCGATCATGTTTGCCTTGTGGCCATCACTTACAAACTTAAATATGTTTGCTCGTTAAATTTGATTACTTGAAACTTATGCCGCACTCTCATCACGTTGCTTAGGGGCGAGAGTAAATTCAATTAACTCGCCTTCTGCATCACGTGCTGCAACTTCTTTAAGAGACGGGCGACCAGCTTTACGCTTTTTGGCAATGATGCGACCATCGTCAAATAGTTCACCACCCCACACGCCTGCTGGCTCTTGGCGAGATAAAGCGCCTTCTAAGCACTGTGCTCGCACAGGACATCCCCCACATAGAGATTTTGCTTGCGCGACTTCTAACTCGTCCTCAGAAAAGTAGAGTTCAGGATCGCTAGTGTGACATGGCAAGTTAAATGATGAGCCATCGCTATAGGTGCCTGTTACCGCATCTAAACCGATCTTCTCATCTGCCCAGCCTGGTACTAATAGTTCGCTGAAGAGAACGCTCATGTTCTCACCTCTTTTTTCTGGGAAACTCTGTCTCCCTGTTGGCCGATTGTTATCGGGTACTGCTTCCGGTCTTTCTCTTATTGGTTATTTGTCTTTACTCGTTTGAGTTTTGTTCGCATTAGAAAAAGAAAAAGGGCTCCGAATCCTTGTGGATTCGAGGCCCTTGGCTTCTAGTTCTATATCGAATTATTCGATTGAACCACCATTGGCCTCTTGTCCGGCATAAAAAGCTGCGTAAAACGCAGGCTTTGAGGTATGCCAAGAAGACTTTTTGGTTGTATGAGAAGCAGCGATCGCAGCAGAACGCGGTGCGTTTGCTGTTACGAATAATGCGTTAGACATATTCGTTGATCCCTTCTCTCATCTTCACTACCCGCCATGGATAGTGAAGTGACAATTGTAAAGCATGGACGACCTTGCTTGCAAGGTGATTAATTTGAGCGTAAACGGCTAGTTAACTAGCCCTGCTTCAACAAGAAATCGAGATGGCTTTCCACGATAACTTAGGCGCAGATCTGCCTTAGCACGTGTGATACCCACATAAAACAATCGTCTCTCCTCATCAATTGAAGCCTGATCACTTGTGATGCTGTTGTTTTCTAAGGGCAATATGCCCTCGCTGGCACCCATTAGAAATACACGTTCCCACTCCAAGCCCTTTGCAGCATGCAAAGTCGCAAGGGTTGTTACAGGCATTGTTGGAGGATTATTTTGAGAAACTAAATCCTCAACTTCGCGTAGATAAGTGCGCAAATTCTTGGGAGTAAATGAGCTGTCGGCATCCAACTCTCGAGCAAGGTGCAAGAGAGCGGCGATTCCATCTATAGGACCCCCGGTAAGAAATGGCTGAGCAAGGGTTCGTAGTTCATCTAGCCACTCAACTCCTTGTGTAGGAATAACCGATGCATTTCGAACTAAGCGAAGAAAATCTCGAACTTCTTTGCGCTCAAAAAAGCGTTCGGTGTTTCGAACTTGGTTTGGTAAGTTTGCTGAGTTCATAGCTTTTTCCAAACCATTGAGCTGGTTATTTGTTCGTGCAAGAACAGCAATCTCTTGTGGGGCAACACCTTCTGAAATCAGTGCAGTAATGTCTCGAATAATTCCCGCAATCTCTGCTGACTCATCGTTATATGCCGTAATAGTTGGCTTTGATCCGTGATCATTGATCGCAACCAGTTCATTACCCATGGCACCTTTTCGCAAAATGCTATTTGCTGTATAGATAATCTCTGGCGTAGATCGATATCCAGTTGTTAAGCGAATGACCTGCGCATCAGGAAATCTGTTAGTAAATGAATTAAGAAAAACCGGAGTTGCTCCCGCAAAGGAATAAATTGTCTGTGCCGGATCTCCCACAACGCATAATTCCTGGCGACTGCCTAGCCAAGCATTTAGCAAACGTTGTTGTAGAGGTGAAAAATCCTGATACTCATCAACAGTGAAAAAACGATATTGGTCTTGAACTCTCTCTCGTACCTCGCGCTCTTGCTCGATCATCGCAGTGGTCAAAAGTAAAACATCTTCAAAATCAATTGCACGCTCCTGATGTTTAACACTTTCATAGGCGGTATAGACCTTTGCTAACTGTTCAGGATTAATTCGAGGTTTGATGGTGCGCTTTTGTGACTCTGCCAAATAATCTGAAGGTGCAACCTGTGAGACTTTTGCCCATTCAATCTCGGTTGCAATGTCACGAAGAAGTTCCCGTGATGTTGTTGATAGTTCACTTTGAAGCTGTGCGCGTTTGATTGCCTCCGATAAAAAGCTTGATTTTGTTGTGATTAGGTCAGGTGTTCGACCACCGAAAACTTGAGGCCAAAAAAAAGTTAATTGCTTTAACGCTGCTGCGTGGATAGTTCGTGCAGCAACCGATGGGACTCCTAATGAGCGAAGTCGTGCACGCATCTCTCCAGCGGCTCGAGCGGTAAATGTAAGTGCAAGTGTTTTATGTGGATCCATTGTGCCGATTGCAGCGGCATAGGCGATGCGATGAGTAATCGCACGTGTTTTTCCAGTTCCTGCACCTGCAATTACACAGACAGGTCCGCGAGAGGCAAGTGCAACAGCGCGTTGTTCGCTATCTAATGCAGCAAGAATTTCTTCGGCACGAAGATTACCTACGGTCTCCAAGATTGCTCGCCTTGCAAATCTTTTCGTGAATAACCTTCTACACGTGTATACCAAGCTTCAATCATTCTTCTTGCTACAGAGATTCCTGGTGGTAATAAAATATCTCCCGTTGCAACTGCTTGTTTCATCTCATCACGGCTGAGCCAGCGAACTTCAGTTATCTCTTGTCCGTCTGGGCGTGCATCTTGCGGGCGATCTGCAAAAGCTTCAAATGCAATCATGATAGATGCGGGAAACGGCCAAGGTTGAGAAGTTATGTATTTAACTTGCGATGTGTAAACACCAGCCTCTTCAAATACTTCTCGCGAGACACATTCTTCAAATGACTCACCTGTCTCAACAAATCCTGCAAAAGTTGAAAAACGTTTCTCTGGCCAAATTGGTTGATGGCCTAACAAAATTCGATCGGCTGCATCTTTAACTAGAACTATTACAGCTGGATCAGTTCGGGGATGATGCTGTGTTGAATCCTTAGGACATACGCGAACGCTTCCTCCCAAATCACTAACAGTTGGCGCCCCGCACTGAGAACAATGTGTGTGGCTCTCATGCCAATTGGCTAAACCAACTGAGTGCATTGCAAGAGTTAAATCCTCTGCATCTAAATTGCCACCAACTTCACGTAATGTTTTGAATCCTTGATATTTGTCTTTTTCAAAGTCACCTGAACCGTCATCGATCGGTTGATTAATCCAAGTTGTCCGCCAAGCAAAATATGGCTGATTGTCCTTGCGACTTGTTCCAAGGAAGAACCGCTCGCCTTCAACAAAGCTCTCCAAAAGTTCTATGACAGTAGCAGCATTGATAAAAGTTAAGGCGTCATCTGTTGCGCTCACTCTGGAATCAACAAGGTGAATTATCTGAGCCGTCTGCCAAAGTTGCTCCAACTTTGCCGGGTCAGTGCGTAAATCGCTGCCACGATCAATTGGTGAAAGATTGAGTTCACTCATAGGGGCCAACGCTACTAGCCTTAGGCCGTGCTCGTAACCTCATGGAATCTGCTCCATGCAATGGCTATTCCCCCTACAAACGACATTTTGGCCGACCAGTTAAAGGTTGGCCAGGCGATGCTAAAAATTAACGCCGATGTCATTGGGGTGCAAGAAGTCGATGAAAAATTAGAGAGATCAGGAAAAATCTCTCAGGTTCGATTACTTGCCGAAGCAATGAAAGCCGAAGATTGGGCTTTTGCCCCGAGTGTAATTGGAACACCAGGATTTAAATGGCGCGCACTCGGAAAAACTGATGTGTCGATTGTTACTGATAAAAATTCCCACACCGATGATGGCGCGGAGTTAGTTGGTGGTTATGGCATAGGAATCGCTTCAAAGATTCCTGTTAAGCATTGGGACCGTATTGACTTAGGACGTTCAGTAATTGGCATGCCACTGATAATTCCCACTGAAGGTAAAAATGGTAAACAGAGTGTCAAACCTATTTATGTTGCAGATGAACCACGGGTTGCACTTGCAGCCACGTTAGAAAATGGATGGACGGTTATAAACACTCATCTTTCTTTTGTGCCTATCCTCAACTTGTTTCAACTTCGAAAAATTAAACAATGGGCTAAAGAGTTAAGCAAGACATATGGAACCCAAGTATTGATTATTGGAGATCTCAATCTTCCAAAAGGAATTCCAGCTATGGCTTCTAAATGGAAATCACTGGTGACACAAAATACTTATCCGTCTTGGGGTGCAAAGATTCAGTTTGACTATATTCTTAGTGACACATTAAAGGCAGATCAATTTGAAGTCTTGGATACCGTGATTACAGGAATTAGTGATCACCTACCAATCCAAGTCAGGATTAGATAGTTAACTAAACTATTTGTTTTGAACCTGAATTGTAGAAATGAGTTGGATTAAATCATTCTCGTCTAACAGATCTACTGGCTGATCCGTAACCCCAGTTGGTACATAGTGAAATGCAGCGCTTATCTTTGAAAGATCGCATCCTGATAGTTTTGCCCACGCTAGGCGATACATAGCCAGTTGAACTCGAGCAGATTCACCCAACTTCTTTGAGCCTGTCTTCCAATCCACCACCTGAAAACCATCTCCGTCGGAGTAAACAGCATCTATGCGCCCGCGGATGAGAACACCAGCAATTGTTGTTTCAAATGGAACTTCAACGCGAACGGGAATTCGTGTGGCAAAACTACTCTTTAACCATGATGCTTTGAGGTTTTCTAATGTTGAATCCTCTTCAAGTGGATCTAGATAATCTAAATACTCTTCACCAAACAATGTTGCTGCATCGGTGAACTCTCGTTCAACCCATAAGTGAAAAGCAGTTCCTCTGCGCGAGTACTGATCTTGACCTCGTGGCATAGGACGTCGAATATTGAGAGCCAAAGCTTGTGGGTCTTGATGAAGTGCAACCAATGTAGATGTCGAAAGCCGAGTCGGAAGAACAACTTCAATCACATCCTTCTTAGCCAACTTCTGCTCTGTGATCAATGATTGGGCATCTAATATCCAAGAATTAATTGCCTCATCTTTATCTAAAGTTAAAGGATGCTCATTTGCTGAATTAATTAAGTCGGTAGCAGCATCGAATTGAGCACGCTTATCTCCCAAATAATCACGTGGCCATTGGGCATTGTATGGATTCTCAAGAGTTGGATTTTCACTGCCTTCTTCTGGGGCTAATGCATCACTGATAAGAACGCCACCGTTACTGCTAGCAGAGGCCGCAATTATGTTAAAAATTATGCTGGGTGCAACTGATCGTGTTCCGTCACGCCACCAAGATGCTGTGCACAATAGATGAGTCCGGGCACGAGTTACTGCAACGTATGCAAGGCGCATTTCTTCGCGCATCTTGATTTGGTCTACGCAAAGGGCGCCAAATGCTTTGATCGCTTTTGCTGCATCACTATTTTTTTCAATTCCATCAAAGCTAAATGAAGGCAGTTCTGCTGCATCACCTCTTAGAGGAAAGGGAACGTGCTTTTCATTCTTAAGCCAATTATCTGGATCGCTTTTGTTAACACCCGGAAATGTTCCTTCTGATAATCCTGGTACTGCAACTACATCCCATTCAGCCCCTTTTGCCATATGGACTGTAAGGATCTGAATCACATCAGTGCGCACTTCAGGAGCGCCGACCTTCAAGCCCCCTTCTTCATCAGATGCAACGTCTAACCAATCCAAAAACGCTGAAATCGATCCACCGGTTCGTTGGAACTTGGCGGCTTCATCCAAGAAGCGATCTAGATGTCTGCGTCCAGATTGCGAACCATCACGTAAAACAACCTCTGTCTCTAGGGTTAAGTAGTTTTCAATTTCGGAGATTAAATCTGTTATCTGCCCTCCAGAGTGAGCGCGCAGTCGACGAAGATCTTGTGCAAAAATAACTAACCGTTGATAACCAATATCGCTAAATCCAAAGCTTTTTGCCGAAGTTATTTCATCAAGTGCATCGATTATGGATCCACTAAATTGGTCGTCAGCCTCTAACTGCTCAGGATTGCCCGCAGCGATCTTTTTAATGAAGCTCTTGGAGTCGGCGTGCATAGATTTTGCTCGATCCCGGCTAAATGAACCTAGAGCTGCAATATCACGTGGACCTAGATTAATTCTTGGCCCTGTTAGGTGGCGCATTAAAGATGAGCCAGCATCAGGATCTGTAATCAACTTCATTAAAGTAACAACGTCTGCAACCTCTGGAATGTGAATCAATCCACCAATTCCAATAACTTCTACTGGTAAACCTTGTTCACGCAAGGCGTTTTCTATCGCAGGAATCTGGCTGCGCTTTCGAACAAGAACTGCAAAGGATTTAGCATCTGCCGGATTCCATAACTCTTTGAAGTATTCGCCTATACCAACTGCTTCACTCTCAATAGTTTCATAAACTCCATATGCCAGTTCGCCAGAACCTGCACCGTTGCGTGCTTCAAGTTCAACTACTTGTTGTCCGCCAGTGCTTTTTATGTGGGCGCCCAGTGCATTTGCTGCCGCCAGAATAATCTTGTCGTTACGAAATGTAGTTGGAAGGGAAAACATCTGAGTTCCCTTATGGTCAGCTTGTTTTGGAAAATATTTTGCAAAAGATGCCATTGTTCCAGCAGATGCACCGCGCCAGGTATAAATTGCTTGCGATGGGTCGCCCACAGCCATGACTGGATGGCCCGCTCCATATAGTGATGAGAGCATTCGAACTTGAGACTGCGAAGTATCTTGGTATTCATCTAGCAATACGACTTTATATTTTGTGCGCTCTAAAGCACCAACGTCTGGAAAGTTTTCTGAAATATCTGCAGCCAATGACATTTGATCATCAAATGAGAGTTCTCCGGCCGCTTTGCGCCGTTGCATGAAAAGCTCAACCATTGGAAGTAGTGAGTTTCGCTGTCGCATCGCTCTAACTACTGCTCTTGTTTCCTCGTTGGTACTTCCTGAAAGCTTTTGCATCTGTTCTAAAATCTCGTTATCAATTCTTTCAATATCAGATGGATCCACCTGGTGCTCAAGCATGAATTTTGAAAGCCCTAACAAATCTTTTATTACAGTACTTACTGCGCTCTGATTACGGTAAGAATCATCTGCCCAATTTCGAACCACATCAGATGCAATCTGCCAGATTGCTGCCTCCCCTAATGGTTCGGCATCGGCATCAATTCCGTATCGAATAGCGTGCTCACTGAGAAGCTTGCCGGCATAGGAATGATAAGTAGTTACTGCTGTTGTAGTTGAAGAAATATGTTTGAACTCTGGCAACTGTGAGAGTTGACGTAAACGCTTTCGAATTCGAACTGAAAGCTCTCCTGCGGCTTTGCGTGTAAAAGTTAAGCCCAATATCTGATCTGGTGTAGCAAGTTCATTTGCAACTAAATACAAGACTCGATTACTCATAGTTTCCGTTTTGCCAGAACCTGCACCGGCAACAACAACGGCGGGCTCTAGGCCGCTTTGAATAATCTGGGCTTGATGAGATGTTATGGGCTTGATCTGTGAACCAAATTTAGGATGGGCCTGTAATTTGGCGATGATTTCCTCTGGTGAAAACTTCACCTTTTTATCTTCTTTATCCATGGTCATTTTTCATTCACCGCGCGACCATCACTTTGGACTGGACAGGATTTTCTAACTGAGCAGCCCTTGCAACGCTTGTTTACTGTTGCAAAGAAGGTGGCCGCGCCCATACCTTCTCCAATGTTTTCAATCTTTTCTTTTATCTCTTCCAGATTAATCGAACGCTGCTCTCGAATTGTTGCTCCTGCAGTATTTGTACCAAGGTAGACAAGTTCTGCCCCCGCGCTTTTTGTTCCATCGCTAAAGCCACCTTCGGCAATTCCTAATTGATAACTAGCCAATTGAAGGTTGTTCTTTGCCTCTTCCTTACTAATTGCAGTGTTGCCAGTTTTAAAATCAATAATAAATAGTGAACCATCTGCTTCTACTTCGAGCCTATCGACAGTTCCAATGATTCGGGCACGTCCCAGTTTTACGTCAAAGCGAAGCTCGGCGCCCTTAATCTCTCGAGGCGTCTCCTTGTGATAATCAACAAATTTTTCTAACATCATTACTGCAGTTTCAAGGTGTGATGCGCTCACCCAACCACTTTCTGGGTCAATTAACTTCCATGAACTTTCTAAACTTGCAATTAACTCGCTCTTTGTCGTTCCTGGTTCTTGGATCATCTTTGCGGCAAATGCGTGAATTGCAGATCCTAAAACTTGTGCTGTGCTATCTCCATTTGTTCCGCCATTATTTTGTAAAAACCATTTGACACCACATTCAACAAAAGATTCGGCGCCACTTGGTGAAACAATTACTTCTTTGTCACTATCAATGACTGGTAGATCAGTACTTAAAGCAACCGAACCAATCCAACTACTTGGATTAGCTAAATCGATTCCATTGTTGCTCATTGATTTAAGTAGTTGCGCTGCTGTTTGAGCATTCTCACCATCTAACTGTGAACGTAATTCTGCTACTAGCGCTGGAATAGTTATTGGTCGAGGAACTTGGGTAATTACTTTGTCTTCTTCGTCAATTCCACTGAGCATCACTTCAATTACTTCAAAAAACTGTGATGGTTCCTCGTCTTCGCGCTGGACTGCTGTAATTAACATTGAATTCTTTGCACGCGTGAGGGCCACATGGAACAACCGTTGCTCATCTTGCATAAGACCATTTGCAGCTAACAGATCAAGTTGGTCTCGTGGAATATCTGGATTTCGATCTCGCTCTACTAATCGTTCAGATCCCAATAATGACGAGCGTTGTTTTAGATTTGGCCAAGTTCCCTCTTGTAAACCTGCAATTGCAACTAAATCCCATTGACGTCCCTTTGCACTATGCACGGTCAGTATCTCAACAAAATCTGGGCGCACTCCTTTTGCTGTGATCACATCACCTGCAATATCTTCGTTTGTAATCTCATTAATAAATGCAGCAGGACCTGATAACGGAAAACGCTCTGAGAATCTAGTTGCAGATTCAAACAACTGCATCACTGCATCTAAATCTCGATCCGCAGCTGCTGCGCGCAATCCAGAACGCAGGGATTGATTTCTCCATGCGTCGGATATTTTTTGGCCATCACTTGCAACTGCGTTATCCCAGATGTTCCACAAAAGATCATCGGCTGTGGCTTTTTTATTTCGTGCTACTGCGCGAGCACCCTTTAGTAGTGTGTGAACTCGTAGAATGCAATCGCCACCTTCAATACTTAAATCGCCATCATTGATGGCATCGAGCAATAGTTGTGAACCCGATCTCTCATCTCCTTCAAGTCGAGTGGAGATAAGCGCTCTGCGGATTCTTCGAAGTGATATTGAATCCGCCCCACCAAATTCACTGAGCAATAAGCGCTCTGCTGTATCTAGATTAAGTGGTTGAGAATTTATGGCTACGCGAGCTAAGAGCAAAAATGGAGCAATTGCAGGATTTCCAGCAAGTGCTTGAAGCTCTGATGCAACAGGAATTCCTACCTGTGAAAATGCTCTGCGTAGGGCACTTGCGGTAACGCCAGGAGTTCGAAGGATGACTGCCATCTTGTTGTATTCGATACCTTCGCGAAGATGAGCACTGCGAAACTGATGTGCGATAAATGCAGCCTCTTCTGCCCCCGATCTAAATCGGTGCACTCCAACATGTCCAGCTTCATTATTTACACAAATTCTTTTTCGAGTAACAGGTGAGCCACGAAATGTTTGAACATAGTTGTGGCCCACTTCAAATACTGCCTTAGAATTTCGGTACACATTATTTAGTACGAACTCTTTCTTGCGATATGGATCTAATGCACCAGATAATCCATCTGGATCGGCTCCACGAAATCTTCCTACACTGCTATCGGCATCAGCGCATATAACTAAATCATCGCCGGCCAGTAGAGATAAAAGCTCTCTTTGCGCAGGATCGCTCTCTTGAAACTCATCGACCATAATTGTTGTAAATCTATTGCGAAGTTCCTGTAACAGAACAGGGTTGTTGCGCAAGTGAAGAGATGCACGAGAAATTATCTCTGAGGGATCAATTCTTAACTTTGCATCTTGGGCAGAGATCTCTCGCATAACCATGGAATTGATGTATCGCTTCCAAAAAGATGCTGCGGCAGACCAATACTTTTCACCCTGCATTTCTCCGAGTTTGGCTAGTTGATCGGGAGTAATTGCACGTTCTGATGCACGCAAAATTAAATCGCGTAGTTCTCGAGCAAAACCATCTGTAGTTAAAGCCAAATGTAAGTCTTCTGGCCACTCTTTAAAGCCATCTTGAATATCGCCTTGAAGTAATTCCTTAATGAAGGTTTCTTGCTCTGGACCACTGAGCAAAATTGGATCGGGATCTCCTTTTGCTTTCATTTTTAGTATTGAAAAAGCTAGTGAGTGAAATGTTCGGGCCAGCGGCTCATACATTGATTTTGTTGTGCGCAGCGCAATTGCATCTCGGAGCTGTGATGCAGATTCTCGGCCAAAAGTAATTAACAGAATGGAATCTGGATTTTGCCCAGCGCTAATTCGTGAAAGCGCTGCTTCAATAAGCACTGTTGTTTTTCCGGTACCCGGGCCCCCTTGAACAACCACTGGGCCACCGCGGTATGCAACGATCTCTATTTGTTGGCTATCTAGTGCAACTGGAGCAGCAGAAAGTACCTGTCGTACGAGGGTAAACGGCGCCTTGCTCACGGTCGTAATTCAACCGTAATCAACTGACGAATCAGGGATATTACGCTCTGAATCAAACGGTGTAAGCGTTAGTTAGCGTTGAGGTTTGCCTTCTTTTGGCGAGAGGTTGCACGTGCTCGTTCATTCTGATCCAGGACAACCTTGCGGATACGAACAACTGCAGGAGTAACTTCTACGCACTCGTCTTCGCGACAAAATTCCAAAGCACCTTCCATGTTTAACTTCTTTGGCGGAATCAAGCGCTCTGATTCATCTGTTCCAGAAGCACGCATGTTTGTCAGTTTCTTTTCGCGAACACAGTTAACGTCCATGTCATCACTACGTGAGTTCTCACCAATAACCATGCCTTCATACACTTCATCACCAGGTTCAACGAAAATCGTTCCGCGATCTTGTGTTCCATAGAGTGCATACGATGTAACAGTTCCCATTCGATCAGAAACAAGTGATCCGGTACCGCGAGTACGGATATCTCCATACCAAGGCTCGTATCCATCAAAAACGTGGTGTAGTAAACCAGTTCCACGAGTTTCAGTTAAAAACTCTGTACGAAAACCAATCAGACCTCGTGATGGGACTTTGTAATCTAGTCGGATCCAACCAGTTCCATGGTTAACCATTTGCTCCATGCGACCTTTACGCAGTGCCATCAATTGAGTGAGCACGCCAAGATATTCCTCTGGTGCATCAATTGTTAAACGCTCCATCGGTTCAGAGAGTTTTCCATCAATTGTTTTGGTAACTACTTGTGGCTTTCCAACTGTCAGTTCAAAACCTTCACGCTTCATGATCTCAACAAGAACAGCTAGCTGAAGTTCGCCTCGACCTTGGACTTCCCATGTGTCAGGACGCTCTGTGTTGAGGACGCGAAGTGAAACGTTACCGACTAACTCGGCGTCCAAACGTCCCTTAACTTGGCGAGCTGTTAAAAGTTTTCCACTCTTTCCTGCAAGTGGAGAAGTGTTGATACCAATAGTCATAGAAATAGACGGTTCATCAACAATAATCGGAGGCAATGCATGTGGGTTTTCTATATCTGCAAGAGTTTCGCCCAATGTAATTGTTTCAATACCTGCAACAGCAATAATGTCGCCAGGGTGTGCTTCTAGCGCAGGAACACGCTCTAGCGCCTCTGTAATCAATAGTTCTGAGACTTTAACTCGCTCTACTGTTCCATCAGTTTTCATCCACGCAACTTGCTGACCTTTTTTAATGACACCTTCGCGCACACGACATAGTGCAAGGCGGCCTAAGAATGCTGATGAGTCAAGGTTTGTAACGTGTGCTTGTAATGGTGCACCTTCGTGATATTCAGGTGCAGGAATTGCAGAAAAAATCGTGTCAAAGAGAACATCTAAGTTTTCTTCCGCTGGCATTCCACCATCGGCTGGACGCGTTAATGATGCTCGACCAGCTTTTGCCGATGCATAAACAACTGGAAATTCAATTTGATCTTCTGTTGCATCTAGATCAAGAAATAGTTCGTATGCCTCATCAACAACCTCTGCGATACGTGAATCTGGGCGGTCTACCTTGTTAATGAGCAAAATAACCGGCAAACTCTTCTCGAGCGCTTTGCGCAAAACGAAACGGGTTTGTGGCAATGGACCTTCTGATGCATCAACTAACAAAATAACGCCGTCAACCATTTCAAGTCCACGTTCAACCTCGCCACCAAAATCTGCGTGGCCTGGAGTATCAATAATGTTTACGATTGTGTCGCCACGTTTTACGGCCGTGTTCTTTGCAAGGATCGTAATTCCCTTTTCGCGTTCAAGATCCATTGAGTCCATCATGCGATCTTGACCTTCGCCTTGAACTTTGTGTGCAGCAAAAGCACCTGACTGCCACAACATGGCATCAACTAAGGTTGTTTTACCGTGGTCAACGTGAGCGATGATCGCAACGTTACGAAGGTTCTCGCGCTTTTTTACTGGCAAACCATCTAAGTGTGGCTGGCGCTTACTTGAAAAGGGTTTATTAGACATTGAATCGAAACTCCACTACATCTCCATCGGCCATTACATATTCCTTGCCTTCCATGCGGACTTTACCCTTAGCTTTAGCTTCGGTCATTGATCCTGCAGCAATCAGATCTTCAAAGCTGACGATTTCAGCCTTAATAAATCCCTTTTGGAAATCTGTATGAATAACACCAGCGGCCATGGGTGCGGTGTCACCTTTGTGAATTGTCCATGCGCGAGCTTCTTTTGGACCAGCAGTTAAATATGTCTGCAAACCCAAAGTATCGAAACCAACACGTGCCAAAGTTGCAAGTCCTGGTTCTTTCAAACCAATTGACTCCAACAATTCTAATGCATCCTCATCGCTGAGTTCTGCCAGTTCTGCCTCTGTTTTTGCATCCAAGAAAATTGCTTCAGCCGGTGAAACTAGAGCCTGCAGTTTTTTACGTAAATCTTGGTCATTTAATTCGGCGGCATCAACATTGAAAACATAGAGAATTGGCTTTGCAGTTAAAAGATGTAGTTCTTGTAAAAGCTCCAAATCAATTGAGCTTTGTGACAAAGGTTTGCCTGATTGCAGCCAATCATTTGCAGACTTAACAGCATCTAGCACTGCAGTTTTTTCTTTAGCAACACGGGCTTCTTTTTCTAAACGAGGAATTGCTTTTTCAATAGTTTGTAGATCAGCAAGTGCTAACTCGGTATTGATAGTTTCCATATCTGATGCCGGATCAATACGACCATCAACGTGAACAACATCGCCATCATTAAAGACACGTATCACTTGGCAGATTGCATCGGTCTCACGAATATTTGTTAGAAATTTATTTCCAAGTCCTGCGCCTTCAGATGCTCCCTTAACAATTCCTGCGATATCAACAAAGGAAACTACGGCTGGAAGAATTTTCTCTGAGCTAAAGATGGTGGCTAATTTGGGTAAGCGCTCATCCGGCACTCCCACCATGCCCACATTGGGTTCAATCGTGGCAAAGGGATAGTTGGCGGCAAGCACGTTGTTTTTAGTCAGAGCGTTAAAAAGGGTGGACTTACCCACATTTGGCAGTCCGACTATTCCAATTGAGAGGCTCACGAGGAGTAGAGCCTACGCGGGATTGTCAGTGCTTCCTGCCACGATAGGCCCATGCCCGCTTACCTAACGCCCTTATTGATAGGTGTATTCACCGGAATCACTATCGGTTACCTACTTTCTGCCCTCAAATTCAAGAATTCCTCTGGTGATCAAGCTTTGCTCAAGGACTATAAATCACAGCTAGATGCAGAGCGCAGTAAAACAGAGGGTGCAATTAAATTAAACGCCGAACTTGTTGCGATGAAAGAGTCAGTCAATAAATTGTCAGAGCAATCTAATGAAGCAAATCGTATTCGCACTGAGGCAGAAGCAAAACTCAATGCAACGATTAGCGAAATGCGAAGAGCTTCCGAATCCATTTTTGATGAAACAAAAAAAATAGCTGGCGCACTTTCTAACACACAGACACGTGGAAAATTTGGTGAGGCGCAGTTAGAACTACTGTTGGAGGGTGCAGGATTAAGACAAGGGCATGAATACACGAGCCAGCGCTCAACAACGGATTCTGATTCCACTGGAATTCCAGATGTAACTGTAAACATGCCTGGCGGAAGTCTGCTCTTTATTGACTCTAAGTTTCCATTTGATCGTTTTCTAGATGCCTTTGCAACGCAAGATCAAAATGAGCGAGATGAATTTTTACAACTTCATACAAAAGATTTACTCAAGCACGTAGAAGCCCTTGCAAAGCGTGGCTATCACAAATCTCAAGGTTCACCTGACTTTGTAGTTCTCTTTGTTCCCTTTGAAACTCTTTTGTCAGAGGCTCTGCGCTTAGATCCAATGCTGCTAGAAAAAGCATTTAAAGCAGGAGTGACGATTGCAACGCCTACATCGATGATGGCCTTGCTTCGCACAATCGGATACATTTTTTCCAGAAACAAGTTAGCCGAAAATGCAGATGAGATTCAAAAAGTTGCAAGCACGTTCTTAAAGAACATCACTTTGCTTCACACCAAAATTGTTGCCGTTGGCAAAGCAATCTCATCAACTTCTAAGGCTTATGAAGATCTTGTGCCTACGGCTGAAAAAACTGTCTTGGCGCCAGCACGCAGAATTCATAACTTGGGAGTTGCGGGAGATAAAGATAAATTGGCTATTGCCTATCCTGAAGCACCTGGTGCGGTCAGGGAGTTAAAGAGCGCGGAGTTAGAGAGCGGAGATGATTACATCGATGCAGAAGAGGTTGAAGAGCAATGAGCACATTTCAAAAAGTAGCGATCCAAGGCCCAGGACTTAAAAAAGAGGGCGTTGTAGTCCTACAGACATTGTTTATAGGTTTTTTTGTTCTCGTTGAATCAGTTTTCAGAAACGGTGTTGGCATCATTACTGGAATTGCAATTTGTGCTGCGATGTATGGCTCATTGCGTTTTGGTCGCCCCGGCACAACATATGTCTCTGTTGTAACTCCACCATTGGCCTTTGCTGCAACATCGCTACTAACAACAATTGTGCTGGTTGGATTTAGGCCATCAAGAGTTGGCATTGATTTTATTGCTGCCCTTGCGAGTGAAGCGCCATTCTTAATTGTCTCTGCCCTCTATGGCTGGTTTGTTTACTTTAATCAAAAGGCAAAGATGAAGCCTTTTAGATCAGAGAACAGAAGCGCATAATTCATACGACAAGGCTTGATTGGTTGGAACCGCTTGAGACTGCAATTTAAAAGCGTTTACTGTTTATGAGTTTTTATTCCATTGGAGCGAACTCGAGTGGCCGCGAAATCAGTTTCTTAGCCTTTGAATCAGAAATACCCCACACGGAAAGCCCGATTGCAAAAGCAACTTCTGCTTCAGAGGGCGTGATCTCCTGAGTTACGAACACAGATTTCAATAGTCCTGTATAGATGTGCGTCCACAAAAGATACCTTTCTTCAAAATCTTCACGCTTTATCTCACCATTTTTTGCTAACTCTCTGAATATTTTTTTAGCATCGCCTTGATCTGCCTGAAGTGCAAAATCAGGCATCTGGTTTAAACAGTTGTGAAGCATGTTTGCAAAGAGTGGATGCGTTTTCCTTGCCCAAAAAAGTTTGCGCCCAGAATCTAAAACTCTCTCAAGCTTGTCACCGGGAACCTTTTGCGAGTTGGCCCAAATCAGAAAACCCACCCACGCTTCATTGAGAGCTGCTGCAAAGAGTTGTTCCTTGTTTTCAAAATACTTGTAAATAGTCGTTGGTGAAACTTCAGCATAAGTTGCAATCTGCTCGAGTGTGGCCGATGGTCCAATTTCAGCCAAAAGCTCTTGGGCGTCTCTTATAAGCCGTGCTCTATTGCGCGCACTGTGGGCAGCCTGGCGGCTAGGGGCTTCTTGCACCTTCTGCTTCTTGGCTGCCATGGCTCAACTATAGAACCTTGGGCAGGAGTGGCACTAGACAAAACCTGCGGCTCCTAACCCCAAAAATGAAAAGACGTTCCATTTATGGCATGCTTCTCCAATCTTGGTCACCAATTGAAAGGCCTGCCCACAATGCCTGGGAAAAACCCAACACGCAAAGTGAAAGAGGGTAAATCTTCACGCCTGGGCGAAGTAATCCACATTCTCAACACAAGTATTGAAGACTCCTTTGCGGAGGAAATGCTCAGCGCTGAAAAAGGAGCCCGACGCAAGAAAACTTCTCCCGTAAAGCAAACTCCGCGACGTTAAATCTGACCAGCTGCTTTCATGTCTTTGCGTAGCTCTGGAGGTAAAGCAAACAGCAGAGATTCTTCGGCCGCTGTAACTTCGGTGACATCCTTAAATCCCATTTCTGAAAGTGATTTGAGAACATCGGTTACTAAAATCTCCGGAACCGAAGCACCACTTGTGACGCCAATCGTCTCAACACCCTCAAACCATTGATCCTGCATCTGTTCGGCATAATCAATCAAATAAGATGCTTTTGCGCCATATTCAAGTGCAACTTCAACCAAGCGCACAGAGTTAGATGAATTCACAGAACCAACAACGATTACAAGGTCAGACTGAGGCGCAATAGCTTTAATTGCCTCTTGTCTGTTTTGTGTTGCATAACAAATGTCATCACTTGGTGGAGCTTGGATATCCGGAAAGCGCTCCTTTAATATTGCAACTGACTCTAAAGTTTCATCCACTGACAAAGTTGTTTGTGAGAGCCACACTAAATTTTTTCCAGGCGTTGGTTGAACTGTTCGCGCACCTTCTAGTCCATCAACAATTCGAACTTGGCCAACTGCTTCACCGGCGGTTCCTTCAACTTCTTCGTGGTGATGGTGGCCGATAAGTAAAATCTCTGAACCTTCAGCAGCAAAACGGCGCACTTCATGGTGCACTTTTGTAACAAGTGGACAGGTTGCATCAATTGTCTTGAGATTTCTTGCAGCTGCCTGTTCGTGAACTAATGGTGAGACACCGTGTGCGGAAAAAACGACAGTTTTACCTTCGGGTACTTCATCTGTTTCATCAACAAAGATTGCACCCTTTGCTTCAAGGGATGCAACAACGTGAACGTTGTGAACAATTTGTTTGCGCACATAGACCGGCGCCCCATAGAGAGCCAAAGCTTTTTCGACTGTAATAACTGCGCGATCTACTCCTGCGCAATATCCGCGGGGCGCCGCAAGCAGAACTCTCTTAGCCATGGGCTTAGTCTATTAGGCTCTATCCATGTTTGAAACTTCAAGTGAAGCCCCGGCAACGGTTCGGGTAGTTACTGAAGCCATCAAAGAATACGTAGATCGCTTGGGTCCTATATGGATCGAAGGTGAGATCAGCGAACTAAATGAGCGCAGCGGAATGATGGCCTTTATCCGATTACGAGATCCAAGCGTCGACATGTCAATTTCGGTTATGTGTCATAAATCAGTAATCGCAGCAGCACAACCTCTTCCAGCAAATGCGCGAGTAGTTTTGTATGCAAAGCCATCCTGGTATACAAAAAATGGTTCGCTTTCATTTTCTGCTCGCGAGATTCGCCAAGTTGGCGTCGGTGAACTTCTTGCACGATTAGAAGCATTAAAAAATAATCTGGCGCAAGAAGGATTGTTTGACTCAGATCGCAAAGTTGCGCTTCCGCTTTTGCCACAAAAAATTGGTTTGATTTGTGGGCGAAATACAGATGCTGAGAAAGATGTTGTTGAAAACGCAAAGCGCAGATGGCCAAGCGTTCAATTTGAAATTCGAGAAGTAACAGTTCAGGGTGCTGGCGCCGTAAGTGAAGTTTCAGAAGCTCTTCGAGAGTTAGAAGCGGACAAAACTGTTGAAGTAATCATCATTACCCGTGGCGGTGGCTCTTTCGAAGATTTGCTTCCATTTAGCGATGAGGGCCTTGTTCGATTAGCAGCTTCATGTAATACACCAATCGTTAGTGCGATTGGTCATGAGAAAGATTCACCACTTTTAGATTTAGTTGCTGACTATCGAGCCTCGACGCCAACAGATGCTGCCAAAAGAGTTGTTCCAGATATTGCAGAAGAAATTGCCATGATTACAGCTTTTAAGGATCGCAGCCGGCGTCGCTTGGTGAATTTAATCGATCTTGAGAGCGCGAGAATTACAAACTTTATGGCTCGCCCGGTAATGAAAGATCCTATGGTTTTGGTTTCAAGTAGAGAAGAAGTAATCGTTGCATTAAAAGATAGATCCAATCGATCTTTTGCTGCCAGGCTAAAATTAGCTAAAGAAGAGTTGAAACAGATAAAGGCCCGTGTTCGCGCTCTCTCCCCGCAAGCCACATTAGATCGTGGATACTCTGTCGTTCAATTAAGTAACGGCGAAATCCTTACTGATCCAAAACGGTTGAAGGCAGGTGAGCAACTGCGAATGCGTCTAGCAAAAGGAGAGGCCGCTGCCACCGCTAATGGACCAGATAAGTAAGGGCACATGAGCATTTTTAACGTCGAGGCCAAAGAGAGAGTAGATTTATCCCATGAGTGAGGCCAAAAAGATTTCATATGAAGCTGCAAGAGATGAACTTGCTGAAGTTGTTGAATCACTTGAAGCAGGTAGTGCGACCCTGGAGGAATCCCTGAAACTGTGGGAGCGAGGCGAAGAGTTGGCCAAGATCTGTCAGGAGTGGCTAGATGGTGCCAAAAAGAAGCTAGATGCGGCTAAGCCATAAATGCCTCAGTTTAGTTACTCCGATCTTCTACCTTTAGGGCCAGATACAACTAAGTATCGCCTTGTGAGTAAAGAAGGCGTGAGTGTAATCAAACTTGGAGACAAAGAGTTTCTTCAAGTTGAACCATCTGCACTAGTAAAGTTAACTGCAGAGGCAATTCACGATATTTCACATTACCTACGTTCAGATCACCTTGCGCAGTTAGAAAATATTGTTAAAGACCCAGAGAGCTCACCCAATGATCGCTTTGTCGCAATCGATCTATTAAAAAATGCAAACATCGCAGCTGGTGGAGTTCTACCAATGTGCCAAGACACAGGCACAGCACTTGTTATGGGTAAGAAGGGTCAATTTGTCTTGACAACAAGTAAGGATGAAGTTGCAATCTCGCAGGGAATTTATGATGCATTTACTCAACTCAACCTTAGGTATTCACAGATGGCGCCTGTAACAACATGGGAAGAAAAAAACACTGGCAATAACTTGCCAGCACAGATTGAGATTTACTCAGATAGTGATCATCCAGATGAGTACAACTTGCTGTATATCGCCAAGGGTGGTGGAAGTGCCAATAAATCCTTCTTGTATCAAGAAACTAAAGCAGTTTTAAATCCCGAGTCATTTATGACATGGCTGGATGAAAAACTTCGCTCAATTGGCACTGCAGCATGTCCGCCGTATCACCTTGCAATAGTCATCGGTGGCACAAGTGCTGAGCACACAGTTAAAACAGCCAAGTTAGCTAGTACAAAGTATTTGGATTCACTTCCAACTACTGGAGATGCTGCAACTGGACATGGTTTTAGAGATAAAGAACTTGAAGTCAAAGTTCTGGAGTTAACAAGAACACTTGGAATCGGCGCGCAGTTTGGTGGAAAATACTTTTGCCACGACGTTCGTGTAGTTCGACTTCCACGCCATGGTGCTTCCCTTCCTATTGCGATAGCTGTTTCATGCTCTGCAGATCGCCAGGCAAAAGCCAAGATCACTAAAGATGGAATTTTTCTAGAAGAGTTAGAGCGCGATCCTGCGCACTTTCTGCCAGAGACAACTGATGCTCAACTAGATAATGCTTTTGTAGCTATTGATTTGAATCAGCCAATGGAAGCTATCCGGGCTGAGCTTTCAAAGCATCCTGTAAAAACGCGCGTTTCATTAACTGGAACTATGGTTGTTGCCAGAGATTTAGCCCATGCAAAGATTAAAGAGATGATCCATTCAGGAAAACCAATGCCTGAATACTTGAAGAAATATGCTGTTTATTACGCAGGTCCTGCAAAGACACCAACCGGTTATGCATCTGGTTCATTTGGCCCAACAACTGCAGGTCGTATGGATTCATACGTGGATTATTTTCAATCACTCGGTGGTTCTATGGTGATGTTGGCAAAAGGTAATCGCTCCAAAGCTGTAACAAATGCATGTCAAACACATGGTGGCTTTTATCTTGGATCAATTGGCGGACCTGCGGCTCGTCTTGCACAAGACTGCATCAAAAAAGTTGAGGTCCTTGATTTTGAAGAGTTGGGTATGGAAGCTGTTTGGAAAATTGATGTTGTTGATTTTCCAGCGTTCATAGTTGTTGACGATAAGGGACAGGATTTTTATGCAGAAACTTCTGTACCTTTAAAGATTAGTACTAAGCCAGAGGTTTAATTAATACCAATTGCTTCGCTTGTGCTTTGAAAGTGCTTTGCAAGGAGTCTCATATCGAATGCTGATATAACGAAGTCCCCAACGAATCTGCGTTACCGGATTTGTTCGCCAGTCTGTTGCTACAACATCCATTTTGTTGGCAGGTAACGCTTGAGCGATTCCATGGGCTCCAGATCTTTTGTTGTGAGCTTTATAGCGCCAGTTACTTTCCTCGGTCCATAGTTTTTCTAGGCATTCATACTGAACTTGCTTGAATCCATATTCGTTAAAAAGAATGTCCTTAGCGACCTTTTTAGCCCCGTAAGGCGAGCGCGCTAGCTCAACTTGAACACTTGCTGCCGAAACTAATGCCAGATCTTTTGAAAATATTGCTCCGGCAATCGTGGTGAAACTCTCCCCAAGAAAAGATGACTCAGATGCAGGATCGATAGCAACCACAGATTTAGAGGCCTCAGGGCCTAGTACTGCTATCTCTGTTGCTTTTGCTTTAGGCAGAAAGGTGATAGCCAACAAAAGGGCGGCAATAATCGTCCAGGCAACCACGGCTTTTTTCGTGAACATTCCCGCAATCGTTGTTATCGAACTCATCTTTGGCACTCCCTTCTGACTCGTAGCTGTGGACTAGATCCCTAATCCGCAGGTTCTCACCCTTGTTGATCCTCACTCTGGCCCCATGGTTAATCGGCCTCAAATGAGGCTTTATCAACTACGGGGATGGCTCTATCGTGCGCCACGAGGCCACCTCGGGCAAATCAAAGCCCGCTAAAGTCGCAAATTCACAGGTAAGTCTTTTGTTGTGGATGGGTAAAACCGCAGGTCAGTTAGGGCAATGTCCGAAATGCACCAAATGTGACTGTGAGATTGAATTAGGGGTGTTTACCCCGAGACTGGTCCTTCTAAAAGTTCAGTGACTAGGGCGGCAATCGGTGAGCGCTCACTTCTGGTCAAAGTCACGTGAGCAAAGAGGGGGTGCCCCTTCAAGGTTTCGACCACAGCCACGACTCCATCATGTCGACCCACCCGTAAGTTGTCTCTTTGGGCAATATCGTGAGTCAGAACCACTCTGGATGCCGTTCCTATTCTAGAAAGAACGGTTAACAAAACGCCCCGCTCTAGCGATTGGGCCTCATCAACGATGACAAAAGAGTCGTGAAGTGATCGGCCACGAATATGGGTCAGTGGCAAAACTTCAATGAGCCCTCGGTCGATGATCTCATCGATGACGGCCTGACTAACAAGGGCGCCCAAAGTGTCAAAGACTGCCTGAGCCCATGGCGACATCTTTTCACCTTCAGATCCTGGCAAGTAACCCAACTCTTGGCCGCCGACTGGATAGAGCGGGCGAAAGATGACCACTTTCTTATGGAGACGTTTTTCCATGACCGCCTCTAACCCGGCACACAAAGCTAAAGCTGATTTTCCTGTTCCTGCTCGTCCGCCGAGGGAGATGATGCCGATTGATTCATCTAACAAGATATCTAATGCAATTCTTTGTTCAGCGCTTCGGCCATGTAATCCAAAAGCCTGACGATCTCCTCTGACTAGCTTCAGTTGCTTATCGGCGGTGACACGGGCCAAGGCGCTGCTCTTTTGAGAGTGCAAAACAATTCCGGTGTGAACAGGCAGTTGATGTGCTGCTTCATGATCTGCCAGTTCTCGTGAATAGAGGTCATCGATTACAGATGAGTCAACATGTAACTCTTCAATCCCAGTCCAGCCGCTATTTGAAACAAGTTCAGCTAAATACTCTTGCGCCTCTACTCCCACCGATGATGCTTTAACGCGAAGCGGTAAATCCTTGGATACAAGCACTACGTCTTTGCCATCTGACATGAGGTTTTTTGCGATTGCAAGAATCCGAGTGTCATTGGTTCCATCGCGTAAAAAGCCATTGGGTAGAGTCGAAAGATCTGTGTGATTGAGCTCGACAGATAAGGTGCCACCTTCGGGTGTAATGCTTAGCGGTTTATCTAATCGACCATGAGTTATACGCAAATCATCTAATGCCCGAAGTGCTGCTCTGGCAAAGTAGCCCAGCTCTGGATGATCTCTTTTGGTCTCAAGCTCTCCGATGACTGCGATCGGAATAATCACTTCATGTTCGGCAAATTTAAGAAGGGCCCCTGGGTCTGCAAGCAAAACGCTAGTATCTAAAACAAAGGTTTTTCGCCCTTTTTGGACCTTAGCAGCCAATGCTTACTCCTACATTTAATTGTGTTGGGGGGGCTTTCTTCGGATAGTGAAAAGGTAGAACTAATTGGCTATTAATTTGTGCAGACACGCTAGAGGCTAAAGTGAAATTTGACCTTTTTGTTTATGAACCAAAACGTCGTTGTCTCACAGAGTAAGAACGCAAGGCTCGAAGAAAATCTACCCGACGAAAATCAGGCCAATACGCTTCACAAAAGTAGTACTCAGATGAAGCACTTTGCCATAGTAAAAAACCACCTAGGCGTTGTTCCCCAGATGTGCGAATCAAGAGCTCGGGATCTGGTTGACCAGCTGTATATAAAAACTTTGAAATATCATCTGTTGTCAGGCTTGCTGCAGCATCTGAAAGCGAGCGCCCTGCATTTGCTTCTTGGCCCATGTAGTTTTTAACAGCGTCAACTATTTCGCGACGCCCGCCATAACTAATGGCCACGTTTACCTCTACCCCATCGCTTCGGATTGGTTTTAAGGAGCTAAGTTTTTCATCTAGCCAGGAAGGAAGTAAATCCATGGCTCCTACCGCTTTTATATTCCAGCGGCCCGTTGCTGCTAACTCATCTACGGTTTGACCAATGATCTTTAGAAGAGCATCTATTTCGTCTTGGGATCGCTTGAAGTTGTCAGTTGAAAGTAACCACAATGTGACAACCTTTACTTGAGCATCTTCACACCAACCCAAGAACTCAATGATTTTTCCGGCACCAGCTTTATGTCCGTGTGGATCGTGGGCAGTTGGATTTGATTTAGCCCATCTTCTATTTCCATCCAAAATCACGCCAACGTGATGGGGGGTTTTTGAAAAATCTAGAGACCGAACTAAGCGCCGTTCATAAAGCGGATAGAGCAGCGATTTAACTACCTTACGAATACTGTCGAACAACTCTGCGCTCCGCAGCAAATGAAGCTATTGGAAGTGTGCCTGCAAGAATTAACCACACTGTCTTTTTGAGTGACCAACGTGCCTTTGTCGCAAATTGAAGAGCGGTTAAAACATATGCGGCATAGATCCATCCATGAACAAAAGGAATCCAGGCAACCATGGATTTCCAATCATCATTATTGAGAAGATAGACAACAGGTAGATCTACAAACCATAAAAGCAAAGACATTACACCTGCGATTATTGCCATAACCCTAAACCGCTTCATTGCACCGCTCATGTGCTTACTCTACGACGATAAAAGGGTAGAAAGACAACTACAGCGGCCATAAGCCACCAGATCACTACGTAGGAAAGGTGCTGCCAGTAAAAGCCAGGGATTCGAGACTGCAATTTCTCTGGCACAACCCTGGTCCGTTCAAGTGATTGGTTTCGAGTAGCTTCAGAAGTTGCAACTACATATCCATCAAAAAGATCCAGATCAGTCAAGGATGTAACAACCGCACTATCTAGCCGTGATATCTCACCGGGTTGGTTTCTGGCTCGATCACCATCTTGGCTCGCAACAAGCAAACCTTCTATTTGAATATCCATCGATTGCGCAATGTCAGGATTTAATAATCTTTCAGACCATAGCCCGCGCACTATCAAGATTGCAGATCTATCTCCGACCTGTAAAAGCGCAACCTCCCAATCTTGAATTACTCCATTCCCATCTTTTTGATTTGCAGCTTTAAAATTTGCAATGTACTTACCTGTTATAGAAACTGTTCGATTTAAAGCAGAGGGTGGAATTGCCTGTCGAGGGCTAGTAATTGATTCAAGTGGAACGACATTCATATCAACTGCCCTAGCAACTTTTAGTGATTCTTTTAAATCTGCAGCACGCTGTAATTGCCACAAACCTAAGGCGACAAAAAGTGCCGTTACAAGTAAGACTGCAACTACTTGTCCAAGTTTGGTAAGAAAACTACTCTTTTGAGTCATCGCTTCGATTAACACCCATGAAGCGCTTATAGAAACTACGCAACAGGAATGCGACGGCAATCACCAGCAGGCCAACTGTCAGGGAACCTGCTGAGCCCATAAATACATCTTCTTCCATGAGATAATCATGTCATGCAATCGCAAAGCCCGTTTGATTACGATGACCGTTACGGCATTAAAAAAGGTCGCAACTGGGTTGGTTTTGCAGTTTTCATCGCGATCGCAGGCATTGGATGGGTCACATGGGCCGGCCTTCACCATTCAAATCCTGCAATTCGCGTTCAATTGATTTCATTTACTGTCACTAGTGATCGTGAAACATCAGTTCGCTACTCAGTAGATAGAAACGGTGTTGGCGGTCCAGTCATTTGCACATTAATTGCTAGGGATTATTACAAGAATATTGTTGGTCAATTAGATGAAGAGATTGCCACTGGAGAAGGAAAAGTTGAACTAACCACTGCAGTAGCCACACGCATAGAGGCAGTTAATGCCGATGTGCAGGGTTGTCGCCCCAAGTAAGTAACCAGTATCTTTAGACCTTATGACGCAGACATGGCTTACTCAAGAAGCAGCTGATCGCTTGCAAAGTGAACTGACCTTTCTCGAAGGTCCAGGTCGCAAAGAGATCACTGCAAAGATTGAGGCTGCACGCGCTGAAGGTGACTTAAAGGAAAATGGTGGTTATCACGCAGCCCGTGATGAACAAGGAAAAATGGAAGCCCGTATCCGTCAATTAAAACAGATGTTAGAGACTGCCCACATTGGAACACCACCAGCAAGTGCGGATGGAAAAGTTGGTTCTGGAATGGTTGTGACGGCAATAATCGCCGGTGATGAAATGAAATTCTTGCTTGGATCTCGCGAGATCTCATCAGGTGATTTGGATGTCTATAGTGAAAACTCACCTTTAGGTGCTGCAGTTTTGGGCGCGGAAATTGGTATGAAGGTTAGTTACACAGCGCCAAATGGACGCGAGATTTCAGTTGAAATTGTTGCCGCCGAATTTTATGCCTAATTAACACTCTTACTTAATCTAGGCAGAAGTATTTTTATACTTGCGAATGCTAAGTGGAATGAAAATTAGCATTAACAAAAGCATATAAATCAAAGATGTTTCTAATGGGTTTTGACTCGGCCAAGAGTTAGCTGTTGCACCAAATTGATTTTCCAATCCAAATAGCTGTCGGCAGGCGGCAACCATAGATGAAACCGGATTCCACTCAGCAAAATATTGAAGCACTCTTGGCATTCCAGTTGTTGGGGCAAATGCATTAGAGAGGAACGTAAGTGGGAAAGTCACAATAAATCCAACATTTTGTACGGTTCTTGCATCCTTTACAGATAGACCAACAAAAATACCGATCCAAGAAAGAGCGTAACCAAACATAAATAGAAAGAAGAATGCAAGGATAATCTGAAAAATCCCTGAAGTTGGGCGCCAACCAACTACGTAACCAGTTATGGCCATAATTGCCAGTACTAAAATATTTAGAAGCGCATCACCAAAAGTTCGACCGATTACGACCGCTCCACGTGAAATGGGTAGAGATCTAAATCGATCAATTAATCCTTTTTTCATGTCTTCTGCCAAGCCAGATGCCGTTGCAACAAGGGTAAAGGCAACAGTCTGAACAAATATTCCAGGCATCAATAGCTGCACATAGCCACCTGGCTGACCTGTATCGATAGAGCCACCAAAAACATATCGAAATAAGAGCACAAACATCACTGGTTGAATGGTTGAAAAAATGAGCACCTCAGGCACACGTGAGAGTTGCAACAGCTGTCTTTTTGTAATTACTAGAGCATCACTTATTGCATGATTCATTTCTTTCGCCCTTTCATTGGTGTGAGAGCCTCTTCATTTACTTCTTCTGCAACGTGTCCAGTCAAGGAGAGGAACACGTCATCAAGAGATGGTCTCCGCAAACCAATATCAAGTGGATGAATCTTTGCATCATCTAATGCGCGCAAGGCCTCCATTAAATCCCTGGAGCCATTTACAACTGGCGCACTAACGGTTCTAGTGTTCACATAGGCGCTGTGCCCGCTAACCTTTGCCACGATTTCTTGAGTCTTTGCAATATCAGTGTTTTCTACAGTGATCTCTAATTTTTCCCCGCCAACTTGAGTCTTTAATGCATCAGATGTTCCACGGGCAATTACTGTTCCTCGATCAATTACAGCAATATCATCAGCTAATTGATCTGCCTCTTCTAGATACTGCGTTGTTAGAAGGACCGTCACGCCACCAGTTACTAACTCTTGAATAACACTCCACATATCTTGGCGACCACGAGGATCTAAACCTGTTGTTGGTTCATCTAAAAACAATACTTTTGGTCTAACAATCAGTGATGCTGCTAAATCAAGTCGACGACGCATTCCACCTGAATATGTCGTTATAGGTCTTTTGGCTGCTTCGGTTAGATCAAAGCGCTCTAACAACTCATTTGCGCGATCAACAGATTTTTGGCGACCTAAGTGATACAAACGCCCAAACATCACCAAGTTGTCCCAGCCAGTTAAAGTTTCATCAACTGCTGCATACTGACCTGAAAGTCCAATGACTTCGCGGACTTTTTCTGGGTTTTTAATGACATCGATCCCTGCAACTATTGCCGACCCAGAGTCTGGTTTTAAAAGTGTTGCAAGAATGCGAACAGTTGTTGTTTTTCCAGCCCCATTTGGACCTAATACACCTAGAACAGTTCCTTCTTCGACATCTAATGAAAGATCATTAAGTGCTTTTACTTCACCGTTTCGATAGGTTTTTACTAGGTGTTTGGCTTCTACTGTCTTCACGGGGTAACCTTACCAAGATGAGCGAAATTAAGTTAACACCGACCACATCACAAAATTTGGCACACAAAGAGATTTGGTGATTTTCGGTTGATCGCATCACCATTTAAGGGGCTTCCCCGAGAAGTTTCCATTCTCATAGCGGCCTCTTTCTTTGTAGCCGTAGGTTTTGGAATTGTTATGCCAGCTATTCCAGTCTTTGCAAAGTCCTTTGGAGTAAACAATGCGGCAATTGGATTTATGGTTTCTGCATTTGCAATTACACGTTTTGCGTCGGGTTTAATATCTGGAACCTTGACAGATCGATTTGGTGAGCGAAGAGTTTTTGCAACAGGTGTCTTTATGGTTGCTTTCTTCACATTCTTAGCTGGTATTGCCCAGAATTATCATCAACTACTTATTTTTAGAGCAGCAGGTGGTCTAGGTTCTTCAATGTTCTCTGTTGCCGCCGGGTCAGTGATCATGCGCTCGGTTGATGACAACCATAGAGGCCATGCACAGTCGGTTTACCAAGGTGCATTTTTACTCGGTGGAATCGCAGGTCCTGCTATTGGCGGTCTACTGTCGATCATTTCACTTCGAGCACCTTTTTTTGTTTATTCAATTATGCTTTTTATTTCTGGAGTAGTCGCATTAGCGTTTTTGAAAAATAACTCATCTGTGCCTCATGCAAGTAAATCTAAGGAGACAGAGTCGACAAACATTGCACAAGCTTTTGCAATGAAGCCATATCGAATTGCTTTGATATTAGCCTTTATTTCAACCTGGGTATTTTTTGGATTGCGTGCATCAATACTTCCTATCTTCGTTACTGAGGAACTTAATTCAACGACCGCTGTTGTTGGTTATGGGCTTGCACTTTCTGCTGTTTTGCAAGGAATTTTTCTACTTCGTGCTGGGCGCTTTTCAGATTCTAAAGGCCGAAGGGCTGCTTCAATCATTGGAGCCAATGTTGTACTGGTTGGCGTACTTCTCTTGACGTTTGCAACAAATATTTGGATTTACTTGCTTTCCATGGCAGTTCTTGGACTTGGTGGGGCCTTTCTAGCAACTGTTCCGGCAAGCATCGTGGGAGACATAATTAAAGGAAAAGGCGGAAAAGTTATTGCTGTTTTCCAAATGGCCGGTGATGCGGGAATGATTGTTGGACCGGTTGTTATTGGATGGCTTTCAGATCTTTACTCATATCGAATTGCATTTGGTGCATCGGCTGCTATTTTCTTAATAGCTTTATATTTGGCCTACCAAATTCCAGAGACAAGAAATGCCGAAGGGCCCCAGGTTAATAACCTGAAGCCCCTCGATGAAGATCTTTGATTAGTCGTTGCCACGCAAGATTGAAAGCAAACGAAGAACCTCCATGTACAACCAAACGATTGTGACCATGAGTCCAAATGCTGCTCTCCATGACTCTGACTGCGGTACTCCTGCATTAATACTGTTTTGAATCTGATCAAAATCTAGAATCAAGAAGAATGCTGCAAGCACCATTCCACCAGCTGCAAGAATGAGACCAAATCCACCAATGCTATAAAGGCTTGCACCGAAGAATGATCCAACAAGTGAAACCATTGCCAAGACGAAGTAACCCAAAAGGGCAGTCATTAACACCTTAGTAAATTTAGGTGTTACACGAATTCGTCCGCTCTTGTATGCAAACAACATTGCAGCAAATGCTGAAATTGTTACCAAAATTGCTTGGCTTACAATTCCGTCATAAACAGTGTTGTACATATTGCTAAGAGTTCCAAGTGCTAAACCTTGAAAAGCTGCATAGGCAATTACAAGTGCTGGCTTAACGCTCTTGCTAAAAACATTTACCATTGCAAGTACAAGTCCACCAATAAAGCCGAGCAATAACGCTCCGCCACCGAGGTTAAGTGTCCATGCAGCAGCACCAACTGTCACAAGGACTGCAAAAAGAATTGCAGTGCGTGTTACAACATCATCAATAGTCATTCGACCAGTACGAAGTGATGATGCAGCTGGTGAGTTATACAAATTCTCTAGCGCTGCTGGGTCTGAGTTAATTGTGCTCGGATCAAATGCAGCGTATCCACGCTGATTAAACGCCCGTCCTAAAACAGGGTTTGAACTGCGCATATCTTTTTCTCCTTCTTTCAAGCCCTGAGAATTTCCCAAGGTTTTCAAGCACCATAATCGTACGGTTACTCAACTTTGGAGGCCAATTAAAGTGGGCCAACTTGCTTAAAAAGTACTGAGAAATGGTGCCCCGAGTGGGGGTCGAACCCACACTGGGAGGATTTTAAGTCCTCTGCCTCTGCCATTGGGCTATCGGGGCGTTACCAAGTTAGTTACAAGCGGGGGTAAATCTACACTTAATTTGCGGAACAAAATCCCATTATTTTCTCGATTAAATCCTCAATCTAATCTTTACTTAACTACTTGTGGCAATCGAGAGCGCGATTCCATCCAGAATATCTGTTTCGGAGGCAATAAATTCCACAGCTCCAGTCGCTTTCATTACCTCTGATAGAACCAAAGAACCAGCCGTAATTACATCTACGCGTCCAGGATGCATGTAACCAAGTTTTGACCGTTGGCTTCTATCTTTATTTTTAAACATTTCAGATACTTCATGAACTTGTACTGCTGAGATGTGTGACAAGTGGATTGAAAATCGATCATATGTATCTAAATCAAGAGCTGCCGCTGCAACCGTTGTTGCAGTTCCAGCAACTGCTACAAGAGTTTTTGCTTGCGTAATAGGAACTTCTGCCCCGGCTAAGGCAATGGCCTCTTGAATATCTGCTCGAGCTAATTCGATTTGATTATCCGTTGGAGGATCATCACTAAAGTGGCGTTCGCTCATTCTGACACATCCAATATTTACACTTTTTGCAGATTCAACTTTATTATTGCCAAAGACAAATTCCGTTGACCCCCCGCCAATATCTACAACTAAAAAAGGTCCAGAGCTAGGATTTAATTCTTGAATCGCTCCTATAAATGACAGCTCAGCTTCTTCAGCGCCAGTAATAACCTCTACCTCAATACCTAAGCGCTCACGAACCCCGTCAATAAATAATGCTCGATTAGTTGCATCTCTAGTTGCACTTGTTGCGCAGAAGCGAATCTTTTGAACCCCCCGGCGAGTAGTCTCCGCAGCAAATTTATCAACGGCTGCAAGTGTGCGCTTTATGGCATCTGGGTGAAATTCTCCAGTTTGATCAACACCTTGGCCAAGTCGAACTATCTCCATGTCGCGCACAACTTCACGCAGTTTATTTGACTCTACATCTGCAATTAAAAGGCGAATTGAATTGGTGCCGCAGTCAATTGCTGCTACTCGCATGGATTGCTCTTCCACCACTGTGGCAATTGTTCAAGGGCTTCATCACCTAGTGGGTTTACATCTGGGCCTGCAGCCAATGAATGGGCAACAAGTGAATGCAAACACTTAACGCGATTAGGCATCCCGCCTGCAGATACATTTTCTACTTCCGGTACATCCATTTGCAGAGCAGAACGTGCTGCAATGTAGTCATCGTGGGCAGCTGCGTATGCACCTGATAACTCTGCATCTGTTTCAAGTCGATCATTCATCTGCCCCATTAATCCGGTTGTTTCAAGTGTTGAAATCACCGCAGTTAATCGCGGGCAGGTTGCATAGTAAAAAGTAGGAAATGGTGTTCCATCTTCAAGTCGTGGTGGTGTCTCAACAACGGCTGGCTTGCCACATGGACACCTGTAAGCAATTGCATGAACATCTCGAGGTGTGCGACCAAGTTGAACTTCAATACAATCAAGATCTGCTTGTGTTACTTCTCTCACTGATTACCTGCCTCACTTATCGAGGCAATCAATCTGGCATACCAAGGCTGTCCATCGGTAAGTGCGCTAGCAATCTCAGTTGTGTTCTCTTGCGTAGGTGTTGTAGACCCGTCTACAACAATATATTGACGCTCACCAGGTAAAACGAAATGTAAACGCTCACGAGCCTGTGACTTTATATATTCTGGATCCTGCCAAAGCAATAACTCTTCTCGCGCTTTTTGTAGGGCAATATTGTCTGCAGAAAGTTGAGACTCGAGTGCGTTAATTTGAGCGCGTTGGGTGAAGTAATGTTTTACTGGCGGTGCTATTGCTAACGTCAATACAAAAAGAATTGCAATAAATGCCAATGCACGATTATTGGTACGACGACGAAAGTTTAATTGTCGACGCGCCATGACTAATTCTTACCCTTTAAAGCGCGGAAACGCTTCACGCCCTGCGTATTGACCGGCATCTTTTAGCTCTTCTTCGATCCGTAGAAGTTGGTTGTACTTTGCTACCCGCTCTGATCGAGCAGGTGCACCTGTCTTAATTTGGCCACAGTTAAGTGCAACTGCTAAATCAGCGATAGTTGTATCTTCTGTTTCACCTGATCGGTGACTCATCATGCTGCGGTAGTTTGCCTTGTGGGCCATTTCTACTGCATCAATGGTTTCAGTAAGAGTTCCAATTTGATTGACCTTAACGAGCAATGCATTTGCAGTATTTCCTGCGATTCCACGGGAAAGACGTTCTGGGTTAGTTACAAAAAGATCATCGCCCACGATTTGAATATGAGAGCCTAAAACCTCGGTCATCTTCGTCCAGCCTGCCCAATCTTCTTCATTGAGTGGATCTTCGATCGAGACAATCGGGTAGGCATCAACTAATGATGTGTAATAAGCAATCATTTCATCTGAAGTTTTTGATGCACCTTCAAATTTATACATTCCGTTTTCATGAAACTCAGTTGCGGCAACATCCATAGCGAGTGCGATCTGAGTTCCAGGTTTATATCCTGCAGCTTCAATTGCCTCTAAGATTAAATCTAACGCAGCGCGATTACTTTCAAGGTTTGGCGCAAAACCACCTTCATCTCCTACTGATGTTGCTAAGCCACGCTTTTTAAGAACTGCTTTGAGAGCATGATAGATCTCAGCTCCCCATCGAAGAGATTCGCGAAAAGTTGGAGCACCAATCGGTGCAATCATGAACTCTTGAATATCAACATTTGTGTCTGCGTGTGCCCCGCCATTGAGAATATTCATCATGGGAACTGGCAGCACATGTGCATTTGGTCCACCTAAAGAGCGGAACAAGGAAAGATCAGCAGAGTTTGCAGAAGCTTTAGCTACTGCAAGTGATGCACCAAGAATTGCATTAGCCCCAAGTCGAGATTTGTTAGGTGTTCCATCAAGTTCGATCATTGTTGTATCAATTAAGCGTTGCTCTTTGGAATCTAATCCAATGATCTTTGGGGCGATTTCATTGTTTAAAAATGCGATCGCTTTTTCAACACCCTTGCCTAAATATCTCTTGCCACCATCTCGAAGCTCTGATGCTTCAAATGCTCCAGTTGATGCACCACTAGGAACAGCTGCACGTGCCTGAGTTCCATCGTCTAATGTAATTTCAACTTCAACCGTAGGGTTTCCACGGGAGTCAAGAATTTCACGAGCACCTAAAGCTTGAATTTTTGCCACGTACGTCTCCTCTGAGTTTTTTGCATCTTGCCGACCTCAACTCTGAAATCGCACTGGATCAAATGTTTTTTGAAGTTATAGGGCTAATACTACCGTGAGTTAACTCTGAGTTTTTGAACTAATCTGATTACTAACTCGCAACGCTTCCTTGCGAAGGGCCGCCTCAGCATCAATCCCATTGGCATGGGCCCACGCAATAACAGCATGCAGGGCTTGGCCTACCGCACTTTCATCTGCAACGGCCTCTAATGTATTTGCCGCAGGGCTATCCACTTGTACTTTATATTTTTCGGCGCGGTGCAAGAGTTTTTCTAGTAACGGCAAGGCCGGCTGTGAAAGAGCTACTCCATCTACTGGTGATGTTCTACCTTTTTCCTTCTTTTTAATCTCTTCCCAATTTTCTAGTACTTCTTCAGAACCTTTGACTTCAAGGCCAGCAAAGACATGTGGGTGCCTGCGAATTAACTTATCTGCAATTCCCTGTGCAACTTCTTCAATCGTAAATGGATCTGTTGGATGATCCTCTGCCATGCGAGCATGGAAATAAACTTGGAGTAAAACATCTCCCAACTCTTCTCGCATATCAATGCGATTTCCGTTTTCAACCGCTTCAATAAACTCGTAAGACTCTTCAAGAAGATATTTCAGTAAGGACTCATGTGTTTGCTCAGCATCCCACGGGCATCCCCCAGGAGAGCGCAACGTATCCATGACTTCAACTAAACGTTGAAGTTGAGATCCTTGCATTGTGCAGTTAGTTTCCGGATGGAGTAACTGCTGAACCTGCTGCATCTTTTGCAACTACATCTGCAGTCTCTGGATCCCAAGTACCGTATCTAGGATTGACAGTTACGCCAACTTCTTTTGCTTTTGCAGTTATCAATCTCTGGATCTCTATGCCAACTTGTTCTTCAGGAACGCCACTTGCTGAAATAAGATTACTAATTTTATCTGAAAAAGTTAGTGCTTCGATATATGAGTCTAAATCTTGTGGGGCAATGCCGGCGGCAACGAGTGCGATAGGAAGCTGATCAGCACCTCCTACTTGCTGCAAAATTGCAGCCCTCTGAGTGTCAATCTCAGCTTTTGTAACAGTAATTTTTAATTCTGTTCCAACTTCGCGAAGGAGCGTTCCAAACAAATGGAAACGCAGTTGTGATCGGTTAAGTGTTTCGCCAGTTTCAAGTTGCATCTGTGATGTGTCAATCCCGCTGCGTTCGGCAAGAATAGAATCAATGCTTCCCTGAACAGTGGCTTGTGAGATTCGAACTCCACCAACCGTTGCTGCTGCGCCAACTTGGGCACATCCTGTGAGCACCACTGCAATCGAAGCAACTGCAACTGTAAGAAACTTTTTCACGACTATCTCGCCTTCTCTTGCTTAGCCAAGTTGATTAAGAGCCTCAACGACCCAGGCCAGAAGAGAAGTATCCACTATTTCTGGAGTGTTCGCAGACGGGTTCCAGACTTCTGCTTTGGGTAAGGCAACCAATACGGTGTTTGTCGTGGCCTTATAGATGGATCCGGGATACATGCGCGCCAATCGGAGCTGCATTGATTCTGGCAGAGCTAATGGCGAAAGGCGCAAAAGTTTTCCTTGAACTACAACTTCTGTTAACTTCAAAGCTTTGGCCTGTGCCCGCAGCGATGCAACACCAAGTAAAGATTTAGCTTCCTCTGGAAGTGCTCCGAAGCGATCTAGTAATTCAGATTCGATTGAATTTACATCTTCGGCAGATTTAACGTCGGCCAATCTTCTATAAAGATCCAATCGCAAACGCTCACCAGGCACATACTCTGTTGAAAGATGTGCGTTTATTGGCAGTTCAACTTTGCACTCTAGGGTTTTTTCTTCAGTTTCAATAATTCCAGATTTATATTCTTGAACGGCTTCTCCGACCATTCTCATGTATAAATCAAAACCAACATCTGCAATATGGCCAGACTGTTCACCACCCAAAAGATTTCCTGCTCCCCGAATCTCTAAATCTTTTAGTGCAACCCGCATTCCCGAACCTAAGTCGGTGTTTGTAGCAATTGTGGTTAAGCGCTCGTGTGCTAACTCTGAGAGAGGCTCTTCGGCAGAGTATAAAAAATATGCATAGGCTCTTTCTCGGCCTCTGCCGACGCGACCTCGAATTTGATGAAGTTGCGAAAGTCCAAATCGATCAGCTCTTTCAACAATCAAAGTATTTGCATTTTGAATATCCAAGCCACTTTCTACAATTGTTGTACAAACTAAAAGATCGAAATCACGGTTCCAAAACGCAAGAATGACATCTTCTAACTCACCTTCTGACATTTGGCCATGGGCCACACGAATACGAGCCTCAGGTACCAACTCTTTTAAGTGAACGGCTGTTCGATCGATACTTTCAACACGATTATGAAGATAAAAAATCTGACCATCACGCAAAAGTTCACGGTGAATAGCGGCCGCAATCTGGGCATCTTCTGACGGTCCTACGTAAGTCAAAATAGGATGCCGCTCCTCGGGAGGCGTAGTAATCGTAGACATCTCACGAATCCCAGTTACTGCCATCTCTAATGTGCGCGGAATCGGCGTTGCAGACATTGCCAAGACATCGACTGTAGTGCGCAATTTTTTTAGTGATTCTTTTTGCTCAACACCAAAGCGTTGTTCCTCATCAACTACGACGAGGCCAAGATCTTTAAACTGCACATCATTCGACAGGATTCGATGTGTTCCAATAACAACATCAACACTACCTGCAGCTAAAGACGAGAGTATCTCCTTGCTTTCCTTGGCAGAATTAAAGCGTGATAACCCTGCAACCTTTATAGGAAAACCAGAGTACCTTTCTGCAAAAGTTTTACTGTGTTGTTGCACAAGAAGAGTTGTCGGCACAAGTACTGCGACTTGCTTACCATCTTGTACTGCTTTAAATGCTGCTCGGATTGCTATCTCAGTTTTTCCATATCCCACATCTCCGCAGATAATGCGATCCATTGGATAAGGCCGTTCCATATCTGCTTTGACTTCATCGATTGTTGAGAGTTGATCTGGAGTTTCGATGTAGGAAAATGAGTCTTCCAACTCTCGTTGCCACGGTGTATCTGGTGAGAATGCAAAGCCAGGTGAACTTGTTCTCGCTGCATAGAGTCTTATCAACTCTCCAGCAATCTGGCGAACAGCTTTGCGCGCCCGACCCTTTGCTTTTTGCCATTCACCACTTCCAATTCGGTGAACAGTCGGGGCTTCGCCGCCAACATATTTTGAGACTTGCTCCAATGTGTCTGTCGGAACAAATATACGATCACCCGGATGCCCACGTTTAGCCGGGGCATATTCAATTATTAAATACTCACGAGTTACTCCTGCAACAGTTCTTTGCATTAGTTCGACATAGCGACCAATTCCATGCTGTTCATGAACAATAAAATCGCCAGCTTTAAGCTCTAGAGGATCAATTGCTTTCTTTCGTTTAGTTGGCAATCGTTCACTGTCTTTTACGCTGCCTTTACTTCCAGTTAAATCTCTTTCGGTCATGAAAAAGATCTGAGCAGATTCACTTTCAAAACCATTTGTTATGACAGAAGTAGTTAAGTTAATGCTTGCCTTAAGGGGCGTATCCACTAGTTTTTCGATGATCTTTACAGGTAGATCAGCTCCTCGAAAAATCCCTGCATACCGCTCTAACATTCCGTGGCCGTGTGTAGCAAAAACTACTTTCTGATTTTTCTCAAGGGCCTGTCGAAGCACCTCAATTGTTCTTTCGATATCACCACGCATCGGGTCAATTGCACTGTAATCAAGAAAATCTGTTCCTTCTACTAAATCACTTCCATATGTACTCAGCTCTGCACGAGTTAAATTCTTGTTTGTGATCTCTTCCTCTAACTCTTTCCAAGAAATATATGTCTCTAAACCATGGTGAATTGGAGCCATGGCTCCTAATGCAGCATTAGACCAAGATGCGTTAAGAAACTCCTCATTTGTTGCCAGTAAATCATTTGCCCTAGATGCAATCCGTTGCTCGTCGATAAATACAATCTCTGTACCGGCAGGAACTCGAGATAGCAATGTTTCAGTCTTTTCAATAAGCAAAGGAATGAGTGACTCCATACCTTCAAAAGCAATTCCTTCACTTATTTTGTCTAACATCTCTTTCGCGCCCGGATATTTGCTCTTTGCCTTTAAAGCATTATTTTTTACATCATCTGTCAGCAAGAGTTCACGACATGGGAAAATAGAGATGCTTCCTTCTACAGACTTAGTAGTTCTTTGGTCAGAGACTTCAAAATAACTCATATCTTCAATCTCATCGCCAAAAAAATCAATACGTATTGGGTAATCATTCAAAGGTAAAAAGAGATCAACAATTCCACCACGGACTGCAAACTCTCCTCGACGTTCGACTAAATCTGTTCTGGTGTATGCAAGTGATGATAGATGTCGGACAAGTTCTTCGAGAGATTGTTCTTGACCGACTTTAAGTTTCAAAAGTGGTGTTGACCCAAGAGTGCTAATTATCCGATGAATAATACCTCTGACTGGCGTCACAATAATTGGATGAAGTTCTTGTTTTTCCTTTAGTGCATATAGAGATTGAATTCTCAAAGCCACAGTGTCACTGCGTGGACTCAATCTCTCATGTGGCAAAGTCTCCCAGGCAGGAAACTCAATGACATTGTCATGTAATTCCCGAAGTTCATTGACTAAATCTTCACTACTTCTACTTGAACTTGTCACCACTAATAATGGATGTGTCCTTGCACGAGCTGCCAATAGAAATGGAAATGTAGATGAAGGCCCAACCACTCTTTGTGAACTTATTGGTTGCGCAGAGAGCATAGGAATGATTCCGCGCATTCACTGCCTCCAATGCCTTAAGGCCCCAACTTTGAACTACCCAGGGTTGGGCCAGTAAAAAGGGGGCTAACAAAGGTCATTCTATTTGTTTTGAGCCCTGAGACATACCTGAGATGATTAGACAATGAGCCACAGCAAAATCGCCTTTGATGATGCAGGATTGCGTGGCGATGTGCGCAGGTTGGCAGATCTTTTGGGGCAAACATTAGTTCGCCAAGAAGGTTCAGAACTTCTCGAGCTTGTTGAAGCGGTACGAAAATCAGTACGCAAAGGCTCTGGTGAAGAAGTTCTAGCAAATATCTCTGATGACGAATCGGTGCAGTTAGCAAGAGCTTTTAGTACCTATTTTAATTTAGCGAATGTTGCAGAACAGATTCACCGTGCACGTGTTCTTTCACATGCTCGCGCAACAGGTGGCTCTTGGCTTGTGCGCGCAGTTGATCGAATCGAAGAAGCACTTTCAGAGCAAACACCTGGGCATCAACTCAATAAAGAAGAGATAACTCGCTGGGTAAGTGAAATGTCGGTTCGGCCAGTTTTTACTGCCCACCCAACAGAGGCAGCGCGCCGTTCAGTACTTAAAAAACTAGGAGCAATTGCAGATTTACTCAATGACCCAGAGAGTGCATCACAGCAAGATCGACTTGCAGAAAACATTGATTTACTGTGGCAGACAGATGAGCTTCGTTTAGGACAGCCTGAACCTTTGGATGAGGCCTTAAACGCTCTTTATTATCTTGATGATTTATTTACTCAAACGGTGCCCGAGGTTTTAAATGACTTTGCAAAAGAGTTAAAACGAATTGATGTGGTTGTTCCTGTTACTGCCCGACCTTTATCTTTTGGTAACTGGATTGGTGGAGATAGGGACGGGAATCCAAACATCACTGCTGATGTGACAACTAAAGCTATGGTTTTACAAGTCGGTCATGCTATTCGAGTGACTATTGCTGCGATGAATGAGCTTCGCCAAATGTTATCTGTCTCAACAAACATAGTTGGTGCCACTCCTGAGCTTTCAGCATCGGTTGAAAAAGACTTCAAAAACATTCCAGAGTTTGAACCACGATTCTTACGGCTAAATGCCGAAGAGCCGTACCGACTTAAGGCAACGGCGATTGTGCACCGTTTAGCTTTTACCCGTGATCGTCATGCTGCTGGTGCTCCTCATGTTCCAAATCGTGATTATGAAAACACAGCCGAACTGCTTAAAGATTTAGTTTTAATGAGAGATTCATTATTGGCACATAGAGGAGAGCTAATAGCCACGGGCTTACTTGAGCGAACTATTCGCACTGTTGCAGCCTTTGGAATTACCCACGCAACTATGGATATTCGTGAGCACTCCGATGCTCATCACAACCTTTTAAATCAGGCATTAGGAGTTCAGGGATACCTTGGTAAATCTCATGACGAGAAGTTTGAACTTCTTACTAAATTAATTGCAGAAAACACTGCCTTTGATGTTTCCACTTTAGATGCATCAGGTAAAAGAGTTTTTGACACCTTTGCTGCGATAAATGACTTGATCGATCGCTTTGGTCCTGAATCAATTGAAACATACATAGTTTCAATGACTAAGGGTGCCGATGATTTAATTGCACCTATTGTTATTGCACAACAAGCAGGTTTGGTCTCACTCAAAGACAAAAAAGCGAGAATTGGATTTGCACCACTTTTAGAAACTGTTGCCGAGCTTCGATCATCAGGTGAGATCTTAGATAAACTTTTAAGTAATCCGACATACCGTCAACTCGTTGCCTTGCGCGGAGATAAACAAGAAGTAATGCTTGGTTACTCCGACTCAAACAAAGATGCCGGAATAGCAACAAGCCAGTGGGAGATCCATCGTGCACAGAGATCTCTGCGAGATGTAGCTAAAAAGCACGGAGTAAAACTTTGTTTATTCCATGGACGTGGTGGTTCAGTTGGTCGCGGTGGTGGGCCAACATATGACGCGCTCATTGCTCTGCCATGGGGATCAGTCGATGGTGCAATTAAAATGACTGAACAAGGTGAAGTAATCAGTGATAAATATGCACTGGCATCACTTGCTAGAGAAAACATTGAATTAACACTTGCCGCATCATTAGAAGCCACAGTTTTAAACAGAGGACCAAGGCAGAGCAAGGAGGAATTAACTGCCTGGGGAGATTGCATGCAGTTAGTAAGTGATGCATCTTTTAAGCAGTACCGAACTTTGATTGAACAACCAGATCTTCCAGCATATTTTTATGCATCCACCCCAGTTGAGCAGTTAGGTGAGATGTTCTTGGGTTCACGACCTTCACGTCGTCCCGATGCTTCAAGTGGCTTAGATTCTTTGCGAGCTATTCCCTGGGTCTTTGGATGGACTCAGTCACGTCAGATTGTTCCGGGTTGGTTTGGTGTTGGAACAGGATTGAAAGCTGCGCGAGAGGCAGGGCACTCAAAACTATTAAAGAAGATGCTCAAAGAATGGCATTTCTTCACTACATTCATTAGTAACGTTGAGATGACACTTGCAAAAACTGATTTGGAACTGGCTCAGCGATATGTTGAGGCCTTAGTTCCAAAAGAACTTCACCACTTCTTGGATGAGATTAAAAGTGAGTTCGACCTGACTGTTTCAGAGATTTTGAAGTTAACAGGAGAGAAGACACTGCTTGGAGATCAAGAGATTTTGGCGCGGACATTACAAGTGCGTGATGCATATCTTTCTCCCATTCATCTACTTCAAATCAATCTCTTAAAGCGTGTGCGCGAAGCAGATACCCCTGTGGATCCTGTTTTGCGCCGAGCTTTACTGCTCACAATTAATGGTGTGGCAGCAGGCCTTCGCAACACTGGCTGAGAAGTTAAGAGCAGGCAGTGTTTAGCTATTGAAATTCTGTTGAGTTAATTCAAGGCCATTGTTAACAAGTGATTCGACCGCATCGGCTGAACGCGAAATAAATTCACCAAGCTCTTTTTGCTCAACTTTTGAGAATGCTTTAAGTACAAAATCGGCCGGATCTTGTTCACCCATTGGCCGTCCAATACCAAGGCGAATTCGGTAGTACTCAGCTGTACCAAAAGCTGATGTCATTGATTTCAAACCGTTGTGGCCATTATCTCCCCCTGCAATCTTGGTGCGGATCGCGGCAAAAGGAATATCTAACTCATCATGTAAAGCAATAACATTATTTGGCTCAACTGAGTAGAAGTGTGCAAGAGCTTTAATTGGTCCGCCGGTTTCATTCATGTAACTCTTTGATTTTCCAAGAATTATCGAATGAGCATCTGCGCCGACTCCTAATTTATAGGCGGCAATTTCAGTGCGAGACTTATGTGAAGAAAGTTTGACGGAATGCCGCTTGGCTAATTCGTCGATAACCATTTGGCCTATGTTGTGACGGGTGGCAGTGTATTGATCTCCTGGATTTCCCAGTCCAACTACCAACCACGTCATAACAAGAAAGTCTAAGGCTTAAGCCTGTTACTTATCGGTCTTTTCTGCTTCTGTCGTCTCTGCAGGTGCTGCGCCATCTGCTGCAGGTGCTGCTGCAACTTCTTCAACAACGGCAGTTGACTTCTCAGATACGTGAACAACGATCATCTTTGGATCAGAGGCAAGTTCAACACCAGCTGGCAACTTCACATCTGCTGCATATTTTGAAAATCCAGATGCAAGTCCTTCGATGTCAATTTCAAGGAAGTTTGGAATAGCTGCTGCATCAACACGAACTTCGATTGTGTTGTGAACGTGCTCAAGAATTCCATCACGATCGTGCTCACCAATTGAGTGAACAGGAACAGATACAACAACTTTTTCACCACGACGGACGAGTACAAGGTCGATGTGCTCAAGGATCTGCTTGAGTGGATCTCGAACAATTGCCTTTGGAAGAGTTAGTTCGTTCTTTCCATTGATAGAGATATCAAGAAGAACGTTTGCTTGCTTGAGAGCAACACCAATTTCTCTAGCTGGAAGAGTGATGTGCTGTGGCTTTTCACCGTGACCGTAGATAACTGCAGGAACTAAACCATCGCGACGTGCGCGACGTGATGCACCTTTACCGAATTCGGTACGTGGTGTTCCGTTGATCTTAATTTCTGCCATTTTTACTTCTCCTCATTACTCCGGTTACTTCGGTTTGAACACAAAGTTCCAGCAGGAGAAAATTCTCTTACCCGTCGATCACGGAAAGCTATTCGCTACCCTCGCCGGAACAGAGCAAACAGTATCTTTGACACCCGCACTTAGGCAAATCAATCTCAATGGGCCAAAAAGCAGAGGTTATTTGGCTTGGCC
>JAIXXJ010000027.1 GCA_027490815.1 Streptomycetaceae bacterium
AGATTCTCGCACTCTAACATCTGAAGACCAACTCTTTTCTATCGATTTAAATGAAGCGCTAGAGATTTACTCAAAGCCAAAAGAACGCCGCCGCGGAGTTGCCAAGCCACCACTGAAAGAACTCGGTGTTGATCCAGGTTCTGAAAAGCAAGTGATCATCAAAGATGGACGCTTTGGTATGTATGTCACCGATGGTGAAACAAATGCAACGCTCCGTCGCGGTGACACCCTTGAGGCAATGACTCTCGAGCGTGGACTTGAGCTCCTTGCGGGACGCCGAGCATGGGAAGCCGAGAACGGCCCATCTCCAAAGAAGTCACGTAAAAAGGCTGCAAAGGCAAAGCCAGGGGATACTGCGCCAACTCTGACAAAGAACACCGTTAAGAAGGCTGCAACAAAGAAGAAAGCTGCCAAGAAAGCTTCAGGTAAAGCAAAGAAGAGCGCTGAGTAGACTCACTACATGACCAAAGAGACGTGGCTACTTACAGGTGGAGCCGGATACATCGGCGCACATATCGCTGACGAATTCATCCGCGCCGGCAAATCTGTAGTTATCTACGACTCTCTATACCAAGGCCTCGAGCATCGCATCCAATACCTGCGCACCAAGCACAATATCGATATCCCACTGATCAAAGCCGATATCCGCGACTACAACGAACTCGAAGGCGTTATCCGCACATACAAGATTGATGGCATCGTCCATACCGCAGCGCTTAAAGCAGTTGGTGAATCCATGGAAAAACCCGATGAATACTTTGAAGTAAACCTGACAGCAACTAACGAACTGATTGATATTGCAAAGCGCAACAGCGTTAAGAAATTTATCTTCTCATCCACTGCAGCTGTCTATGGATCTCCTGACACCATGGATCCTTGCCGCGAAGATGGACCAAAGGCTCCAATCTCTCCTTACGGAGATTCCAAATACCAAGCAGAAGCCAAAGTAACCGCCTTCATCAATACCCCCGGTAACCACGGAACATCTCTGCGCTTCTTTAACGTTGTTGGTACCGCAGCGCCTGAACTACTTGATAACTCTGTTGAAAACCTAGTTCCTATCGTCTTAGGCAAACTCAACAAAGGCGCAGCCCCAGAAATCTTCGGTACTGATTACCCAACCAAAGACGGCACATGCATCCGCGACTACGTTGATGTTCGCGACATCGCTCGTGCTCACTTAGCCGCCGCAGATGCAACTCAACCACTTCCACCAGCGCTCAACATAGGCACAGGACGTGGTGCATCAGTACGCGAAGTAATCAATCTTGTTCTTGCGGCAATCAACAAAACCGATACCCAAGTTATCGAAAGCCCGCGACGTTCCGGCGACCCAGCTTTCCTCTGCGCCGACATCAACCTCGCAAAGAGCGCAATGGGATTCACCGCGCAGTATTCACTCGAAGCAAGCGTCAAAAGTCTTTTTTAACTCAACAATTTCCTAACCACCGGCAGATTCTGGATTGCGCGTGCATAGGCAACATGGCCAGCACTCGATAAATGGGTTGTATCCAAAGCGTAATTGGTAACATCTGTTAGCGGACTATCTGGAATCACAAAAGTAACTTGATCAGGAGCATGTTTTTCAGCGAACCTTTCGATTCTTGCGACAAAACTCTTGTAGTACCAACGCTCTACAATAGTACGCATTGACCACGCAGGTACATGCTGAATCCAAATGACTTCAGTCGCTTTGTTCTTTGCCACTGATAACACTGCAGCCACTTGGTCTTCCAGATCTCGAGAAGAGACCCTTGGCTTGTATTGTCCAGTGGCAAATAGCAAATATTTAACTCCATTTCTTAAACGAAACTTAATCCGATTCTTCACTCGGCTCTGAAAGTTTCGCCCTCTTCCATTTGGTTGATGGAATGCATACTCATTCTTCAAAGGCGTCATTCCCAGCTTGATATCGACTTTACGGAATGAAACCGGCCAGCCAACTGCTATTCCAAAGTGCAGAATCAGGATATCTACAGGATTGGTAGCGGTCAGGAGTGGAATCGAACGCGAAAAATTCATCCCATAAAGAATTTCATGCGTTACTTCTGCGCGGCTTTCAACATGGCCAGCGAATATCTCCGGCCAGGATTTATCCTCAATCCCAAATCTAGATGCGATTGAACTCCCAACTATATGTATCTTTATTCTCTCCAAAATTATTCTCCAAAGCTACCGAGTTAACAGTCATAGTCGTGTGTGTAGGTAAAGGTGCAGACACGACTACAGGCGGAGAATGCGAAGTTGGACGATAGATACTCTCTGTACCGTTGAAAGAATTTACAAAACTACGAAGTGCGCCTCTAATTTCTGGTTTCTGGGGCCCGTGGATAAGAGTTACAAGAAAATTATCGGGCGAAATGTACTTCTTATAAGTTGCAGTTGAGCGGTGCTTCTCAGGAATCGTATGAGCATCCGATGAGACAATAGAGTCAACGTGCTTATGACCACTTTGTTGACCCAAATCCTGCGCTTGGCCAATCTTTTGATCCACAAGAAGAGATGAGAAACTCACCTGCGCTTCAGGGGCTCCTGTGAAAATTCTTAGGGAGATTGCGAGGAGACCAAAGGCAACCCAGAACTTGCGGTTGACTTGGAATTTCCTAGGCATGGGAAATGGTATTCCCGGTCCCATTTGCCAACCGTCAACAACTTGCCAAAACCATCGGAAATCAGCCACCTTCGACTCTTCTAGCCCTGCCAGAGCCCCCCGATAGACTCAACCCCATGACCCAAGGCTTGCCCAACCCTGCAGCGCCCGCACCGGCTGCAACGCGCGGAGTCTTGGCTATCCCCGCCTTTCGCAAACTCTGGAACTCGATGGTCTTCTCATCCCTCGGTGATTGGCTCGGCCTGCTCGCAACAACCGCGATGGCCCAGCAACTCTCTGGTGGTTCTTATGCAACCGCCAACTTTGCAATAGCAGGCGTCTTTATTGCTCGCCTTCTTCCAGCAGTCTTCCTCGGCCCCATCGCAGGAGTAATCGCAGACCGCTTTGATCGCCGCCGCCTCATGTTTAACGTGGACATCATGCGCGCCGCCCTCTACAGATCTATTCCAATCGTCAACACGTACTTCTGGCTCTACACCGCAATGATCTTGGTTGAATGTTTAACTCTCTTCTGGTCACCAGCAAAAGAAGCATCAGTTCCCAATCTAGTTCCGCGCGACAAACTCGAAAGCGCAAACCAAGTTTCACTTCTTGCCGCCTATGGCACAGCTCCAATCGCTGCGATTCTCTTCTCACTCCTTACTCTAATCTCATCTGCAATTGCAGCAATCAGCCCGCTGATTCCCAGTGACTCAATCGCAATCGCACTTTATCTCAACGCCCTTTCATTCCTCTTTGCCGCCTGGACCATCTTTGGTATTAAAGAAATTCCTAGAGGTTCAGCATCTAAATCCCAGAGCGATGACAACGTAGGTCAGTCACTTATCCAAGGGTGGAAAGCAGTATCTGAATCAAAAATCATCCGTGGCCTCATCATCGGTATGGTCGGGGCATTCTCAGCTGCTGGTGCCGTCATTGGTCTTGCTCGCACATTTGTAGGCGACCTTGGTGGAGGTGACGCTGCCTACGGTGTTCTCTTCGGCTCAGTCTTCACGGGCCTTGCTATCGGTATCGCATTCGGACCAAAAATATTTGCACAGTTCTCTCGCCGCCGTTTATTTGGCGCATCCCTCACAACCTCAGGTCTTTTCTTAGTTCTACTCGCACTGATTTCAAACCTAGTTCTCTCAGTCATCATCGTTGCAATCCTCGGAGCCTTTAGCGGAATTGCTTGGGTTACTGGCTTCACCATGCTGGGTATGGAAGTCCATGATGATGTCCGTGGGCGCACCTTCGCCTTCGTGCAATCCATCATCCGCATTACCCTGGTAGCAGTTCTAGCTATTGCCCCCATCATTGCGGCAACAATCGGCGAGCACAGCTATCAAGTTGAGAACTTCACACTTGATTACAACGGTGCTCAGATCACCATCGGCATTGCAGGACTCATCGCCGTACTTATCGGATCAGTTTCTTATCACCAGATGAAAGACCGCCCCAACATTTCTCTCTGGTCAGATGTTAAGTCAGCCCTTCAAGGAGAGCTTGGTTCTATCACTGGAGCACCCACACAAGGAATCTTTATCGCCTTCGAAGGCGGCGAAGGCACTGGTAAATCAACACAATCAAAACTTCTCGCAGAATGGCTTGAGCGAGAAAGTGAATCAGTTGTTCTCACACGCGAACCCGGTGGAACAGATTTAGGAAAAGATTTGAGAAAGATTCTTCTCGGACATGAAACAGGTGCTATTAGTCCCCGCGCTGAAGCGCTTCTTTATGCCGCAGATCGCGCACACCATGTTTACTCGGTGATTCGCCCAGCGCTCGACCGCGGAGATGTTGTCATCACTGATCGTTACTTTGATTCATCAGCTGCCTATCAAGGTGCAGGAAGAATTCTTAACCCTGCAGAAGTTGCTCGCATCTCTCGTTGGGCAACTGA
>JAIXXJ010000035.1 GCA_027490815.1 Streptomycetaceae bacterium
CTCAGGATGCATCTGATGCAGTAGCAGCGCTATCAGCATCAGTAAGCAAGTTGATCTCAAGCCTTCGTGCTCAGATCACTTCATTGACTAACCTAGTCATCAAGATCCAGAAGAAGGTTCGTGCTTAATAGCCGCCTTTAACTGAAAAGATCAGAACCGAATCCCGGTTCCCCTTCGGGGGAGCCGGGATTCGGCCTTTTTATCGTTAGGATTGCACCATGCTGAATGTAAATACTGAAAAAACCCTTACTCAACTTCTTGCTCTAGGGGTACCAGCTGTTTCGATGTTTATCTTGACTGGTTCGGTGTCGGATCCTGTGAATGTCACGAAGTTCTTACTTTTAGGTGGAGTCGGGACGGCTTGTTTGGGGATTGTTTTTCTGAAGGCATTTAGCCTGTTAGCAAGAACTCAAAGAGTGCCCTTGATTCTTTCAGGTTTGTTTATTGGCTTTAGCTTTATCGCGGTTGTATTTAGCCAATCACCCCTGTCCCAGAATATTTATGGTGTTTATGGAAGAAATACAGGCTTTCTCACATATGTGTTTTTAGTGGGGATTTTCTTAGCAGCCACTTTGTTGAACAAAGAGGAGTCATTTAAGAAATTGTTCCTAGGCCTTTTTTTTACGGGCTTAGTGAACGTCATTTATTGTGGTTGGGTCGTCTTTTTTGGCGATTTTATTAGTTGGCAAAACCCGTATGGAAATATCCTTGGGCTCTTCGGCAATCCCAACTTTATAGGTGCATTCTTAGGCATTTGGATTTCAGCAACAATTGCATATTTCATCTTTTCAAAAACGACTCTTTGGATCAAGTTGGCTATCGTCGCTCTTTTGCTGCTTGGCTTTTATGAGGTCTACAAGTCTCGGGCGGTCCAGGGGGTAGTTGTTTCAGCTGCAGGAATTGCCACAGTTCTTTTCTACTGGGTTAGGAGCAGGTCTAAGAAGAACTCTTTGCTCGCGGCGTACACAATTCCCGTTTTGGGTTTTGGAATTGTGGCACTATTTGGGGCGCTGCAAAAAGGACCTCTAGCTGAGATAGTTTATAAAACTTCAGTATCACTCCGTGGGGCCTATTGGAACGCCGGAATTCAGACAGGGATATCAAATCCATTTACTGGAGCCGGTATGGATGCATATGGTGATTGGTTCCGTCGATCTAGAACCGAATACAACGCCACTGTCCTACCTGGACCTTCAACCGTAACAAATTCTGCACACAATGTTGTTCTAGATATTTTTTCCTATGGTGGCTTCCCGTTGTTGATAAGTTATCTTGGAATTCTCCTTTTAGGTGCATGGGCGATAATCAAGAATTTGCGCAGAACTCGCGAATTCAATCCACTGTTTGTTGCACTATCTGTAGCATGGATCGGATACCAACTCCAATCGATCATTAGTATCAATCAGATAGGTCTTGCCGTGTGGGGATGGGTTTTGACTGGCACTCTTGTTGCATATGAGGCCAGGTTTAGTCGAGAACCGGAAAAGACAACAGGTTCCGATAAATCCATAAGAAGTAGAAGTTCGAGCTCTGAGACTTTCTCATCGCCTCTAGTAGCAGGTTTGGGTGTCGTCGCTGGACTCATAATCGCTGCGCCACCAATCAGTGGAGATATGGCATGGTTTAAAGCAACAGGAGGCGGAAACTTTGTTGAGGTTGAAAAATCTTTGGAACCAGGCTATTTGCATCCTCAAGATTCTTCCCGTTTGGTAAACATGGTGAGCATCCTAGAGAACAGCAAGTTGTTTGACCAAGCTCTCCAATATGCCCTTCGTGCAACGGAATTTAACCCTGAAAATTTTGATTCATGGAACGCGCTCTACTCTGTTCAAAAATCCACTCCAGAGCAAAAGAGTTTGGCATTAGAGAACATGCGACGACTAGACCCACATAATCCTGAGCTTGAAAAACTCTAAATGAAAGTTGCGATTATTGGGCAGGGCTATGTTGGACTGACCATTTCTGCATTTGCTGCAGAGTATTTTGAAGTCGTCGGTTTTGATACAAGTCAAAAGATAGTTGAACAATTGAATTCAGGTTTCTCGCATATCGAGGGAGTTGAAAGCGCCCTGCTTACTAAGTGGATTAAGGCCGGGCGCTATCGGGCAACCGCTCAAGGAAGTGAAATCAGTGATTGTGAGATTGTGGTTATTGCGGTGCCAACGCCCTTAAACCTCGACAGAAAGCCAGATTTAACCTTTATTGATGCTGCATGCAAGACTATAGGCGAGAACTTGAAAAAGCCTGTCTTGGTGATTAATGAATCGACATCATTCCCTGGAACACTTCGCAATTTCATTAAGCCAGCTATTGAAAGGTATTCGAATAACTCAGTTGAGCATTTATATGCCATTTCACCTGAGCGTGTAGATCCAGGTCGCGGAGACTACAATCAAAAAAATACACCTCGGCTCTATGCAGGACTAAACTCTGAAGCGACTGAAAAAACTAGAGAGTTCTACTCAAAGTTCTGTGACGTGTTGGTTGCAGTCTCCTCTCCTGAAGTTGCTGAAGCAGCCAAACTCTTCGAGAATACTTTCAGACAAGTAAATATTGCACTGGTTAATGAATTTGCCCAGATTGCACACGCTTTGGGAATTAGTGTTTACGAGACTTTGGATGCGGCAAATACAAAGCCCTACGGATTTATGAAATTCACCCCAAGTGCAGGTGTCGGCGGACATTGCATCCCTGTTGATCCTACATATTTGGCGGCTGTTGCTGAAGAGCACGGGGCTCCTGCAACATTCATTCGCCGCGCGAATGAAGTTAATCTTGAGATGTCTGAATACATTGTCACGAGAGTTACCGCAGATAACGGGGGCAACCTGCAAGGCAAGCGTGTTTTGGTCGTGGGGGTGGCTTACAAGCCAAATGTGGCAGATGTACGTGAGACTGCAGCAGAGTTAGTGATTGAGCACTTGCGCAGTCAAGGCGCAGTGGTTTCTTGGCACGATGAAGTTGTGGGCAACTGGAAAGGTGAGCATTCGGCTCCATTAGAGGGTGCAGACATCGCAGTGGTTGTCACTAAGCATGATTCAGTGGACGAGAAGAAGATTTTGGCTAGTGCGCCTTATGTATTTGATACAACTGGCAAGGTTAGCGGTGTAAGGGGACTGTAACTATTTTTGAACAAGGAGAAGTTGATGCTAGCTAAACGAAATCGAGTGGCCATCGTCAAGTTAATGGTCGCTCTCCTTGCCTTGACAGGACTGACTTCGCCTGCCCACGCTGCAATCACAAAAGGCTCAGCCTGCAAGAAGCTCGGCGCAACTGTGATCGTAGGTGGATTGAAATACTCATGCGTTAAATCTGGGAAAAAGTTGGTGTGGAGGAAAGGTGTGAAGGTAGTTAATCCGCCGTCACCTATCTCGAATACCTCAGCAGTTCCGGGTAAAGCTCCCGTTCCTGCTTCTACCCCAATCGCCGTGGCTACCCCAACACCTATAGATTCTGAAACAGTTGGTCTGGGCGAGACAATTGATATAAGTGGCACAGTTTCGACTCCGATAGCAGACCTAGCAAGCTCTTTTCAACTAGTACCTAAGTTGAAGCTGTTGGAAACATCATACAATTCATTTACATTTCAAATCCAGAATTAGGACCCAAAGTTTAACTGGCGAATAGAGACGACAAGTGGCTACGCATCACGAGACGCAAGCGGAAAAGTTCTAATAGCCGGCTTGAAAGCAAACATGATTGTTTCTGTGAGGGTAACTACTTCCAGATCCACCTACAAGGATGGCTTTGAGACACTAGCGGTGGAGACCTTAAATGAATCAGATGCTCTTGTTCCAACCCTCTCAATACTTGGAGAAACTAACCAAGATTTCTATGTGAAGGTTGAGAATTTTGATCCCAAATACATGTGGAGAATTGAGACTTCAAAGGGGTCTTATGAAGAAAAACTTCCTGGGCTATATCGGATTTATGGATACGGCAATTTGATTGCACCAATGTTTGTCACCGTGAATTCGAGTCAGGAAGGGTTCAAGCCAGGCAGAGCGATAGCAATTAAGAATCCAACACCAAGCCCAACACCAAGCTCCACACCAAGCCCAACACCAAGCCCAACACCAAAACCCCTTCCGGGTGTTGAACCAACTATTGGTGGATTCTCACAGGTTGTGGGAAACACTTACAGCTTTCAGATTACGAATTTTGATTCGGCATTTTCTTATAGTTCCACGGGCACTACCAGATTACCTTGCCGAAAAGAACTCCCGACACTGACGATTGAATATGTCAGCAAGCCAGGACCATTGGTAACAATAACCGAGACAGGTTTGGTGACACTTTCTCAGATGCTCCCGCACGCCCTAATTGAGATTTACATTATTGCGAATCGAATGGGGTACCTTAAGGCAAGTAAGTATTTTTCAATTAGCTATGCGCCAATGGATGACGGCTGGACTATGCCAAACTGTCAATAATTGATTCAAGCGTGTGAGTTGGTTCCCAACCGATTCTCGTCATAATCTTGGTTATATCCGGGACTCGACGTTGCATATCTTCGAAACCTTCAGGGTAGGCGTCGGTGTAAGGAATGAACTTGATTTGCGAAGATGATTTAGTGCGTTCAATAATCTTTTCGGCGAGCTCTTTGATGGTCGTCTCACCTGTGCCACCGACGTTAAAGTAATCACCTATTGTGGAATCTGTGTCGGTTAGGTTCAAAACTGCTCTTACTGCATCCTCAACATGGCAGAAAACTCGCGACTGGCTGCCGTCGTCGTAGATAACAATGTCCTCATTCTTAAGGGCGGCTTCGACAAAGCGAGGGACGACCATTCCGTATTGACCGGTTTGGCGTGGGCCTACGGTGTTGAAGAAGCGAACAATCGTGACTTTAAGGCCATGAGTTTTGTGAAGGGTGTGAGCGACAGCTTCTTCAAGGGCTTTGGCATCAGCGTAGGTCCAGCGAATTTTTTGAGGGGCACCGACAACGCGATCTGATTCTTCATTTAGTGGTTGGTTCGGGTTTTTGCCGTAGATTTCAGAAGTAGAGGCGATGATGATGCGCTTATTGAATTGAGTGGATGCGTTGAGGACTATTTCTGAGCCAGTGAAGTTGCGGTCAATTGATTCGATTGTGTGTTCCATGATGTTCTTGACACCAAGAGCTGCGGCCATGTGCAGAACTAAGTCTGATTCGCTGACAAGTTTTTCAACCAAATCCTTGTCGCGGATATCGCCTTCATGGACGGTGACTTTGCCTTGAAGGTGGGCGATGTTGGCGCGTGAGCCAGTGCTCATGTTGTCGAGGATTGTGACTGCATCTCCACGGGCGATACAGGCATCGACAAGGTGAGAGCCGATAAAGCCAGCCCCGCCGGTGATGAATACGCGCATTATGGAAGTCTATCTCGCTGCAGGTGATTAGCTAGATTTATTTCGAGCACGCATCGCGGTAATTGGATCTCCAATGAGTATTCCCTGGCGAGATTGGACAATGTGCACAAACTCTCCAGCTTCTAGCAAACTTTCAAAACTCCCCATATCTAGCCAAGCTGTTCCGAGGGGAAGAACTTCAACAGATAGTTTTCCTTGAGCCATATACTCCTTAATGGCGTCTGTAATCTCTAGTTCACCGCGGGGGCTTGGTTTCAGATTACGGCAAATTTCAACAATATCTTTATCAAAGAAATAAAGTCCAGGTATGGCTAAGTCAGATTTAGGAACCTTTGGCTTTTCTTCGATAGATACTGGCCTTCCAACCGAGTCAAGTTCGATGACACCGTAAGCGGTTGGGTCACTTACTCTGTAAGCAAAAATGGTTGCTCCTTGAACTGCATCAAGGTTTTGCAGTTTTCTTCCGAGTCCAGATCCGTAAAGGAAATTATCACCCAGAATTAGGCAAAATCCTTCGCCATTCAGAAAAGATTCCGCAATTAATGGTGCTTGCGCTAGACCAACAGGCTTTTCCTGCTCGGCGTAAGAAATAGCAATTCCTAAATCCGAACCATCGCCAAGAAGCGCTTTAAAGGATTGGGCGTCCTCGGGCCTTGTTATGACAAGAACTTCCTGAACCCCTGCAAGAATCAAAGTAGTTAACGGGTAATAAATCATAGGTTTGTCATATACGGGCAACAGCTGCTTTGAGATTACTTTAGTAAGTGGATGTAGTCTTGTCCCCGAACCACCTGCGAGAATTACCCCCTTCATCGCACTCCGCCATTAAGTGAAGAACAAGGGAGCAAATACATGAATCTGATGATTACCGGCGGTGCTGGATTCATTGGGTCTCGATTCGCTGAGTTATTGGTTTCAAAAGAGATTCCAAATCAATTTTCCAGTATCACCGTTGTAGACAACCTAACCTACTCGGGTAATCTCTCAAATCTTGATTCAGTAATCTCGACCCCTGAATTCTATTTTCACAAGGTGGATATATGCAATCAGGTGGAGATGGAAGCCGTGATAAAAGAGCGCTCAATCGATGTGATTGCCAATTTTGCTGCGGAATCACACGTGGATCGTTCAATTGAGTCGTCTTTTGAGTTCTTACAGACGAACGTGATGGGCACACAGAACCTCTTGGATTTAGCAAAGAAACACGGTGTCAAGAGGTACATACAAGTTTCGACGGATGAAGTTTATGGTGCAATCCCTGAAGGCAGCTGGGAAGAAGATGAACCACTGAAGCCAAATTCACCATATTCCGCAAGCAAGGCTGGTGCCGATCTTCTGGTACTGGCTTACGGTAGGACTTTTGGTTTGAATGTTGGAATCACTCGCTGTTGCAATAACTATGGACTGCGTCAGTTCCCAGAAAAAATTATTCCTCTTTTTGTGTCTAACTTAATTGATGGGAAACGCGTTCCAATCTACGGTGATGGAAATCAAATACGGGAATGGATCCATGTAGATGATCATTGCCGCGGAGTATTTACTGTTTTACAAAACGGGAAGCCTGGCGAGATTTACAACATTGCAGGTTCAGATGAGCTTCGGAACATTGAGCTTGCCAAGAGAATTATCTCTTACTTCAATCGGGGCGAAGCTGATGCCTTTGAATTTGTGGCAGATCGTAAAGGACATGATATCCGGTATTCGCTTACAGGAAATAAATCCCGAGAGGAACTTGGGATTAAACCAAGAATCGATTTTGAAACTGGACTCCGCGAGACTATTGAATGGTACGTTGCCAACGAATCTTGGTGGCGACCACTTTTGAAGAAATAAATGGAACGCGTACTCTTGTTGGGTGGAAGTGGCGTTCTTGGAACAGAAGTCCTTCGAATGCTTCAAAATGAGAAAATAGATTACGTAGCACCAAAATCATCTGACCTCGACATTAGAAATAGAGATAAAGTCAGTGATTTCATTCATTATTTCAAACCGACATGGATAATCAATTGTGCAGCCTGGACTGATGTCGATAATGCCGAAACGTCTTGTCAAGAGGCATGCGAACTTAATGAGGTGGCAGTTGAAAACATCGCCATCGCAGCGGTTGCATTAGCCTGCAGGGTCATTCATATTTCGACGGATTACGTATTCAATGGAGAATCTGAAAAACCTTATCAAGAAGATTCTCTGGCAAAACCAATAAACAAATATGGAGAATCCAAACTAAGGGGCGAGAAAGCCCTCATTGCTATGCTTCGTGAATCTTTTGTGGTGAGAACATCATGGCTCTATGGCATTGACGGGAAGAATTTCGTGAAAACAATTGCAGGAAGGGCTCTTAGAAATGAGCCAGCGCGAGTTGTCGATGATCAATTTGGAAGCCCTACAAGTGCGAAAGATTTAGCAGCAGGTATCATCTCCATTATTCGAATTCAACCTCCGCCAGGGATTTATAATTTCTCTAATGAGGGAAGTTGCAGTTGGTATGAATTGGCAAGAAAGGTTTATGAGAAACTAGGGTCTGACCCAGAATTGGTAGAAGCTATTGACTCAGAATCTTTGAGTCGTCCAGCCAAGAGGCCAAAATTCTCGTTACTCAATAAAGACAAATGGAAGGCAGCCCATTTAAGCAAGGTTCCTGAGTGGAGCTCTTCGTTAGAATCAATGTTGCCTGAAATTGTCGCAGAGTTAAAGGAAGTAGGGGAAGTATGACTTTGCAAAAACTTTCAATTTCAGGTGCTTATCTGTTAACCCATAGAGTATTTCCGGACGAACGTGGACTATTCCGCGAGTGGTTCAAGGCGGAGGAGGTGGGGTTAATTGATAAGAGTTTTTCTGTGAAGCAAGCAAATCACTCTCATTCGAAGCAAACCGTAATCAGGGGAATTCACTATTCATTAGCGCCACAAGGCCAAGCAAAGATTGTGACTTGCGCGAGTGGTCGGATAGTTGACGTTTTGGTTGACTTAAGAATTGGTTCTCCGTCTTTCATGAAAGTTGAGTACGTTGAACTTTCGGAAGACTCTGGAAAAGTGATATTCATACCGACTGGAGTTGGTCACGGGTTTTTTGTCGAGAGTGAATCTGCGGCCGTTGTGTATTTAACTTCAAGCGGATATGCCCCTGATTATGAGAAGGCAATCTGCCCAACAGATCCTCAGCTAGGAATTAATTGGCCAATTCCTGAGGGTGAGTTAGGTGTTATTTCGAAGGCTGACACCGAGGCACCAACTCTGGCCCAAGCTAAGGAATCAGGCACTCTTCCAGTTTTCTAGTTCGGTTAAGTGCTTGTTAGGGCCCCAAGAATCCACGGCGGCGATGTGCAGATGTGCAAGGGGGCGGCCGAAACTTCCTAAATCCAGCTTCTTTGTCATCATCCGAGATGCAGCGATTTCGGGGTTCAATGGGACCAACCAGAAGTGTTTAGTACGGCAAGATAAGCGCGTGGCAACGACGGGTGGACTCAGTAGCGCGGATTTAGAGCGCGAGGCGAAGGCGCTTGAGCTTTCATCCCTTACTCAGGCAGAAGCGCTCGAGATTGGTTCGATTGCACAGGCAATTGGGTTCGAGCGAAGATTGCCGATTGCAGTTGAAGTGCGATTAAAGGATTGGGTTGTCTTTCATGCATCTTTGCCCGGATCAACACCAGAAAATGATTGGTGGATTGGTCGCAAAGCACGTGCTGTAAATTTAACGGGTAGATCTACTTTGTATGAGCGAGTGCTTGCAGAAGAAGAAGGAATTGATTGGCATAAATCAAAAGGCTTGGAAGATGAGTTGTATGCCATCCATGGTGGTGGGTTGGCACTTAATGTTGTTGGACTTGGCTTAACTGGAGTCTTGATTGTCAGTGGCCTAGAGCAAGTTGCAGACCATATGTTGGGTGTTGAAATCATTACCGAGTATCTTGCTCGCAAAGGTGAAAAGCTGTGAGCATCTGGGTCTGCGGTGAAGTACTGATTGATTTGATCCCAGATGGCGGAGGTGAACGAGTTCCACATGTTGGTGGAGGTCCTGCAAATACTGCAAAGGCGCTAGCGCGTTTGGGCCACGATGTTTACTTTATTGATGGAATCTCCAGTGATAAGTATGGGCAGATGTCCCGACAAGAGCTACTCGATGATGAAGTGAAGTTAGATTTAGCGTTGAATAGCGATAAGCCCACTTGTTTGGCGATTGTCTCAATCAACGAAAACGGTGGTGCATCATATGAATTTGAGATTGAAGGCACAGCAACCTTTGATTTCTCTGCTTCATGGTTGCCGGACCCATCTAGATATAAGCCCAACGTGCTTCATATTGGCACTCTGGTAACTGTTATTCAGCCCGGTGCTGATGTCTTGTATGACTGGGCTATGCAAGTGGCTGAATTCGCACCGATTGTCTTTGATCCCAATGTGCGATCAGTGGTGATGAACGATAGAGATAAGTATTTGGCGGCTGTTGAACGTTGGGTGGCGATCTCATCTGTTGTGAAGGTCAGTGATGACGATCTGGCGTGGTTGTATCCAGGCCAGCAGTATGCAGATGTTGCTAGGCGCTGGATTAACGATGGCGCAGCACTGGTTGTGGTGACCCGGGGGGCTGACGGCCTTGTGGGCTTTACAGCAGATGGTGTTGTTGAGGTTCCAGGTGTGAAGGTAGATGTGGCGGACACTGTGGGTGCCGGGGACACTGTGGGTGCCATTATTGTGGAAGCGATGATTGAAAAAGGAATCTTGAATCTTACAGGAGACACATTGAAGGCAGTTCTTAATCGAGCTGCAGTTGCAGCTGGAATTACCTGTTCTCGCAAAGGTGCACAGCCGCCATATAAGCGCGAGTTAAAGGGTGTGTAATGCAATTTATTGATGATGCTGAATTTCAAGTAGCAATTGATCTAGATGGTGGCGGTCGCATCACATCGATTAAATGGCGCGAAATGGAATTTACTGTTCCCTTTAGGGGTGGTGTGCTGACCAATGGTTGGTATCCGATGGCACCGTGGGCTGGTCGAATTAAAGATGGGTTGATTACATCTAAGTCAGGTGTTGAGCATCAACTTCCAACAAATATTGATCCACCGCATGCAATACATGGATTTGGATTTACATCATCGTGGCAAGAGATTGGTCCAGGTAGATCCTTACTGCACCTACCAAAGCCGTATATGGGCGCGACCGTCGAACAGACCATCGAAGTGCTAGATGATGCCATTAGATGGTCCTTGGAATATGACGACAATGGTTGCGATATTCCTGTGTGGATGGGGATGCATCCGTGGTTTGCGCGCGATTTAGATCGAGGTGGAACCGCAGAGATTGAATTCTCAGCAGAGAAAATGTTGAAGCGTAATTCAGAAGGCCTGCCGACGGGTGAATTGATTACGCCACCAGCGCCACCGTGGGATGATGCCTTTACGCAACTGCGCGGCACTCCGGCCGTTGTCTGGGAAGGCGTTGCGCGTATTGATATTGAATCCGATGCGCCATGGTGGGTTGTGTATACAGAGGATTCTGATGGGGTTTGTATCGAGCCACAGACAGCTCCCCCAGATGCTGCCAATTTAGGCATTAGTGGCGAGAACTACATCGAAGCCCTCTTTGTTTTCTCAACTGACTAAATAGACTCATCCGCATGAGTACCATCATTAATCGCCAACACCTCAAAGAACTTCGCGCAAAGGAAGAACAGCGATTTCTTGATACCCATAAGAAATCAGCTGCAGCCTTTGAAGATTCCAAGAAGGTGATGCACGAGGGTGTTCCGATGTCATGGATGGCTAAGTGGCCAGGTGCTCACCCAGTCTTTGTGAAAGAGGCTAAGGGTGCTCGCTTTACAGATATCGACGGTCACACCTATGTTGATTTCTGCTTAGGCGATACCGGGTCGATGACAGGGCA
>JAIXXJ010000021.1 GCA_027490815.1 Streptomycetaceae bacterium
CAACCTTTGGGTGGCATCGGCGGTACTGCGATTGATATTCGCATTCAAGCAGAGCAGATGGCAATTACAAAGCAGACAATGTCTGAACTAAATGCCCTGCACACAGGTCAAAAGCTTGCCAAGATCATCGAAGATTCAGATCGCGATAACTGGTTTAACGCAGATGATGCAAAAGAGTATGGATTTGTAGATCACGTTGTTACATCAATGGCTCAGATCACTGGAGGAAAAGCGTAATGGATAAGATTCAAGAGATCACCGCTCGCTACGTGCTTCCTACGGTTGAAGAGAAAACTGCCTATGGATTCAAACGCCAAGATCCATACACAAAGTTATTTGAAGAGCGTATTATTTTTATGGGTCAGCCAATCGATGACACCGTTGCAAACGATGTAATGGCACAGTTGTTAACGTTGGAATCCATGGATCCAGAGCGCGACATTATGATTTACATCAATTCACCAGGTGGATCTTTTACAGCGTTAACTGCAATTTATGACACTATGCAGTTTGTTCGCCCAGATATCAGCACAATTTGTTTGGGCCAAGCTGCATCAGCGGCTGCAGTAATTCTTGCAGGTGGTGCAAAGGGCAAGCGTTATGCACTTGAGCATTCACGCATCTTGATTCACCAACCTTCATCAGAAGGTGGCGGTCAGGCATCTGATATCGAGATTCAAGCAAAAGAGATCGATCGCATTTCTCGCTTGCAAGAAGATCTATTGGCTCGCCACGTGATCAAGTCTTCAGAGGAGATTCGCAAAGACATTGAGCGCGACAAGATTTTGACATCTGCTGAGGCAGTTGAATACGGAATCATCGATCAGGTTCTTGCATCTCGTAAGGCCAAGAAGTAACAACTTCCTAACTCCAGGTTTAGTTTTTTAAACTATTCCATTGGCTTCGTGCTCAAATCATTTTGGATGGCTGCTGATTATTCTCACGGCGAACAAAGCCCATGCTTAAATCGCGGGCACAAAAGAGGTTGGGAATCTAAACTTGTCTCATGACAAGAATCGGTGAAACAAGCGACCTGCTCAAATGCTCCTTTTGTGGCAAAACTCAAAAGCAGGTTAAAAAACTTATTGCCGGTCCTGGCGTTTATATCTGCGATGAATGTATCGAGCTATGTAACGAGATTATTGTTGAAGAACTCAGTGAAGCCAATTCACTGGGATTATCAGAACTTCCAAAACCACAGGCGATCTTTGAATTTCTTGATCAGTATGTAATTGGGCAAGATCGCGCCAAGAAGTCTTTATCAGTTGCCGTATATAACCACTACAAGAGAGTTCAAAGTGGGGGAGTAAAAGGTGAAGATGGAATTGAATTAGCAAAGTCAAATATTTTAATGCTCGGGCCAACTGGTTGCGGTAAAACGTTAATGGCACAGACTTTAGCTCGCATGCTCAACGTTCCATTTGCAATTGCAGATGCAACGGCGCTCACAGAGGCCGGATATGTCGGCGAGGATGTTGAGAACATTTTGCTGAAGCTTTTGCAAGCTGCAGATTACGATGTTAAAAAGGCAGAAACGGGAATTATTTACATAGATGAGATCGACAAAGTTGCACGTAAATCTGAGAATCCATCAATTACTCGTGACGTATCCGGTGAAGGTGTGCAACAAGCGTTACTTAAAATTCTAGAAGGAACAGTAGCCTCTGTTCCACCACAAGGTGGACGTAAGCACCCACATCAAGAGTTCATCCAGATTGATACAACAAATGTTTTGTTTATTGTTGGTGGTGCATTTTCTGGGTTAGAAAAGATCATCGAAAACCGTGTTGGAAAATCAGGTGTTGGATTTAATGCAACATTGCAAGATGCCAGCGATAAAAATCGTAAAGATATCTTCGCCGATGTAATGCCAGAGGATCTATTAAAGTTTGGAATGATCCCAGAGTTCATTGGTCGACTTCCGGTTTTAACAAGTGTTGAAAACTTGGACAAGCCAGCACTCATGCAGATTTTGACCGAGCCAAAGAATGCTTTGGTAAAGCAGTATCAACGACTCTTTGATTTAGATCATGTTCAACTTGAATTCGAAGCAGATGCATTAGATGCAATTGCTGATTTAGCGCTAGACCGTGGAACAGGTGCACGTGGACTTCGCGCCATTATGGAATCAGTTCTATTGACCGTGATGTATGAGGTTCCAAGCCGATCTGATGTTGAAAAAGTGATTATTACTAAGGCGTGCATTGAAACTGGAGCAGTTCCAACTCTGGTTATTCGCACTGGAGATATTCCAAAGCGCTCCCGTGGCCAAAAAGGTCAAGAGGAGAAGAGCGCGTAATCTAGACTGCGCACTATGTCTTCTAGCCACGAACTAGCTTCAACTTTTTCTCCTGCCGAGATTGAAGCCCCACTTTATGAAAAGTGGATCAAGGCTGGCTACTTCACTGCCGATGCGCAATCGAGCAAACCTGCATTTTCAATTGTTCTTCCTCCACCCAACGTAACTGGTGTTTTACATATTGGTCACGCCCTTGATCAAACACTTCAAGATTGCCTATCTCGCATGAAGCGAATGCAGGGATTTGAAGTTTTGTGGTTACCAGGAATGGATCACGCAGGTATTGCAACGCAAAACGTCGTTGAAAAACAGTTAGCAGCTGGTGGCAAATCTCGACATGATCTTGGCCGCGAAGAGTTTGTTAAAAAAGTATGGCAATGGAAAGAAGAATCTGGCGGGGCAATTTTAGGTCAGATGAAACGCCTCGGAGTAAGCGTTGATTGGACTCGTGAGCGATTTACGATGGATGAAGGAATGTCCAAAGCGGTTGTAACAATTTTTAAGAGAATGCATGATGCCGGGCTTATTTACAGAGCAGAACGAATCATTAACTGGTGTCCGCGTTGCTTGACCGCACTTTCTGACATCGAAGTTGAACATCAAGATGATGCAGGTGAATTTGTTTCCGTTCGATATGGAGAAGGCGAGCAAAGCATTGTTGTCGCTACAACTCGCCCAGAGACTATGATGGGCGATGGTGCAGTAGCTGTGCACCCAGATGATCCGCGCTATAAACACATGATCGGAACAGAGGTTCTTTTGCCTCTTGTTAATCGAATGATTCCCATTATCGCCGATGAATTGGTCGATCCAGATTTTGGAACAGGAGCTGTCAAAGTAACTGCAGCACATGATCCAAATGACTTTGAGATGGCAATGCGCCATAACGTTCCATTTGTAGTAATTATGAATGAGCACGGCGTAATGGATGGAACAGGCACAGAGTTTGATGGAATGGATCGCTTTGATGCACGCAAAGCCGTCGTTGCAAAACTAAAAGAGATGGGACGAGTTGTTTCAGAAAAGCGTCCTTATATTCACGCCGTTGGACACTGTTCACGTTGTGAAACAACGATAGAGCCTCGCTTATCAAAGCAGTGGTTTGTAAAAGTTGAACCGATGGCAAAGGCGGCAGCAGATGCTGTGCGCAATGGTTTAGTAAAAATTGAACCCGAAGAACTTGCGCCGAGATATTTTGATTGGGTAGATAACATGCATGACTGGTGTATCTCACGTCAGTTGTGGTGGGGTCACAGAATTCCTGTTTGGTATGGGCCTAATGGTGAAGTAAAAGTTATTGGTTCAGATGAAACTGCGCCAGCTGGTTGGACCCAAGATCCAGATGTTTTAGATACGTGGTTTTCTTCAGGACAGTGGGCTTTTTCAACTTTTGGTTGGCCAGAAAAATCTGCAGATTTAGCTAAGTTCTATCCAACATCTGTGCTTGTCACAGGTTATGACATTCTGTTTTTCTGGGTCGTGCGCATGATGATGATGTCTACCTTTGCAATGGATGGAGTACCACCATTTAAGACAATAATGTTGCATGGTTTAGTTCGCGATCAATTTGGTAAGAAAATGTCAAAGAGTCGCGGAAACGTCATTGATCCGATTGAGTTTATGGATAAATACGGCGCTGATGCGCTTCGGTTTACTTTGGCACGAGGGGCTAATCCAGGAACAGATCAAGCCTTGGCCGAAGATTGGATTGGCGGATCTAGAAACTTTGCAACAAAACTTTGGAATGCAACCAGATTTGCCATGATGAATGGCGCCACAGTTGAAGGAGATCTACCACCGCTTGAAAACTTAAATGAGATAGATAAGTGGATTCTAAGTCGCTGGTCTCAGACTTGTTTGCAAGTTACCGAGTTACTGGAAAACTACGAGTTCGCTCGTGCTTGCGAAACCTTGTATCACTTTGCATGGGATGACCTATGTGACTGGTATTTAGAGCTTTCCAAAGAAACTTTTGCTTCAGGAGATGCAGCACACTCTCAAAGAGTTTTGGGATATGTCCTTGATCAACTGTTTCGCGTAATGCACCCGGTTATGCCATTTATTACTGAGCAACTGTGGACTGCATTAACGGGGCAAGAAAGTCTGGTGACCGCCCAATGGCCAAAAGCCGACAGCTCACATGTTGATAAAAAGGCTGAAGAACTTGTATCTCAATTGCAAGAGATTATTACTGAAGTGAGGCGATTTAGAAATGATCAAGGGCTTAAGACTTCGCTAAAGATTCCTGGTCGTTTTATTGCACCGGCCCATATTGCTAAATACGCATCTGCGATGGCATTTGTTGTGCGAATGGAACTTGGCGACATTACAGCAAGTGCTAAATGTGAAGCAGCAGGAGTTGTTGTTGAGTTCGATCTAACAGGCTCAATCGATGTTGTTGCAGAGCGCCAACGTTTAGAAAAGGATCTGGCAACTGCAAGTAAAGATAAGCAGACTGCAGAGGTTAAGTTAAATAACCAAGGGTTTATGGCAAAAGCCCCAGAAAATGTTGTTGTCGAAATTCGTGAACGATTAGAAAAGACAACCTCTGATATTGCAAGAATCACTGCTGCCCTTGCTGGCTTACCAAAGGCATGATGATTTCTCCAGATGATCAAGAACGAATTGATGCTATTGAAAAAGCATTATTGGCTCGCTGGCCAGAAAGCCGTATTGCGCCATCGATTGAACGAATTGCAGCACTTGTAGATATTTTAGGTTCACCTCAGTTGACCTATCCAACGATTCACGTTGGTGGAACAAATGGCAAAACCACAACGACTCGCATGATTGATGCCTTGCTATTTGCTCATGGACTTCGAACTGGTCGATTTACTAGTCCACATCTTGAAACTTATTTGGAGCGAATTGCAATAAACGGGCAATCAATTGATCCCAAAGAGCTGATTTTTTCATACAACGATATTGCTGCGTACTTAGATCTCATGGATGAAAAATTTGAGCACCCCATCTCATTTTTTGAGGCGATTACCGCGCTTGCATTTGTTGCCTTTGCCGAACACCCAATCGATGTGGGAGTTATCGAAGTGGGCATGGGCGGGCAGTGGGATGCAACAAATGTTGTTGACGCAGATGTCTCAGTCATTATGCCCATCGGTTTTGACCACATGGAGTACTTAGGTAATACATTGCATGAGATTGCATCAACGAAGGCCGGAATCATTAAAGAAAATGGTTTTATTGTTCTTGCCCAACAAGAGCCAGAGGCGGCTAAAGAGTTAATTAGAAAAGCCGCAGAAGTTGGCGCAGATGTTGTGAGAGAGGGAATTGAGTTTTCTGTTACATCCAGAGCCGTTGCAGTCGGCGGACAACTCTTAACAATTCAGGGCGTGAATGAAACTTATGAAGAAATTTTCCTTCCACTTCATGGTCGCCATCAGGCATCTAATGCTGCAGCAGCCCTTGTTGCAGTAGAGGCGTTCTTTGGTGACCAACCACTAGATATCGATGCTGTGCGCTCTGGTTTTGCATCCGTAGTTTCACCGGGTCGGTGCGAAGTCGTGCACAGAGATCCAACGATCATCTTGGATGCAGCGCACAATCCTCACGGGGCAAAGGCGCTAGCAGAAACACTTCGCAGTGAATTTAACTTTGATGAGATCATCGCAGTTGTCGGTGTCTTTGGCGATAAAGATGCTGCAGGGATATTCAAAGAGCTTGAACCTATTGTTGATCATGTAATCGTGACACAGAGTTCATCAGAGCGTGCGATGGCATCTTCTGAGGTTGAAAAAATTGCATCATCTGTTTTTGGCGTAGATCGGGTAATTGAGGTTCAGGATCTTTTCCAAGCGATAGACAAAGCGCTCAGTGATTCGGTCCGCCCCTTAAGTGAGGCAACGGTTGGAATCATAATCACAGGATCTGTTGTTACAGTGGGACAAGCTCGGACCTATTTAAGAAAGAAGTTTGCTCAATGAAAATTCTGGGTGCATCTGTATTAATTGCTGAGAGTATGACAATGGGGTTTGCAATTCTTTTAGTGATGAAAGATAGCTCGCAAGCTGCAATTATTTATGGCTGCGTAATTTCATTTTTGCTTTTTGTGGCTGCGGCTTTGGTGCGGCGTCCAGGGGGATTTGTCATCGGCTCAATCATGCAGGTGGTTATGATCAGTTTCGGTTTTATAGAACCATCTTTTTTCATTATTGGGGTGGTATTTGTTGGCTTATGGGTCAGCGCCATCGTTGTTGGCCGCAAGGGTGAGGCTGCCCGTGCTGCCTTGCTGGCTGCCGGCCCGAAAAAACCCGAATAGAATGGGTGCATGAGTTCTGAGAAAACCCTGATCCTGGTTAAGCCAGATGGCGTTGCTAGAGGTTTAGTTGGTGAAGTGATTTCTCGTATTGAAGCAAAAGGTTATGCAATCGATGCATTGCGAATGTTGCAAGCAGATCGAGCGATACTTGAAAAGCACTATGCAGAACATATTGGTAAGCCTTTTTATGAACCGCTCGTTGAATTCATGATGTCAGGTCCGATTGTTGCAATTGTTGCTTCAGGTAATCGTGTCATTGAGGGATTTAGATCCTTGGCTGGAGTTACTGATCCAACTGTTGCAGCTCCTGGAACAATTCGCGGAGACCTAGCTCGCGATCAAGGTACAAAGGTTGTTCAAAACATCGTTCATGGCTCTGATTCGATAGAATCTGCCACACGCGAGATAGAGATTTTTTTCCCAAGCAAGTAACTTCCCACGTTCGAATAAGCACAAGGAGTAGAAATGTCACAATCTAACAAGATGTCCTTTATTGGTCGCGATATGGCGGTTGATCTTGGAACAGCGAACACTCTTGTTTATGTTCGCGGACGTGGCATTGTATTAAATGAGCCATCTGTAGTTGCTATCAATCAAGATACTGGTGGAATTCTGGCCGTTGGACTTGAAGCAAAAAAGATGATTGGCCGTACTCCTGGCAATATTGTTGCAATTCGTCCCCTACGCGATGGTGTTATTGCAGACTTTGATACTACAGAGCGTATGTTGCGTTACTTTATTCAAAAGGTTCACCGTCGTCGCTATTTGGCAAAGCCCCGTATTGTTATCTGTGTTCCATCTGGAATTACTGGTGTTGAACAGCGCGCTGTTAAAGATGCAGGATATGCAGCTGGTGCTCGTAAGGTTTACATTATTGAAGAGCCCATGGCTGCAGCAATTGGTGCCGGACTACCGATTCACGAGCCAACAGGAAATATGGTTATTGATATCGGTGGTGGAACAACAGAAGTTGCCGTTATTTCACTCGGTGGAATTGTTACATCACTTTCAATTCGCGTAGGTGGCGATGAACTTGATCAGTCAATTATTAACTGGGTAAAGAGAGAGTTCTCATTACTTTTGGGTGAGCGAACTGCAGAAGAGATCAAGATGGCAATTGGATCTGCCTATCCTCTTCCAGGTGAAAATGATGCAGAAATCCGGGGACGCGATTTAGCGACAGGACTTCCAAAAACAATTATCGTTTCAGCAGCAGATATTCGTAAGGCTCTAGAGGAGCCTGTCAATGCAATTATCAATGCTGTTAAGAGCACTCTTGATCAAACACCACCAGAGCTTGCAGCAGATTTAATGGATCGCGGAGTGGTGCTAACAGGCGGCGGTGCATTACTAAAGGGTCTAGATGAGCGCCTTCGTAAAGAAACTGGAATGCCAATTCACATTGCAGAGCGTCCATTAGATGCTGTGGTTGAAGGTTCTGGAAAATGTATCGAAGAGTTTGAAGCACTTGAGAAGGTTCTAATCTCCGAGCCTCGTCGATAAGGTTACGTTGTAATGAGCAAGGGCGGTCAAAGTCGCACACGATTATTGTTGGTGATTTTGATCGTTACTTCCTTATTTTTAGTTACTTTAGATCTTCGAGGTGTAAAGCTTCTAGATAGCTTAAAACAAGGGATGCAAAATGTTGTCTCCCCATTTCAACGAACTGCCAATACTGTATTTAGCCCAGTAAAAGGTTTTTTCTCTGATATCTCATTGCTTGGTCGTTCTGGATCACAAATTGAAAAGTTAGAAAAAGAAAATGCTGCACTTAAACTAGAACTTCTAGAGCGCCAAGATGCAGATGTACAAATAGATCAGTTAAAAAATATTCTAGATTTAGCTGGATCAGCCGGATATAAAATTGTTAATGCAAAAGTCATTAGCCAAGGCTCATATCAATCTTTTGCACAAACTGTGACCATCGGAAGCGGCTCAAACGCTGGGATTGCACAGAACATGACAGTCCTATCTGAGTACGGAATAGCCGGCATAGTCAAAGAGGTCTATCCAAACTCAGCACTGATTCAACTCGCAAGTGATCCTGCATTTCGAATCGGCGTTCGAATCGTCAACTCACAACAGATTGGTTTTTTAACAGGTAGAGGCGAACGCTCAGGGGTATTGCAGTTGCTAGATAATTCAACAGATATCAATGAAGGCGATGTTCTGATGTCTCGAGGCAGTATCGCAAATAGACCATTTGTTCCAGGGGTTCCTGTTGGATACATAACAACTGTTGATAACTCTGCAGGAACAATTGCCCAGTCTGCAACGGTTCGCTACTACACCGACTTTTCTAAATTAAGTGTTTTAGCAGTAGTTGTTGGCGGACCTTCGACCAACCCTGGTGATGCGTTAGTGCCACAGAAGCCGCGGCCAATTCCAACTCCCACAGTCACCGTTTTTGTCACTCCCACACCAACACCTAGTAACTAACAATCATGTCAATACGTCTTATCGGCATCTCGTCATTAGTTTTTCTATCAATTTATATCGTTCAAGAGTCAATAATTGCGCAGTTTCGCCTTCCAGGTGGAGGGTTCTCAATTTTAGTTATCTTTGCACTGAGTTGGGCGATTATGAGTGAGCGCGAGATTGCAGCCGTTATGGGATTTTCCGCTGGTCTCTTGATGGATCTTTCACAAAATACTTCAGGACCATTTGGACAATGGACTCTCATAATGTTGATAGCCAGTTATGCCATCTCATATCTTGGCTATGGAGATGATAATTTCTTCGGTGGCGCACTAGGTGTTGTCTTTTCTATTGTCTTAGGTAATTTACTCATTGAGCTCTTGTTTTTAATCTCGGCTCCACTTTTGGGAGTATCGGTTGGATCATTTACTCAGATTTTCTTCACTCTTTTTGGAACCAGCATATGGACGCTATTTTTGACGCCCATCGTGCTTCCAATATTTGCCAAGCTGTATAAAACTATTTTTCAAGCAGGCTCACTTGCATGAACAATAAATCTCGCCTTTCTTTACTGGTAGTCCAGATTCTGATTGTCTCTCTCGTTATGGCATTGCTCGGCCGCCTATTTTTCTTGCAGGTGGCATCCGGTACTAAGTATCAAGACGCAGCGTTGAGCATTCAGAGCCGTGATGTAATTACTCCGGCGATAAGAGGAATTATTGTCGATGGTTCAGGTGTTGCACTGGCATCAAATAAAGTTGGCTTAGCCATTACGATCGACCGAATTGTTGTCGATCAGTTAGATGATAAAGGTGTTGCGCTGATGCAGCGTCTGGCTAATCTTTTGCAACTGGAATACGCAGACATTTATCAAAACACACGTCTATGCGGTGAACTTCCTGCAGGTCAAAAGGCTGGATGTTGGCAAGGTTCTAGGTACCAACCAATCCCGATTACAAAATCAGCCGATCCAGATACTGCAATTCAGATTGTAGAGCGAGCAGATTTGTTCCCAGGAGTAAGTGCAAAGCCAGTTGCAATCCGCGCCTATCCAAGCTTCTTTGACGTGAATGCGGCGCATTTACTGGGTTATGTGGGTCCATTGACGGAAAGTGATCTGCTTTCCACCAATGATAAGCAATATTTTAGAAGTGAAAGTATAGGAAAAAGTGGTTTAGAGATTCAATATGATTCTTATTTGCGTGGAGTTCCAGGGATTAGAACTGTCATTGTAGATCGCAAAGAATCAATCACAAAAGAAAGCCAGAATACGGCATCGATTGATGGAGATCATTTAGTTACTAGTCTTGATGTGCGCTTGCAAGCAGCAACTGAAAAAGCACTCAAAGATGCAGTTCTTCGTGGTCGAGCTAATGGATATAAATCTGATTCTGGAGCCGCTGTTGTCATGGATGTTAGAACAGGTCGAATTTTAGCCATGGCTTCATACCCAACCTATGATCCAAATTCATGGGAAAAAGGTTTAACTGTGCAACAGGCAAAGGATTTGTTTAGTGAAACGAAATCTGTTCCTGCATTAAATCGAGCGATTCAAGGTTTATTTGCACCTGCATCAACTTTCAAGGTCATCTCAGTTGTTGCTGCCGATAAAGCCGGATATGACCTTAACGCCACCTATAACTGTCCATCACAGGTGGAAGTTGGAACTAGAACATTTAGAAACTTTGATAGTAAAAATCAGGGCAGAATGAACATCAATACGGCAATTGCTGTCTCTTGCGACACGATTTGGTATCAAATTGCATTTGACGAGTGGCTTCGTGATGGTGGATTAAAGCCTAAATCAAATCCAAATGACTACTTTTTTAAAGCGGCCGAAGCATTTAAGTTGACCGATCGTGTGGGTATAGATCTTCCCGCAGAGTCTGCCTCTCGTATTGCAGACCGGGAGTATAAGAAGAGTTGGTATGAGCAAAACAAAGATTTCTATTGCAACTATAAAGAAAGAGCTAAAAAGGATCAGCAGAGTGCATTTTTGATCCAACTTGCTTACGAAAACTGTGTAGATGGTGACAAGGTCCGTGCTGGTGATGCCGTTAACTTTAGTATTGGACAAGGGGATACGGTTTTGACTCCTTTAAAACTGACACAGTCCTATGCGGCAATTGCAAATGGTGGAACTATTTGGCAAGCACTAGTCGGTAAAGCAGTTGTAAAAACTGATGGCACGGTTGTTGAGAGATTTACTCCACAAAAATTAGGAACGTTGGATGTAAAGCCATCAACAATTAAGTTTTTGCAATCAGGACTTAGACAAGTAGTGGTTCGCGGTACTGCAGCGGGCGTATTTGCAGGTTTCCCAGTAGAGATCAGTGGGAAAACAGGAACAGGTGAAGTATTTGGTCGAAATCCAGATGGCAGTGCTAAAGATGACACTTCCTGGTTTGCCTCATATGCACCAACTAACAACCCTCGTTACGCAGTTACGATGATGATCGGCCAGGGTGGTTTCGGAGCATCAACTTCTGGAGTTGGTGTGCGCGCAATTTATTCAACTTTGTTTGGTGTTACAGGCGGTCGTGTTGTGCCCGGCGAGGCGATATTCCCAGAAGGTAAACCCCCAGAGCAATTGCCTAAGATTTCCCTCGTGATTAAAAAGAAGGGAGCGCAGTAGTGAGTCAGATTTCAGCGCGCCAAAATCTTTATCGCAAAGATCGTCGCTCACTTTTCCATGGCTTTGATCCTGTACTAACAATTGTTGTTGGATTGCTTCTTTTTCTAGGAACGTTACTAGTGTGGGCTGCCACACGAGATTGGTATGCCCGTGGTGGATTGGATCCGCAGTATTACCTCAAGCGTCATATTATCAATATATTAATTGGCGCAGTTCTTGCCTATGGTGTGACGGTAATTGATTATCGATTATTGCGTGCATACACTCCAATTTTATGGGGAGCTGCTGTCTTAGGACTTCTCATTGTTTTGATTCCAGGATTAGGCACCGAGAAAAATGGTGCAAAGGCATGGATTGCCTTACCCGGTGGCTTCCAAATTCAACCAGCTGAGTTAGCAAAAGTTGGAATCATTATTGGAATGGCGATGATCTTATCTGAGCGATCTCACGACAGTGACAAACCTTCCAACAAAAACGTTCTGCAATCACTAGCAGTTGCTGCTCTTCCAGTTTTACTTATTATTCTGCAACCCGATATGGGAACTATTCTCATCATCGCAGCATCAGTTGTAACAATGATCGCCGTTTCGGGTACATCGAGTAAATGGGTAGTTGGGCTCTTACTTCTTGCAGTCACTGGTGGATTCATCGCAGTACAAGCTGGAGTAGTGAGCGAGTACCAAGTTAAAAGATTGCAGACATTTGTCGATCCCAATGCAGATACACAAGGCTCTGGCTATCAACTTCGCCAAGCCAGAATTACGGTTGGTTCCGGGGGTCTACTTGGAACAGGATTATTTAATGGTCCACAAACAAGCGGTCGATTTGTACCAGAACAACAGACTGACTTTATTTTTACAGTTGCAGGGGAGCAGTTAGGTTTTGTCGGTAGTGGTGCAATTCTGATTTTGTATTTGATTTTATTAATGCGAGCATTTTCAATTGCGCGAAGAACCAACGACCCCTTTGGGCGATTAGTGTGCACAGGCGTAATTGCGTGGTTTGCATTTCAGATGTTTGAAAACATAGGAATGACCCTAGGAATGATGCCTATGACAGGGGTGCCATTGCCCTTCATTTCATACGGTGGGTCATCAATGTTTGCCACCTTGATTGGCTTTGGATTACTGCAGAATGTCCACGCTCGTTTACGCGGGTAAATTGGTAAATACTGCTGGTTCTGTCATACTTAAGCCACTAGTTCAGCGCGGCGCGCGATCACTCGCGAGAGACGCCTAGCGCGAACAGTACGGAAAACCCACAAGGATTTTTTAAGAATACAAGTAGCGCTTTATAGCGCATAGAGGATTTGGTGAAATGGCTATTGAGCCTAAAACACCGCGCAAGCGTGCGGTTAAAAAAGTAAGTGCAAAAGAAACCTCTGCTTCAGTCGAAAACGACGCCGCAGCCACAAAGAAGACCCCTCGTAAAAAATCAGTACCGGTTCCAGTTTTTCAAGCTGCACCAGTGACACCTGCCGCCGCGAGTAAAGCTCGCAAAAAAACGGATGATGGTGAAAGCAAAACTGACGCGCCTAAAAAAGATAGCTCCACAACTAGAGCTGCATCAACTGCTGATGACTCAGAGGATCGTGGAAATAGAAACAAACGTCGCCGTCGCGGTGGACGTGGTCGCCGTAAGCCAGGCTCCACAGATGGCCTAGGTAATGAAAATTCCAATGAAGCTAGTTCTGATGATGTAACTACTGATGAGAGTTCTGAAGGTGGAACTCATCGTCGTCGCCGTCGCCGACGTGCAACAGGAGACGATGTAGTTGCTGGCGAAACAGTTGAAGAAGATGGTGTTATCACTGTCGTAAAGGTTCGCGAAAAACGTGAACGTGTAGAGCGCCCAGCCAGACCTGATCGCAATGATCGCAACCGTAATCGTCGTGACCGCAATGACAGATATGACCGCAATGACCGTAACGATCGTGGTGGCCGTAGTGAGTATCGCGAGCCATATCGCAAGCGTCCAACAATTATTACCGATGGAGATTTCCTAGCACGCCGCGAGAATGTTGATCGTGAGATGTTAGTTCGCCAAATTGCAGATCGAACACAAATTGCAGTTATTGAAGATGGCGTCATGGTTGAGCATTATGTGAACCGAAATAGCAATGTTTCATACGTTGGAAACGTCTACCTTGGTCGCGTTCAAAACGTACTTCCATCTATGGAGGCAGCTTTCGTTGATATTGGTAAGGGTAGAAACGCTGTTCTCTATGCAGGTGAAGTTAACTGGGATGCTGCAGGAATATCTGAGTCTGAACCTCGTAAAATTGAAACAGTTTTAAAAACAGGCCAGCCAGTTTTAGTCCAGGTTACAAAAGATCCAATTGGGCAAAAGGGCGCACGCCTTACAAGCCAAATCTCATTACCAGGACGCTATGTTGTTTATGTTCCAGGTGGAGGAATGTCTGGAATTTCAAAACGTTTACCTGAAGAAGAGCGCTCACGCTTAAAGTCGATTCTAAAGAATCTAATTCCTGATGAAGCTGGAGTAATTGTCCGTACTGCTGCAGAAGGTGTCAGCGAAGAGGATTTAACCAGCGATGTTGCTCGCCTGAAAGCACAATGGGAAGAGATCAACGCTAAGAGTACAAATCCAAACTTTCATCCACCTGCCGCTCTTTATCAGGAGCCAGATCTTGCAGTGCGCGTAATTCGCGATATCTTTAATGAAGATTTCCGTAAATTAACTGTTCAGGGTTCAACGGCTTGGGATGAAGTTACAAACTACTTGGGCTTTATTGCACCAGAGCTAACGACAAAGATTGAAAAGTACACAGGAAGTGGAGATCTTTTTGCTGACTTCCGAGTGGAAGAACAGTTAGCAAAAGCATTCGATCGCAAGGTATATCTACCGTCTGGAGGTTCATTGGTCATTGACCGCACTGAGGCAATGATTGTTATCGATGTAAACACCGGTAAATTCATTGGTAAGGGTGGAAACCTTGAAGAGACTGTTACCAAGAACAACTTGGAAGCGGCAGAGGAAATTGCTCGCCAACTTCGCCTTCGCGACTTAGGTGGAATCGTAGTAATCGACTTCATCGATATGATTTTGGAATCAAACCGTGAAGCAGTACTTCGCCGTCTTGTCGAATGCCTTGGTCGAGATCGCACTAAGCACCAAGTTGCAGAGGTAACATCACTTGGCCTTGTGCAGATGACACGTAAACGAGTCGGTCAAGGACTAATTGAAGCTTTCTCTACTATATGTGATTCATGTAATGGCCGTGGGATTCACATTCACATGGAACCTGTAAAAATGAAGGCACCTATGCCTCAACTTGATACGCCATCATCACGACATGAAGATGCCGAAGAATCAGATGCAACCGAACATGAGTATCACGAGAATTTGAACTCTTCAGATGAAAATCTTTCTTCGAAGGCAACCGATGAATCAGATTTGGCACATTCAAGTGGATCGCAGGATAAAGAAGAAGAGAACATTGCCTCCGATGCCGCCCCTAAGGGTCGCAAACGTCGTCGTGCATCCTCTTCTGGGATTATCACCGCATAAATCCAAGCCCGATTTGAGCCCATGCGCTCAAATGGGTACCCTTAGGCTTCATTCAAGAGCACCTCTAACGTTCGGAGAAGTACGCAGTGGCAAATATCAAGTCTCAGATCAAGCGCATTAAGACAAACGAAAAGGCACGCCTTCGTAACAAGTCTGTGAGCTCATCTATTAAGACCGCTGTTCGTAAGTTCCGCGATGCTGTAACTGCTGGTGATGCCAATGCGATCACAACAGAACTTCGCGCCGCATCTAAATCTCTAGATGTTGCTGTTCAAAAGGGTGTTCTTCACAAGAACTCTGCTGCTAACAAAAAGTCTTCAATGGCTAAGGCTGCTGCCAAAGCCGGCGCACGTTAATTCACTTCTCTTTATAAAGCGAGGCTAGGTTCATGCCTGCAATTTCACTTGCGAAGGCTCCGCAACCAGCATCTACAAATCCGGCGCAGATTCGTAATTTCTGCATCATCGCCCATATCGATCACGGTAAATCAACACTTGCCGATCGTATGTTGGGAATTACCGAAGTTGTAGAGGCAAGAAACATGCGTGCGCAATATCTAGATCGTATGGATATTGAACGTGAACGCGGAATTACTATCAAGTCTCAAGCAGTTCGTTTGCCATGGCGTTCATCAATTGATGGCAAGGAATACATTCTAAATATGATCGATACGCCAGGTCACGTCGATTTTACGTACGAAGTTTCACGCTCATTGGCTGCCTGTGAAGGTGCGGTGCTACTTGTTGATTGCGCACAAGGAATTGAAGCACAGACTCTGGCCAACCTTTATCTTGCCATGGAAAATAACCTAACAATCATTCCAGTTCTCAATAAAATCGATCTACCCAATGCCCAGCCTGATAAGTTCGCCGCCGAGCTTGCTCGATTGATCGGATGCCAACCAGAAGATTGTTTGCGAGTTTCAGGAAAAACTGGAGACGGCGTTGCCGAACTGTTAGATCAAATTGTGGCTCAAATCCCAGCACCAGTTGGCGATCCCAATGCTCCTGCTCGCGCTCTGATCTTTGACTCTGTATATGACTCATATCGAGGCGTAGTTACATATGTTCGAGTAGTTGATGGTCACTTAACACCACGAGAGCAGATTCAAATGTTTTCAACCGGTGTGCGCCACGAGGCCTTAGAGGTTGGAGTGATTTCTCCAGAGCCAATTGCAAGTAAAGGACTTGGCGTTGGAGAAGTGGGCTATTTAATTACTGGCGTAAAAGATGTTCGTCAGTCACGCGTGGGTGACACAATTACAACCTATAACAACCCAACTAAAGAGCCGTTATCGGGTTATAAAGATCCTAAGCCGATGGTTTTCTCTGGTCTATTTCCTTTAGATGGCGCGGATTTTCCAATCCTTCGCGAAGCGCTAGATAAATTACAGTTAAATGATGCGGCGCTGGTCTATGAACCTGAAAGCTCAGCTGCACTTGGATTTGGTTTTCGGTGCGGGTTCCTTGGGCTTTTACACATGGAAATTGTCCGTGAGCGGCTAGAGCGTGAGCATAAGTTAAATCTTATTTCTACAGCACCAAACGTTGTTTATAACGTAACAATGGATGATGGAAAAGTAGTCCGAGTAACTAATCCATCTGAATTTCCCGATGGAAAAGTGGCAGCGGTGTTGGAACCAATTGTTAAATCCACGATTTTGGCTCCTTCAGAGTTTATTGGCACGATTATGGAGCTTTGTCAGGATCGCCGGGGAATCTTATTGGGCATGGATTACATTTCTGAAGATCGTGTTGAAATTCGTTATGACCTACCACTAGCTGAAATCGTCTTTGATTTCTTTGATCAACTAAAAAGCCGCACAAAAGGCTATGCATCTTTAGATTATGAAGAAAAAGGCGATGCTGAAGGCAATCTAGTTAAGGTTGATATTTTGCTACAAGGTGAGGCAGTTGATGCCTTTAGTGCGATCGTTCATAGAGATAAGGCATATGCCTACGGAGTAATGATGACGGGCAAACTCCGTGAATTAATTCCTCGCCAACAGTTTGAAGTTCCAATTCAGGCAGCAATTGGTGCTCGAATCATTGCAAGAGAGAGTATCCGAGCAATCCGCAAGGATGTTTTGGCAAAATGTTATGGTGGAGATATTTCGCGTAAGCGTAAACTTTTGGAGAAGCAAAAAGAGGGTAAGAAGCGCATGAAGATGGTTGGGCGAGTAGAAGTTCCCCAAGAGGCCTTCGTTGCAGCACTTGCAACGGATGCAGATATAGAAAAGATCAAAGCCGCTCGTAAAGCAAGCCAATGAGTCTGTCTTTCTACGTACACATTCCTTACTGCATAAAACGTTGCGGATATTGCGACTTCAATACATATACGCCTTCAGAGTTACAAGACGGTGCTACTTTAGAAGTCGTCAGCAATGATTACATCGATGCAGTTCTAAAAGAGCTTGAATCAACTCCCAAGCAAATAGTTCCCACAATATTTTTTGGTGGAGGAACGCCATCGTTACTGCCAGCAAAAGATCTAGGGCGAGTGATCCAAAAGATTAGCGATCGAAATGGGCTAACGGACAACTGCGAAATTACGCTAGAGGCTAATCCCGACTCTGTGACTTCAGAAAAGCTGGAAGGTTATTTAGAGGCGGGATTTAATCGCATTTCGTTTGGAATGCAGTCAGCCAAGCCTCACGTGTTGGCAGTTCTGGATCGCACACATAACCCAGCAAATGTGGACAAAGCCGTAACTATGGCACGTGCGGCAGGATTTAAATCAATCAGCGTTGACCTTATTTACGGAACACCTGGAGAGAGTTTGAATGATTGGCGCCATACTTTAGAGAGTGCGCTGTCTTTAGATATCGATCATTTGAGTGCATATGCACTGATAGTAGAAACGGGCACAAAATTAGCTGCGCAGATAAAGCGTGGTGATTTAGAGATGCCAAATGATGATTTGATGGCAGAGATGTATTTGCTGATCGATCCACTTTGCGAAGCACATGGAATGTCTTGGTATGAACTTTCAAATTGGTCAAAACCAGGCCATGAATGCAGACACAACATTGCATACTGGAAGAATCAAAATTGGTGGGGCCTTGGACCAGGTGCTCATTCACATATTGATTCAAAGCGATTCTGGAATATAAAACACCCAACAACTTACAAACAAAAGCTTTTCTCTGGTGAAAGCGTCATGGCAGAAAGTGAAGATTTAACTCCAGGTCAAAAAAGAGATGAAGCAATCATGTTGGGCATTCGCATGCGAGAGGGATTATCGACCTCAGATTTAAATCCAAGCCAAATTCAAACTCTGACATCGTATGGTGCGGATGGCTTTCTTCAACTGCACAAGGATCGAGTTCAGCTAACCCCAACAGGGCGCTTGATCGCAGATCGAATCGTGCGAGAATTAACTTTCTAGTACCCTAGGCACACATGTCATCACGTCGTCTTGAAATCCTTCGCGCAATAGTAGATGAGTACGTTGCGACCCAAGAGCCTGTCGGTTCTAAATCCATCGCCGAGCGCCACAGTTTAGGAATTTCTCCCGCAACTATTCGAAATGAAATGGCGTTGCTAGAAGAAGAGGGGCTAATCACTCAGCCTCATACAAGTGCCGGTCGAATTCCCACTGATCTTGGTTATCGAGTTTTTGTAGATAAGTTGGCAACCGTTAAGCCTTTATCACCTGCTGAACGTCGTGCGATTGAAACCTTCCTTGAAGGCTCCAGCGATCTTGAAGAGCTCTTGAAAAAATCAGTGAAGTTACTCGCTGATATAACAAAGCAGGTAGCAGTTGTTACATACCCAATTATTGGAGACTCTCGTGAAAAGTTAGCGGTTTCTGGAACAGCGCATTTGGCTCGCTCTGGTGAAGATTTAGGTTTAACTCTTTCACCAATTCTTGAGGCACTAGAAGAACAAGTTGTTTTAATGCGTCTGCTCGATGAGGCAAACTCAACTGTTCACGTGCGCATTGGCCGTGAGCAGATGGAGACCAATCTTCAGGCAACTTCATTAGTGACCGTTGGTTACGGTGGTGATTCTTCTCAGATAGGCGCACTTGGTGTCCTAGGGCCTACTCGTATGGATTACGCCGGTTCAATTGCCGCAGTAGATGCCGTTGCCCGATACGTTGGACGATTCATTAGTGAAGGTGCATAAGTGGCTGATCATTACGAAACCCTGGGTGTTAGCAAAGGTGCATCAGCTGATGAGATTAAAAAGGCATATCGCAAACTCGCTAGAGAACTACACCCAGATGTTAATCCTGATCCAAAAACACAGGAAAGATTTAAGGAAGTAACTGAGGCCTACGATGTTTTAAGTGATGGACAAAAACGCCAGCAATACGACATGGGTGGAAGTAGTTTCGGGGGCGGGGCTAACTTTGGTGGTGGCTTTAGCGACATCATGGATGCTTTCTTTGGAGGCGGTGGCTCTCGTGGTCCACGACCTCGTATGCGAGCAGGCCAAGATTCACTTATTCGCATACAAGTTGATTTAAATGAAGCATGTTTTGGAACAGAACGTGAGATTACAGTCGAAACAGCAGTTGTCTGTACTAAATGCACTGGTACTGGATGTGTAGATGGTGATCATCCAGAAGTCTGTTTAACCTGCAAAGGTCGCGGTGAAGTGCAGCAGGTAGTGCGTTCTGTAATTGGCCAGGTAATGACTTCCAGGCCATGTAATGCCTGCCAAGGATATGGAAGTGTTATTAAGAATCCTTGTCGTGAATGTGCTGGCGAAGGTCGAGTGCGAAGTCGACAGGTAATCGATGTGAAAATTCCAGCAGGTGTAGAAACTGGAAACAGAATTCAGCTTGCAGGTCGCGGAGAAGTTGGAGCAGGTGGTGGTCCAGCAGGTGATTTGTATGTAGAGATTGTTGAAGAGCGGCATGAGTATTTAGTTAGAGATGGCGACACGTTACATATGTCTCTTGAGATAAGCATGATCGCAGCAGCACTTGGCACAACGGTTTCAATTGAAACATTAGATGGTCCTGCGCAAGTTCAGGTTAAACCAGGCACACAAAGTGGAGCCCCTGTTGTAATTAAGGGCAAGGGAATGACGAGATTGCGACGTGGGGACAGAGGCGACCTCATTGTTCATATTGAAGTTCAAACACCAACAAAGTTAAGTAAAGAAGAAGAGAGCATTTTGCGATCATTTGCTCAGGTGCGTGGTGAGAAAGCAAGCGAAGCGCATGTAAAGGGTCAAGATGGTTCTGTATTTAGCAAAATAAAAGGTGTGTTTAACAAATAATGTTTACTCTCTTTTTTGTAGAGGATCTACCAACTACGGTCGGCACAGAGTATGAATTCGACAATGATGATGCCAACCATGCAATCCGTGTACTTCGTACCAAAGTAGATGAGCAATTTATGCTAAGCGATGGCAATGGCGCTTGGTCTAAAGTAAAAGCAACGCAGATAAAAAAGAAATCAATGACAGTTCAAATCTTAGAGTCAGGATTTCAAGAGCCGTTAGCTACCAAGATCACTGTTGTGCAGGCTCTACCTAAGGGAGATCGTTCAAAAGAGGCGATTGAACTTTTAACTGAAGCCGGTGTTGACCGGATAGTTCCTTGGATGGCATCAAGAAGCATCGGCAAAACTTCCGATAAGTTTCAAATAACGGCGCGCGAAGCAAGTAAACAGTCTCGGCGATTTAGAATTCCAGAGGTAACTGGTGTTGCAACTACCTCTCAGATTTGTGAAGCAATTGCTCTAAGTGATCTAGCAATTGTCTTTCATGAGAGTGCGGTAACAAAGCTTTCGGACCAGATTTCTTCACACAATGTTGAACATTTGCTGATAATTATTGGTCCAGAGGGTGGAATTACAGATCAGGAGTTAGAGGCATTTACAAATGCCGGCGCCAAGGTTGCACTCATGGGACGACCAATTTTGCGTTCGGCCCATGCAGGTTTAGCGGCTGTCTCTGCTGTTTCTGCACTTTTGAAGGTATGGTAATTACATGGCCTTAGTTCCTGATTGCATATTTTGTAAAATAATTATTGGTGAAATCGAAGCCGATGTTGTTTTCCGAAATGAAAATGTTGTTGCATTTAATGATCTCAATCCTCAAGCTCCAACTCATGTTCTTTTGGTTCCAACATTGCACACAGAAAATGCAGCTGGAGTCGCTAGGAACAGTGCCACCATTACAGCCGCGCTGTTTTTAGCTGCAGATGAGATTGCAACCCAACGCGGGCTTTCGGGCTATAGGACCGTTTTTAACACCGGAGAAGCCGCCGGTCAGAGTGTTTTCCACGCTCACCTACATCTTTTGGGTGGTCGTGCCATGGCATGGCCGCCAGGTTAAAGATAGATTTACCCCTATATGGAGCGAACGCTGATAACGGTACCTAAGGCAATTGCGATGGTCGCCTTACTAGGCGCGCAGGATTCAAATCTGCGAACAATTGAAGCTGCATTTGCATCTGTAAATATAACGGTTCGAGGCAATGAGATTACTTTGCGCGGACCTCATGATGATTGCAGCAAATTAGAAAACCTATTTAATGAGTTAATGGTTGTCATTCGAAGTGGCAACGTTCTAAGTGTTGATGCGGTCAATAGAGCGATTGAAATGCTCGAGCACAAACCAGTCGATCATCCAGCTGAAGTTCTCTCACTCAATATTGTGAGCAACCGCGGACGTACTATTCGTCCAAAAACGGCGAACCAAAAGCGCTACGTTGAGGCTATCGAAGATCACACAATTACATTTGGAATTGGTCCAGCCGGTACTGGTAAGACCTATCTTGCGATGGCAAAGGCAGTTGCTGCTTTGCAGTCGAAGAAGGTTAATCGTATTGTTTTAACAAGACCTGCTGTTGAAGCCGGTGAGAATCTAGGCTTCTTGCCTGGAACGCTGAGCGAGAAAATTGATCCTTATTTACGTCCACTTTTTGACGCACTCCATGACATGATCGATATAGATTCAATTCCACGTCTCATGCAGTCCGGCATTATTGAAGTGGCCCCACTTGCATATATGCGTGGTCGCACATTAAATGATGCATTTGTTATCTTGGATGAGGCGCAAAACACCACTCCTGAACAGATGAAGATGTTTCTGACTCGTCTTGGATTTGGTTCCAAAATGGTGATCACAGGTGATGTGACTCAGGTTGATCTTCCAAATGCACAAAAATCGGGTTTAAAAGTAGTTCGCGAAATATTAAAAGATATTGACGACATCGCATTTCTAGAGTTAACGGCTGAGGACGTTGTCCGCCACCGATTAATTGGAGACATCGTTAAAGCTTATGAAACCTTTGATGTAAACCAACATGTCTTACGGCCTATTCGACAATAAATGACAATCGAAGTAACAAATACTTCAGGGCAGTTAGTTCCAGCAGAGCAGATAACTTCCTTGTTGACATTCGCACTCAGCGCCTTAGATCTGAACACTTTAAATGATCTCAATGTTTCCTTCGTAAAAGATGATTACATGAGTGAACTTCATTTGAAATGGATGGATGAGCCAGGAACTACAGACGTGCTTTCCTTCCCAATGGATATGCCCTTAACCTCTCAAGACATTGTCACCTTGGGAGATATTGTCATTAGTCCAGTTGTGGCCCAGTCTCAAGCCACGGCTCAGGGACATTCAACCGATCACGAGATTTTTATCTTGGCAACACATGGTTTGTTGCACATCCTTGGCTATGACCATGCAGATAAGGAAGAAGAAAAAACAATGTTTTTGCTCCAAGAAAAAATCGTCCGCGACTGGGAAAAGAGCTCGTGAGTCCATTAGCTGTAACTAGCATCGTTTTACTTTTGATCTTTGCAGGCTTTCTTGCAGCAAGTGAGTCTGCACTGACATCAATCTCCCGAATCGTGATTGATGAGTTAGAGGGTAAGCGTGGGGGAGCGCTACTGCGCAAATACAGCGCGCAACCTGCCAGATATCTCAATGTAATTTTGTTGGTAAGAAAGCTGTGTGAATTTACTGCCACTGTTTTATTAGCAGTTATTTTGCTTCGCAATTATCCCTCTGCCCAAGCAATGGCACTTACTGTTCTCATTATGGTTGTGCTTTCATTTGTTGTTGTTGGCGTTGGTCCGCGAACTTTAGGTAAACAGCAACCCCATAAATTTGCTCGCTACGGAATAATTGTTGCTCACGGTTTGGCGTTTCTACTTGGACCTGTTACTAAGGTACTTATTTCAGTCGGAAATGCTCTCACACCAGGCAAAGGATTTAGATCAGGTCCATTTACATCTGAAGCAGAGCTTCGAGATTTAGTGGATCAAGCACATGAGCGAGGTCTTGTGGAGTCTGATGAACAAGAGATGATTCACTCTGTTTTTGAACTTGGAGATACTTTGGTTCGTGAACTTATGGTTCCACGGATCGATATGGTCTGGGTCGAAAAAGATAAATCGGTTCGCCAGGGCTTGTCTCTAGCGCTAAGAAGTGGCTACTCACGTATTCCTGTAATCGGAGATGGAATAGACAATATTGTGGGAATCGTTTATGTGAAGGATTTGGCCAAGCGAGCACTTGATCATCGTGATGCTGAACAGAACGAGACAATTGAACAACACATGCGCCCTGCAAATTTTGTACCAGAAATAAAGATGGCAGATGACCTCTTGCGAGAGATGCAGAAAAACCAGATTCACCTTGCAATAGTTGTTGATGAATATGGCGGTACTGCAGGAATCATCACCATCGAAGACATTATTGAAGAGATTGTTGGTGAGATTGAAGATGAGTTTGATGATGGTGAAGATGAGTTCACTTGGTTAACTCCTGATAAGGCACGCGCAAAAGCTAGCCTGCACATAGAGGATTTAGCCGATGAGTTAAAGATTGAGATAGAAAAATCTGACTACGAAGACATCGATAGCATCGGCGGTTTAATGGCGCAGAAGTTAGGCCGCGTCCCAATTGCAGGAAGCACGATCTCTTGGAATGGTTGGTCAATCACATCAGAGCGACCTTTAGGTCGTCGTCGTCGAATATCTTCGGTTTTAGTTGAACGCTTAGTCGCTGAGATTGAAGACGCCGAATAATTCTTAGATACCCTTCATCGATGATGGTTCGCGTAATTCAAAGCCAACACAACGGTTAGAATGGCCTAATGCGCATAGTCAGATTTACTCCAGGGCCAGATGCAGAGTTAGGCACGGATCCACTTTTTGGCGTGCTCGAAGACGATGGCCTCATCAGCATTATTAGTGGAGATCCCATCTACTCTGGAATTCAAAAGACTGCAGCGCGTATCGAACTCAATAAAGTCAGACTTTTGGCGCCAGTTATTCCTCGCTCCAAAGTTGTTTGCATTGGAAAAAACTATTCCGATCACGCGGCCGAAATGGGTGGGAAAGTCCCCGAAGAGCCACTGATTTTTCTAAAGCCAAACACTTCTGTAATTGGCCCTCAAGACACAATTGTTTGGCCCGAAATGTCTGAGCAAGTAGACCATGAAGTTGAGCTAGCAATTGTTATAGGACGCATCTGTAAAGATGTTCCTAAAGAGCGAGTCAGTGATGTGATTTTCGGCTACACAATCGCAAATGATGTAACAGCTAGAGATTTACAGAAAAAAGATGGCCAATGGGCAAGAGCCAAGAGCTTTGATACTTTTTGCCCAGTAGGACCTTGGATTGAAACTGAGTTCATCCCTGGAACTCAAAAACTTACTGCAACAGTTGATGGTCAGATCAAGCAATCGGCGCAGTTAAACGACATGATTTTCGACGTGCCAACAATTATTAATTTCGTATCGCGAGTAATGACACTTTTGCCAGGAGACATAATCTTGACGGGAACTCCTGCGGGCATTGGACCAATGGTCATTGGCAGTAAAGTTAGCGTTGCAATTGAAGGACTAGGCGAATTAACAAATAAGGTGGCGGCGCAGTAAATGAATGCAAAAACAGTCAAGGTCCGTTTTGCGCCATCTCCAACTGGCGAACTTCACGTGGGCAATATTCGTACGGCACTTTTTGATTGGGCATATGCCCGTCACACAGGAGGCGTTTTCCTTTTCCGAATAGAAGATACCGATACGGACAGAGTTACAGATGAGTACATTCAGGCCGCAATTGAGACATTGAAGTGGTTAGGTCTTGATTGGGATGAGGGTCCAGAAGTTGGCGGAGAAAATGGACCGTACTTACAGTCACAGCGTTTAGATATTTATGCCGAATATGCACAAAAGTTTTTGGATCAAAAAGATGCGTATTACTGCTATTGCTCACCAGATGAGTTAGAAGCCGTTCGTGAAGCACAGCGCAAGGCCAATGTTGCACCAGGATATAACGGTCATTGCCGAGATTTAACGCAAGCCCAGATAGATGCATATAAAGCACAGGGACGTTCAGCAGTAGTGCGTATGCGCATGCCAGATGGATCAACAACATTTACCGATTTAATTCGAGGTGATGTTTCATTTGATCACAATTTTGTTCCTGATTTTGTGTTGGTGCGCGCAGATGGTTCCCCGCTCTACACCTTGGCAGTTGCCGTTGATGATATTTTGATGAAGGTAACTCATGTGTTGCGTGGTGAGGATCTGCTCTCTTCAACTCCTCGCCAGATTCGTGTTTACCAAGCAATGGGAGTTGCGCCGAAAGACTATCCAGTATTTGCCCACCTACCATTTGTGATGGGAACAGATAACGCCAAACTCTCTAAGCGAAATGGTGAAGCTTCTATCGCTTGGTATAGGGAGATGGGCTTTTTACCTGAGGCGATTTGTAATTATTTGGCACTCCTAGGTTGGTCACCAGGAGATGATGTTGAAAACATCACGATGAAAGAGTTAACACAAATGTTTACAGTTGAAAAGGTTCACTCATCACCGGCTCGATTTGATATGAAGAAATTAGAGGCGATCAATGGTGACAAGATCCGAGCGCTAACAATTGATGAATTTCTAAAGTGGTCACTACCATTTTTAACAAAAGCTAATGTGATTCAGGGCAGTAGCCAAGAGATTGAACTGGTCAAAAAGGCTCTTCCACTCATTCAGGAGCGCATTATTGTGCTCAGTGAAGTTCCTAAAATGCTCAAGTTTTTGTTTGTTACAGAGTTTGAAGTTGATGCTGAGAGCGTTTCAAAGATTACGGACTCAGGATCAAAAGAGATACTTAAGCGCTCTGTTAAGGAGTTAGAGGGTGTTTCGCAATGGAGCCATGAAAATATTGAGGCAGCGTTGCGTACATCATTGATTGAAGAGTTAGGACTAAAGCCACGGATTGCATTTACGGCGCTTAGAATTGCAACTACGGGCAGCACGATTTCACCACCACTGTTTGAATCGATGGAGTTGTTGGGCAAAGAGGCGTGCCTTGCACGTATTAGTACGGCTCTGGCTCTATAAATCCGCTGGTATTCTTTGCACTTGCTATACAAGGTTTCACAACCTTGGGGTATGGGGTAATTGGCAGCCCTGCTGATTCTGGTTCAGTAAGTCTAGGTTCGAGTCCTGGTACCCCAGCGCAGTACCGGTTAAACAACTAAATATTTTGTACGTCATGTTTGTTCTAGGAAAACTTTCCAGCAATGGAATGTGGCCCCGTCGTCTAGCGGCCTAGGACTCTGCCTTCTCAAGGCAGCTACGAGGGTTCGAATCCCTTCGGGGCTACACAATAGATCTCCCTTCTCGCATTTAACTGTGCGGGGAGGGAGATTATTTTTTGGAGTAAATTGAGTAGGATTTTATCCATGATTCCTTTTGACGCCCAACATCTCTTCTTCGGAATATTTGCTGGCCTTTGTGCCTATGCTTTTGGACGACGAGTACTTCCATGGGTGCTGCTCGGATACATCGGAACCTTCTGGGTTCTATTGGCGCTCATGTTGTCACCAAAAAAGACCCGTACTCCACTTCGAGAGTGGAATCCAATCACTGAGTTAAGGCGTAGCCCAAAGAAGTAGGCAATTCTTTTTGTGGATTTTTCTTCTGGATTACTGAGAAGCCCATTTAAGAAAAGGGGGAACATCGTTAGACAAATTCTCTGCAATCCAAGCAGCGCCATCTAAATTATCTCCTGCCGATTCAATCAGCTTTGCATTCGGTAGTTTGTCTTTAACATTTCGAAGAATTGCCTCTACATAACTTTTCTTTTTTGAAGGTCCACCTTGAACAACAATCTTCACCTCATCAGTACTGCCGCCTGAAACTCCTTGCCATGTTGAAATCACAGTTTGAGCCAGTAAAAACGCTCCTTTATTAACAATCGACACTGCCGATGCAATCCTAAGATCGGCAGCATCTAGTACCTTTTTGGCAGTTTTTATGGCAAGTGTTTGCGCCTGCGCGCCATCTCGAACATCTAATGCGTAATAAGCAGCGATCTCTTCTTTGAAAAACTCGGACATTTGTTGATCAGGAATTCGGTTTTGTTGAGATGCAAGTGCTTTTGAGATCGCATTCCTGCCAAGCCAAAAACCACCACCCTCATCACCGAAGGTGCTACCTAAGCCATCGCGATGTGCATATTTTCCATTTAAACCAGCAACCGATACGACGCCACCACCAATAGTCAGCGCGGTTCCGTCACTTCCGTTTAAAGAGCCAATAAAACTAGCGAACCCATCGTCTATGACTGCGACTTTTGTTGCTCCAAAAAACTTTGAGCACAGCTCTAGATACTTTTGCGGATTTGGGGCCTGTCCATATAAACCTGTACATGAAAGAGCCACGCAATCGGTGCGAATCGTTTCAGAGGCATTAAGGGATTCAAATACCGCTTCCAAAGCATCTAAACTATCTTCACCTGCATGTTTCCCGCGGGGTGTATGTAAGTTTAAGTCTTTGGAACGCAGCGACGTACCAGATTGCCCGAGATCAACAGCAAGCACTTCATCGCGGTTCATGATCGCAAGCCTACTTTATCTCTACTTCTGATGCCCCGGAAAGAAAGCTTTTAACCTATGAGTTCGCGATTTCGCTTAACTTCGCGTTCATGATTGCAAGGGCGTTCCGTGTGAACTTCATAGCAAGGATCACAGAGCAAAATTAATTGATGACACTCTGGCTTTTGGCAGTTTCTAAACGCCTTAGTTTTTTCTCCACATTCAGCACAGGTACCAATTAGCTTTGTGTGGTCACTAAAGTCGATTGTTAAGCGATCGTCAAAGGTATACAAAGAGCCTTCCCACAGACCGTCATCGCCGTACTTGTTGCCGTAGCGAACGATGCCACCTTTCATCTGATAAACCTCTTTGAAGCCACGATTTTTCATGACCACAGAGAGAATCTCACAGCGAATTCCACCAGTGCAGTATGTGACCACTGGTTTATCTTTCAAGTGGTCATACTTTCCACTTTCAATCTCAGCAACAAAATCATGTGAGGTCTCGACCTGAGGAACCACCGCATCTTTAAATTTTCCGACTTTTGCTTCAAATGCGTTACGGCCATCAAAGAAGACAACTTCATCCCCACGCTCTTCTACCAACTTGTTTACTTCTTCCGGGCGAAGATGCACTCCACCACCTACAACGCCATTTTCATCGACCTTGATTTCATCTGGATTCCCAAAAGCGACAAGCTCTGGACGTATTTTAATTTTAAGTTTAGGAAAATCTAACGGTGTTCCATCTGACCATTTAAAGTCAATCTTTTTAAACCCTGGGTATGAACGAGTTACTTTCACATACCTCTTCAGGTCTTTCATCTTGCCACCTAAGGTGCCATTAATTCCATGGGGGGAGATGATGATTCGCCCCTTTAAATCTAGGGACTGACACAGAGTTTTTTGCCACAGCTTCATGGCTTCAGTATCTGCAATCGGCGTGAAGCCGTAATACAGAATTACTTTGTCTAGATCCATACCCCAATTCTATCGGCTCAAAAGCCGCAATAAAACCCTATAAATCAAGCGTTAAACAACGTCTTTACTTCAAGGCTTTTAGAGAGGCCGTAATCATCCCCTGTAGCAGTTTTGCATGGGATGCATCCACATCCCAATCATTGGGAAGTTGAATAGTTTTCTTTAGCACTTTGTAATTGGCAAACTTAGGGGCAAATGCTTTTAGGACATCTTTATTCCATGGCGCAATTGAAATGTGATTTTTAGAGGTAGAGACACCAAAAATATAGTGAGTATCTTTTTTGAGCATCGGTTGGTTCCATGCAATGACTAGCTCTAAATCCGGGTGCTTGGCCCTTATTGCCTTGAAAATAGCCTTAATGGTTTTACTCTGTTGCGGATCGATTGCTTTGAAGTAATCAGTCGGTGTTTCAAATCGTTTTGAAGAAAGCGATCCTTTCGAGTACATAACTAGTGCATTGGCATGTGCTTGCGAGAAGCCAAAGTTCTCTTTTAAATGAGCAATCTGCTCGGGGTACTTTTTATCTTTTATCTTTGCCATGACCTTAAACCAGTAGGCCATCTTTTCGCCATGCTTTTTTTCTATGGAAGGAAAGTGGGACTCCCTGGATGCATCTTTTGGCATAGGCCAAACTTAGCGAACAGTGCGAAGAACTGCAGTGACCTTTCCTAAGATCTCGCAGGCATCTCCATCGATAGGCGCAAAGTCTGCGTTAGCTGGAAGTAGCCAGATGTGGCCATTTTTGCGTGAGAAAGTTTTGACTGTGGCCTCTCCATCAATCATTGCCGCAACGATTTCACCGTTATTGCAATCTTTCTGGGAGCGAATGACAACGTAATCTCCATCGCAGATAGCCGCATCGATCATTGATTCACCAACAACTTTGAGCATGAACAAATCACCTGAACCAACAAGTGATTCCGGAAGGGGAAATGTCTCTTCAACTTCTTGTTCGGCAGTAATTGGCCCACCTGCTGCGATTCGACCAACCAGCGGTATGTATCTGGTGGCATCAACCGGAGAAGAGTTCTCTGCGTTTTTCTCATCTGGCATCAAAACTTCTAGTGCGCGACCACGAGTTGGATCACGGCGGATGAAACCCTTCTTTTCTAGGGCTTCTAGTTGGTACTTGACCGAGGCCGGGCTAGTAAGTCCTGCCACAAGGCCGATTTCGCGCATCGTTGGGGGATAGCCGTTGTTTTCTACGGCATCTTTGATTGCCCCAAGAATCTTGAGCTGGCGGGAAGTAAGGCCATGAGCGTCAGCTGGGCCATCGGAGAGTTCGGTTACGTTTTTAGCCATAGACATAGGGTGACACAGGTTTGGAAAAAATTCAAACACCTGTTCGAATTTTGCTTGCATTTGTCAGTGGTGGGGTGTTTAATTGTCTTATTCGAACAGTTGTTCGAATCCTTCCCCAAGGTGTGACCGCAGGAGAAAACATGAGTACAGTAGTTTTTAACACAGGGTTTACAAGCTCTAAAGGCAGTGTAAATCAAGGTTTTTCAAGGGTTTTGGCCAATCCGTCCGACCAGCAATCGATGCCAGTAATTCGATTGTCACGTCGAGGTCGACTCGCAAGGGCCGTTGTGTTGCTTTCTCTTACTGTGGTGATGGTGGCTGGCTTTGCTGCCCAATCTGGTGCAAACCAGGAAGCGGCAAGCACAGCACCTTCATTTTCAACGATCGTCGTAGCCCCTGGTGAGACTCTCTGGAGCGTGGCTGCCGCGTATTCACAGGGAGATGTTCAAGAGATGCTCGCTCTTATTCGAGAGGCAAATAACCTCAAGGGCTTTGATCTTCAATCTGGACAAAAGCTACGGGTGCCGGTTCTGGCTCAAAAATAATCGCACCTCGATCTACCGACACGCCGTTAAGAAGGTTCTAAACCGTTTATCAGGCAAAGCCTCAAGAAATGCTTTATAGTTACTACTACATGTAGGGGTCAAACCAGTAAAAACTTCCATAAGTGGTGGTTTTAGGGTAAGTTTACTGGTCCGCTCAATACATCCAGTACGAGCTAAATACGAGCATTGAATGGAGGACACGCCGAGATGAATTGCCCATTCTGCAGATTCGAAGATTCTCGCGTTGTTGACTCTCGCCCGGTTGAAGAAGGCACAACAATTCGCCGTCGCCGTGAGTGCCCTCAATGTGGTCAAAGATTTTCAACACAGGAGATTGCCCTCCTTAACATTATTAAGCGAAGCGGGGCCACAGAGCCTTTCAGCCGCGAGAAGGTCCTGGTCGGTGTCCGCAAGGCATGCCAGGGACGTCCAGTAAACGAGGACGATTTAGTTTTGCTTGCCCAACGCGTAGAAGAAAACCTTCGCAGTAGCGGACAGGCAGAGATCGAAGCTCAAGAGGTGGGCATGGCAATTCTTGCGCCACTCCGAGAGCTCGATGAGGTCGCTTACTTACGTTATGCCTCTGTGTACCGTAACTTTGCCTCCCTTGAAGATTTCGAAGGTGAGATCGCACTTCTCCGTGCTCTACCTTCTAGCAATTCCCCAGTTGCAACAAACTCAAGTAATACAGATTCCCAACAGTACAACCGCGTAAAAAATTAATAAGAACTACATCCAAAACATGAACCAAATAAAGAATCAATTTAGAGAAAACTAGAAGACGGGGAAACACACTATGTCCGAGACGGTAATCAACCGACCAGCGAAAATCAAAGCTCACAACACCCTAAAAGGTAAGGGCTTGACGATCGAACGCATCTACACCAAGGAAGGCGTACACCCATACGATGAAGCTAAATGGGAACGTCGCGATGTAGTGCAGCAGAACTGGAAAACGGGAGAGACTGTCTTTGAACAACACGGTGTTGAGTTTCCAGACTTCTGGTCAGTCAATGCTTCAACAATTGTTACAACAAAGTATTTCCGCGGCGCACTCGGTGCAGAAAACCGCGAGTGGTCCCTTAAGCAAGTTATCGATCGCGTAGTCCTTACATATACAAAGGCCGGCCGCGATAACGGTTACTTTGCAACAGAGCAAGATGCAACAATTTATGAGCACGAACTTACATACATGCTTATGCATCAGATCTTTGCTTACAACTCACCAGTGTGGTTCAACGTTGGAACAGCACAACCACAACAGGTCAGTGCATGTTTCATCTTGTCAGTAGATGACACAATGGACAGCATTCTTAACTGGTACCGTGAAGAAGGAATGATCTTCAAAGGCGGATCAGGGGCTGGATTAAATCTTTCACGTATTCGTTCTTCAAAGGAGCTATTAAAGTCCGGTGGAACAGCATCTGGTCCAGTTTCATTTATGCGCGGCGCCGATGCGTCTGCTGGAACAATCAAGTCAGGTGGCGCAACCCGTCGTGCTGCAAAGATGGTTGTTCTAGATGTTTCACACCCAGATATCGAAGAGTTTATTGAGACAAAAGTTAACGAAGAGAACAAGATTCGCGCATTACGCGATGCCGGTTTTGATATGGACCTTGGTGGAAAAGACATCATCTCTGTTCAGTACCAAAATGCAAACAACTCAGTTCGAGTCTCAGATGAGTTCATGCGCGCAGTTGAAAAGGGCGAGCAGTTTGGCCTAACCGCACGTTCAACAGGTGAAGTTATTGAAACAGTTGATGCACGAGCGCTATTTACCAAGATGGCACAGGCAGCTTGGGCATGTGCCGATCCTGGAATTCAATATGACGACACAATTAACGATTGGCACACAAACCCAGAGACAGGTCGCATCAATGCGTCAAACCCTTGCTCTGAGTACATGTCACTAGATAACTCTTCATGTAACTTGGCATCAATTAACCTGATGAAGTTCCTTAAGGCCGATGGATCATTTGATTCAAAGACATTTGGAAAAGCTGCAGAGTTGATCATCACTTCAATGGATATTTCAATCTGTTTCGCAGATTTCCCAACTGAAGCAGTAGGTGACACAACAAAGGCATACCGTCAGCTCGGAATTGGTTATGCAAACCTTGGCGCGCTCCTAATGGCATCAGGTCTTGCATACGATTCAGAAGGTGGACGCGCATTAGCAGGAGCGATCACTTCATTGATGACCGGAATTACATACAAGCGTTCAGCAGAGTTAGCTGGAATCGTTGGACCATATGCAGGCTTTGCACAAAATGCTAAGTCACATGCACGCGTAATGCGCAAGCATGCATCTGCATCATCTGCTGCAAAGTCAGAGACAACTCTTGACCGCGATGTATGGACAGAGGCAAACAAGGCATGGGATGCATGTTTAGCAACTGGCGACAAGAATGGATGGCGCAATGCGCAGATCTCAGTTCTTGCACCAACAGGAACAATTGGATTGATGATGGATTGCGATACAACTGGTATCGAGCCTGACTTCTCACTTGTTAAGTTCAAGAAGCTTGTCGGTGGCGGTTCAATGCAGATTGTGAACCAGACAGTTCCACAGGCCTTACGCAAACTTGGATACACAGAAGAGACGATCGAGGCGATCGTCGAATTCATTGCAAACAATGGCCACGTCATTGATGCACCAGGATTAAAGACTGAGCACTACGACGTATTCGATTGCGCACTTGGACAACGTTCAATTGCGCCAATGGGCCACGTTCGCATGATGGCTGCATGCCAGCCATTCCTTTCAGGTGCGATTTCAAAGACAGTTAACCTTCCAGAAGAGGCAACTGTTGAAGAAGTTGAAGAGGTTTACTTTGAAGCATGGAAGATGGGCGTAAAGGCGCTGGCTGTCTATCGCGATAACTGCAAAGTTGGACAACCACTTTCAGATGGCAAGGCAAAGAAGAAAGATGTTGTTGTAGAAGAAGCTGCAGCAACTCCAATTCGCAAGCGCCTTCCTAAGTCACGTCCTGCAACTACAACATCATTTTCAGTTGGCGGCGCCGAGGGTTACATGACCGCTGGTGCCTACGCTGATGGCGCACTTGGTGAGGTCTTCTTAAAGCTTGGCAAGCAGGGATCAACACTTGCCGGTGTAATGGATGCATTCTCAATCGCAGTTTCAATCGGACTTCAATACGGAGTTCCACTAGAAACATTCGTAGAGAAGTTCACGAACTTGCGCTTTGAGCCAGCAGGAATGACAGATGATGCAGATATCCGCATGGCACAGTCCATGATGGATTACATCTTCCGTCGTCTTGCACTTGATTACCTTCCATTTGAACAGCGTTCAGCAATGGGCCTTTACACATCAGTAGAGCGCGCAGCAGCACTTGATAACGGTGGCGAATATGCACCAGTAGCTAACGTTGAAACACCACAAGCCCCAAAAGCAGTAGCAGTCCAGGCGGCTGCGGTTGTGGCGGCTCCTGTGGTTGTAAAAAGTGATGTAAAGATCGAACCAGCACCAGTTGCGCAAACAATTGGTTCTTCATCTGATCTTCTAGAGTCAATGGGAATCAAATCTGATGCACCACTGTGTATGACATGTGGCGTGAAGATGCGTATGTCAGGTGCATGCTTTGTATGCGAAGGATGCGGCAACACATCTGGTTGCAGCTAAAGACTTAACCAACCCCGTTAAAAACCCCGCTGATCGCGGCAAGCATTGCGATCAGCGGGGTTTTTCATGTTCCAAGCACCGATTAATCAAGAGTAGAATGAGCACGTTGTTTCCGGGGTCGATGTAATTTCGAACCGGCGGTTATAGTCCGCGACCCGATGCCATCCAGGTATCGGTTGACTCAGTGAAATTCTGAGACCGACGGTTAAAGTCCGGATGAGAGGAAACCAACAAAAGGTGGGTTTATTCCTGCCTTCTTTGTGTATGTGCATGCATTGGTATCAATTCGCATGTGCGTGAACGCAACCCCCGGAAACTCGTTACATAGAGTTAGGGGGCAGATAATGGATTACACAGTTGCAATGCAACGTGCCATTTCACTTTCCCTACAAGGTTTAGGCAGAACATCACCGAATCCAATCGTTGGCGCAGTGATCATTAATTCTGATGGCGAAGTTGTGGGCGAAGGTTTTCACGATCGGATGAGTTCACCTGATCATGCAGAAGTAGTAGCTTTAAAAATGGCCGGCACAAATGCAAATGGCGCAACGATGGTTGTAACTCTTGAACCCTGTAACCACACAGGAGTAACAGGCCCATGTTCAAATGCGATCGCAGGTGCTGGAATTTCCAAAGTTGTTTTTGCGGTAATCGATCCAAACAAGAAAGCAGCAGGCGGTGCACAAGCGTTGCGTGATCTGGGTGTGCAGGTTGAAAGTGGAGTTTTAGAGAGCCAAGCAGCCTCTGCAAATAGAGCGTGGCTAACAAAGATAGAAAAGAGTCGACCATTCTTTACATGGAAAGTAGCAACCACACTCGATGGAAAAATTGCAGCATTAGATGGAAGTTCTCAGTGGATCTCAAATGAAAAGTCCCGCAATGATGTGCAGTTACTGCGCAGGCAGGCAGATGCAATTTTGGTTGGCACCAATACGGTCATCACGGATGATCCACATTTAATACCACGAGGAGATTTCCCAGGGTTTACGACAAATCCATTGCGGGTTGTGTGCGGGGAACAAGAGATACCAACTACATCAAAGATCTTTGATAACGCTGCTCCAACCCTTCAGGTGAAATCAAAAGATCTAGGTATTTTGGTTGCAGAGCTCAATAAAACTGGCGTCAATCAAGTTTTAGTCGAGGCAGGGCCAACACTTGCTACTGCAATGTTGAACCAAGGATTGATGGATGAGTTAGTTATGTATCAAGCTCCATCTCTTTTGGGGCAAGGGAAATCTTTTGTCGCAGATTTTGGCGCAAATAGCATCGATCAAAAGATGGTTCTAGATCACATCAGCAGTGAAGTTATCGATGGGGACGTTAAATCTATATATGTGGTCAGAGGGGAGAAGTAAATGTTTACAGGACTTATTGGCGAACTAGGAAAAGTTGTTGATATTGAGCGTGGAGTTGAGTCAGCAATATTTACTATCCAAGCACCAGAATTGATTTCTCACATCAAGGTAGGGGATTCAGTCAGTGTAAACGGCGTCTGCCTTACTGCTACTTCTGTTGGCGACAAAGTCTTTAGCGCCGATGTAATGGTTCAAACGTTAAAACTCACAAGTCTTGCAAGCATTGAAATTGGATCTCCAGTTAACTTAGAACTTGCTGCACAGTTAGATGCGCGGATGGGTGGCCACATAGTCCAAGGCCACGTTGATGGAGTGGCCAATGTTGTTGGGCTAACCCCGGGGGATAAATGGGCTCGTTTTGATATCACCATTCCGAAAGATTTAGGTAAGTACATTGTTAATCAAGGCTCTATTGCACTAGATGGTATCTCGCTAACGGTCGGAGAGATCAACGATGCCAATAATCAAGTCACCGTTTGGCTGATTCCGGAAACATTAGAGCGCACAAATCTTTCTACCAAAAAAGCTGGCGATCTCATTAATGTCGAAGTCGATGTATTAGCTAAATATGTAGAACGACTCATCAGTAAGGGGTTACAAAAGTGAGTAATCTGCAGAAGGCATTAGAGGCATTTAAACGTGGCGAGATGATCATAGTTGTAGATGATGAGAACCGCGAAAACGAGGGTGATTTGATGATGTTGGCTGAGAAGGCAACATCAAAGAGCGTTGGATTTATGGTGCGCCACACCACTGGAATTTTGTGTGTTGCGATGCAAGAAACACGTGCTCGCAAACTTGGATTACCACTTATGGTCGAGGATAATCAGGACTCAAAGAAAACGGCATTTACCGTAAGCGTTGATGTAAAGAAGAATGTGACAACGGGAGTCAGTGCGCAAGAGCGCGCAAACACAGTTGTTGCATTGGCATCACATGATTCAGTAGCAACTGATTTCATTAGACCAGGACATGTTTTTCCACTGATAGCAGTCGAAGGTGGATTAAAGGTTCGAAGAGGTCACACTGAAGCAGGAATTGCTTTGACTCAATTAGTTGGAGCGCAACCCTTGTGTCTACTGTCTGAAATTGTTAATGAAGATGGCTCCATGGCACGTGGTCAATCGCTAAAAGATTTTGCAACCACCCATGGTCTTTTAACGATTTCAATTGAGGAGCTATCCCAACAAGATATTCCAGATGATAAGCATGATGGAGAGAATTCTGCAGGATTTACTTTTGAATGGGCGCAGCTGCCCTTGCGCAATCAGGCTTGGCAGGTTGCGACATTTCCAGCCTTAAATCAACGTGAGCATGCAGTTATTAAGTTTGGATCTAAGGGTGCAAATCCATTGGTTCGTATTCATAGCGAATGCTTTACTGGTGATGTTTTGCATTCACAAAGATGTGACTGTGGAGATCAGTTAGAGCTTTCTATCTCGTTAATTGAGGCTAGCGGTTCTGGGTACATCATTTACTTACGCAATCACGAAGGACGTGGAATTGGTTTGCGTGAGAAGATCAAGGCCTATCAACTACAGGATCAGGGGATGGATACCGTCGAGGCAAATATTGCCTTGGGTCATCAAGTTGATGCACGTAAGTGGAACGATGCAGTTGCAATAGTTAAAAACCTAGGACTGAAATCTCTTACTCTTTTAACCAATAATCCAGACAAAGTTGCAGCAATTGAAGATGCTGGCATTATCTGTATTCAGCAGCATTTAATTGTTCCAGTCAATGAATTTAATGAAAAATACATTGCAACAAAGCAAAACAAATTGGGACATAATCAAGGGAGTAAATAAATGGCAGGCAATTCACCACAGATCAAGGTTAGATCTTTGCCTCATGCAAAAGTTGCAATCATCTCTTCGTCTTGGCATTTAGATCTGTGTAATGAGCTAATTTCAGGCGCGCAAAGAGCATTGGCCGAAGCATCAATTGCTAAAATAGAAACGATCTATGTGCCTGGATCATTTGAGATCCCACTTGCATCACAGATGGCATTTGAAAAAGGCTTTGACGCAGTTGTTGCTGTTGGACTTGTCCTAAAAGGTGAAACACCACATTTTGATTATGTATGCCAGGGCGTTACACAGGGCATTTTAGATGTCAGCCTCAAGTTTTCTAAGCCAATTGGATTTGGTGTGCTCATGTGCAATGACATGGAGCAAGCAATTGCGCGATCCGGAGTATCAGGTAGCAAAGAGGACAAAGGTTATGACAGTGCTATTGCAGCCATCGAACTATTGAATTTAAGCCACAAGAATTGATCGTTTGGAAAGCCCCATTTGACTGTGATGTTCACAACTTCTGGTCGAGCCATATCTGCAACTGGCCTTAACTTCCGATAGTTCTTAATCCCGGCACGGGGGCGGGGCGTGATTTATTGAAGTTTCGGCGCCATAGATTGTTAAAAGACTGGTCTACCTATAGTTAAGATTGCGGCATGAGTGAATTCAAGCCTAAAAAGTCGGTAGCCCTCTCAGGAGTTCCAGCAGGAAGCACCGGATTAAGTTCAGTCGGCCAAGGAGATCTTCACTACCGTGGATATTCCATCAAAGATTTGGCAACACACTGCCAATTCGAAGAGGTCGCATTTTTATTAGTTCATGGCGAACTTCCAAATCAAAAGCAATTAGATGGTTACAAAGTAAAACTCAAAGGATTGCGCGGACTTTCACCAGCTGTTAAAACAGTCCTTGAACAAATTCCTGCATCAGCACATGCAATGGATGTTTTGCGTACTGCATTTTCAGCAGTTGGCGCAGTTAACCCAGAATCAACTAAGCACACTGAGACAGAGGCGCGAGATATTGCCGATTCAATGCTGGCAAAGACTGGATCAATTCTTGGATACTGGCATCACTTTGCAAACAACGGCAAGAAGATTGAAGTTGAAACAGATGATGATTCAATCGGTGCTCACTTTTTACATCTTTTGCATGGAGAAAAGCCAAGTGCACTGTGGGAAAAAGCAATGCACATTTCATTGGTTCTTTACGCCGAGCATGAATTCAATGCATCAACATTTACAAGTCGAGTAATTGCCGGCACAGGTGCAGACATTTACTCATGTGTAACCGGTGCTATCGGTGCCCTAAGTGGACCAAAGCATGGCGGTGCAAACGAGGTGGCACTTGAGATTCAGCAGCGCTATTCAACAGCTGATGAAGCTGAGGCAGATATCCGAAAGCGCGTAGAAAACAAAGAAGTAGTTATTGGGTTTGGTCACCCTGTATACACAGTTTCTGATCCTCGTAATGAAATCGTAAAGATCATTACAAAAGAGCTTGCAGTAGCTGCAGGTAAGTCCAATGATTATGAGATTGCAGAGCGAATTGAATCTGTGATGTGGGAAGTTAAGAAAATGTTCCCGAACGTAGACTGGTTCTCAGCAGTTGCTTATGATTCTATGAAGATTCCAGTTAACTATTTCACTCCGATATTTGTGATGTCGAGAATCTCTGGATGGACTTCTCACGTTATCGAACAGCGAAATGATGGAAAAATTATTCGTCCAACCGCGCTCTATGTGGGGCCTGAGGATAAAGCCTTCATTTCAATCGACAAGCGGTAGATCTGCATGAATGAGTGACATGTCAGCAAAAGTGCGCAAAGCACTTGATGTCGCTATAGATGCAATCGGTGGTTCGGCGCGCGAAGGCCAAATTGAAATGGCTGAAGCGGTTGCCAATGCCCTAACAAATCGCCACCATTTAATGGTTCAAGCCGGCACCGGCACTGGAAAATCTCTAGCCTATTTAGTTCCAGGAATTGTTCATGGGCGAAAAGTATTGGTCGCAACAGCAACTCTTGCACTTCAACGCCAACTTGTAGATCGCGATTTACCCGCAGTCGTTCCTGCACTTGAAAAAGAGCTTGGTCGCGAGATCACTTTTGCTATTTACAAAGGTATTGGCAACTACGTTTGTCTTCAAAAAATGAATAGCGAAGAGATCGATCCGGATGCAGAGCTAGTGATGGACGTTTCATCCTTAGAAAAGGATGCAAAACAACTGATCACCTGGGCAAAAACCCCAGGAGTTAGCGGTGATCGAGATGATGCACCAGATGTAGATCGCAGAGTGTGGGCAGCAAACAGCGTCTCAGGGCGCGAATGCGTGGGTGCTGATGTCTGTGCCTTTGGGTCCAAATGTTTTGCTGCAAATGCAAAAGCTAAAGCTCAGCTAGCAGATATTGTCGTTACAAACCACACGCTACTTGCAATTGAAATCGTTGACTCACATCCAATTTTGCCTGAGCGTGATTGTGTGATCTTGGATGAGGCACATGAGTTCATGGATCGAGCTACTCAAGCCGTTACAGATGAGTTGACATCAAATAGGGTTCTGCGAGCTGCTGCAATGGCAAGAAAATTTATGCCAGGCAAGCTTTCTGACTCATTTCATAAAGCTGCCAATGATTTTCATGAGGCGATGGTTGATTATGGTGAATCAATAAAGCTGGATTCCACACCTGCATCTAGGCTAGAAGAGATACCGCAGTCATTAGTGGCTCCCATTCGCAAGGTTCTAGAGAGTGCCAAAGCGATTACTGCTTTTCTTTCAGCAGATGATGAAATTATTGATACAGATGCTTTAGCAGAGCGAGCCCGAGTAAAAGGGGCGGTCAATGAAATAGGCACAACGGCTGCAACAGTTCTTAAAATGGGTGATGGTTTAGTGCTTTGGTATGAACCAACATATTCCACGCTTTATCTAGCACCGTTATCAGTATCAGAGGTCTTACGTGAGAACTTATTAACAAAAACACCTGTTATCGCCACATCTGCCACCTTAACGGTGGGTAAAGGCTTTGATTCGATGGCCAAAAGTATCGGCTTTCTCATTGGCGGAGAGTTGAATACAGATCTAAGCGATGATGAAATAGATCCTGGCAATCTTCAAATGCTAGATGTTGGATCACCTTTTGATTTTGCTAACCAAGGTGTCCTATACATGCCTAAACATTTACCAGAGCCCGGCAGAGATGGTCCAAGCCAAGAAGTTTTAACAGAGCTTGGCGAATTAATCGATGCGGCAGGTGGTCGAACTCTTGCCTTGTTTTCTTCATGGAGAGGCGTTGAAGCAGCAGATGCTCATCTTCGAAAAGTACTTGCTGAGCTTCCCATAAAGATTATTACGCAAAAACGCGGAGATGCAGTTGGGCCGCTTGTTGCACGATTTGCAAAAGATGAAACATCTATTTTGCTCGGAACAATGTCGCTATGGCAGGGCGTTGATGTTCCCGGAAGTAGTTGTATTTTGGTTGCAATCGATCGGATTCCTTTTCCTCGTCCCGATGAACCCGTTATGAGTGCCAGAGCTGCTCAAGCAGATGCGGCCGGAGGTAGCGGTTTTATGCAGGTCTCTCTTCCAAGGGCTGCTTTGTTATTAGCCCAAGGGACCGGTCGGTTGATTCGAAGTGAAAAAGATAGGGGAGTTGTTGCGATTTTGGATTCACGAATTGTTACAAAGCGCTACGGAAGTACGCTGCTTAACTCTATGCCGCCACTCTGGAGAACCTCAGACTCTGAGGTTGTTAGAGATTCATTGCGCAGACTTGCACAGAGCGTGAAAGACTAGGCGTATGCCACGCATTGAAACACAGACATTGGCCCAGCATCGAGACTGGCGCCGGGGCCAACTCATTGAAGCTGCAGCAAGCATTGCCATGCAATCAGGTGGCCAAGCTGTCACCGTTGCCGCTGTTGCCCAACGCGCAGGACTTTCTAGAACTTCTGTGTATGAATATTTCGCAAGTAGCGCAGATCTAGTCGCCGACTTAGTTATCGATGAACTCAATGGATTTTCTGATTATTTAACGAAGGAAATTGCCCAGGCTAACTCTGCAAGCAACAGCATTGAACTTTGGATTAAGGGAGCACTTACATATATTGCAGATGGTCGCCATTTGCTTGCAAAGGCTCTTAATGCAACAACGCTCCCACAAGAGCGTGCACACCAAATTAGAGTTGCCCACCGTGCTCTTTTGGCGCCGCTGATTGACTCACTGGAAAAACTTCAGGTTCAAGATGTCCAACAAGCATTAGCTTTTATTCAGGCTGTTACAGATGTTTCAACAAAGAGAATTGAAGCCGGCCATGATGCACAGGTTGAGATCGAAAAAGCTACAGCTTTTTGCATCAATGGCCTAACTTCAATTTAAACTTACTTACTTGTAAGCGAGTACGATCCCATGAATGGTGCGTAGACATCGGTTTTACCCGCAGCTTTCGCAAGCACAGTGCACGTACCTTTGTTAACAGTGATAGTTGTTTGTTTTAGTGAGCAAGTTCCCGCTACTGCATAAGTAATTGGCTCTCCAACATTTGTTGTAGCCGGAAACTTTAACTTTTTACCGGTTTTTATTGAAGCTGGAACTTTAAACGCACCTAATGTCTGTTCTTGAGTCAGTGATTTGAATGTGAGTGGGATGAACTGGTCTTCTGAAAAATCTGCTGGAACCGTGTGGTCATAACGCAAGAAGGCTCCACAAGAGGAGATCGTGCAGTCGACAGTAGTTGTTCCTGATGTAAAGGTTGAGGTCGGCTTAAAGACAATTTTTGCCGTTGGCACAAAGGATGCACCTCGCATAGTCGAGATCCAGAGTTCGGCCGCTTTGTTGCAAATGGTCGGTCTTACTCCCTCCGGTGCTTGTAGACACTGTTGAATATAGAGTCCACCTTTTGTTGGAAACTTAGAAAGGGTTACGTCAACGAGAATTTCAGCTGAAGAGATTTTGCCGACAAAACCAACCTCAGCGGCTTGAGCGTGTGGTGCTGACAAAATTGAGGCTACTAGGGCAAAAACTATAGATATTTTTTTCACTTATTCTCCTTGTTGCTGCTTGTGATTGATTTGTCTTGAATCTAGTTGTGTAATTTATTTTGAAAGATTATTTAGTTTTTTCGCTGCTTTAATCTTGATAGGTAGGTACAAGTCATAACTTCGATCTGAACCTCTTAAGTGATCAGCACGAACAGTGATGGCACATTTGACCTTGGTGCAGTCAAACTTTCCAATTTTTCTTGAGATCAGAACCTGCTCTGAAAAACTACCGTTTGCAAGAAAGGCTTTTGTTAGACCCTCTGCATAAGGAGGAGGATTAGAGGAGATCCAAATCGAGGACTCACTTACTCCCTCTTTATTTACCCCTCCACCGCACGGGGTTGGAAGTGAGCCTTTCTTTGGAACAACACAGAAAGCAAGGTAAAGACCAACGCTCTCATCAAAGTTACTTCCATTTACCGTAATCATTGAGCCAGAGATAGGTTGTGCATTCGAAACCTTGAGAACTTGACCCTGCAGCCCGGTCACGGTGGTTGAAGAGTTAGCAAATGCGATAGATGGTGTGAGTGAGATGGATATCGCAATCAAAGTGGAGAGTGCAATCAATTTCTTCATGAGCCCAAGTTTATGGTCAATCCCTCTTGGTCTTATCCGACAGGAGTTGAATGTATGTCGCACAAATTTTTGGCAGAATGCGCAGGTGAAAAAAATCGCCCTATTACTTTCAACCTTATTGATTTCTGGGTGTGCTACCTCACAAAACTTGATGTATGAAAGTATTTCCGAGCAAGATGTAACTGGGATTTCGATAGAGGAAACTGCGACCTTCTCTGTCAGCCGTGTTGTTGTACTTGCTAATGGCGTTGCCGAAATCATGCTTGCCCTTAATGCCAAATCCATACTAGTGGGCCGTGATATTTCGAGTACTGAGAATTCTCTTAAAGATATTCCAGTTGTAACTTCAGGCCATCGGGTTATAAGTGAAAAAGTGATCGCATTAAAACCAGATCTTGTCATTATCGATGCATCGACTGGACCAAAGGCTGCAATCGAACAGATCCGATCTGCAAAAATCAAAGTGGTCCAAACCCCTGAAAGCTGGAGTTTGAAAGACATTCCATCAAAAGTCTTAGCAGTTGGATCAGCTATTGGTGCGCCAATCTCGGCCCAACTCTTGGTGGACAAACTGACAAATCAAAAAACAATTAATCAAGTTAAAGGCAAGCCGAAGATAGCATTTCTATATTTACGTGGAACGTCAGCTGTTTATCTAATTGGCGGTCCAGGATCAGGGGCCGATTCATTGATTGAGGCAATCGGCGGAGTTGATGTGGGTGCCAAAAACCTACCACGAGCATTTAACACACTGACTGCAGAGAGTTTGGCTCAGCTCAACCCAGATATTTTATTGGTGATGACAAAGGGACTTGAATCAGTCGGCGGTATTGAGGGATTAGTAAAACTTCCGGGTGTTGCACAAAGTGTTGCAGGAAAAAGAAAAGCAATCATAAACGTTGATGACTCGCTGCTGCTCTCTTTTGGTCCACGAAGTTATTCACTATTGCAGCAGCTGGCACTGTCAGTGGACAGAGTTAGTTCATGAAGATAGGTAAGAGATCGTTTTTTGTTATTAATTTCTTGCTCGTAATTTTTGCTGGTTTGATTGCATTATCAGTTGGTCCAACAAAGATAGATGGGTTTTTCTCACAGTTAATCCAGCCAGGTAGTAATGAGATTTTGTGGCAGATTCGCTTTCCACGAGTTATAGCTGCTGTGATAGTTGGAGCCGCACTTGGTGTAGCGGGATTAATGGCACAGGGTGCAAGTAACAATGCCCTGGCTGAGCCATCGATCCTTGGTACTGCATCGGGTGCAGCACTGGGGGCAGTAATTGCGATTTTGTTGGGGTTGGCACAAGTTGGTTCTATCGCTGCGATTGTAAGCGGTGTTATTGGAGCCTTGCTTGCAACAACTCTTACTCTAAAAATTGCCTCACTACGTGGGAACTTGTCATCCTTTGCACTGATCATTGTTGGTATCGCAGTGTCAGCGACTCTGACCGCACTCGTTGGATTAGCTTCGGCCATAATCACACAGCCAGATGCACGTTCAATTTCTTTTTGGAACTTTGGATCATTAGCGCTGATCACCTATGAAAATCTTGCAGGAGTGATTGCAACAACTTTCATTGGGATGTTGATTGCCTGGAAAGTTGCACCAAATCTTGATCGCCTTTCCCTTGGAGATGAAACAGCTTTTCATCTAGGGGTTAACGTGACTAGAACGCGCTTGTTGGCATTAGTTGCTCTCTCACTTCTAGCAGGAGGGGCGGTGAGCACTGTCGGGATTATCGCCTTCATAGGACTTGCAGCCCCACATATTGCTCGATTTATATACGGACCAAAACATAGGCTACTTGTAATTGAGAGCGCCTTGATTGGAAGTTTGATTCTTGTCATTGCAGATACATTGGCGCGAACTCTGGCTGCTCCCAATGAACTGTCAATTGGCTTACTAACTTCACTCCTGGGTGCACCTATTTTGGTTGCACTTGTTAGCTTTAGAAACAATGTTTGGCGTGTGCAATGATCACAATCGATGAGATCACAATAGTTCGTGATGGGCGTGAGATTATTTACGGCTACAGTGAACAGATTCCTGCTGGTTCAATCACTGTCATCACTGGTCCTAATGGATGCGGTAAATCAACATTATTGGCAGCTATTGCCGGTGACATAGCTCCAGAAAAGGGAACAATAACCATCGATGGGCATCATCCAATTTTGACGCCGCCCCGCACTCTTTCAAAGATTCGCGCAATGGTTAAGCAAAATCAATTTTACTCACTAGGTTTTTCTGTTCGAGAAGTTATCGAGATGGCAGGTAATGCAGATGAAATCCTGGCCGTCCTGGCTTTGGAACATTTGGCAGATCGCGCCGTAACCACGCTATCTGCCGGTGAGGCCCAGCGAGTTTCTATTGCGCAAGCGATAGCTCAAAAAGCGCCAGTGCTTATTTTAGATGAACCTTTTGCAGCTCAAGATAATGAAAATCGCAAACGAATTATTGATTTGTTAAAAAAGCTCGCAGAAGGTGGTGTAACAGTTGTTGTCGTGGCTCACAGTAGTGAGCAGGAGTTAACGTGGGCCGATAAAGTTATTAAGCAGTTTCTTTAACTCAGGCCAGGAGTTGCGAAAACTTGGGTGAAGAGCAAGCAAATCCACTTGATCAATTTCTACCCATCGAACTTCATGTGATTCATCATTTATTTCATGTGCAATCAGATCATCTGATGCCTGGGCCAGAACTGTTTCATACTTCCAATTTCCATGATCATCACAGAACGTGTGAACAGGTGTAAGCAGCGCGGTATCAACTCCTGTTTCTTCAACGGCCTCACGGAATGCGCCTTCAATAACGCTTTCATGAGAGTCTTTGGCCCCTCCTGGAATTCCCCATGTATCACCGTTGTGAACCCAAGGCGCACGATGCTGCAAAAGGATTTGGCTGTGGCGAAAAATTAAAACTCCAGCCGCGCCATGAACACCCCAATGTTTGTTTCCGCAGCTGCATTCAATCCAGCCATCACCATCACGCGAACTCATGGGCTAAGCCTGTCACAACTATCCACAGTTAGCATCGCATGCAAGGTTTTGTGTTGGCTCCACATTTATGGTGACCGCTATGAAACCCTCACTGATTACAATCTTCATTCTGTTCTTTATTGGAGCCAGCTCAACAAATGCCCTTGGAAGCGATCTTATAAACGACTGCAAGAAAACTGCTTGCGTAAATGTGTATACAGATAATAATCAAATAATCATTGAGGCAAAAAAAGGCGATTCAACAGTCAAGAAAACTATTTCACAAGCTCCACGAAAGGCTGTAGTCAAGGCAAAGCCCTCAGTTAAACCTCGGCCATTGTTTTTACTTCCTCAACCGAAATTAAAGCCAGTTGTAAAGAAACCCACAGTTAAATCTACATACAAAAGACCTACAAAGCACAAAGTAAAGAAGACTGTCACAAAAGTTAACTTGAGTGATCGCTTAACCAAATTAGTACCGACAGCCGGTGTTGCTTATCAACCAGAGTTTGAACCACTCGTGAAGGTGCCAGTTTACTTTTGGTGCGATCTTCCTGAATTGTTCCAAAGTCGAGTGGAGATAATTGGTGAAATCATTGATGTGACATTGCGGCCCTCGTATCTATGGAGTTTTGGTGATGGCTCCACATTTGCAACTACAGATAATGGGGCTGCATATCCAAATGGTTCAATCCAACATAGTTATCAGAGGCCAGGTTCTTATGTAGTAACGCTAGTTACGACATGGAATGGAAGCTTTACCCACAATGCACAAGTTCGCGCTGTAACCGGCAAAGTCGTAAAAATCTCAGTGGCTGCCATAAACATAGTCTCTGCTCCTACAACCTTCAAAGGATAAAAAGATATGACAACTGAAAACACCTATGTAAATATCACAGCCCTACCACTTGCCACCGATGTTGAGTTTATGAATTGCGTTCAAACCTTCTTTATAGATGCAGAGAGTGTCAATCTAAATCTCCTACAACGAGATGGAGCAACAGCAGTTATTGATTTGGCGGCTCAGTTTTGTGAACTTGGAAATAAATGCGATATAGAGTTGATTTCCCAGGTGATTGGACGTCTCTCAGATGTCCAAGTCCGTGATTTTGCATTGGGCTCTCACGGCGAGCAAAGCTTTGATACATATTGGAATATGTGGCTCTATCTTTTAAAAATCGCACCTGTTGGATTTATTGCACCCATTGCCTGTTTGTTTGCCACGTTGGCATATGAGAGAGGTGACAACGAACTGGCTTTTCGTGCCTTGGATCGTGCAAAAATCGATGCGCCCACCTATGCACTGACTGTTCTATTGCGCAGAGTGTTTGACTCTTCTTGGCCATCTAGCGCCTTTGCAGCAATGAGAGTGGAACTGCACCCCAAAGTGACGGCTGGGATTTTTGGGTAGTAATGGCTAGAATTACCACTGTTCACGAGTCCTACGTATTAGCCCCGGCTTAGTAGGCGGCAACCCTCCACCGCGGCGGGGTGCTCCGGGTGACGAACAGGCCAGGTAGCTGGCAAGTGCGTGAAGGATGATTTTTCCAATGAAGAGTTTTGATTACATGAAAACTTTCGCTTACACGATGAAGTCTTTGCCATGAATACAGGGGCATGGTTAGAAAGCCATGATCCTGGCGAAAGGCAGTTTCTTTCAATCGGTTCATTGCCACTTGAGAGCGGGGAAGTATTACCCGAGGTTGTCATTGCATATCAAAGTTGGGGAACGATCAATTCAACACAAGACAATGTCATTCTTATCAACCATGCTCTAACAGGCTTTCCCGATGTGCCTGGATGGTGGCCATCGATGGTTGGGCCCGGTCTACCCTTTGATACAGAGAAATACTTCATAGTCTGCCCAAATGTTATTGGTGGCTGTCAGGGCTCGACGGGGCCATCATCTATTGCTCCCGATGGAAAAAGATGGGGCTCTCGCTTTCCTGCACTTAACATCCGTGACATGGTTGCAGCAGAGGTTGCATTTACTGATGCCATGGGAATTAAAAAATATAAGTTAGCTGTTGGTCCTTCACTTGGTGGAATGCGTGCATTGGAATGGGCGATCCAACATCCTGATCGCGTTGGGGCAATTTGTACTATCGGATCATCGGCAGTTGCAACGGGTGATCAAATTGGAACCGCCTCTATTCAAATCCGAGCAATAAAGACTGATCCATTCTTTAATAACGGCGATTATTATGATCAGGAAAAGGGTCCAGAAGTCGGTATGGGTATTGCACGTCGAATTGCACATCTGACCTATCGCACAGAGGCCGAGATGGATATTAGATTTGGTCGACAGTTACAGGGAGATGAGACTGGACGTTATGCCGTTGAGTCTTATCTGGACCACCAGGCACAAAAGCTAGAAAAGCGCTTTGATGCAAATACGTATATTGCACTGACCGAGGCAATGAATAGCCATGACGTTGGCCGAGATAGGGGCGGGGTAGCCGCAGCCCTATCAACAATAAAGATTCCTGTTATCGCTGTTGGTATTGATACAGACAGGCTCTTTCCTGTGCGGCTTCAGGCCGAGATTGCCGAACTTGCACCAGCTGCAGCGCCTTTGGTGGTTATTTCCAGCCCGTTTGGCCACGATGGCTTCCTTGTGGAGGTTGAAAGCGTGGGAGAGGTCATCAGACAGGCTTTAAATCTCTCTAAATAGCGGTTTTGGATGTGCATTTAGGGTCAAAACCAAATTATAATATAGCCATCGCATCAGCCGAATGGCTGAGAAAAAACCAAAGGACAATTGTGGCTGCATTTAGTGCGCTCAAAAACAAGGTGAAGCCCAAGGCTTCGGCAAAAAAGGCTGTTACAAAGAAGGCCGTTGCCAAAAAAGCTCCTGTGAAAAAAACATCGGCATCAAAATCACCTGTTAAGAAAGCCACTGCAAAGAAATCGGTTGCAAAAAAGAGCGCTCCAGTTAAGAAAGCTGCAGTAAAGAAAGTTGAACTTAAGAAAGATCTGACTGCAAAAGATGTTCAAGCAATTGTGGACACAAAAAATGCCGTATTGCGACACAATGAAGTTCTTGCAGAACTTGAGGCCCGCGGAATTACATCCATCAACCGAATTCCAAAAAAGGTTGACAAGGATTTAGTAGACGAAGCGCGCTCGCTGGCAACTGAAGTTCCTTTAATGATTGAGAAGCTGCGCAAATCCGGACTTGGTTCCCCATCTCGAATTTTGAAGAAAAGTGAGTATGAGCTAATCGCTCCGAAGGTCGAGCCTATAAAGGCTGCACCTGAAAAAATCGATGCAAAGACTGGCAAAACTGTCGTCACAAAAATTGATGGCGAGGATGTTGAGTTAGAAGAAGTTGAACTAGAAGATGTAGAGACTTTAATTAAGGAAGTTGTCGAAATCATCGACAGCGAAGAAGAGGACAAAGGCAATCAGCCACGAGTGGTCGATCTTGCCGATGAAGCTACACAGGGCAATGAAGAAAATGCATTTACATTAAAGGCCTCTGAAGAAGACGATGCGCCTGTTCAAACAGTTATGACAGCCGGTGCTACGGCTGATCCAGTAAAGGATTATTTAAAACAGATTGGTCGCGTGGCACTCCTTAACGCAGAACTTGAAGTTGAGCTTGCTACTCGCGTTGAAGTTGGCTTGTTTGCTGAGGAAAAATTGAAGCACGAAAAGAAGTTAGACAAAAAATACAAGAGAGAGCTCGAATTCCTTGTCGAAGATGGAAAGCGCGCCAAAAACCACCTCTTGGAAGCAAACCTTCGCTTAGTTGTTTCCTTGGCAAAGCGTTACACGGGACGTGGCATGTTGTTCCTTGATTTGATTCAAGAAGGTAACTTGGGTCTGATCCGCGCAGTTGAGAAATTCGACTACACAAAGGGTTACAAGTTCTCAACATATGCAACGTGGTGGATCCGTCAGGCGATTACTCGTGCAATGGCTGATCAGGCTCGCACAATTCGTATTCCAGTCCACATGGTTGAAGTTATTAACAAGCTTGCCCGCGTTCAGCGCCAGATGCTTCAAGATCTTGGCCGCGAACCGACCCCAGAAGAGTTAGCTAAAGAATTAGATATGACACCAGAAAAGGTTGTCGAAGTTCAAAAGTATGGCCGCGAACCAATTTCACTACACACACCCCTTGGAGAAGAAGGTGACTCTGAGTTTGGTGATTTGATTGAAGATTCTGAAGCTGTAGTTCCTGCAGATGCCGTTTCCTTTACATTGCTTCAAGAGCAGTTGCACTCTGTTTTAGATACTCTCTCAGAGCGCGAAGCCGGTGTTGTGGCAATGCGATTTGGATTAACTGATGGTCAACCAAAAACACTTGATGAGATCGGAAAGGTTTACGGCGTAACACGTGAGCGTATTCGCCAGATCGAGTCAAAGACAATGTCAAAGCTTCGCCACCCTTCACGTAGCCAGGTGCTGCGAGATTATCTAGATTAAAAGAACTCGTTACTTATGAGCGAGAATGCAAAAGTATTTATCAATCCGAAAAGCGGCTCGATACGCATTACCGGATCGATTGATCGTGTTGATTCAGATGGAAATGTCATAGGTACACTGGAAAATCCAAAGTTTTGTGGCTGTGGTCAATCAAAAGAAAAGCCCTTATGCGATGGATCGCATAAGGGACTTCTCAAAGAAAAGTAGATTTAGTTTTTAGATTCGATGAGTTTTTCGGATTCATCTTGAATCTTTACAGCAATAGGCTTTAGCTTTTCAGCGTATTCCTTGCCATGATGAGCGCAGAACATGAGTTCTCCGCCGTTGAGAAGTACTGCTCGGACGTATGCCTGGGCACCGCAACGATCGCAACGATCTAAGGCGTTAAGAGGTACTGATTCAAGCAATAACTGTTCTGTCATATCTCTCTCCGTTTCCGTGTACTTTCAACTTGCTTACATGGAACAGGAAACCACATATATTTATTCCCCGCTCGATTTAATCTAGAATTTATAGATAAATTACGCTGAGAAAAGAGATTTTCCACTATCTGAGACTATTTCGGCGCGCTTTCAGGGCAAATGGGCTCTAGACAGTTAGCCTTGTCCCCCATGGCCGAGAAAGATGCAACAAGTTCGCAAGATAGCTACACCGCAAAAGATCTTGCAGTTCTTGAAGGCTTAGATGCAGTTCGCAAACGTCCCGGTATGTACATCGGATCCACTGATTCACGTGGGCTCATGCACTGCTTATGGGAGATCATCGATAACTCGGTAGATGAGTCTTTGGCGGGCCACTGTAAAAAAATTGAAATCAATCTTGAGTCCGATGGTTCTGTTGAAGTCCATGATGATGGTCGCGGAATACCAGTAGATAAAGAAGCAAAGACAGGTTTAACGGGAGTTGAAGTTGTACTCACCAAACTTCATGCTGGTGGAAAATTCGGTGGTGGCTCATATGCTGCATCGGGTGGACTCCATGGCGTTGGCGCATCCGTTGTAAATGCACTTGCTTCCAGACTTGATGTAGAGGTTGACCGTGATGGCAAGATTTACTGGATGTCTTTTCAGCGAGGCACTGCAGGAATATTTGATGGTGATGGACCTAAAGCCTCTTTTCAACCAAAGTCTGGCTTGCGTGTAATTGGAAAGATTTCTTCAAAGGTAACTGGAACTCGAATTAAATGGTGGAGTGACCGTCAAATCTTTTTGAAAGAGGCAGAGTTAGATCTGACCGATATCTATGACCGTGCTCGTCAGACTTCTTACTTAGTTCCAGGATTGACTTTAGTTGTAAACGATAATCGCACAAAGGCCAAAACTACTGAAACCTTCTTCCACAAGAGTGGAATCACTGAATATTGTAATTTCTTGCAACCAGATGAAGCTGTTGGAGATGTCATTCGAATTTATGGCACTGGGCATTATCAAGAAACTGTGCCTGTTCTAGACGACAAAGGTCACATGGTCTCTACCGAGGTTGAGCGCGATATGGAAGTTGATATCGCTATGAAGTGGGGTAACGGCTTTGAAACAACACAGCGATCTTTTGTAAACATCATCGCAACTCCAAAAGGCGGAACTCACGTACTTGGCTTTGAGCGCGCACTCGTAAAAGTTGTAAACGAGGCGCTTCGCTCTACGAAAACTCTCTCAAACAAAGAAATTGATGTGATCAAAGATGACGTCCTTGAAGGTTTGACTGCAGTAGTCACAGTTCGAATGTCTGAGCCACAGTTTGAAGGCCAGACTAAAGAGGTTCTGGGAACTGCAGCTGCTACACGAATAGTCTCGGCCGTTGTTGCTGAAAAAATGAAAGAGTATTTCAATACAACTAAGCGTATTGATAAAGCTAATGGGCGACTTGTTCTAGAAAAGATCGCTGCCGCATCTCGCACACGTATTAGTGCAAGAGCCCATAAAGACTTACAGCGCCGCAAAAACGCTCTGGAATCCTCTTCGCTACCAACAAAGCTCTCAGATTGTCGCTCAGAGGATGTGACCCGAACTGAGTTGTTTATTGTGGAAGGTGATTCCGCACTTGGCACAACAAAGGCTGCTCGCAATAGTGAGTTCCAAGCAATTTTGCCGATACGAGGAAAGATTTTAAATGTACAAAAAGCCTCACTTTCTCAGATGTTAGAAGACAAAGAGTGCGGCTCAATCATTCAAGTTATCGGAGCTGGCTCTGGAAAGTCATTTGATCTTGAAGAGGCAAGATATGGTCGAATCATTTTGATGTCAGATGCTGACGTTGACGGGGCGCATATTCGTTGTCTCTTGTTAACTCTTATGTATCGATACATGCGTCCATTGATTGATTCGGGCCGAGTATTTGCAGCGATTCCACCTTTGCACCGCATTGAAGTAATGGGCGGGGGAGGCAAGAAGGGCGACTACATTTACACATACTCAGATGATGAGATGAAAAAGCTAACAGCAGATCTAAAGAAGAGCGGAAAGCGTTGGAAAGAGCCTATTCAGCGCTATAAAGGTCTGGGTGAAATGGATGCAGATCAACTTCGTGAAACAACGATGGACCCAGATGCTAGAACTCTGCGAAGAATTACTGTTAAAGATGCCGCTGCAGCAGAGGCGATGTTTGAACTATTAATGGGAAGTGATGTGGCCCCTCGTAAAGAGTTTATTGCCAACGCAGAAATTGATCGCGAACATATCGACGTTTAGTCGATAGCAACTAAATCGAAATATTCATCTTTCCAAAGATCTTCATCGCCATCTGGCAGCAAAATGACACGTTCGGGCTTTAGCGCTTGGACTGCGCCTTCATCGTGAGAAACCATAATGACAGAGCCTTGGTACTCGGCTAATGCGCCAAGAATTTCGGCTCGAGATGCAGGATCTAAGTTATTTGTTGGTTCATCAAGAAGTAAAACATTAGCTGCCGAAACAACTAGAACGGCAAGTGCCAATCGAGTTCTTTCTCCACCAGATAAGACCTTGACTGGCTTATGCACATCATCACCGATAAATAAAAATGAACCAAGAGTATTTCGGGCAGTTGGTTCATTGATATCTGGAGTTGCAGACATCATGTTTTCTAAAATAGTCCGTTCAAAATCTAGGGACTCATGCTCCTGGGCGTAGTAGCCAATCTTTAAGCCATGACCATGTTCAACTTTTCCAGTATCTGACTCAAGTTCACCTGCCAAAATCCTCAGAAGAGTTGTTTTGCCGGCACCGTTGAGTCCAAGGATTACAACTCTTGAGCCTTTGTCGATTACGCAAGAAACATCGGTAAAAATTTCAAGTGAGCCATAGTTTTTAGAAAGCTCTTCGCCAGATAGCGGAGTCTTGCCACAGGGAGCCGGAGTTGGAAAACGCAGTTTTGCAACTTTATCTGCAACGCGAACATCTTCTAAGCCACTGCGTAGTTTGTCTGCTCGACGCAACATGCCCTGTGCAGCAGTAGCTTTGGATGCCTTAGCTCGCATCTTTTCGCCCTGCTTCTGCAAAATCTCGGCCCGCTTTTCTGCATTAGCTCGTTCTTTCTTGCGGCGATGTTCATCTTGCTCACGCTGTAAGAGATAGGCCTTCCAACCTAGGTTGTAAACATCGATGACGTTTCTATTGGCATCTAGATAAAAGACTTTGTTTACAACGGTTTCAATCAAATTCACATCGTGAGAGATGATTACAAGCCCTCCCGAGTACTTTGACAAGAAATCTCGAAGCCAAACAATTGAGTCAGCGTCCAAGTGGTTTGTCGGTTCATCAAGCAGAAGAGTTTCGGCGCCACTAAACAAAATCCGAGCAAGTTCGATGCGACGACGTTGCCCACCCGAAAGAGTTGAGAGTTCATTTGAAAAGACAGCCTCTGAAACACCTAACGATGTGGCAATAGCTTCGGCCTCAGCCGATGCGGCGTAGCCACCTGCAGCAGAAAACTCTGCCTCTACTCGGCCATAACGCTCCATCGCTTTTTCTAGCGCTTCACCTTGTGCTGTAGCCATCTCTTCTTCAACAGAACGCATTCGAGATGCGATTTGATCTAAATCTCTAGCAGAGAGAATTCGATCAATAACTGTTCCTGGTTCATCACCAGTTCGAGGGTCTTGAGGCAGATAGCCAATTTTTCCTGTCCGATTTACCGCCCCGCCTGCGGGCATAGTTTCACCGGCAAGAACTTTAGCTAGCGTTGATTTACCTGCACCGTTTCGACCAACAAACCCAATTCGATCGCCATCATTGATTCGCACCGTGACACCTTTAACCAAAAGGCGTGCACCGGCACGAAGTTCAAGTGCTTGGGTTGAAATCACACCCAAGTCTATCTAGTTGGATTAAGCAGCACCAATTCGAGTACGACGTGGGGCAGCAAAGGCCTTTCCAACTGCTGTTAACTCTTCTGACACTTGAGCTTTAATTGCTTCTTCACTCTTTAGAAGTTTAGTTAACTCAGCAATTACAGATTTGAGTTCTTTTTGCTCAGTCTCAAGTTCAATTTTGCTCATTTTGGTTAATCGTCGAAGTGGCATATCCAAGATATACGTAGCCTGTTCGTCATTTAACTTAAAGTCTTTAATCAACTTATCTTTGGCTTGAGAGGCATCATCACTGGCTCGAATAATTTTAATGACCTTATCAATATCGATTATCGCCTTTAATAGACCATCTACTAGGCCAAGTCTAGATTGGGCCTTGGCTTTACGGAATTCAGATCGACGGCGAATTACTTCGATACGGTGATCGATAAAGACTTTGAGTAACTCCTTCAAACCAAGAGTCTGTGGCTTGCCCTTTACTAATGCAACCGCATTAATTGCAAAAGCATCCTCCATGGGAGTCAGCGCGTAGAGCTTTTCGAGAACATCTTCTGGTTCAAAACCATTCTTCAGCTCAATGACAACATTTGTTCCTGTTTGACCATCGGTCAAGTCAATGATGTCGCTTATTCCTTGAATCTTTTTATTCTTAACTAACGTAGCTATTCGTTCAACCACTTTTTCTGGCCCAATTGTGTAGGGAAGCTCTTTGATAATGATGCCCATCTTGCGACTGGTCACTTTCTCAATTTCAACCGTCGCTCTAACTTTAAAGGAGCCTTTTCCAGTTGCATAAGCTTCACGGACACCTTCTAAACCAACAATTTCACCACCGGTTGGAAAATCAGGACCGGGTACAAACTTCATCAACTGTTTAACAGTTGCAGTTGGATTTTCAATCAAATGCTTGGTAGCTGCAATTACTTCGCCAAGATTGTGTGGCGCCATATTTGTTGCCATACCCACTGCAATTCCAGAACCACCATTTACTAAAAGATTTGGATAGGCAGCAGGTAAAACAATTGGTTCAGATAGTTGTCCGTCATAATTTGGTCCAAAATCAACAGTGTCTTCGTCAGCTTCGGCAACCATAGCCATTGCAGCTGCGGCCAATCTTGCCTCGGTGTAACGCATCGCTGCCGGACCTGCATCTAATGATCCAAAATTTCCATGGCCATCAATTAATGGCAAGCCCATTGAAAAACTTTGCGCCATACGAACTAATGCGTCATAAATTGCACCATCACCGTGTGGGTGCAATTTACCCATCACTTCACCGACAACTCGAGCACTCTTTACGTGTCCACGTTCTGGTCGAAGACCCATGTCTGCCATCTGGTGCAAAATTCTTCGGTGTACTGGCTTTAATCCATCTCGAGCATCAGGTAGCGCGCGCGAATAAATAACAGAGTATGCGTATTCAAGAAAAGACTCAGAGACTTCTTTTGATACATCGATATCAATTATTTTTCCTGGGTACTCACCAGGCTTCGGGCCAGTAGGTTTCTTTCCTTTTGCCGCAGCTTTCACGGGCGACTTCGCATTTGCCATGTGCGCATTCTGCCAAGACAGTTGATTAATTTAGGGGAGGGCGCGCCCCAACGGATGCAACGCACTTTGCTGCAAGAGCGGCGCCGGCTGAAAGTGCTTGAGTTAGGTCACTCGTTTCAAGCCATTTTGGAATAAATCCAGCTGCAAATGAATCACCGGCACCAGTGGTATCTACAACATTTGTAGTCACTGCAGGAACTTTAGATGTCTTTCCTGCATTGATTCCCATGGCCCCTTTAGATCCCAATTTGATTACAACAAGGGGGGTGTACTCAGTCAATTTCTTTTCGGCAACTTCAACATCAGTTTCAGCAGCAAGATACAAAGCCTCTTCAGAGTTTAGAAGAATTCCATCCATGAGAGTTACCCACGATAAAACCTCTTCGCGAGACACGATTTTCATCGCACCAGTAGTTGTAGGGTCAAAGAAGATTGGTTTGCCAGCTGATTTAACTTTTTTTACCATTGCAAGCACTGAATCGCGACTTCGAAAATCAAGGAGTGCATAGCCACTTAAGTAGACACCATCAATGTCATCAAGAGGTGGAAGATCTGCAACTTCTAAATCAGCATTGGCGCCATTATCTGGAAACATCGTTCGCTCACCATTAGAGTCAACCAAGATCACCACAACACCTGTTGGACGCCCAGAGTGCATCAAATTCAAGTGCTCAACTCCGTATTTATCTAAGTCAGAAATGAGAGCAAAACCAACAGGGTCGTTTCCAGTCCTAGCAACTAAGTGCGATTTTGTATTTGTACGCGTAATCCACGTAGCAACGTTGGCAGCTTGGCCCCCTGGGTGGCTAGAAATTTTACTCGCCGTATCGTTGCCGTAGTTAATTGGCTCCTTTAATTGAGAAATAACATCCAGTGCAATATCGCCTATACAGAGAATTTTCTTCATGAAAGTGCCACGGCAATCTCTGCGGCTAGGGCGCAGTTAGATTTAATGATTTCGGTGTTTATTTTAAGCGACTCACCATTAGATGCTTTGTGGAAGTGCTCTAGTAAAAACGGAGTCACGGCCTTGCCATCAATTCCTTCTTGTTGGGCGCGCTCTAAGCCACTAGCCAATATCTCATCGTGCCGTGCTCTCGGCATTTCTACTACCACGGGGTTGGCAACGATTAAGGATTTAAACTGTGTTGCAATATCTGTTCGAGTTTTTATGATCTTTGCAATCTCTGTAGCACTTTCAACACGGTGCTCTAGAGAAAAACCAGAGTCAGTCAGATAGAAGCCTGGAAATGAATTGGTCTTATATCCAACTAGCCCTATAGATAAAGTTTCTAAACGCTCAAGAGTTGCATGTACATCCAAGATTGACTTTACCCCTGCGCAAACGACTGTCATATCAAGTTGTGATAAAGCGGTCAGATCTGCCGACTCATCAAATGATTCTGATGCGCCACGGTGAACTCCACCTAATCCGCCAGTTGCAAAAATCTTGATTCCTGCGACAGCGGCGATATGAGCTGTTGCCGCAACTGTTGTGGCGGCGCTTTTATTCTGCGAAATGATTATTGCAAGATCTCGTATCGATGCTTTAGCAATGTCATCACGATTTGCGATCGCTTCAAGTTCTTGTGTTTCGAGCCCAATTAAAATCTTTCCATCAAGTAATGCGATGGTGGCTGGAACTGCTCCGCCTTCTCGAACAATCTCTTCACATTGCCTTGCAACCTCAAGATTTGATGGACGTGGAAGACCGTGACTAATGATCGTAGATTCAAGGGCAACTATGGGGTTGCCCGCTTTTATTGCCTGGGCTACCTCAGGTGAATACTTTATTGCGCTGATCATGGACAAACTCTAATACACATTCGTGGGAAGATATGCACGTGCATTTATCCCAAATAACGCCTTCGATTTTTTCATCCCTTGGGTTAGAAAGCGCTACGGATCACTTAAATGTTGGTGTTTCTCCTATGGGCCGCGAACTTCTTTTTCTTATTGATGGATTTGGCTTTGACGTATTAGAAAAGTACTCACAAGTTATGCCAACAATTTCTCGAATGGTTAACCATGGCCTTATACAAACTGCTTTTCCAACAACTACTGCAACGTCACTTGCTACTTTAACTACAGGTGCAATGCCTGGTTCACATGGAATGCTTGGTTACACAGTTCGAGTTCCGCGTAGCGGAGGACGATTACTAAACGCCCTTAAATGGGATGAGCGCGTTGATCCTGAAAATTGGCAGCCAGTTCAAACATTGTTTCAACGTGCATCTCTTACTGGAATCAATGTCACACATGTTGCCGCAAAAAGATATGAGAACTCAGGTTTTACGCGCGCTGTTTTCCGTGGAGCTCAGTACAAAGGTGCAAACCTTGTCACTGATTTAGTGAGTGAAACAAGAGATGCCTTACAAAATACACCTTCATTTGTGTACCTCTATGTAAACGACTTGGATTCAGCCGGCCATAGTGATGGTGTTGGAAGCGATAAGTGGATTTCAGCTCTTACAATGATTGATCAGCTCACTCAAAATCTTATGAAGGAAGTTCCAAAAGGAACACGGATATGGATCACTTCAGACCATGGGATGGTTAATGTCCAAGAAAAAATCATCATTGGGCAAGACAATCCCTTGCTCACTGGAGTAAGCGTTGTAGCTGGTGAACCACGAGCACGCCATATTTATTTAGAAAGTGAAAGCAAGAATGCTAGAGATGATGCTGCAGCGTTATGGAATGGGTTCTTGAAGGAGAAGGCGTTAGTTTTAACTAGAGAAGATGCCATTGCGTGTAGCATTTTTGGTGAAGAGGTCAGTCAGGATGCGGCAGATCGCATGGGAGATGTGATTGCTATTGCACGTGATGGTGTTGTATTGCTTGACCCCGAAAGAGCAGATAAAGAAGGTGCGATGGTTGGCCACCACGGTGGCGATAGTCAGATTGAATCTCAGGTTGGTCTGTTTACTACAACGCTGAGCTAACTATTTATCGTCAGGCTTAATTCCAAACATTATTTCATCCCAACTTGGAACCTTTGCTCTAGCAGTAATTCCATCACGAGATGCTTCATCATCTGGCTCTTCACGTATGACGGCCAACCTTGGAACAAGGGGTGCAATCTTTTCGCTATCAAACTCTTTGTCCTCAAACTCGTCAAAACGATCTTTTTCTACAACTTTTCCAATCTGATTGTCTGCACTTCGACGATCTGATGGATGCGTGGATTCGGTCGTTACTAATCCTGGTTTTGAAAGCTGACGGGGTGATGGCTCATCACCCATCATCCAACGTGCGTTTTCATCCATAGATGTCAGTGTGCGAAGTAATGAATCAAAACTCCATTGCGCTACTCCAACCCCACCAGTGTGAGGATAGTGAAGCTCGATAGTCCAAGTCCCATTTTCTAATCTCCATGTGTCCCAAGACAGGCTTGAAGCATCAATTCCACGGGGTGCAAGTCGAGAAGTAATAGCTACTAATAATGAAATTGGATCTCGATCAATCTCTTTTCGCACAACTATTTGCTGTGCCTGATCAATTATGTAGATACGTTCAGAAAGAATGGGACCAGCAAAGCGTTCAATTTTTTCAATCGAAACACCGTAGTCACGAGCAATTTGCTCACTTGTTTGACCAGAGCGAAGCAATCTTTGTATCTCTTTAATCGAAATCGCAGGCTCTTCATTAACTGGAACCGAATTCAAACGCTGTTGATTTACTGTCGCACGTAGCGTGTCACTAACACGGATGGTGTACTGAACACCTTCTTGATCGCGCATAGAAAGATAGAGACCATCATCGGTCCGCCCATCTAGTCGTAACTCAGTCACGGGCACGAGGGTAGCCGATGAGGGCCTTAAAAACCTTGAAGTACGGGAGTGTGGCTAGTGATGCTGCGATCATAAATCCAAGGGGCACCCAGTATGCGATGTCTGGACCAAATTCATCTATCACTTGGCCCGAAAGCGCACTAGCAATGGCTCCACCTAGTGGCATTCCCGCAACTACCCAGGTCAAGGTCTCTGTAATTTGCTCAGGTGGTACAGAACCTTCTGCAACTCCATAAGCATTAATAACGAGTGGCGCAACTGCGAATCCATTAAAAAATAATGCAACCGAGAGCCACAACAAAGAATGCACGAACAACATGGGAATTGACAAAATCGTCAGCGCAAAAAGAAATATAAGAAAACGCGCTGCGCTGGAAATCTTCCATTTAATAACTCCATTACCTATGGCCGCAACTGCGCTTCCACATGCCCAGATCGCCAATAAAATTCCAGCTTTATCTTCTTGGCCTCTTATTTCAGTAAAAGCAACCGTAACAATTGCAATTGAACCAAAAAAACCACCAAGCAAAACAGTTGGGAGCACAACAGCTTGAACTTGTTTATTTCGAATAACCGCCGGATGTGGATCTACTACACGCTTGGGTGTTGCTGGAGGTTCGGTCGACTTTTGTAAGACAAAAAGTGGAACCCCGATAGCCATAAATAAAATCCCAACAATAATGCCTGCAGCTGGTGCTATTGAGGTTGCACAGGCGGTCACAATTATTGGACCTAGGATAAAAACAACCTCATCCATTAATGCTTCAAATGAGTAAGCAGTGTTGACTAAATGTCGGTCGCTTTCGTCTTCGGCGGTGGTTGATTTGTCAGGGCTCAAGACATGTAGCCAGCGCCGACGAACAAGTCCTCCCGTGTTTACCGAAAAACTTTCGGCAAAGATTATTGCGGCAAACCAAGTCCAGGTCGGACTCTGATTCAAAACCAAAAACGTGAACAGAGATAGTCCGGCAATCTTTATTGGAACTACTCGAATCAGCATGTTGCTTTGGCCTATGCGATCTGCCACCCGAGACCAATGTGGGGTGGCAATGGAGATGACGATCGATGCTGCTGCACTGAGTCCACCGGCGATTGCATAGGAACCATTAACTGCGACAACGATGAAAACCAGAGCAAGAGAGTCCATCGAAATTGGCATCCGAGCAATAAGACCTGAGATAGAAAATCTGAGGGCCCCTGGTGTGCGAATCAAGGTCGTGTATGCCGAGAACATGGGCTTTAGTCTAGACCGCGGTTACACTCAGACAATGACAGATTCCAAGACACTGTTAGATCTCGCACTCACAATTGCACGTGGTGCAGGAGATTTATTGATGGATCGTCCGGCATCCTGGGATCTCACATCTAAATCAACGGCTATAGATATTGCAACACAGATGGATTTAGCAAGTGAGAAGTTCATCGTTCAAGCAATTTTAAAGGCACGACCAGATGATGGAATTATTGGGGAAGAGGGCGCTTCCAGAGATTCCAAAAGCGGAGTTACATGGGTGATTGATCCCGTAGATGGGACAGTTAATTATTTTTATGGACTACCAGGCTGGTGTGTCTCGATTGCTGCAAAAGATGAAAAAGGAGCAATAGTAGGTGTTGTCCATTCACCTACAGTTAATTCAACGTGGCATGCATCAAGAGGCAATGGGGCATTTCTTAATAATGAAAAGATTGCATGTAATGAACCAGTGGAGTTAAACCGCGCGCTAATTTCTTCCGGCTTTGCATATGATGTTACAAATCGTATTGAGCAGCTCAAAATCGTCAACGTTCTGCTACCTGAGATTCGAGATTTGCGCCGAATAGGTTCTGCCGCTGCAGATATCTGTCATGTGGCCACAGGACTAGTTGATGGTTATTTTGAAACTGGTTTGTTCGAGTGGGATCTAGCTGCTGCCCAGCTAATTGCCCGAGAGGCAGGAGCCATTGTTAGTACCCGGCGCTGGCATGGGCTTGATTTGACCGTGGCCGCAGGTCCTCACCTTTACGGACAACTCAACGCTCAAATTCCTGAGTAAGTTGCAGGGGTAGGACCCGATTTAGGCTTACAACCCTGTGTGTGGCACAATACGCAATCTGCACCGCCAAAGCGTGTGCTTAATTGAAATGACAAAAGGATCGAAAATATGAACATTCTTGACGCAGTAGATGCAGCCTCGCTACGCAAAGACATCCCACAGTTTCGTGCCGGCGATGAGCTCAAGATTCATGTTCGCGTTATCGAAGGTAACAAGAGCCGTCTTCAGGTTTTCCAAGGAATTGTTATCCGTCGCCAAGGTGATGGTGTCCGTGAAACTTTCACTATTCGTAAAGTTTCCTACGGTGTTGGAGTCGAGCGTACATTCCCAGTACACACTCCAGTTATCGAAAAAATTGAATTAGTTAAGAAAGGCGAAGTTCGTCGCGCCAAGCTTTACTACCTACGTGACCTTCGCGGTAAAGCTGCAAAGATTCGCGAAAAGCGCGATGGCATCGAAGGTTATGGTGATGGAATCCTTTCTACTCCAGTTGCTGAAGTAGTTGTAGAACCAGTTGCTGCTACACAAGAAGTTGTGCCTGAACCAGTTGAGGCAGTTACTCAAGAAGCACCTGAAGCTATTGTTGAAGCGGCAGCTGAGGCTGTTGAGGAAACTTCAGATGTGACAGTAATTCCTGCATCTGATGAAGAACCAAAAGCCTAGTAACTTCATTTATTTCTATGCGAAGTAAGGGATCACTCCTTAAGGAGCTCCCAATCCTGATTGTTGTTGCTTTAGTTGTCTCTCTGTTTATTAAGAGCTTTCTTGTTCAGTTTTTCTATATACCTTCTGGATCAATGGAAAACACATTGCAGGTTCAAGATCGAGTTGCGGTCAATAAAGTCCCATTTATTTCTGACAATATAGAGCGCGGAGATATCGTTGTTTTTCGTGATCCTAATAACTGGCTTCCAGAGAACTTAGAAAACTCAAGTAACTCTCTAACTTCTAAGGCCAAAAGCCTTCTTGTAACAGTGGGAGTTCTCCCAAATCCTGCAAAGCAGTATTTGGTGAAGCGAGTAGTAGGAGTGGCTGGAGATCGAATAGTTTGTTGCGCTGATAGCGGCAAGCTCTCAATCAATGGCGTAGAAGTTACAGAGCCTTATATCTATGGGGGAGATGCTCCATCGGATATGAAATTTGATGTGAAAGTTCCTGAAGGAAAATTATGGGTAATGGGTGATCACCGCGGGGCAAGTGCCGATTCTAGATATCACCAAGACGATATCAACAGTGGATTCGTTCCCTTAAAAACGGTTTCAGGTCGAGTAGTGGCTGTTATTTGGCCCTTCAAAAACATTACGTATGTTCCAAAAATAGACGTCACGAAGTAGCAATTGAAGGTTATCGAGCAGCTGCTCACTGCGGCAGGCATCGCTCCGATTGCAGGAGTAGATGAAGCAGGCCGCGGTGCATGTGCTGGTCCTTTAGTAATCGCATCAGTTGTTTTACACGATCCCTTTGCACCTGAATTAGCACCTATTCGTGATTCAAAAGAGTTGTCAGAGAGTAAACGTGAAACGATATTTGATCTTATTCAAAACTGCGCGAAGGCAATTAGCATCGTAGTAGTCCCATCTGAAGAGGTTGATTCGCGAGGCGTGCATGCTGCCAACTTAGATGGAATGCGCCGAGCAGTACTGGGTTTAAACGTAGAGCCAGAATATGTTTTAACTGATGGGTATGCCATTGAAGGATTAGGAGTTCCTAACTTGGCTGTGTGGAAAGGAGATCAAGTTGTTGTTTCAATTAGCGCTGCTTCAATTATCGCAAAAGTTACGAGGGATCGAATGATGAGAGAACTTGATTTAGAGTTTCCAGAGTATGGATTTGCAGGACATAAGGGATACATCACGGCCGGACACACCAAAGCTCTTGAAAAACATGGCCCAACCCCACATCACCGAACTTCTTTTTCAAACATAGCAGCGCTCATCCACAAGTAATTCGAATCGGCGCTTGGGTTGCGAAGTGAGTAATTATTGTTACTCACTATGAATGATTTGATGGCTCGTGCAGCTCTATTTAGCGTAATTGAATCAGGACATAAATTCTGGTCTCAAGAAATCTTTAAGTTGGGTGCACTCGATGTCCATGAGAAACTGATTAAAGGTGAATACGGCCCGATTAAGCATGAGAAGTTAGTCTCTGCGCTTCAGTTGACTTCAGGTGAGAAAATTCTCGAGTTAATATCCAATCATGGCGCTCAGCTATTAACACCACAAGATTTAGATTGGCCGGAGCAGTTAAACGATCTAGCTAATCCACCGATTGCACTTGTGGTCAAAGGCGATGTTCATGCATTGAAAATTCCTTCACTTGCAATCGTTGGAACTCGAAATCCAACAAGTTATGGCGCTCGAATAGCCGGTGATTTTGCTACCGGTTTCGTTGATCGCGAATGGGCAGTGGTAAGTGGAGGTGCATATGGGATCGACTCATATGCGCACAAGGGAGCCTTAATTGCCGAGGGAGTAACAATTGCAGTCATTGCATGTGGGGTAGACGTTAACTATCCAGCCGGAAATGCCAGATTGTTTTCAGAGATCTGTGAGAGCGGAGCGATAGTAAGTGAGTTCTTGCCAGGACAAAGAGCATTACCCAATAGATTTTTAACACGCAATCGATTAATTGCTGCGCTTTCAAAAGCTACCTTGGTTGTCGAAGCTGCTTTCAGGAGTGGTTCGTTGCGTACTGCAAGGGATGCAGCAGAGATATTTAGACCAGTTATGGCCATTCCAGGTCCAATTAATTCACCAACTAGTGAGGGTTGCCATCGATTAATTGGAGAACGCTGCGCCGAAATAGTCACTTCGGTCGCCGATGCCGTGGAGTTTGTTGGAGTTCACTCAGGGTAAACAGTGAGAGAATAGAAGTATGAGTGGTTTTCGATCAGGGTTTGTGGCAATTGTTGGCCGCCCAAATGTTGGAAAATCTACTTTGATTAACGCACTTGTTGGTAGCAAAATTGCAATCACATCACACCATCCAAATACAACCAGATCAGCAATTAGAGGAATAGTTCATCATCCTGATTATCAAGCAGTTCTAGTTGACACACCGGGAGTACATAAACCAAAAACTCTACTTGGGCAGAGACTAAATCAAGTCGTTGATCAGAGCATGGACTCGGTAGATATTGTTCTTATGTGCATCCCTGCTGATGAAACTTCTGGTGCAGGGGATATCTTTATTGCTCAAGAAATTGCAAAACACCGTAAGGCAAAGAAGTTTGCAGTTGTCACTAAGACAGATTTGATTTCAAAGGAAAAATTAGCGGCTCGCTTACTTGGGATTATGGAAATTGCTCAAGGTTTTACTTGGGATGAGATCATTCCTGTTTCGGCGGCCATTCATGACCAAGTTGAATTACTCAATGAGTTAATTGGGAAGAATTTGCCAGAAGGACCTGCCTATTATCCAGAAGGCACCAATAGCGATCAGAATATTGAAACTTTGATTTGTGAACTCATAAGAGAGGCCGCGCTACAAGATGTCCGCGAAGAACTTCCTCATTCGATTGTTGTGACAATTGATGAATTTGGTGAACGAGAAGAAAAGGGTTCAAGGCCCTTTTATGACATCCACGCAACCGTTCACGTTGAGCGAGACACACAACGTGCGATTTTATTGGGCCATCAAGGCTCTAGGTTAAAGGAAATAGGTATTCGAGCCCGCGCCGATATAGAACGCACGCTTCATGCGAAGATTTTTCTTGGACTTCATATTAAAGTCTCAAAAGAATGGCAGAAGGATCCAAAACTTCTTGAACGTTTAGGGTTTGGCGACAAGAGCTGATTGACTCTTCTTGCTCGCCAAATATGATCCAATAAGTACTAATGGGAGTCCTACGATCAAGCCGATTGTTATTGGTTCATCCAACACAATTACACCTAGAACTACTGCGACAGAAGTATTGAGATAAGTAACTAGAGATCCTCGTGCTGGACCAATCTCAACGAGAAGTTTGAAAAAGATTAGAAATGCAAGAGCGGTGCAGAGAACTCCCAGTGCAATCAAGGACAGTGCAGGCTTGAGCGAAACCTGCGCTGGCCATTGTGCAATTGCAAGAGGGGCCCAAAAGATCGAAGTAATTGCCATCGCTAAACCGTTGATCGCAATTCCATCTACTAATGGCAAGTTAGTTGTGACCATAATGATTGCGTAGGAATACCCCATAGCGGCAAGAATCATCATTGCAATTGATGCAGGATGGCTATTTCCCGAGAAACTTTCAATTCCAACAACAGCTATCAAGCCAATGAATCCAACGACAATCCCAAACATCCGTTTGAACTGCCAAACTGAATGGTCGCCTCGCAGAGAAGTAATAATTGCGGCAAATATTGGCACAGTTGAGATGAGCAAACCGGCTAGCCCTGAATCAATCTTCTTTTGGGCTGTAGAAATAAGAATCCAAGGGCCAATCATCTCTAGCAGTGCATAAAAGGCAACATATTTAAATCCAAGTACGGCGCCTTTGAAAGTTTTTCTGTAGAGAGCAACAGGAATAAGAATTGCTGCACCAATTAATGTTCGTCCAGCAACGATTGCAGAAGGTGGTATCTCTTCTACTGCAACTTTCATGAGCAAATATGGAATTCCCCATAAGAATCCAACAAGTAGAAAATAAAATAAAGATTTGCGACTCACTTAGTGATTACCATTGCTTCGTATATTCCTTAGAAGGTAGGCATTTTTCCATGTCAGTTGTTGACCAGAAATAGAAATTGCTGAAGTAGCTTTTCTGGCGCCTACTTTCAAAATCGCGGTATTCAATCCCTTCAACAAATGAACTGAATCGACCTCAGTGCCATCTAGGTGGCTAGCCCGACCCTGCCGGAGTAATTCACCCTTGAGTTGTCGTTTGGCCATGGGTCAAGGCTAGACTGTCCCAGTCAGTGTTGACGACAGGTAGCATGATTTAGCTACATAAAATCAAGCATGTTCTTGGAGTTTCAAATGCGTATTGGTGTGCTAACTGGCGGCGGAGATTGCCCCGGACTAAATGCTGTAATTCGTGCAGTAGTTCGAAAAGGTGTCAAAGAGTATGGTCACGAGTTTGTAGGTTTTCGTGATGGTTGGAAAGGACCCTTAGAAGGTTTAACAATGCCTTTAAGTCTTGAGACTACTCGAGGAATTTTGCCCCGCGGAGGAACAATTCTTGGTTCATCACGAACCAATCCATTTAAAATTGAAGGTGGCGTTGAGCGCATTAAGGAAAACCTTGAAAAAACCGGAATCGATGCCTTAATTGCAATCGGTGGCGAAGATACTCTTGGTGTGGCAACAAAGCTAGATGCCCTCGGTGTGAAGGTTATTGGCGTTCCAAAGACAATTGATAACGACCTCAATAACACTGATTACACATTTGGTTTTGATACATCGGTCAATATTGCAGTTGAGGCGATTGATCGTTTACACACAACTGCCGAATCACACCACCGAGCATTAATTGTTGAAGTAATGGGTCGCCATGCTGGATGGATCGCACTTCATGCCGGTCTTGCCGGGGGAGCATCATGTATTTTGATTCCAGAACAAAAGTTTTCAATTGAAAAAGTATGTGAATGGGTAGAGTCTCGATTTAAGTCGCACTATGCACCGATCATCGTTATTGCAGAGGGTGCGATTCCACAAGATGGAGACATGGTTACTAAGGATCAAACCCTAGATTCATTTGGCCATGTAAAGTTGTCTGGAATTGGTGACTGGCTTGCACAAGAGATCGAGAAACGAACCGGAAAGGAAGCTCGGACATCTGTCTTGGGCCACATTCAGCGTGGTGGATCACCGAGTGCCTTCGACCGAGTGCTTGCTACTCGATTTGGATTGCATGCGATAACTGCCGCTCATGAGGGTGACTGGGGCAAAATGGTTGCACTCCATGGCACTGATATTGTCCGCGTTCCACTGGTATCTGCCACTGAGAAACTCAAATTAGTTCCTCTAGAGTTGTATAAGGAGTCAGAGATATTCTTCGGTTAATTGCCCTGCGCAGTTAACTAGTCATTCTCTACACTTTCCCAATGAGCGCAAACTTAGAAAATCTCTTTACACCTGGCCTAGTAGCGGCTCAACAGCCACAGTGGCCTGGCGGTCCAGAAGGTCCTGCGATCAAATCTGCGGTAGCCCAACTTCAATCACTACCTCCACTGGTTTTTGCTGGTGAGTGTGATGATTTAAAAGCGCGCATTGCATTGGCCGCAGAAGGGAAAGGTTTTTGGTTACAAGGTGGAGATTGCGCTGAAACTTTTGTGGCGGCAACTGCAGATTCAATTCGAAATCGAATAAAAACAATTTTACAGATGGCAGCGGTACTGCAGTATTACTCCAGTCTTCCAGTAATCAAAGTGGGGCGAATGGCTGGACAGTTTGCAAAGCCTCGCTCCAGTGATTTTGAAACACGCGGTGATGTCACACTTCCTGCCTATCGTGGGGATGCTGTAAATGACATTGAATTCACAGAAGCTTCACGCACTCCAGATCCTCAACGCTTAGTACGTGTTTACAACACATCGGCTGCAACTCTTAATTTGGTGCGTGCATTTACTCAAGGTGGATTTGCAGACCTTCGCCAAGTTCACGAGTGGAATAAAGGATTTATTCGTGACTCTAAAGTCGGTGACCGTTACGAGCAGATGGCAAATGAAATTGGTCGGGCGCTTTCCTTTATGAAATCTGCTGGAGTAGATCCAGAGAGTTTTAAGTCTGTAGATTTCTTTTCAAGTCATGAAGCATTGATCATGGAGTATGAAAAGGCATTAACTCGTATCGACTCGCGCACTGGTGACGCATACGATGTTTCGGGCCATTTCATATGGATTGGGGAGCGCACTCGTCAATTAGATGGTGCACATGTTGATTTCGCCTCTAAGGTTCGAAATCCAATCGGAATCAAATTAGGTCCAAAGTCAACTGTCGAAGATGCTCTGGCGTTAATTGATAAGTTAGATCCAAATCGCGAACCAGGCCGAATTACATTTATAACTCGAATGGGAGCGGGCAAGATCCGCGAAGTACTACCTGCTCTAGTAGACGGGGTTACAAAATCTGGAGCGAAAGTTTTGTGGGTCTGTGATCCCATGCATGGAAATACCTACGAAGCACCAACTGGATACAAAACTCGAAGTTTTGATGATGTTATGGATGAAGTAAAGGGATTTTTTGAAGTTCATAAAGCACTCGGAACTCATCCTGGTGGGGTACATATTGAACTAACAGGAGATGATGTTACGGAGTGTGTTGGCGGGGGAGAAGAGATTTCACACGATGATTTGGCATCACGCTATGAGACTGCTTGCGATCCTCGACTCAACCACTCCCAATCATTAGAGCTTGCATTTTTAGTTGCTGAAATGTTGCGCGATCGCTAACTTAGGCGTGTGCCTTTTCTAATTTCATCTCACAAGACTCCCATCGGAGTTCTCAATCTTTTGGCTGATGATCAAATTCTAATTGGTGCCAATCTTTCAACGGTTGCAGATCTTTCTGCTGGCAAGGATTCAAAAACTGTTAAATCAATTCCTGTCATCTCTGAATTGATACAGGACTACTTTGATGGAGACTTAACAGCGCTCAATGGAATTCAAGTGCGACAACCAGGGGCATCGTTCTCTCAATCAGCATGGAAAGCGATGCGAAGAATAACCGTTGGCAAAACTTGGACCTATTCTGAGCTTGCTGCCAAAGCAGGATCACCAAATGCCGTGCGTGCAGCCGGCACAGCATGTGCAAACAATGCGATCATGTTGATTGTTCCATGTCATCGTATTGTGAAAACAGGTGGTGCGTTAGGAAACTATGCATATGGAGTTGAAAAAAAGAGATGGCTTTTAACGCATGAGGGTTTTCTCTAGAAACAAAGATAAACTAATTTTGGTGAATGATCTAGATCTATTTATTCTCTCTAAGAACGATCAAATACATCGCAAGAAGAACCAATAAACCTCCAAGTAAAACTTGAAGCGTTAAAACCTCACCGCCAAATATGACGGCAAATAATGCAGCAAAGACAACTTCCATTGTTAGGATCACAGCAACTTTTGTTGCGCTAATGTGAGCTTGAGACCAAGTCTGGATAATGAAAGCTCCAGCAGTAGCAAAGACTGCCGTAAATACAACAACAGCCCAAACACCACTATCTGGTGGAGGGGCATATCCCTCGGGGATGGAAGCGATACCCGCCATCAATGCGCAGACTGTTAGTTGAACAACGGTCATCGCATAGACATCTCGACCTGATGACCATTTACTAAGAGCGATGATATGAGCGGCAAAAAATATTGCACTGATGAGAACGAGCATCTCACCAAATCCAACAGAAAAACCTTGTACCGATAACAAAGCTAGCCCTATTGTTGCTATGAAGATGCAGAACCATACAAATTTACTAATTCGCTCATTTAGAATTACCGATGCCAAAAGTGGAGTAACCACAACATATAAGCCAGTAATAAAACCTGTGATTGCAGCACCAGTTCGCTCAAGTCCTAGAGTTTGAAAGATATATCCAAAGCCTAAAAAGATTCCAGCCAATCCTGCGCGCGAAAGCAGTTCCTTGTTGATCTTGCGAAGGACCTGAGGTCTAATTGCGATCATGACCAGAACTGCTAAAGAAAAGCGAGTGAATAGAAAATTATTAACACTCTGTCGCTCAATTGCATCTTTCATTACTACAAATGCAAGACCCCAAGCCGCTGCGACCCCAAGTAGGGCCCATGGGGCAAGCTTTAATTGAAGCTGATGGCGCGCAGTCATCATCCGCGCAGTTTCTTGAGAAGTGCCACTTCTTTTTTATGTGCTGGCTCTAAGCCAGGTGTTTCCAGAATAAGCGGTGCGTTTGCTACTGCTGGGTGCTTTAGTAGCTCTTTGAATGGCTCTATTCCAATATGTCCATCACCAATATTTTGATGTCTATCCTTTAATGCCCCGCACACATCCATGGAATCATTTGCGTGGACAAGTTTAAACCGCTCGATGCCAGCAATTTCTACTAAAAGATCGATAGTTGCAGTCATTCCACCTTTGGTAGCAATATCGTGGCCAGCAGCAAATACATGACATGTATCTAAACAGATTCCAACTTTAGGGTGGTATTCAAGTGCCTTGAGGTACATTTCTAAATCATCTAATTTCTTGACTAATGATTGACCTTGTCCGGCAGTGGGTTCAAGTAATAGAAATGGTGATGAGTCATCTAACGCATTGAGAATTGGCATCATGCCCTCATGAATCTGTTTCCATGCCTGATCAACATAGGTAACATCAACTGCTGAGCCAGTATGAATCACAACTCCGAGTGCACCGATTTCGTAGCCTCTTTTAAGTGAATACGCAGTTGAAGCTAATGAGTTTTCATAAGTTGAAACTGTTGGAGAACCTAAGTTGATAAGAAATGGTGCATGCACATATGTTTCAAGGTCCATTCCTGTTGCTTTGATTTTAAATGCTTCATCAAGTTCAGGTTTTGCTGCAGGCATTGCCCACATTCGAGGACTTGAAGCAAAGACTTGAATCGCCTCTGCGCCAATTTCTTGGGCGTAATCAATAGAACGCTTAGCCATTCCGCCAGTTGTAGGAGTATGCGCACCTATTCGTGGCTTTTTAGCAGGCTTAGACATTCATCTACTGTACTTTAATCGTTACTGTGCTGCCACGTTCAACTTTTGTTTTCTTACCAGGAGAGACAGATATAACGTACTTGACCTTATTTTTTCCTGTCGAAACTACCTTTGGCTTTAGACCAAGAGATTTCAGGAGATTTTGAGCTGCAACAGATTCCATGGCAATAATGGTTTCTGGAATAAAGGTATAGCGAGGACCCTTTGAAATAACGATAGAAACTTTTGCACCTTTATTTATTGCCGAACCACCGGCGGGGCTTTGTGAAATGACTGCAAGCTCTAAAACACTCTCGCTGTATGCATATGTTGGTTGGACATCAAAACCAGCTTCGGTTAATTCATTAAGGGCTTGCTCTCCGCTTTTGCCAAGATATGAGGCCAAAGCAATTTGCTCAATTCCTTTAGAGACAATCACTTCAATTTGAGCATCTCGTTTTACTGATGTTCCTGACTGCGGAATTGTTTCGATCACAAAGCCTTTGGGGATTTCACTGCTAAAGACTTCTTTTATTGGGAGAAGTTCTATTGGATATTTCAAGATGGCATTTTGGGCGGCTGAAACAGTTAATCCTGTTGTTTTAGGAATCGTGTATCGCTCAGGTCCCTTGGAAAGGATAAAACTAACGCTGCCATTGGCCTGAACTTTTCCACCACCGGCTGGGTTTGATTCGATAACGCTACCTTTTGCAATTTCTTCATCGAATCTGCTTTCGAGTACTGTGGCTGTAAGTCCCAGCGGCTGCAGAATAGATACTGCTTCATCATATGTTGCTCCGACTGTCGATGGAACTACCACTTGTGATCCTGGACCAACCAAACTCCACCAACCTGCCACACCAACTGCGACTGCAAGAATTAAAGCAACCTTACGATTTCTGCGCACACGCTTACTTGCTCTTTTTTTCTTTTCTTCTTTCCGCCTCAATTGACGAGTGGTCTCTATTTTTTCTTCTTCAACTACCGGTTCAGACTTAAGAGCTTCTTTCTTTTGGGTTTTCTCACGAATTGGTTCAACGGGCAGGTCTAAACCAAGTGACATTTGATTTTTCTTCGGATCTAAATCAACTTGTATTTGCGCGAGTTCATCCAAAAACTCAGATGCAGTGCGGGGTCGATCGTCTGGGTTTTTTGAAGTTGCTCGGGCAATTAAGTCATCCAGTGCCTTCGGAATCTCTTTGCGCTTACTGCGAAGGCGAGGAACTTCTTCATTAACATGCATATAAGCAATCTGAATGGGGGAGTCGGCAGTGAAAGGTTTATCACCAATTAACATTTCGTAGGCAACAATTCCTGCCGCATATACATCACTTCGAGAATCAGCGATTCCCCTTTGGACCTGTTCTGGAGAAAGATATGAGACGCTTCCTAAAATCACACTGGATTCAGCTGTCATTGTTGAGCCAATAATTTCACCTCTTGCTAAACCAAAATCAGCAACTTTAACTCGTCCCTCATTTGAAATCATTATATTTTCTGGCTTAACATCACGGTGAACAATGCCTAATGCGTGAGCTGCAGATAATGCACTCAGAATTGGAGTTAAGTAGTTCATTGCATCTTTAATCTCGAATCTTCCGCGTTCATTCAAATACTCTCGTAAAGTGTGACCTTCTATAAGTTCCATAACTAAAAAGACAGCAGGGACACCATTTTGGTTCCAGCCTTGATCTTGGACAGCCACGATGTTGGGATGGGAAAGTGCAGCTGCTGCTTTTGCTTCGCGAATAAAACGTGAAACGTAGGAATCATCTTGTGCCAGATGTGAGTGCATAATCTTTACTGCAACTTTACGATCTAATCGAGTATCGATCGCCTCATAAATAGCTGCCATGCCACCATTGGCTACCTGACGCAATAATTGATAGCGACCGTCAATGAGTTCACCGGTCAGATCAGACATGTGGCGATTTTATGGAACCTGAGTGGTAGGTCCTCATCTGGCGCGCCCAAAGGGACTATGAAGTAAGTTTCACATCACAGTTTTCGGCTGTTTTATCCACCTTAAAGTGCACATCTTGATAGCTCTGCCAAATGAGCATTAAATCTCTCAGGTGGTATCCATCTCGATCTAACACGCGTTGTAGCCCGATTTCTGGCGGTGTTTCAATCCAATAAGTCTTTGCACCTGCATCTCTGACTATTTTTTGCGCAGCACCAACACCTTCGAGAATAAGAACCTTTGTTGATTGGATTAACTCCGCTTCACCATATTCCATCGTGATCCAATTGAATCTTTTTATGTAGAAATCCTTGCCAGCTTTATGTGCTTGAACAATTTCTGAAAGCTTCAAAGTAAGCTCTTCGGATAAGGCATGTTCCCACCCGTTATAGAGATCATCCATATGAATAACTTGAACTGTCAAGGTTGGTTGGTACTCACTTTGAAGTTTTGCAGCCAACGTTGTTTTACCCGATCCTGCAGGGCCATCAATTGCTAAGAGCACGTTGCCAACGTCGCCAACCAATAATTGCTACAGCTGTAAACACTACATACAACATCGCAGTAAACCAGTATCCCAAGAGCAAGTACTGCGTGCTTCCAACAATATTGATGATGAGCCAAAGAAACCATGCCTCAAATTTTTCGTAAATCATCATTACTTGGGCAAATAAACTGCCAACAAGAATGAAGGCATCTGACCAGGTTGCTGCTGCTCCAATGCCAGATAGCACTGGAGATAAAACTGCAACCGATGCTATAACTCCAACACCTATGTAAAGACGTTTTCTGGTAGATAACACTCCTGGCTTGGCGCCCTTTGGTCCCCATCCGCGCCAGCCATAAATGGCGGCAACAATAAAAATTATTTGAAGCGCGGCACTTGCAAAGAGTTCGACTTGGTAGAAAAAGACTGCATACAAGATGCTTCCGGTGGCCCACCATGGCCATGTAATTCGCTTTCCGGTTGTTCCCAGCCAAACTCCAACAAATGAGGTAATAGCTGCTATAAATTCCAAGATAGAGACTTCGTATCCCCAGGCAGTAAATAAAATAGATGACATTGTGATTTTCCTTTCCATATCCGCATTACCGGATCGGTCTAACGGTCGGTCTGAATTTCAGACCCTCTCAGCCGTGGTGGCTCCCGTTTTCATATAGTAGCGTTATCTCGTGCTTAAGTTCGGTTATCTTGCCATGATTGCATTCACAGTATGTGGCTCCATTTGGCTTGAGTTTGTACTTAAAGTAAAGGTTTTGAAAAGATATAAAAGGGCAATCAAGGCAATTCTTCCAGTCTCTTTAATCTTTATTACCTGGGATGCCTATGCAATCCATCAAGGGCATTGGTTCTTCGATAGAAATCAGATTCTGGGGATTTTTGGACCCTTTGGTATTCCGCTGGAAGAGTACTTGTTCTTTACCGTAGTTCCATTGGCTGCGATATTAACAATAGAAGCAGTGCGAACAGTGAAAAAACATTGGCAGGTATACAAATGACCTATACGCAGTTAGCGATCAGTGCTGTTGTAATTGTCATAATCCTTGATCTCTACGTTATCAAAACCGGCTTACTTAAGCGGAAAGTTTTTTGGACTTCTTACGCAATAATTGTGGGTTTTCAGCTTCTTACAAACTGGTGGCTAACTTCTCGAAATATCGTGATGTATAGCCCCGATGCAATATTGGGACTTCGAATAGCATCTGCCCCAGTTGAGGACTTACTTTTTGGTTTTGGGCTGGTTGTAGGCGTTTTAGTTAATTGGATAAGGCTAGGCGCTTCAGATAAGCAGCACTAGCCACACGCAATCTTCTTCCAGTTGAAGTTTTGGCACGTTTGTTGAAAATATCGTAATTAATCTTTTCTACCTCTTCGACAATTCCACAGTACAAAGTACTTGCCGCTTGGATACATGGACGACTAGATGGCTCCAATAGTTGGATTCCTGGCGCAGCCTGCTCTTGCAATCTCTTTACTCTAGCAATTTGAAACTTAAGGGCTTCAACTATTTCTGGAGTAAGAATCCTTGCTTCAAGCATTTTGCGATCTACTCCAAATTGTTCTAACTCTTTTTTAGGTAGATAGACACGTGATCTATCTAAATCTTCCCCTACGTCCCGAATGAAATTGGCTAATTGAAACGCAATGCCTAATGTTTTTGCCGATTCATAAGCATCAGCGTGCAAGGGACCTAGTATCGGCACCATTTGTAATCCGATAACGGCTGCCGATCCATAGACATACTCCATCAAATCTTCATAGGTTTCATACTCTTGAACAGTTAAATCCATTTCCATTGAATGTAAAAATGCTTCAAAGTATTCATGCGGGATATCAAACCTATTGACGGTATCTATCAGAGCTCGACCGACAGCATCTTGACTATTACCTATCTTTAAATCTGATAAAACTTTGCTACCCCATGTGTTTAACTCTTTGGCTTTTTCTTGGACAGATAACTGTGATGCTAAGTCGTCCACGATTTCATCGGCATAACGGGCAAAGCCGTAAAGAGCGTGAACAAAGGGCCTTTTGGCCTTGGGTAGTAAAAGAGTTGCAAGAAAGTATGTTTTTCCGTGAAGAGCATTGAGTCTTTTGCACTCGGCATAGGAAGCACGCAGATCGGGATCGATGATTCCCGCAGCGGTTAACTCATCCACTTATTTAACCGGACCCACAATGCGTTCAGCTGCTAAGCGACCTGAAATCAATACCATCGGAACACCAACACCTGGTTGTGTTCCAGAACCGGCAAATACAACATTTTCAATTCCAGCAGCAATATTGCGAGGTCTAAATGGACCCGTTTGAAAAAAAGTATGGGCACTTGCAAAAGGAGCGCCTGCTTCCATTCCTTGAGACCGCCAATCCAATGGAGTTGTTAGCACTTCAGTTTCAATTGCATCACCAAATCCTGTGTATCCACGCTTTTCCATAGTTTCAACCATGTGATCGCGATATGGCTTTGCTTGCTTCTTCCAATCTATGTTGGCAGTTAAATTGGGTGTTGGAAATAGTACGTAATAAGAATGCTTGCCAGGGGGAGCCAAGGTTGGATCATCTTTTGAAGGTAATGTCACCAAAAGACTTGGATCACTCATCAAAACCTTTTTCTTAATTAGCTCATCAAATATTCCATCCCACTGCTGACCAAAGTGAATATTGTGGTGGGCTGCAAAATCGTATTCTCGTGAAGATCCAACCAGCATCGTTACACAAGAAGGAGAGTAGTTAAGACGCTTTACTGAAAGTGGAGTCTTTCCCAATAAATCACGCCAAGCAACGGGTAGATCAGGATTTAAAATTACGGCATCACATTCAATTCTTTGACCATCTTCTGTAATCACGGCCTTTGCGCGAGAGTTAACGACATCAATCTTTGAAACCGTGGTGCTGTATTTAAACACGACACCGTGTTTTTCAGCTGCTGCTGCCATCGCACGTGGAACAGCGTGCATACCGCCCTTAGGGAAGAAAACTCCGTTTACTGAATCCATATATGCAATGACGGCATAAATCGCAAGCGCTTGTTGAGGACTAACACCTGCATACATTGCTTGAAATGAATACACCCGCTGCAGCCGGGGATCATTCATAAACTGATTAACTTTTGGAGACAGGCGCCTAAAACCACCCAGCGCAATGAGGCGAGCCAGATTTGGAGTTAATAGATTAAGAGGAGAGTCGATATTTCTATCAATGAAATCATTCATCTCGTACTTGTATAACTTAGTTACGAAATCTACATATCTTGCATATCCTGCAGCTTCTTCAGGACTAATTTTTTCTGCAATCTCAGCTTCCATTTGAGCAGTATTTGCATGAATATCTAACTGTGATCCGTCAGCATAAAAAGCACGGTAGAGCGGTGAGACTGGCATAAGTTCAAGCCAATCCTTCATGTCTTCACCGACGCTACTAAAAGCATCTTGAATCAAAGATGGCATAGTTAAAACAGAGGGACCTGTATCAAAAGAGTAACCATCTTTTTTCAGTAAACCATTACGGCCGCCGGGAACAGATTCTCGCTCTATCACTGTGACTTTACGACCGGCACCTGCTAAACGTAGTGCGGCACTGAGCCCAGCCAAACCAGCTCCGACCACAACAACATGATCTGTAGGTCCTTTAACGCGAGCAGGCATTAATTACTCCTCTTTGTGGCGATATGGGCAAGTTCAGTTAATAGTTGTTGACCCACTTCTGAAAATTCTGGTGAGGCTATTGCCGCAATGGATTTTTCAGTTAATTCTTCAATCAACTTTTCTAACTTATCTTTTGCTCCAGAGTCCAAGATTATCTGCTGAAGGGCGGTTACGCCCTCTGAATTCAAATCTGGTTGTCCAAAGTATTTTTCAAAGGTCTGGGATTGAGATGGAGTTTGAGTTTCACGGGAAAGGGCGATCAAAACGGTTTTTTTACCCTCACGCAAGTCATCCCCGGTTGGCTTTCCAGTGACAGAGGCATCTCCGTAGACACCTAATAGGTCGTCACGAAGTTGAAATGCTTCTCCAAGAGGCAGTCCATATTCAGAGAGTGCAGAGATCCTCTTTTGATTTATTGAAGCAGCCATTGCCGCCCCAAGGTGGAGTGGCCGTTCAATTGTGTATTTTCCAGATTTATATCGCGCAATCTTCATTGAGCGATCAAAGCTTGAACTTTTTTGTGTTTGTTCGTGAATATCTAAAAACTGTCCTGCCATTAATTCAACGCGCATTTCATTGTAATAAGAAATAGTTCTTGCAAACTGATCAGGAGTTAATCCAGCCGAGTTAAGCATTTGATCAGACCAAACAAGCGCCAGGTCTCCAAGTAGAACTGCTGCAGATACTCCATATTGTGGGGCAAAACCTTCAAGTCGATCCTGCACGTGAATAGATTCAAAGTGACGATGAATCGATGGTTTTCCACGGCGGGTATCAGATGCATCCATTAAGTCATCGTGTATCAGCGCACATGCTTGTAGAAGTTCCAAACTTGCTATCGCTTTTAATGTAGATTTCTCAACAGTTCCACCGGCAGCTATGAATCCTGCATATGCAAAAAGAGGGCGAAGACGTTTACCCCCTTCAAGTAGAAAAGATGTTAAAGAACTACAAACGAGGGTTAGGTCTGGTGAGATATCTTGCAGATAGGCGCCTTCACGGCTTAGAAATATTCCAAGCTCTTCTTCGACGGAAGTACGAACGGCAAGCAGGCTCGTTTTTGGCGCTGAATTCACGTGATAACGGTACCCTCACTCAGTGGTACTTGGCACATCCTATTCATTTGAATTCTTTCCTCCCAAAGACTTAGAGGGGGAGGAAAGATTGTGGCGTGCAATAGAGGGGCTTAAATCTATTGCTCCTGATTTTGTATCCGTTACCTATGGAGCTGGTGGGTCAACAAGGGATCGTTCTATTCGTATTGCCCGTGAGATTACAGACCGCACCGGTATTCCTACAGTGGCGCACATTACTTGCGTTGGATCAACGCGTGAAGAGTTACTAGAGATTTTAAACAGTTACAAAGATGCCAAAATTACTAGCATTCTGGCACTTCGTGGTGATCCAGTTGGCGGGCCTTTAGCGCCTTGGATACCAACTGAAAATGGATTTACTCATGCTGATGAGCTTGTTGAATTAGCAAATGAATGCGGTGGATTTAGAATAGGTGTTGCAGCCTTCCCAGATGGACATCCAAGTTCGGGAGGAGATTTTGAAAAAGATATCGATGTGCTCATTAGAAAAGAAAAACTGGGTGCAACTTTTGCAACAACTCAATTCTTCTTTGATGTAAAGGTTTATAGCAATCTCATCGAACACCTTGCAAAGCGAGGTTCCGCCCTCACAATCATTCCCGGAATTTTGCCGGTTACTAATGTGAAGCTTCTGCATCGAATGGCAGAGCTTGGGGGAACGCCAATTCCAGTTGAGATTGCCAAAGCGTTTGCAGAGGTTGAGTCTGATCCTCAAGCAGTTAGAGAACTGGGTGTAGAAATTGCCACAAAACTATGCAAAGAACTGTTGGAAGCTGGTGCTCCTGGATTACATTTTTACACTATGAATAGCTCAACTGCGACAGTTGAGATTTATCGAAGGATTAATAATGCTAAGTAAGCAGGAGTTTAAACTTAGGTGGAGTGCTTTGCACAGTGATGCAAAGATAGATGGCATCGTTGGCGCATGGTTGAATATTTCATATCGATTTGGACTGGTTTGCACACTTCTTCGAATCTCCCCAAATGTATTGACGTTGTTGGGCCTGCTCGGAGCATTGGCAACTGCAATTACTTCACAAACAGTTTGGGCCATTTTCTTTCTTGTTTTTTCACTGTTTTGCGATGGAATTGATGGAAGTGTTGCAATCTTTCAACAGCGAGAAAGTGATTGGGGAGCAACCCTTGATGCTGTAGCAGATCGAATTAGCGAAGCTTTTTGGTTCTATGCTCTTTATGCAATCGGTGTTCCTGCGTGGATTCCTATAATTTTATGGAGTATCGCCTCTTTTCAGGAATATGCGCGTGCAAAGCTCAAATCCCTGGGAGTAAGTGATTTAGGTGTGGTAACGCCAGCCGAAAGACCCATTCGAGCCAGTTTTCTTTTTATTGCATTGGTAATCAATTACGTTAATCTTCCAGGAATTTTCTGGCTATCAATAGCTTTCTTAATTGTTCAAATTTATAGTTTTGTTAGTGTCGTAGTTTTCGCTCGAAGCCAATTGCTTGACTAACTAAATCTGCGCTAATTCCAACTAGGGGAAGTCCACCACCAGGATGGGCAGAGCCCCCAACTAGATACAGTCCCTTAATTGGGGAACGATTTTTTGCACGAAGAAATGCTGCTCGCGCTCCATTACTTGATGTCCCATATATGGCACCCCCTGGAGCAAGAACTTGGGATTCCAGATCCGCAGGGGTGCGGACAGTCATTGTCTCTAAACGAGATCGGATTGCAATTCCCTGTTCCTCAATTTGATCAATGATCTGATTGGCATATTTTTGATTGAAATCCTCATCGCTCCAATCAAAGCTTCCATGGGTGGGTGCGTTAACAAGTACAAACCAGCCCTCTAGATTCTCATCCTTACTCATTAATGGATCCTTTGGAGCACAAATATAAATAGTTGGTCTTGCAACAGGCTTTCTTTCCTTGAAAATCGCATCAAACTCAGCATCGTAATCTTTTGGAAACAAAACTGTGTGGTGATTCATGCCATCATTTACATCTTTTCGCATTCCTAGAAGTAAAGAGAATCCAGCCACGGAGACATCAGCTTTTGCGATGTTTCTACGCACTTGCTTAAGAACTCGATTGTTGCCAGATATCAGCTTGTTGTACACCAAAGATGCATCAGCATTTGCGATCACTGCATCTGCATCAACCCTTTCTCCACTTGCTAAAATAATTCCTGTTGCCTTTCCATTTACTGTATTGATCTGCGCAACAGGAGAATTTAGATGAAAAGTTACTCCAACATCTTTTGCTCTTTCGTGAACCTGAACAGCCAGATTTCCTAGCCCACCTTTAACATGCCAGGCGCCAAAACTCTCTTCAACAAAGGCGATCGTGGACAAAACTGCAGGTGCTCTTCGCGGATCAGATCCACTATAGGTGGCATAACGATCCATTATGAATCGCAAATGTTGATCTTTAAGAATTTCATCTGCATGTTTACGCAATGATTTCCATGGCGCAATGATCAGGAGATCTCTAAAAAAGGTTATGCGTTTGAGCAATGACAGAGGCGACTTTAATTCCGACTCAACAAATGGCCCCCGACTAACATCCCACATTGCCTCCGCACGTCGCATTATTTGATCCCATTGGCCGGATGCTTGCTCACCAAAACATTCTGCGATTGCATCAAGTGTTTCTTTACGAGACAGGTTTGCAAACTTAACTCTTGACTCATCTGCAAATCGATAATCAAATGCTGGGTTTACTGTTTCTATTGGACAAACCAACCCCATAGGTTTTCCAGTCCTTTGAAAGAAATCTTTGTAGACAGCCGGCAGAGTTAAAAGCGAGGGGCCTGTATCAAATGCAACCCGACCGATCCATTCGGTTCTGCATTTACCACCAACTTGATCACTGGCTTCATAAAGTGCAACCTCGTGGCCGCCGCGAGCTAGTCGAGCAGCCGAAGTCATTCCACCCATTCCTGCACCTATGACAACAATTTTCATACTGTGCGACCTTTCCAGGTGATGCTACTTCGAGCTTTAAATGAATGGATAATCAAATAAATGAGTAGGGCAGCAGAGATTGGGTGCAGAAAACTGTCAACAATTCTGCCTTGTGTCTTGATCGCACTTAGCATTCGAGAGAAAACGATCAAAACGTATCCAAGCCAGCCGTAGAAACTTCCAAACAACGACAAAAGGAATGGAAGGATACTTGTGAGAAACAAAAATAGAACAACAAAAGATGCTCCAACGATACTGCCGAAGGCTTTGTTGAGAGATTTTCCATAACCAGATTTAATGAGGCTCCATGATGCATACATTCGGCATTGGGCAATAGATGCCCCATTGATTACTCCACCATGAAAACCACTTCGAATCAGTTCACGAGCTAAGAAAACATCGTCGATGACCGCGTTTTTTATGGTTTTGTAACCGCCTATTTTTTCAAGGGCTATTCGGCGAACAACAAAGAACTGCCCATTGGCAATTGCCATTGAAGGGCGTGAAGATTTTTCAGCGACTCGAAGAGGTACCGTTGATAACCATGACCATTGCAGTAAAGGTTGAATCATGCGCTCACCAAAAGAGAGTGCAATCTGGCGTGGGTAGGGTGAGATGAAATCAAGTGAAGTTGATTTCAATGTTGACACTGATCTAGCGATGGCATCAGGAGTTAGCCGAACATCTGCATCAATTGACACTATAAATTCTTCATTTGATTGATCAAATAACTGTTGGAGCGCCCATGTCTTGCCTATCCATCCCTCTTGCAGTGGGGCGCCCTTTATGACTCTAAATCGAGAGTCACCTGCTGTGTATTGTTTTAGCAGTTCATAAGTGAGATCTTCGGAGTTGTCATCCAAAAGATAAAAGTGAAAATCTCCTACTTGTTGAGACAAAGTTGCAATCAAATCTTTAATATTTTCTGCTTCATTGCGCAGGGGGACTAGTACTCCTGCAATTTGATCGCCAACAGTATGAGGGCTTCGAATGAGAAAAAAATTAATAAATGTCATAGCCAGTAACCCAAGAGGCAAAATGTAGAGCAGTGAATTAAAGATTTACGGCCTTCCGATCCATCGATTGAAAAAATACGGAACAAGAAGTATTCCTAGAATCAAACCAGAGAACATAGCTATTCCGGGCCGGCCAAAGAAAAAGAGATTTCCCACAACGCCAGAGAAAAGAGTCCAGAATAAAAGTATGTCAGCGGGAATTAAAGAGCCACTATTTTTGCGACGATCGCGAGGTGTAAAGAAGTGAAGTAGAGACATTAATGCCATTCCAGAGAGCAACCAACCAAAGGTATTTGAAAGAGGAATCTCTGGTTGAAATGGAACATGTGCACCAGTTACCTGCCATGTCCATCGGCCCGCACTGACCATCAGTGGATCTAGAAACAAATCCCATGCACACATGAGAGTTGCTCCATATAAAAACACCCAAGACTTTGCGATGCGTCGAGCAGCTATTAGACATGGGTGAGCAATCATCAACCATGCAAAAGGAACAACCAAAGGAACATCAATGACTTTAGGTCCCAAAGTATCTGAATAAACGTAGTCGCCGAAAGGCCACCCAGTTGTTACACCCAGTTGTTCAATCCAAAATCCAAACAAGAGTGCAATAACAAGGAGAGTAAATCCATATCTAGCTCCATAGACAGCAAAACCATGTAGGAACATTGCAGTTGCCGCTGTGTAAACAGATGCAACTGTTATGAAATCTAAAGCGAATCCATCGACAAGGGGATATGCAATCTGCATTGCAATTGTCAGTCCGAGGAATAAAAAGATTGGAAGCGTCAAAAAAGGTGAGGTACTGCGTCGCACAAATTTTCTTGGAGTGAATTGGCGCATAGACATAGGGATAATTCTGCCCTATAAATCTCTACCTACTTGATCAAACCCCGTTGCTCAAGTACTGCAAATCTGGCAAAAAGCTCTTCGGCATACCAGTTGTAGCGCGCAGTATCTGCGATTGCCTTTTGATGGGCTTGCCCACGGTATGCAAAATCTCTCACGGCTGTCGCAGATTCCCACAGTGAAAAAGTACCTTGCAATCCAATTGGGGCCTCCCCAATACCGATCGCACTAACCAATCCTTCTGCAGATTTTAATGAGATAGTCACTGGTGGCACTGATCGCCAAAATCGAAAATTCTGATGCCATTTAATCCGAGCACGTGTGATTGCAACAACTTGCCCATTCCATGCATTCATTGAATCCCTTGCATCTGCATTCTCTAATTCACTACCAAAGGGATCTTTTCTGGCCCACTTACCGTGCGAGGAGATTGGAGAAAGCACTGCTCGAAATTCACTCACACTATTTTTGCGCCACAGTGAAATCACAGGAGAACGATCGAAAGTTTCAATATCTTCCACTACTGCAATTAATCCCCAACTCAATGGATCAGCATCTCGGGGAGTAAAGGTTTCACCTTTGCCCACTCCAAGAGATTTATGGAATCCAACATTTTTGTCCCAAAAAAGAAGAATGCGATTTAAAGCCATGGAGGCAAGTGCGAAAGGAATTCTTGAGGGTTTAATTCTCCAGAAATAAGCGATGACCATTAAGACCCTACAACCATCGGTTTTGCCCCCGTGCAGGCAACCAACTCATTAAAAGAGGTTGGGTAAACAGCATGAGGATGGCCAGCTGCAGCCCACACAATTTCATAGTCATTGAGAGCTTGATCAATCAGAATTGTTGCTGGCGAAATCCAACCAAGTGGGGCAACTCCTCCAATAGAAAAACCTGATTTTTCCTTCACATAGTTAGCATCAACTCGAGTGAGTGTTTCTACTCCTAAAGTGCGCGCAACTAAATCAGTATCTACTCGATGTCGCCCACTTGTGATTATCAATAAAGGTGAGCCATCTAGAAGCTGGAAGATTAGCGATGATGCGATCTGACCAACTTCAACCCCTAAGGCATCAGCTGCCTCTTGGGCAGTACGTGCACTTTCAGAGAGAATGTGAACTTGTCCATTGATTCCATGGTCCTTTAAAGCAGCAATGACTCGTTTGACTGCAGCTTTTTCGATCACGCCTTCCATGCATCAACTTTAACAACTTATATTTGGAGTTCCCACACAATCAAGGAGCAAGAATCCAGGTTTCTGCGAGAGTAAAAATTGATATCGAGAAGAGCAAGAGGACAAAGCCATAGCGCAGTATTTCAGGCTTCACATCTACACTTTTTATAGAAGCTAAACGGGCGACGACAACTGCGGCAATTGCCATTGAGATGGGAACAGTCCAATCAACAGAACTCCAGCCTTGGAAGTGGCCAAGAAAGGCTGTAAGTGAGTTAAGAGAGATAATTGCCAGGGAAGTACCTGCGGCTTTAGCAGGAGTATTTTTGAAAAACAGAACCAAAATAGGAATAGCCAGAAAGCCTCCACCAATTCCAAAGAAACCTGTTATGCATCCAATAATGAGTGAGATCAAAATGAGCCAGATAATTGGAACTTTCTTCTCTGTTCCAGATACTGGTTTTATCAGCATCGATGCCCCAGCCAACAACATAACAATTGAAAAACCAGTTGTAATGAAGTTGTCAGAGAGTTTGTAGGCGATAAGCGAGCTAGCAATATTTGTTACAAGACCTAGGCCCCAGATGACTAAGGCTTCTTTAATCAGAACATCATTTTTTTTGAGCTTCGGGATTACTCCTGAACCAGCAGCAAGTAAGACCACAGCTAACGCTGCTGTAGTTGCAGACTGTGGTGTGAAGTCAAAGAAATATATAAGAATGGGAACGGTAAGCATCGCACCACCGGCGCCTACAAATCCAAGAATGGCACCTATAAAGCAGCCAGCTACAAGACCAGCGATGATTTCCATGGAGCAATGATGGATGCAAAAGGCCCGTCAGTAATTAACCGACGGACCTTTTGAAGTGAATTTCTAGAAACTAGAGGTTAAAGAACGCACCTGTAATTGATGGACCAAAATCTGTTCCTGTTGAAACTAGAACAAAGATAATCAGTGCAGCACCTGCTAATGAAAGATCTTTAAAGAAACCGATTGATTCATTTTGCTTTGCCGTTGGATCAGTTTCTTTCCAGAATGCGTGCATCAAAAATGCTGTTGGGAGAAGAAACAGCGCGATGAGAAGTCCACCAAGGTCGGCATAAACACCAAATGCGATGTAGAGCCCACCAACAAGGATCATCAGACCTGATAGGACCACACTAAACTTTGCTGCTGGAACTTTCTTGTACTTGGCATATCCAGTCATAGCTTCCAGTTTGGTCAGGTGCGATACCCCTGAGCTGATAAAGATCAGCGCGAAAAGCACGCGGGCGATTACGAGAACGATGTCCATGAGACTCCTTAAGTAGATTAATTACGGCAATAGTAATTGAAGTTTCAACTATTTATTGCATCTGACACCCCTGAGGGCTTGCTATTTGTCAGTGGAAAGGACTATTTTTCGAACATCTGTTCGAATTTCCTAATACTCAACCGATTACCCACAGCCGTGAAAGGTACCCGCAGAAAATGTCAGCTCCACAGATCAATCCTTCAGCCGATGTAACTATAGATGGGGCAACAACTCCCATTGAATTTACCTTCAGGGGCAGGCGTTTTCGCATACATGCAGTGCTTTCTAGATGGTGTGAAGCCGGGGGATGGTGGAATCGCATTAGTGATGGCAAATACCGCCCTGATGATCAAGCCCGTGCACTATGGCGAGTAGAGGCTGCACCTATTGGATCCTTAACGACCTTTGAACTCGAACGTGATGAATTAACAGGTCAATGGATTATTCGTAGCGTATGAGTTTTATTCACCTTAATGTTGCTAGCGCCTACTCACTAAAGTACGGAACAACTCGACCCAGTAATTTAGTAGAGCGAGCTGCACATTTTGAAATGCCTGCACTGGCCTTAACTGACCGCGATGGTTTAGCAGGTGCCATTGAATTTGCTCAAAGCTGTGTTGAGTATGGCGTTGCACCGATTATTGGAGTCAACTCTGCAATCGAGTTAGGTGGGGTTAAGGGCCGGATTACATTACTTGCCCACGGCGATGGCGGATGGCGCTCGCTGTGCAGATTGATGACATCACTAGCGATGACAAGTGATACTCGTAAGCCATTTCTGACTCTAGATTTTTTACAGCGTTTTAGTAATTACAGCACCAATGTCTATGCACTACATGGACCTGAATCCCCAATGAGTAATGCGATACAGGCACATCGCTTTGATCAAGCTCTCTCTATTTTTAATCAAACCCGAGATTTATTTGCCAGTAGTGCAGTCGAATGTGTTTCACATTTAATCGCCGGTAAGGGCCCTCGATCTACCGAGCACGCTGCTAGATCCCTAGTTTTTGCTCGTGATAATGATATTGATGCAGTTATTACTAATGCAGTACGAATGTTAGATAGAACAGATGGACCAGTAGCTGATGTCTTGGATTGCGCCCGCCAATTAGTGCCCTTACATGAGCGCCATCTTGAACGTCGCAATGCCGAAGGATTTTTGAAATCTAGTGATGAAATGATCTATCTAGCTAGCGAAGTTGCACGCGCTGCTGGGGAATCAACTCCGCGGGCGTTACTTAAAACAACTCGCCAATGGGCAGAACGTGCTCTCTTATCGCCTCACAGAGATATTGGTTTAGGGGGAGCGCATTTACCTGAGCCTCATGTAGTGGGCGCTGCAAATGCACAAGAGATGCGCGCTCTACTGCGCACTCGTAGCGAAGCTGGGATCAATCGCAGATACAGCAAAAACGATGCTATTAAAAAGGCACGGGCCCGTTTAGATGATGAGTTAGCAGTAGTTGCAACACTTGGCTATGAATCATATTTTTTAACTGTTGCAGATATTGCAGCAATGGCCAACGATGCCGGTATCCGAGTTGCTGCCCGAGGCAGTGGTGCAGGTTCATTGATCTGTCATCTACTTGGGATATCAAATGTAGATCCCATGCAGCACGGCTTACTCATGGAGCGTTTTTGCTCCCCGCTGCGCAAAGCCTTGCCAGATATTGACATTGATGTTGAGTCCGATAGACGTCTTGAGATCTATGACATGGTTTTTAAACGCTACGGTGATAACAACTGGGATGTAGCAAATAATCAATCTCGATGCGCCGTTGTTGCAATGGTTGATACCTATCGCGCCCGACATGCTATTCGTGATGCAGGTGCAGCTTTAGGTCTACCTGGCATGGAGATCGACATGCTTGCAAAATCTATGCCACATATCAGGGCGCGCAACATATCTAAAGCTATCGAGTCACTACCTGAACTTCGAAGACTCAATATCTCCGCACCTCTTATGGCTGCAACTATTGAGATAGCACAACGACTTGATGGTCTACCGCGACATTTGGCGATGCATCCCTGTGCGATCGTTTTATCTGATGGTGGTTTTCTAGATCGCGCACCGCTAATGGCCAGTGCTGGTGGATATCCCATGGTTGCCTTTGATAAAGATGGTGTTGAAGCAGTTGGCCTACTCAAGCTCGATGTATTAGGAGTCAGAATGCAGTCAACGATTGCTTATTCAGTTAAAGAGATTGAGCGGGTTCATAAAGAAAAAATTGATATTGATTTAGTGCCACTTGATGATCTGGCAACCTATGAACTCATTCAATCAACTCGCACGTTAGGAATTTTTCAAGTAGAAAGTCCTGGCCAACGCGAATTAGTTGGAAAACTTGCACCCTCTAATTTCACTGATTTGATTATTGATATTTCTTTATTTAGACCCGGCCCAGTTAAAAGCGACATGATCACGCCATTTCTTAAAGCCCGCCACGGATGGGCGCCCGCACAGATCATCCACCCTGACCTGTATGAGATTTTGGCTAGTACCGAAGGTGTTGTTGTCTTTCATGAACAAGTTATTCAGATCATTGCCACAATGACTGGAGCATCATTAGCAACAGCCGATGAGAAACGTAGATCGCTGGGCGATAGAGATGGCCAACAAGAAGTATGTGATTGGTTTTTCCCTGCAGCAACAGCCAAAGGGTATGAGCTTGCGATCATTCATAAAATTTGGGATGTACTGCGCGCTTTTGCATCCTTTGGTTTCTGTAAAGCGCACGCTGCAGCTTTTGCTTTGCCTACTTACCAATCAGCCTGGCTTAAACGGCACTACCCAGCGGCATTTCTTGCTGGAGTATTAACTCATGATCCAGGGATGTATCCCAAACGTTTAATCGTTGATGAAGCCCGACAAATGGGACTTACTATCGCACCTCTTGATGCCAATGCATCAGATGCGGTTTATCGCGTTGAAGATCACGGAAATGCAATTCGTATTGCGCTCTCAACTATTGCTCGGATTAGCGATAGCGAAATCACATCGATTATTGCTGCTCGGCCATATATTGATTTAGCTGATTTCGTGCACCGATCAGGAGCTAGCACACCAGTTATTGAAAGCATGATCCTTACGGGAGCATTTGACCGACTACATCCTGATGTTAATCGCCGGGACTTGCTATTGCATTTTTCAGATCTGCAAAAATCACCAGCAGCAACGGTTTCAGGTGCGCAGATGAATTTAAACTTTGCGCCCCCTGAACTTACTAGCAGCGGTCTACCGGATATGTCTTCGGCAGAAAGCGTTAAGTATGAAGTTGATCGCCTTGGAATAGATATGTCACGACATTTGATTGAATTCTATGGAGAATTTCTTAATTCAATTGGGGCCGTTCGCTCTAGTGATCTGCTCAAGCAGCGTTCTCAGTCATCAGTCTTAGTGGCAGGCATTAAAGTGGCGATGCAGACACCACCGGTTCGATCTGGCAAGAGAGTTATTTTTTTAACCTTAGATGATGGTTATGGATGTAGTGATTCAACTTTCTTTACCGATGTTCAGGGAGAGTACGCCAATGTTTTGTACTCAACATCTTTATTGCTAGTTAGGGGCGTAACTCGCCGAACTGGGGCCAGAGGCATATCTATAAGAGCCACTGGGGTATGGGACCTGCGCGCCGCCTACGAAAGTTGGAACACTAAACAAAGTACGCTCGTAATATGAGTGCAGTTGATGGGCCAACACAGGCCACAATTCTTCACGTAGACATGGATGCATTCTTTGCATCAGTTGCAGAGCGCGATAATCCTGCGTTAAAAGGCAAAGCAGTAGTAATTGGGATGGGAACACGGGGAGTGGTCTCGGCAGCAAATTATGAGGCGCGCAAATTTGGAATTCATTCAGCAATGCCTGTGAGTCAAGCACGTCGATTAGCCCCACATGCAGTTTTTTTACCAGTAGATATGGCCAGGTATCAAGAAGTTTCTCTAAACATCATGGAGATTTTTGAGAGCTTTACTCCAAACGTTGAACCAGTCTCAGTTGATGAGGCCTTTTTAGACGTTACTGGCGCTAAGCGATTATTAGGAACTGGTCGTGAGATTGCAACTGCAATTCGAGCAAAAGTAGAAAGCCAAGAAGGTATAACGTGTTCTGTTGGAATCGCTCCATCAAAGTTCATTGCTAAATTAGCATCGACACATTGCAAACCAAATGGAATGCTGGAAATTGCGCCAGAGCAGATTTTAGATTTTCTGCACCCACTTCCAATCTCGGCGATGTGGGGTGTTGGTCCAAAAACTGCTGAAATTCTAGAGCGCTTAGGACTTCGGATAATTGAAGATATTGCCAAGTTGCCCCGAACAACTCTCATACGTGCTGTTGGGCAAGCATCTGGAGCAACATTGCATGAGCTTTCTTGGGGAAGGGATTATCGAGATGTTGCGCCACATGACGGCGAAAAAAGTATTAGTGCGGCAGAAACTTTTCCAACTGATCTAGATAATCCAGAAGAGATCTTGCGCGAGTTTTTAAAACTGTGCGAGCGCGCAACTTCTAGGCTTCGAGATAAAGGATTATTTGCAAAGACGATTAGCATTAAAGTTCGTTTCGGAGATTTCACAACAATTAATCGATCAAAAACTTTACCCCTTCCAATTGATGGAACACATGAGGTCTATGAAGTTGTGAAGACGATTTATGAAGCCCTTGGAATTGATCACGCTCGTCTTCGGTTGGTGGGAGTTAGTTTGGAGAATTTAACTGAAGGCGCACCTGTGCAACTGATGCTTGGCGAAAGAGAAAAGGGCTGGCGGGAGGCTGAAGGCGCCGTAGATAAAGCCCGTGAGCGCTTTGGCCCAGGCTCGGTACGCCCCGCTCGACTCATTGATTCCGGCGATGAACAAGAGGAGTAGCGAGTCAGGCAAATCTGTTCTATTCTGAGCAGGTGTCACTATCTGATCGTGAAAAGCGCCTTCTAGAAGAGATGGAGGCTGCCCTCTTAACCGAGGATCCACGCCTGGTATCGGCACTTTCTGCATCACCGCTATCTCCTTCCAAAAATCGGATAATTAAGGGAGTAGCTCTCTTGCTAGTTGGATTGGTAACGGTGTTAGCGGGAGTAATTAGTAAAACCGCCCCCATCGGCATAGTCGGCTTTCTCATCGCTTTGACCGGGGTTATCACTGTGATTTCTAGTTTTTCAGCCTCTGGCAAGGTGAAGTCACTGTCTAAGAACTCCAACGGCCCAAAGACTTCCAAAAGCACATCAAAATTGCGTGATCGCATGGATAAGCGCTGGGACCAGCGCTGGGACGAGCGCAATAACCAATAAGTCTCCTAAGTAAGGGCGAAGATCTGCCCATTACTCCTGAATCTGACCCTCCTTTTGGAGGGTTTTTTTATGCCCAAACTCCTGCGGGGTGCAGGCGGGGGTAAATGGGTTAATTGTGGCGAAAGGTGGTTGAAAAAGGGGAAAAGTGGAGTAAAGTGGGGAATTACACAGGCAGTTGAGCCTGGTTTTTGGCCGAGCTTGATCTAGGGGAAGTAGGTGGGCAGCGATGTTTCTTGGCACCCACGAACCCCGTTTAGATGAAAAAGGACGCCTGATTCTTCCAGCGAAATTTCGCGAAGAGCTTTCTGCAGGTTTAGTAATAACAAAAGGGCAAGAACGTTGTCTTTATGTATTTCCTTCACAAGAGTTTTCTGAAATTACACAAACCCTTAAACAAGCACCAGTAACTGCAAAGTCAGCACGTGATTACAGCCGTGTGATGTTTGCCGGTGCGCACGATGAAATTCCTGATCGCCAAGGTCGAGTAACGATTCCTCAAGCTCTTCGAACATATGCAGGATTAGAAAAAGATTGCGTTGTTATTGGCGCAAATACAAGAGTTGAAATTTGGGATTCAAATTCTTGGAATGAATATTTAGCAGATCGTGAAAAGAGTTTCGCAGAAGTATCAGAGGAGGTCTTTCCAGGTTTGTTCTAACTCTCATTTGTGGCCACTGCCGACCCTTCGAAAGTAGCGACACCCCTTCCCCGGTGCCGTTACAACTTCAGATCCGTCGGCCGGCAGTGACCAGAGATGAGAACAGTTGTAAAGAAATAAAGCGGGAGTTACTTAGGAAAGGGGGACAAGTGAGTATCGATAATGAACACATATCTGTAATGCGTGACCGTTGCATTGAACTTCTGTCTCCCGCAATTGCCTCATCAAAAAATCCTGTTGTGGTTGATGCAACTTTAGGATTGGGCGGACATTCCGAGGCATTACTTCAGAAGTTTCCGCAGTTAACGGTAATTGCAATTGACCGAGATATGGATGCAATCACAAAAGCTTCAACCAGACTTTCTCAATTTGGCGATCGACTACTTACGGCCCATCAAAGTTTTGATGCGATTGGCGACGTTGTAAAAGATTTTGGGTTTAAGAAAATTGATGGTGCTTTATTTGATCTTGGAACATCCTCAATGCAGCTTGATCAATCAGAACGAGGATTTTCATACTCTCAAGATGCGCCCCTGGATATGCGAATGGACCGCAGACAATCGTTGACTGCAGCAGAAATTGTCAATACATATGAGCCTGGTCAGTTAGTACGCATTTTAAGAACGTACGGTGAAGAAAAATTTGCTACCCGAATTGTTGAATCAATTGTAAGAGCTCGAGAAATAGCACCGATGAATTCAACTGCCCAACTGGCTGCATTGGTCAAGGACGCGATTCCAGCGGCAACTCGTCGCACAGGTGGCAATCCAGCTAAACGAACTTTTCAGGCCCTTCGCATTGAGACAAATGATGAACTGGGCAGCATCACTCGCGCTCTTCCAGTTGCACTTGAAATCCTCAATGTTGGAGCAAGGCTTGTTGTGATGTCCTTTCAATCTCTTGAAGATCGAATTGTTAAGGAGATTTTTGTATCAGCCAGCACCTCTGGTACCCCTCGAGAGCTACCAGTGGAGTTACCAGAATTTGCAGCAAAGTTTGCTTTGGTGTTTAGAGGTAGCCAAGGGCCAACAGATGTTGAAGTAGAAGAGAATTCACGATCACAGTCAGTGCGGTTGCGCGCCATAGAAAGAGTGGCTGCGTAATGGCACTTACCTCACTTGCACCTGCAGTCACACGATCAAGAAAAATTCTGGCCGAAAAGAGCGCCGAAGTTGCACTCAAACTCGTCCCAGAGCCAACTGCTGGTAAACAAGCCGATCGCAGATACTTTGCAGTTTTCGTCACTATGGTGGGTGTCGTTGGCTTAATGTTTTTACTCTTCATCAACACATTGTTGGCACAAGATGCATTTAAGCTTTCAGAGTTAAAAGCTGAAGCGAAATTAGTCAGCGATCAGCGAGAGGCAATTGCTCGGACGATTGACGAAATCTCCTCTCCTGAAGCTCTTGCACAAAAAGCGGCCGAACTTGGCATGAAGCCTTCAAAAGTTCCAAACTATTTAGATCTGAATTCCAGCCTTGAAAAAGGTGTGCTAAAAAATGGGTAACTTTAACTTGGCGCATTCGAGAATAAGAGCACTAGTTTTGTTTATGGCTTTGATTATTTTCTTGTTTGGAGTTCGATTAATTCAGATTCAAGCCATTCAGGCGAGTGATTATCGCTCGAAAGCATTTAGTGAGATGGAAAAAGTGAGCACATTGCAGGCCCCCCGGGGAGATATAACTGACATACATGGTGTGGCATTTGCCCGTAGCGTGGCTGCGATCAGCATTGTTGTTGATCAAACTCAAATTCTAAATCCAGCTAAAGTTGCAAAGCTCGCAGCACCCATACTTGGTTTACCCGAAGCAGATGTAGAGATTGCGCTGACGGGGACAAAAAAATGGAGCATGGTCTCCCGAAATGCAAAACCAGATACTTGGCTGAAATTAACCGAAGCAATCGCTGCCTATAACGCAAAGTTTGAACCAGTAAGTTCTGAGCGAATTATTGGTTTCTATCCTGAGCGAAGTTATGTTCGCGAGTATCCATCTGGGGAGTTAATCGCATCTCTTGTAGGTTTTGTAAACCACGAAGGTATTGGTGCCACTGGCCTTGAATCGAGCATGAACTCGAAGATATCTGGAGTTAATGGAAAGTACTCATATGCAAATGGTTTCAAAGCCGAGATTCCCGGCTCACAGTCTGAAATCATTCCGGCGCAGGTAGGCACATCTGTGCGACTTACTGTTGATAGAGATATTCAATGGGTGGCATCTAAGGCAATTGCCAAAGCGGTTAAGTCATCAAATGCATTAAGTGGAACAGTGATCGTAATGGATCCAAAGACTGGACACATTTTGGCACATGCAACTGCTCCAACTTTTGATCCAAATAACACTAAAAAAGTTTCATTAGTAGCGATGCGAAATCCATCCGTTCAAGATATTTATGAACCAGGCTCAACCGGAAAAATCATGACTTTGGCCGCTGCCCTTGAAGAGAAAAAGATCACCCCAGATAGCGTTTTTACAGTTCCCTATAAATTAAAGCGTGCAGATAAGGTCTTTAGTGATCACGAGCCCCATCCAACTCAACGATTAACCGCATCAGGGATTTTGGCAGTTTCAAGCAATACGGGGTCAATTTTGATTGGCGAGATGATTTCTAATCAAAGTTTGTATGACTACTTAACTAAATTCGGAGTTGGCGTTAAAACTGGAGCGGGATTACCGGGTGAATCACGAGGAAAACTTTTGGAAGTTAACCAATGGTCTGGAACCACAGCGCCTACAGTAGCTTTTGGACAGGGCTACTCACTGAACACTATGCAAGCAACAAGTATCTTTGCCACGATTGCAAATGATGGAGTGAGAGTTCCGCCAACGGTTATTGCCGGTACAAGTGATTCAAGTGGAAATTACACACCAACTGAGAAGCAAAAGGCAGTTCGAGTAGTAAGTGCTACAACAGCCAAGCAGATGAGAATGATGATGGAAACAGTTGTCTCTGCACATGGAACAGCGCCATCGGCTGCTATTGATGGCTATCGAGTAGCTGGTAAAACTGGTACAGCCCAGCGAATTGATGACACTTGTGGTTGTTATCGCGGGTATACAGCTTCATTTATTGGTTTTGCTCCGGCTGATAAACCAGCATATGTCATTAATGTAACTATTCAAGATCCAAAAGGTATGCACTGGGGCGGCGCACTTGGTGGTCCAGTATTTAGAGAAGTAATGTCTTTTGTCTTGCAGTCGCAAGGAGTTGCACCAAGTCAGACAAAAATAAAAAAAGTTGCCCTCAATGAAGCACAGTTACTTGCTCATAATAAGGTTCTACGTGTTAAGACCAATTGAGACCTTCGAGGTTAGCCTAGAGTCGATCCGCTCACTGATCGATGGTGAAATCATTGGCGATTCTTCAATTCAAGTAAGCGGATTATCTCAATCAAGTAAGCATATTCAGCCCGGAGATCTCTTTATTGCCCTGCCCGGAGAGAATTTTCATGGAGCAGATTTTGCACCCGATGCAATTGCCAAAGGCGCCGTAGCTGTCTTAAGTGATTCTCTGGGAGCATCAAAAATTAAGGGCTTGCCAGTGATCATTTCAAATAATCCAAGACGTGCTGCCGGAGTGGTGAGTGCATGGTTTTACAGGGAACCAATGCGAGATTTGTATAGCGTTGGTGTGACTGGAACAAATGGAAAGACCACAGTTACAACTTTGCTACATCAAATTATGACTGGGGCCGGTCGCGAAAGTGGACTGATTGGAACGGTTGAAACCCTCATTGGTTCAGAAGCAATAGAAAGCGTGCGAACCACTCCTGAAAGTAGTGAGATACAGGCTTTGTCAGCTGTAATGCGCGAGCGACACATGCGCAATTTAGTAATGGAAGTTTCGAGCCACGCCATGGCACTTGAGCGAATTCGAGGAAGCCATTTTGCAGTTGTTGGATTTACGAATCTTTCACAAGATCATTTGGATTTCCATAAAAATATGGAAAATTACTTTGCAGAAAAGGCAAAACTTTTTTCTTTCGAGTATGCCGATCTTGCTGTGATAAACATTGATAATGAATATGGTGTAAAGCTGGCAGAGCAAACTCAGCTGCCTATAGTGACTCTCTCGCGATTAAATACGACTGCCAATTGGCATTACACAAAGATTTCTCGTGATTACATTGGCGCACAGGTTGCAATACGCGGCACAGGTGGAATTCTGATTGAGGGAAAAGTCCGTCTTTACGGTGGATATAACTACGACAACCTTCTTATGGCTGTAGCTCTAGCTGTTGAGAGCGGAATTGACCCACTCGATATATCAGCAATTCTTCCAACACTCTCTGGTGCAACTGGACGACTAGAAGCCGTTGCACTTGGGCAAAACTTTATTGCGATGGTCGACTACGCACACTCACCGGATGCGGTTTCAAGAGTATTGGAGACAGCTCACGAAATTACAGATGGTCGAGTGATTGCGGTTCTAGGCTGTGGGGGAGATAGAGATTCTTCAAAACGCCAACTCATGGGCAAGGCACTTCACGAAGGCGCGGATGTATCAATCTTTACAAGTGATAATCCTAGAAGCGAGAAACCAAAGGATATTTTGGTTCAGATGGTTCTAGGTTTAGATATTAATGAACCTAGCGCTGTGATAGAGGATAGAACTCAGGCAATTAAAGCCGCTGTAGATGAAGCCAAAGATGGTGATCTTGTCATTGTGCTGGGCAAGGGACATGAAAAAGGACAGGAAATAAATGGAGCAGTTCTTCCCTTCGATGATCGCATTGAGTTAGCTCGGGCAATCGAGGACAAAAAATGATTACTTTAACTGCAGGAGAGATCGCTCTCTTACTCGGTGGAGAGATTTACTGCGACAAGGACCTTTTAGTTTCAAAAGCACCAGTATTTGACTCGAGAAAAGCGATACCTGGATCAATTTTCCTGGCGCTTAAAGGAGAGCACTTTGATGGACATGATTTTGCAGCAGATGCATATCGCGCTGGCTCCGTACTGTCACTGACGACTAAACGCATTGATGGTCCATGCATAGTTGTAAAAGATGTTGTACTTGCTTTGTCCACATTAGCAACATTCGTTCGCACGCGTTTAGAAAATTTAATTGTTATTGGAATTACCGGTTCACAGGGAAAAACAAGCACCAAGGATTTACTCTCACACATGCTGGCAGCCGTTGGGCCTACAGTTTCACCGATCGGATCATTTAATAATGATTTAGGCCTTCCAATTACGTTGCTTGAGTGTGATGAAAGAACGAGATTTTGTATTCTTGAGATGGGTGCACGCCACAAAGGTGACATTGCACGTTTATCTTTAATTGCGAAGCCAAATATTGGTGTTGTACTTACCGTTGGTTCAGCCCACTTAGGCGAGTTTGGATCAGTTGAAGCAATCGCGAAAACAAAATCTGAGTTGATCTCCTCACTCGATGAAAGTTCAACTGCAGTCCTAGGAACATATGATTCATTCACACCAGAAATGGCAAAGCTTCATAAAGGGCGAGTGATCTTCTTTGGAGATGATAAGGATGTCCGTGCTGCTGACATAGAAATTCGAGAAGGTTGTCCTCATTTCGAACTTGTCACACCAGCAGGCCGTGACGCCGTTGGAATGAGAGTTGTAGGTGCGCATCAAATTGCGAACGCTTTAGCTGTGGCGGCGGTCGGTACAGCGCTAGAACTGCCAATTGAGTTGATTGCCAGTTCACTTTCTACAGCTGAAATAAAGAGCAAGTGGAGAATGGAGCTCCATGACGTATTTGGGCTTCTCATCATCAATGATGCTTATAATGCAAACCCTGAATCAATGTCTGCGGCGTTGCGATCACTTACTTTATTCGCGCAGGAACGAGGTGGCGCCTCATGGGCTTTCTTGGGAAAAATGCATGAACTCGGCGAGTCAACAACGGTTGCCCACAGAAAAATTGGGACCCTTGCTCAGGAGATCGGAATCGATCACTTAGTAGCAATTAATCAACCAGAGTATGGCGAAAGTATGGGAGCAATGCGCGTTCACCATGTTGAAAACATTGCAGAGGCTGCATTACTGGCGGAGCATTTCTCAGCAGGAGATGTTGTTTTGGTAAAAGCATCGCGTTCTGAAGGCCTTGAAATCCTGGCTCAAAAGATTGAAAGTGATTGGCTAGATAAGAGCGGAGTTGAAAGTTGAGACAGATCCTCATATCAGGCGCGTTTGCTTTAGTATTTGCACTTTTTGGCACACGGATTTTAATTCGCATTCTGGAGAAAAAAGGTTTTGGGCAGATTATTAGAGATGACGGACCAAGCACTCATCATATAAAACATGGAACACCAACCATGGGTGGAATTATTTTTATTCTTGCAAGCATACTTGGCTACCTTTTCTCCCACTTAGTCACTTTAACTCCTGTTACGGCGTCGGCATTACTTGTTATTGGCCTGGTTGTTGCCTTAGGAGTAATCGGTTTTCTTGATGATTGGTTAAAGGTTTCTAAACAAAACTCAAGAGGTCTTAAAGGACGTTACAAATTAACTGGCCAAGCCCTTGCAGCAGGTGGTTTTGCCTATCTTGGTTTGCAGTATATGAATGAGTATTCACTTACCCCCATTTCGCAGTACTTGTCGGGTGTGCGGGAGACAAGTATTTATCTTGGAACAACAGTTGTAATTCTTTGGATTATTTTGATGGTCATGTCTGCAAGCAACGGAGTGAACCTAACTGATGGTTTAGATGGCCTAGCAATTGGTGCAGCAATTATGGTTTTTCTTGCTTTTGTCTTGATCGGAGTCTGGCAGTTTGGTCAAAGTTGTGGAGCAGAAGTAACAGCTGGCTGTTACGCAGTCAGAGATCCACTTGATTTAGCAGTCCTGGCCGCAGCGTTTGCAGGTGCGTGTACAGGTTTTCTTTGGTGGAACACAGCTCCGGCAAAAATCATGATGGGTGATACTGGATCACTTGCTTTGGGCGGTGCCATTGCTGCCTTTGCCGCCACACTACGTGTTCAGTTGCTTCTAATCCCACTTGGTGGTCTGTTTGTAATCATTACATTGTCAGTGTTGATTCAAACTTTCTACTTCAAAATTAGTGGAGGCAAAAGAGTATTTAGAATGGCGCCATTGCACCATCACTTTGAGTTAAAGGGATGGGAAGAGATAACGATCGTTATTCGATTCTGGATTATTTCAGGTTTGTCCGTAGCCCTAGGTCTGGGATTGTTCTATGCGCAGTGGGTTGCGAAATAATCCATGACTTCCAATCTAGCCGACAAAAAGATCCTAATATTGGGAGCGGGCGTAACTGGACTTTCAGTTGAACGTTTCCTTAAATCACGTGGAGGCAAAGTCACAATTGCAGATGACTACTCTGATGCAGGCATAAAAACCAATGGGATAGAGCTCAAAGATTTTGATGCAGTTGTTGTCTCACCAGGTTGGAAACTAGACCACCCATTATTGGTTAAGGCGTTAAATACTGATTTAGAAGTCTTAAACGAAGTTGATTTGGCTTGGCAGTTAAAGTGCGAGATTGCCCCACATCAGAAATGGTTAGCAATTACTGGAACCAATGGAAAAACAACAGCTGTAGAAATGGCCGCAAAGATTTTACAGACGGCTGGACTAAATGCTAAAGCCTGCGGCAACCTGGGAGAGACTGTGATAGATGCTGTTGATCAAGCAGATCCCTTTGAATATTTAGTTTTAGAACTTTCAAGCTTTCAACTGCATTGGGCCAAGACAGCGCAGTTTCATAGTTCAGCAATTTTAAACATTGCACATGATCACATCGATTGGCATGGCAGTTTTGAGATGTATGCGCAAGCAAAATTGTCCCTACTTGAAAAAAGTGAGATCGCCGTGCTTAATGCCGATGATGGTGAAGTCATGACACGCTCTGCTTCTTGGAAGGGGCGTAAAGTATTTTTCTCTCTCAATACTCCGGCACCTGGAGAAATTGGAGTTGTGGAAGAGTTAATTATTGATCGTTGTTTTGTTTCTGATCCAATGGAGGCTCAGATGATCTGCGAAATCGGCGATGTAAAACCAACAATTCCTCACAATGTCTCAAATGCTATGGCTGCTGCAGCTCTTGCTTTATCAATTGACGTTCCACATGCAGTAATTCAAAAGGCTTTGCAAGATTTCAGGCCAGGAAGGCACCGAATAGAAACAGTTTTAGAAAAGGATTCCATAACCTGGGTTGATGATTCGAAAGCAACAAATCCACATGCAGCAATCGCATCGTTAAACTCACATTTATCTGTAGTTTGGATTGCTGGAGGATTAGCAAAAGGTGCTGACATGGAGAGTTTAGTTCAACGCTGTAAAGGCCGGATCAAGGCAGCAATATTGATGGGTCAAGATTCAGTTTCGATTGAGAACGCTCTAGAAAAATTTGCTCCAGAAATTCCTCGGGTGAAAGTTGAGACACCAAGTGGATATGAAAAGGGCAAGGCAGATAACTCTCTTATGGAGCAAGTAGTAACTCACGCATTAGACTTTGCCACTTCAGGAGATAGCGTAGTTTTGGCCCCGGCTTGCGCATCCATGGATCAGTTTGTTTCTTATGCAGATAGAGGGGATCGATTTGCTGCAGCTGTGAGGAAATTGGTGGGGCATGCAAACTAAAGGAAAAGAAAACCTCTTTACAAAACCAGTTAATCTTTATTACATGCTTGTGGGAAGCACATTGTTGCTCAGTCTTCTAGGTCTGATTATGGTTTTTTCAGCCTCCTCGATAGATTCTTTAGGAAATACAGGTTCAACTTATGCCATTGCAGTTCGTCAATTAGTTTTTTTACTCTTTTCAATTCCTATGGCCTGGGTGCTTTCAAGAATCACACTTCTGCATTGGAAAGTCATAGCTCGCGGTGGAGTTTTAGTCTCCGTTCTGATGCTTTTATTTGTTCAAATTTTTGGTAATTCAACAAGTGGAAATCAAAACTGGTTGAGTCTGGGTTTTATCATCATTCAACCTAGTGAATTCGCTAAATTCTTAATGATCTTATGGGCTGGCTATGTACTAGCAAAGCACGAGCGATCTGGTCGAATTCATTCAAATGTTTTAGCCTTAATTACTCCAGCATTCTTTCTTTGTATGGTTCTAATTTTGGCTGGAAATGATTTAGGAAGCGCATCTGTCTTCGGATTTATCCTGGTTGGATTCCTTTGGGTTTCAGGACTACAGCTGCGAGTATTTGGTGTTGTACTAAGCGCTGGTTTTCTAAGTTTGGCTATTCTTGTTCTGACATCTCCTTATCGAGTTCAAAGATTCATCGCTTTTTTAAATCCATTCGCCGAGGATCAGTACAAACTCTATGGTTGGCAACCGGCACATAGTCTCTTGGGGTTGGCTAGTGGAGGATTCTTTGGTGTTGGGCTAGGCGCCTCGCGCCAAAAATGGGGAAATCTTGCCGAAGCACATACCGATTTCATATTTTCTGTTATTGGCGAAGAGTTAGGCCTGTTTGGAACTTTAGCTACACTGTTTTTGATTAGCATTCTCCTTTTTTCTATTTTTAAGATTGCAATGCGAGCTCAAGATCCTATGGTCAGATATGTGGCGTCGGGAATTGGTTGCTGGATTGGGATACAAACAGTTCTAAATATTGGATCTGCAATTAGCGTTCTTCCTGTGGTTGGTGTGACACTGCCACTGCTCTCTTACGGTGGCTCTTCGCTCATTGCAACGTATATAGCTATTGGTTTTGTACTTGGTGCCGCTCGACGTGATCCTGTGATTTATCGAGAATTACAAGCTACGGGCAATAAATGGCTACAGTAGTTTTTGCAGGCGGTGGAACAGCAGGTCACATACAACCTGCTTTAGCTGTCGCGCGTGAATGGAAAAAAAGTCATCCTTTGGATGAATGTTTATTCATTGGGACTGCTAAAGGCTTAGAGACAACTTTAATTCCAGAGGCCGGCTTTGAGTTGCGAATAATTCCAAAAGTTTCCATCGCTAGACGACCTTCTTTTTCATGGCTAAAAATACCTTTTGATTTGCTTTCATCAATACTTACTTGCCGAAAGATACTTTCCAATTCTGAACTCTTGATTGGATTCGGTGGGTACGTAAGTGCACCCGCATATCTGGCCGCACGCAGTTTGAGAATCCCAATAGTTATTCACGAAGCAAATGCCAAACCAGGCTGGGCAAACAAAGTTGGATCAGTGTTCACTCCACATTTAGTAGTTGCTCATCCCGTGGAGAAAGGGAGATTTTCTAAGGCACTTTTGGCTGGACTTCCATTGAGATCAGATGTTGCATCTGCATATGAAAATGCAAAAAACGATTGGGCACTGGCACGCGCCGAAGCAAAGAGTCGATTAGGAATCGCAGTCAATATTCCATTTATCTTTATTATGGGTGGATCACAAGGTTCGGTTGCGATAAATTCAGTGATCAACGAGAGCGTGAAAGTTTTTCAAGAAAATGGATATTACGTTCTCCATTCGGTCGGACGCCTAAATCAACTGCCGATATCTATTGATGGCTATAAAGCAGTTTCATATGTAGATCAGATGGCTGATGCATATTTGGCTGCTGATTTAATTATTGGGCGAAGTGGCGCGGTCACTTGTAGTGAATTTCGCGCTCTAGGCCGTTACGCTCTTTTCGTGCCTCTGCCAATCGGAAACGGTGAACAGTTAGTTAATGCCTCTAGCCTTGTTAGTGCAGGAAGAGCAAGAGTTATTGATCAAAAACAATTTAATGCAAGGTATATCAAAGAAAACATTGCCAACCTCATTACTGAGTCTTCACAATCTCCAATATCTGGCAGCGGAGAAGACCTTATGGCAGCAGAAAAAATCTTGACCCTCGCAGAGCTTGCAATGAAGAAATGAAACCAACACTTTCAGCTTTAGTTGGTAAACGAATTCACTTTATTGGCATTGGTGGTGCCGGCATGAGTGGTTTGGCTCGTATTGCCTTAACCCATCAAATAACAGTTACTGGTTCAGATACAAAAGATTCTTCAGTAATTTCAGCTCTAATCGCCTTAGGAGCAAAAATATCAACTTCACATGCTTCAGAAAATGTGGACGGTGCAGATTTAGTGGTCTATTCGAATGCAATTTCAACGAACAATGTAGAGCGCATCCGTGCCGAAGAGTTGCATCTTCAGATGCTGACTCGCGCCTCCGCCCTATCGATCTTGATGTCAGAGTCAAAACGCATTGCAGTTGCTGGCACTCACGGCAAAACAACGACCTCATCAATGCTAGCCGTAGCCTTGCAAGCTTGTTCGGCCGATCCTTCATTTGCAATTGGTGGAAACATTACGGCCTCTGGGTCAAATGCCCACCGCGGGACGGGCGAAATATTTGTTGCAGAGGCAGATGAATCAGATGGATCGTTTATTGAGTACCGACCATTTGCGGCAATAGTGACCAATATCGAGCATGATCACGTTGATTTCTTCGAGACCCCTGAGGCAGTAGACAAAGCATTTGTAGACTTTGCAGAGACGATTCAAAAAGAGGGCTTCCTTGTTTATTGCGCAGATGATTCGGGCGCTAGGAGGCTGGCAATAGATATATCTCAATCCGGACTTGAACAGATTTCCTATGGGTTAAGTGAAACAGCTGATCTGCATATAGATCAGATTGAACTTTTGGCCATGAGCTCTAGGGCGCGAGCAATTTGGCATGGAAAAATGATTGGAACAATTGAACTTCAAGTTCCCGGTCAACATAACTTACTTAATGCAGCATCAGCATTAGCAACTGGGTTGAAGTTAGCGATGCCACCTGCGCAACTTTTAGCCGGCCTTGGAATGTTTCGGGGGACTGGACGTAGATTTGAATTAAAGGGAACTGTCAATGGGATACGAGTTATCGATGACTATGGACACCATCCAACTGAAATACAAGTCACTCTTGATGCTGCCCGCCGGTTTGCTGGAGATGGCCGATTAATTGTTGTATTCCAGCCACATCGTTTCTCACGTACTCGTGCATTTGCGGCAAGATTTTCAGAAGCGCTGGACATGGCCGATCGCGCAATCGTTTTAGAAATATATGCCGCAAGTGAGAAGCCAATCGAGGGGGTTACATCCAGACTCATTACCTCCAAGATGACTAAAGGGGAGTACATACCAAACTTTATAGAAGTAACAGATTCGGTAGTTGCATCAGCCCAACCAGGTGATGTGATCATGACACTTGGCGCAGGTGATGTAAGTTCACTGGCACCGATTATCGTAGAAGGCTTACAAAGGCGATTTGCTTAAATGAGAAGACGCTTTTCATTAATTGCTTTACCAATTCTAATTGTTATTGGCGCAACGTATGCATTGGGTTACTCATCATTGTTTACCATTAGTTCAATTGAAATAATAGGCGCACGAACGACTGTCAATCCTGGGATTGTAGAGGGTGAGAAATTAGCTCGAATCCAACCCCGAGTCATTGCAACTAAGTTTGAGAATCTAGCGTGGGTGAAAAAAGCTGAGGTGTCGCGAGATTGGATTAGCGGGAGAGTAACCATACGAATACTTGATCGGACCCCCGTGGCTATGTTCAACGGGAAAGCTTTTGATGCAGAGGGCAATAGCTTCCAACTGCAAAGTGACAAGCCTTCTAACCTTGTTCAGATCCAAGCGATCGATGCCGAATCAGCTTTGAAAGCAGTTGATCTCCTTAGCTCTCTAGATTCACAGTTAAGCCAAACATTGCAGTTAATCAAGGTCCAGGGCTCAGGTTCACTTGACCTGCAATTGGCACAAGGTGAACGCATCCTTGAAGTTAAGTGGGGAATAAACGGCGAAAACGAGTTAAAAACGAGGGTGTATAAAGCAATTCTTGCCCTGCCTGAAAACAATAAGATAACTAAAATTGATGTTTCGGCACCACATGCACCGATAGTAAAATAAAAAATCATCACATTAATTTGTTTTGCGACACGTTAAAGAAATCATGTCGGTGTTTGATAATCACCCTTGCGCGCTTTAAGTTCACCTTATTGAAAATCATTGAGCCATAACTCTCAAGGTGAGGTTTAAGGTTCAAAAGGAGGAACACTCGTGGCTTCACCGCAAAATTATTTGGCTGTCATCAAAGTAGTTGGTATTGGTGGCGGTGGAGTTAATGCAGTCAATCGCATGATTGATGTTGGATTAAAAGGTGTTGAGTTCATTGCAATTAACACCGATGCACAACATTTACTAATGAGTGATGCTGATGTAAAACTTGATATCGGTCGCAAGACAACTCGCGGACTTGGTGCGGGAATGGATCCCGATAAAGGACGAGAAGCAGCACTTGATCATGCAGATGATATTGAAGAGATTCTTCGCGGCGCAGATATGGTTTTTGTAACTGCCGGTGAAGGTGGCGGAACTGGAACTGGCGCAGCACCAGTTGTTGCAAAAATTGCTCGAGAGATCGGTGCGTTAACCATTGGAGTTGTAACTCGTCCGTTTTCTTTCGAAGCGAAGTTACGTTCAGAGCAGGCAGATGTCGGTATCGAAGCATTGCGTGAAGAAGTCGATACCTTAATTGTTATCCCGAATGATCGATTACTTGCAATCTCTGATCGCCAAATAACTTTAGCTGATGCATTCAAGAGCGCAGATCAAGTTCTACTCTCTGGAGTCCAAGGAATTTCGGAAATCATTACACAACCCGGATTAATCAATCTAGATTTTGCAGACGTTAAAGCTGTCATGTCAGGTGCAGGATCGGCATTAATGGGAATTGGATCTGCGCGTGGTGAAAATCGTGCAATTCGTGCAGCAGAACTTGCAATCTCTAGTCCATTGTTAGAGGCATCAATTGATGGCGCTATGGGTGTATTGCTTTCAGTTTCCGGTGGATCGGATTTAGGTTTGTTTGAAGTCAATGAGGCATGTGAATTAGTTCAATCTGTAGTTCACCCGAATGCTAAGTTCATCTTTGGTACAACAATCGATGATGCTCTCGGTGATGAAATTCGTATAACTGTTGTTGCAGCAGGTTTTGAAGGTGGGCAACCAAAGAAGGTGGCAACACCATCATTTGATGCTGCAACGCTGGGTGGAGTGGCTGATCCTATTTCTGCCAATGATCCATTGGCTGTGGCACTTGATTTAGATAGCGAGCTACCAAAGCGCCGTGTCACTTTTGAAGAATTGGTAGCTGAGGACGAGATCGACATCCCTGACTTCATGAAGTAAGGGAACTCTGCGTTGTCTTATTTTTTCACTGATCGAACTGGTGGTTTTAGTTCGGGCAGTTACGAATCTCTTAACTTCGCGGGCCATGTTGGTGATGATCCATTGAAAGTTAAAGCAAATCGCGCGACGCTACCGAACACCCAATTTATGAATCAAGTACATGGCAACGCCGTTGTAGTTGTGACTGATTACATTCAAACGGAGCCAACGTGTGATGCTTTAGTAACGGCTAATCCTGATATTTCATTAGCGGTCATGGTGGCAGACTGCATTCCACTGTTGCTTGTTTCAGAGTCAGTTGTCGGCGCTGTCCATGTTGGACGTGCGGGCTTGGTAAACAGAGTTGCAATTAACTCCATAGAGGCAATGAGGGATTTAGGTGCAAAACATATTCATGCCGTATTGGGACCTTCAATTTGTGGAAAATGTTATGAAGTGCCGCTTGGATTGCAGGAGGAAGTAACTGCAAATCATCCGGATTCTTACTCCACCACAAGGCATTCCACACCAGCTTTAGATCTTCAAGCTGGGTTAGTTGCACAATTGTTGGCACAGGATGTGAGCTTTGAAGCTTCAACAGTGTGCACGATGGAGAACACCTCCTATTTTTCTCATCGCAGAGGATCACCGACCGGTCGATTTGTGGGAGTAGTGAAGATATGAGTAGGAAAGCCGAATTAGAAGAAAATCTGCAAGAAGTCAAGGAAAAGATTGCCGCCGTTGCAGATCACGAAGTGGTCTTAGTTGTAGTGACAAAGAGTTTTCCTGCAAGTGATGTGGAGATTTTAAGCCAACTCGGGGTTAGCGATTTCGGTGAGAATCGCGATTCAGAAGGGGCTGAAAAATCAATGGCGGTTCCAGCCACTTGGCATTTTCAGGGGCAGATACAAAGCAATAAACTCAAATCAATTACTGCGTGGGCATCGGTCATTCATTCATTAGATGATCTTCGACATTTTGAGCTAATTGAAAAAATTGCACCGCACCCTCTTTCAATTTTTCTTCAGGTTTCACTAGATGGCGCTCATCATCGTGGGGGAGCAAACAGTGAGGACCTCTATGAGTTAGCTAGGACAATTGAAAACTCTTCCAAACATCGGTTGTCTGGGATTATGTCTGTGCCTCCGTTGTTAATGGACCCAGTCCTTGCCTATGAACAACTTCAGCAGATTCATACTGACTTTAAGAGGGAGTTTCCTGGGGCGACAGGGCTATCGGCTGGCATGAGTGGGGACTATGAAATGGCCATTTCCTACGGTGCGACACATGTGCGCGTTGGCTCATCAATACTCGGTTCTCGCTCACCCCAGAGGTAACCTTTTCTTATGTCTAATGCAATCCGCCGTGTCGCCAACTACTTAGGTCTAATGGATGAGCCGGAATTTGATACTGCCCAACCACAAGCACCAGCAAAATCAAGTGATGTGCGTATTAAGAGCCGAGAGCTTCGCCCCGTACCCACTGCGCCTACTGTACGTAGGGGAGAAGTTGTTGAAACAGCTCCGCAGTTAGATCTTCCAACTTTAGATCGCATCATTACTTTGCATCCTCGCTACTACAACGAGGCGCGAACAATTGGCGAGCACTATCGCGAAGGCAATCCTGTCATCATCAATTTAACGGAGATGGATGAATCAGAGCACAAGCGACTTGTAGATTTTGCAAGTGGCCTGGCATTTGGATTGCATGGAACAATTGAGCGAGTTACAAAGAAGGTATTTCTTCTTTCGCCAGCTAATGTTTCAGTAAGCAGTGAAGACAAGTCAGCTGCAGCACAAGCAAGTTTTTTTAACCAGAGCTAATCATGTTGAGCCTGGGCTCACTGCTAGCCAATATCTTGCAGTTGTTTCTCTTGGCTTTGCTGGGGCGACTGATCTTTGATTATGTGCAAATGTTCTCCAAAACTTGGCGGCCACGTGGACCTATTCTCTATTTGGTCGAGGCCATTTATACGATCACTGACAGGCCTATGAAGTTCGTTGCAAGATTCGTCCCACCACTTCGCCTAGGCGCCATTAGTTTAGACATGAGTTTTATCGTTCTTTTTTTCGGCACACAGCTATTGATCGGCTTCGTTAGTCGCCTCTAGCTCAGACTGATTTAGCTAAAACAACTTCTAATCCGTTTTCACTATCGCCCATTGCAATTGACTTATCATGGAGCATTGACACCGCCAGAACCTCATTTTCAATTCGCGGTTGATCACTCTCAATCGCAGCAATGATTTCGGGATTACCGTTCCAGGCAATATTGATTCGATCTGAAATATCAAAGCCCTCACTTTTGCGTCGCTCTTGAATAAATCGGATCACCTCACGTACATTTCCAGCCAGAACTAAAGAAGGTGTGAGTTGTAGATCAAGGGCAACGCTCTCACCATCGTGTGAAGAAACACTCCAGCCAGATTTTGGAACCTCAGTAATCACCAGATCTTCTAACCCAATTGTCCATTCGGCAATGGATGTTGATCCTTCATTACGTAGTTGCTTAACAAGTTTTGTTGGATCCACACCCGCAATTGCCTTAGCAATCTCTTGAACAGCCCCGCCAAATTTTGCTCCAAGGCTCTTGAAATTTGCCTTAACGCTTACATCCACTAGATCTCCATCGGCATTTGCAATGTCTTCTAGTTCCAAAACGTTTAATTCATCAGCGATTTGTTCACGCATCTGTTCTGGCAATTCAGACCATCCCTTTGCAGCGATCAGTGCTCGGCCCAGGGGCTGTCGAATCTTGATTCCTGATTCGGCTCTTGTTGCTCTACCAAGTTCAACAATGCGTCGAGTTAGCTCTACTTGGTTACCTAGTTCGCCGTTAATCTGATCGCTCTTAGAGATTGGAAAGTCTGAGAGATGAACAGAAAGAGGAGCTGTTGGATCAGTTGGTATGACAAGTTCTTGCCATACATGCTCTGTAATAAATGGCACTAGGGGTGCAAGCAGTTGTGTCAGAGTTACTAGGCACTCATGCAAGGTTGCTAAGGCAGCGACATCACCATCCCAAAAACGTCGACGTGAGCGACGGACGTACCAATTTGATAAGTCATCGATGAATTTTGCTAACTCGCGTCCAGCAACCTGTGAATCAAAACCTTCTAGCGCGCTATCGACGTTTGCAATCAAGAGGTTAAGTTCGGAAATAATCCACTTGTCCATCAATGGTCTATCTGCAAGTGATGGCGTTTGTGAAAGTTCAAAATTAGAAGCTTTTGCATACAAGGCATGGAATGAAACAGTGTTCCAATATGTCAATAAAGTCTTACGAACGACTTCATTCAAATTCTCATGTCCTACTCGCCTTGCAGACCAAGGCGAACCAGCGGCAAGCATGTACCAGCGAACAGCATCTGCGCCATGTTGATCCATCAGCGCCATTGGCTCAAGAACATTGCCTAAGTGTTTACTCATTTTGCGCCCATCTTTATCCAAGATATGACCAAGGCACAAAACGGTTTTATATGATGATTGATCAAATACTAAAGTTCCAATTGTCATGAGGGTGTAAAACCATCCGCGAGTTTGATCTATAGCTTCACAGATAAAGTCAGCAGGGTAAGAGGCTTTAAATTTTTCAACTGAACCTTCTTTGTGCGGATAACCCCATTGTGCAAATGGCATTGCACCTGAGTCATACCAACAGTCGATTACCTCTGGGACGCGAATCATTGTCGAATCACACTCACTGCAATCAAATGTAATGTCATCAACAAAAGGTCTATGGGGATCTAGGTTAGACAGTTCCTTACCGGCCAGCTGACCTAATTCTTTAAGGGAGTCAACGCAGATTTCGTGTTTATTCTCGCAACGCCAAATTGGCAAAGGCGTACCCCAGTATCGATTTCGGGAGAGAGCCCAATCGATATTGTTGTTTAACCAATCACCATATCGGCCCTCTTTAATTGTTTGAGGATGCCAATTAGTCGAAGCATTCTCTCGAAGTAATGCGTCCTTAATCGACGTGGTTCGAATGTACCAAGAGGGTTGTGCGTAATACATCAAAGCAGTGTGGCAGCGCCAACAGTGCGGGTATGAGTGTTCGTATTGCTGGTGCTTATACAAGGCCCCACTTGCTTTGAGCTCTTTTACTAATGCCTTATCTGCATCTTTAAAAAATACTCCGCCTACTACGGGAACCTCCTTTAGAAATGTTCCATCTGGTGCAATTGGATTAACTACGGGTAATCCATAACTACGACAGACTGCTAGATCGTCTGCGCCAAAGGCTGGAGATTGATGGACAAGTCCTGTGCCGTCTTCAGTAGTCACATAAGTTGCTAGGACCACATAATGGGCATCTGGAATCTCAACATAATCAAAGGGTCTTTGGTAGGTAATTTTTTCCAAATCTTTACCCAGAATCGTTTGCAGAATCTTTTTTTCACCCTTGACTGATTCTATGAGGGCTTTAGCAACAACGAGTACTTCATCTTCTTGCTCTTCAACGCTTACCTTTAAAACTACGTACTCAACTTCAGGATGCACTGCGATTGCAGTATTTGAAACAAGAGTCCAGGGAGTTGTTGTCCAGACAAGAAGACTTGCTTTTAGTTTTTGCAATTCACCTGAAGTGACAGGGAAGCGGACAAAAACCGATGGGTCGGTAACTGTTTCATACCCTTGAGCTAATTCGTGATCTGAAAGACCTGTTCCACATCGTGGGCAATATGGAGCTACTCGATGGTCTTGAACTAGTAAACCTTTTTTCCAAATTTCTTTGAGTGACCACCAAACTGATTCAACATACTCAGGCGACATGGTCCAATATGCCTGATCAAAATCAACCCAGAAACCCATGCGATCTGTCATCTCAGTAAATGCGCTCACATGGCGCTGAACTGATTCACGGCATTTGTCATTAAATTGTGAAATTCCATATTTTTCAATATCGCCTTTACCCGAGAATCCGAGTTCTTTTTCTACGGCAATCTCAACTGGGAGTCCATGACAGTCCCAACCGGCTTTTCTTTCTACATATTTTCCTTTCATCGTATGAAAACGAGGGAAAACATCTTTGAAAACGCGGGCCTCTATATGGTGAGTTCCGGGCATTCCATTTGCTGTTGGTGGGCCCTCATAAAACGTCCACGTCGGACCATTTTCACGGGAGTTAACAGTTTTCTCAAAGACGGAGTTGTCGCGCCAGAACTTTAAAATCTGGTGTTCCACTTCAGGCAGATCAACCGATGCAGATATTTGTCGAAACGACATTAAAAAACCCCCAGAGAAAATAATCTGGAGGGACGAAATCTGCAAATGCAGTTTTCGCGGTACCACCCACCTTGCGTCTACACCTTGATGCATCCGCCGCTTTTGATCCCACTTGCTAGTTCTAGGTGGACCTTTATCGAGGACCACTTCTTCCAGCAGGCTCGTGAGGTGATAGCCCCGTCATTGCCAGTTATGTGAGGAGATCAGTCTAGATGATGGCCAGAAGATAAATTGCAACGTGGCGAAATTGGCAACACAGGGGTTATCGGCATAGGGTTCGCGACATGCCTAAGAAGCCTGTTAAGAAAGCGGTCGCAAAGAAGGCGGTAGCAAAAAAAGCCGCACCGGCCAAAAAAGCTGTAAAGAAGGCTGTTAAAAAGGCGACTAACAATAAGAAGCCGATCAAAAAAGCTGCACCAGTAAAGAAAGCTGCTAAAAAAGCACCAGCCAAGAAAGCCGCACCAGCCAAGAAGACGGCTATAAAGAGCATTCCCATAAAGAAGGCTTCCGGTAAAGGCTTTCCATCAAAAACAACTTTAACCGTTGATGAAAAGTCACAAACGGTTTCAGTTTCAACTGTAACTGCAACTGTTATTGCACCAGTTGTCGAAGAGCGACGGTTGGTTATGCCGCCGCCACCACGACCTGCCAAAACCGGCAAAAAGATTGCACCCCTTAAACCAATAAAGAGTGCACCAGTGCCTGTTGTTGCAACGGAGGCAGAAACACCATGGACGGCCGCTGAACTCAAGGCTGTAAGAGCAGAGATTTCTAAAGAGCTCGATCGTTTGCGCAATGAACTTGCAGTTGTTGAATTGGAAATGGACGAGCTCATTCAAGAATCCGGTGAGGGAGCAGGCGATGACCAAGCCGATGCTGGAACAAAAACATTCGAACGCGAACATGAGATGTCCTTGGTAATCAATGCTCGTGACATGGTTTTACAAACCGAACGGGCTTTAGAAAGAATAGATTCCAAGAACTATGGAAATTGCGAAGAGTGCGGATCACCCATAGGAAAGGCCCGCCTTCAAGTATTTCCACGTGCGACGTTGTGCATGCTGTGTAAGCAGAAGGAAGAGCGGCGCTAACAGTGCAATATTGGCGAACACTTTATGGTGTTGCCTGGTTTGTTTGGGTTCTAGATCTAGCAACCAAGTTATGGGCCGTAAGCACGCTTTCAGATCGCTCCAACATCAAAGTTCTTGGAGATTTTTTTCAACTCACGCTAGTGCGAAACCCTGGAGCCGCATTTTCAATAGCCGAGGGCGCGACAATCTTTTTAACTCTCTTCGGCTTTTTCGTATTGGCGATAATTTTCTATTACTCAGTCAAAATTACCTCTAAGGGTTGGTCAGTAGTACTTGGTTTAGCAATGGGTGGAATATTGGGCAACCTGGTTGATCGGATTTTTCGCGAGCCAGGAGTTCTAAGAGGTCATGTTATCGATTGGCTTCAGGTGCCTAATTTCCCTGTATTTAATATTGCTGATTCTGCAATAGTAATCGCAGCCGGAATCTCAATGCTGCTGTCGTTGCGAAATATTCCTCCAATAATAAGAGTAAAGTCAGATTCATGAGTCAAAGAGAGCTGCGAACACTGTCAGTACCGGAAGGTGTAGCAGGTGAGCGAATTGATAGTGCTTTAACTCGAGTGCTTGGTCTTTCCCGAACTTCGGTAGTTAAACTTCTAGAAGATGGCGACATCACAACAAATGGCAAAGTTATGCCAAAGTCTGAACGTGTAATTGCTGGTCAAGTCATTGAAGTTTTAATGCCCGCTCCAATAAACAGCGAACCAATTCCTTTAACTCCAATTGAAGGTTTAAGCATTGTCTACGATGATGACGACATAGTTGTCATCGATAAGCCTGTCGGTTGTGCTGCTCACCCAAGTCCTGGCTGGACAGGTCCAACCGTAGTGGGGGCATTGATGGCAGCTGGATATTCAGTTTCAACGTCTGGTCCTTCAGAAAGACAGGGAATTGTTCATCGATTAGATGTTGGTACAAGTGGTCTGATGATCGTTGCAAAAAGCGATCAGGCTTTTCACGCCTTGAAAGATGCATTTAGAAAAAGAACTGTCTCAAAAATTTATCACGCACTTGTGCAAGGACATATGGATCCCTCCACTGGAACTATCGATGCACCTATTGATCGTCATCCAAAAGAGGATCATCGATTTGCAGTGGTTGCAACAGGTAAAGAGTCGATCACTCACTATGAAGTAATGGAGTTCTATCGCGCGGTATCAATGGTCAAGATTGAATTAGAGACCGGGCGCACTCACCAAATTAGAGTTCATTTCTCGGCGCTGCACCATCCCTTAGTCGGGGACACAACCTATGGAGCCGATCCGGTTTTGGGAAAGAGCCTTGGGATGTCTAGGCCTTGGCTGCATGCAGCCGAGCTTTCTTTTGCCCACCCCGTGTCTCATTCCAAACTCAACTTCACCGCCCCATATCCTGCCGATCTCACACGCTCACTGGCGTTGCTTTCCGACGCAGTTCTGCCTTAGCCACTAATCTCGCCAATCATGTCTAAAGATAATTTCGTACACCTGCACGTACACACCGAGTATTCGATGCTCGATGGTGCTGCTCGTATAAATGATCTTATGGCAGAAGTTAAATCACAGTCGATGCCAGCAATTGCAATGACTGACCACGGCAATGTTTTTGGAGCATTTGAATTCTATAAAGCGGCAAAAAAAGCTGATGTAAAACCAATCATAGGAATTGAAGCCTATGTAGCACCGGAATCACGCCTTGATAAGAAACGTGTGCAATGGGCATCTGGTGGCGAAGATGATGTTTCAGGTGGTGGCGCATACACACATATGACAATCTTGGCAGAAAATAACGAAGGACTTTCAAACTTATTTCGACTCTCATCACTTGCATCCCTAGAAGGCTATTACTACAAGCCGCGTATGGACCGCGAACTACTTGCCCGACATTCAAAAGGGTTGATCGCAACAACGGGTTGTCCAGGCGGTGAAATTCAAACCAGACTTCGAATGGGTGCCTACAAAGAAGCGATTAAGGCGGCAAGTGATTATCGCGATATTTTTGGAAAAGAAAACTATTTTTTAGAGGTCATGGACCACGGAATTGAGATTGAAGCACGGGTTAAAGATGACCTTCTAAAACTTGGCAGAGAGTTGGGAATTCCTTTCCTTGCTACCAATGATCTTCACTACACATTACAGGCAGATGCACCAGCACACGAGGCTTTGTTGTGCGTTCAATCCGGATCAACGCTGGCCGATCCAAAGCGCTTTAAATTTGATAATGATTCTTTTTACGTAAAAACACCGGCACAGATGCGAGAGTTATTCAAAGATCTTCCAGAAAGTTGCGATAACACATTACTCATTGCCGAAAGGTGCAACGTGACATTGCGAGAGGGCGAAAATCTTCTGCCGCAGTTTGAAGTTCCATCTGGTGAATCCGAAGATTCGTGGCTTAAAAAGCAGGCACAGTTAGGTTTAAAAGAGCGCATGGGTTCACGCCTCACTCCGGCACATGAGGCACGTCTAGATTATGAACTTGGCGTTATGGAGAAGATGGGATTTCCAGGCTACTTCTTAGTGGTTGCAGATTTAGTTGCTCACGCAAAGAAAGTTGGAATTCGCGTAGGCCCAGGTCGAGGATCTGCAGCTGGATCATTGGTGGCATATTCACTTGGAATTACCGGTTTGGATCCAATCGAGCATGGCTTACTTTTTGAGCGCTTCTTAAATCCAGAACGTATTTCTATGCCAGATATTGACTTAGACTTCGATGAACGCCGTCGAAGTGAAATGATTCGTTATGCAACCAATAAGTATGGAGAAGATCGTGTTGCTCAGATCATTACTTACGGAACAATTAAATCTAAACAAGCACTAAAGGACTCAACTCGTGTTCTGGGCTATCCATATGTAGTGGGAGAAAAGTTAACAAAGGCATTGCCACCATCAGTTATGGGCAAAGACATTTCTTTATCAGGAGTATTTGATCCAAAAGATGATCGTTATGCAGAAGCCGGGGAGTTTCGCTCACTTTATGAATCTGACAGTGATTCAAAGCGAGTTGTCGATACTGCTCGCGGTCTAGAGGGATTAAAGCGTCAATGGGGTGTGCACGCAGCTGGGGTAATACTCTCGCGCGAACCGCTACTTGATGTAATTCCGATTCATCGTCGCGAAGCAGACGGAGCCATAATTACCCAGTTTGATATGGGTGCATGTGAGGCAACGGGCTTGCTCAAAATGGATTTCTTAGGCCTTCGAAATCTTTCTGTTTTAGATGATTGCCTTCTTAACATCAAAGCAAATCAAGGAATTGATGTTGTTTTAGAGGATTTAACCTTGGACGATCCTAAAACTTACCAACTTCTAAGCCGTGGTGAGACTTTGGGAGTGTTCCAACTTGACGGTGGACCTATGCGACAACTTCTAAAAAGTTTGTCACCTGATTCTTTTCAGGATATCTCTGCGGTAATTGCACTATATCGGCCAGGGCCAATGGGTGAAAACTCTCATAACCTTTACGCCGATCGCAAAAATAATCGTAAACCAGTAGAACCAATCCACAACGAACTTTCTGATTCATTGCAAGAAATTCTAGGCGATACATATGGATTAATTGTCTATCAAGAACAGGTAATGGCAATTGCGCAAAAAGTGGCCGGCTTTTCACTTGGGCGCGCAGATCTTTTGCGTAAGGCAATGGGAAAAAAGAATAAAGATATTCTTGATAAAGAGTATGTTCCATTCGAAGCTGGCATGAAGGCCAATGGTTTTTCAACTGCTGCTATCAAGCGACTTTGGGACACACTCATTCCATTTTCCGATTACGCCTTTAACCGTGCTCACTCTGCGGGTTATGGAGTGGTTTCTTATTGGACTGCATATTTAAAGGCCAATTACCCAACAGAATACATGGCAGCGCTTTTGACTTCCGTTAGAGATGACAAAGATAAATCAGCGCTCTATCTTTCTGAATGTCGTCGAATGGGCATCAAGGTTTTATCTCCTGATGTAAATGAATCTGATGCTGAATACACCCCAAGAGGTTCAGATATTCGATTTGGATTAGCTGCTATTCGAAATGTTGGTGAAGGTGTTGTTGCCTCGATTAAATCGGCTCGTGAGATGAAAGGAAGGTTTACTTCTTTTGGTGACTTCTTGGCAAAAGTCGATACTCAGGTTTGCAATAAAAAAACCATTGAGTCCTTAATCAAAGCTGGCGCATTCGGCTCCTTGGGCTCGACTAGAAAAGGTCTCATCGCAGTTCACCTCGAAGCAATAGATTCGGTTATTGAATCTAAACGTGCTGAAGCTATTGGTCAGTTTGATCTCTTTGGCGGTGAAGCAGTGACTGCTGTTTCAGGTTTGGATATTGAAATTCCTGAAGGCGAATGGGAAAAGTCGATTTTGCTCACTTACGAAAGAGAGATGCTGGGGCTTTACGTCTCTGACCATCCTCTACTTGGTGTTGAACATGTTTTGCGCGCCAATACTGATTTAACAATTAGCGAATTGGTTGATGATGGTGCCCAGCATGAATCGATCGTAACAATTGGTGGATTAATCACCAGCGTTGTGAGAAAAGTTTCACGCCAAGGAGCCTCATGGGCTGTTGTTACTGTGGAGGATTTAGAGGGATCAATTGAAGTTTTGTTCTTTGCAAATACTTACAATCAGTACTCAATTACTTTGACAGAGGATCGAATTGTCACGATCAGAGGTAGAGTCGATAGGCGAGAAGACGCATTGAGGTTCACAGCACTAGAAATGTCGATACCGGATGTTAAGTCCGCTCCTGCTGGTCCACTTGTGATTAGCCTTCCTATTGCACAATGCACACCGCCTGTAGTTGAAAGGATTAAAGAGATTCTCAGATCCCATCCCGGAAAACGGGAAGTGCATTTACAATTACGTGAAAATGGAAGCAGCACAGTCATGAAAGTTGATGCGTTAATTACTGCCTCGCCTAGTTTGAGCGCTGATTTGAAATCAATTTTGGGGCCTAACTGCTTAGTTTAGAAACCTTCGGCGAGATTTATCCTTGAGCCGATACGATTGCCACATGATTCGCACCGTTGACCTACGCGGAAATGTGCTATCAAAGGCGGGCTACTCCGCCCAACTTCCACGGGCAAATTTCAATATTGATCAAGCCTTAGTTTTGATTAAACCTATTCTGGACAGAGTCAAAAACGGAACAGAGGCAGATCTAATTGCGCTGGCTCAAGAGTTTGATGGAGTAAAGCCAGCGGCAATAAAAGTCTCACAATCAGATTTAGATAAGGCGTTGCAGAATCTTGATTCGGAAGTTCGAATCGCTCTAGAACTCTCAATAGTTCGCATTAAGAAAGTACACAATGATCAAGTTCGAAGTGAAAGTACGACAACTGTAGTCGAAGGCGCAACAGTGACTGAGAAGTGGATTCCAGTTGATCGTGTAGGACTTTACGTTCCTGGGGGTCGAGCTGTTTATCCAAGCAGCGTCATGATGAACGTCATTCCTGCTCAGATTGCAAAAGTTTCATCAATTGCAGTTGCCTCACCTCCTCAAAAAGAGTTTGGTGGATTACCTCACCCAACAATTCTTGCAACCTGTGCACTTTTGGGAGTTACAGAGGTTTACGCAGTTGGTGGCGCCCAGGCAATTGCACTCTTTGCCTACGGCATGGAAGGAGTCTGTGAAAAAGTTGATCTAGTAACAGGTCCTGGAAACATTTATGTTGCTGCTGCAAAGAGAGCTCTTAGGGGAGTAATCGGAATTGATTCAGAGGCGGGACCAACAGAGATAGCAATCCTTGCAGATTCAACTGCATTACCCGGTGATGTTGCAGCTGATTTAATCAGTCAAGCCGAGCACGATGTAATTGCTGCGGCAATTTTAGTTACCGATTCGCCAGAACTCGCAGAGAAAACGGCAAGAGAGTTAGAGATACGAGTGGCGGCAACTAAGCACTCTGATCGCATTCGAGAGGCATTATCGGGAGTGCAATCTGCCATCGTTATAGTAAATGATATTGACCAAGGAATTGATGTTGTAAATGCATACGCGGCAGAACATTTAGAGATTCAATGTAAAAACGCTGGCCTAGTTTCTCAAAAGATAAGAAATGCGGGTGCAGTCTTTATCGGCCGCTTCACGCCAGTGTCTTTGGGAGATTACTCTGCTGGTTCCAACCATGTTCTACCAACAGGTGGATGTGCATGCCATTCAAGTGGATTATCGGTGCAAACATTTTTGCGAGGACTGCACTTTGTTGAGTACTCGGAAGAGGCATTTAAGCAGATCGCTAACACCGTTGTAACTCTTGCTACAGCTGAGGATTTGCCAGCACATGGTGAAGCGATGCTGGCCCGATTTGAGGATTTGTCATGAGCTGGCCAAAGTGGTTACCTCTTCGAGAAAACTTGCGATCGCTATCACCATATGGTGCTCCTCAAGTTCCTGCACAAGCTTTTCTTAATACAAATGAGAATCCATATCCACCTTCTGCGCAATTACAGGCTGCGATAATTCAAGCAGTTTCAGATTTATCATCTCAGCTCAATCGTTATCCTGATCGTGATGCCGAACTCCTACGTTCCAAATTAGCAAGTTATATTAATAATCTCAGTGGAACAGAGTTTACTTTCAATAATATTTGGGTAGCCAACGGCAGTAATGAAGTGATTCAATCACTCTTTCTAGCTTTTGGAGAAGGTTCAGCATTAGGTTTTACACCTTCATATTCGATGCACGGTTTAATTGGCAAAGTAAGTAATACGATTTGGATTGATGGTTTCCGTAACTCTGACTTTACGTTGGATACCAAAGATGCAATCGATCAGATTGTTTTGCATAATCCAGCAATGACTTTTATCACCACGCCAAATAATCCTACCGCCGGGGCAGTTGCGCTGAGCGAAATTGCAAAGATTGCTGATGCCGTAAAAGCTGTAGGGGGATTGTTAGTTGTAGATGAGGCATATGCTGAATTCTCAAAGGAGCAATCAGCTGTTACTTTGATTGAGAAAAACCCTCACGTAGTAGTTGTTCGAACGATGAGCAAAGCCTTCGCATTTGCGGGCGCTCGGGTGGGATATTTAGTGTCAGATCCAATGGTTATAGACGCAATGATGATTGTTCGCCTTCCTTATCATTTGAGTTCAATCACACAGGCAGTTGCACAGGCAGCTCTAGACTTTAAAGATGAGTTGTTATCTGGTGTCGAAACGTTGATCAAATCCAGAGAATCATTGATCGCATCTCTTTCATCCTTGGGATTATCAACTGTGAAATCCGATGCCAATTTCATTTTGTTCACAGGTTTCAAGCAAGAGGCCCAGGAGCTATGGTCAGATCTGCTCAAAAGGGGAGTTCTGATTAGAGATGTGGGATTATCGGGTCATCTGAGAGTGACAGTGGGCACTGAGGCCGAAAATGCATTATTTATATCCGCCCTAAAAGAACTAATCTAAAGGAGAAAACAATGAGAACAGCCCGCGTTGAAAGAAAAACTAAGGAGTCACACGTAATCGTTGAACTTAATTTAGATGGTAAGGGCGTTATTGATGTTGCAACAGGCGTTCCTTTCTTTGATCACATGATGTCTCAGTTAGGAAAGCACTCTGGTTTTGATTTAATGATAAAAACTAGCGGAGATGTTGAAGTGGATTCACACCACAGTGTTGAGGACACATCACTGGCATTTGGCCAAGCTTTGCGTGAAGCACTGGGGGAGAAGATAGGAATTCGCCGCTTTGGGGATTCCATGGTGCCACTTGATGAAGTGTTGGTACAGGCAGCTGTAGATCTTTCTGGTCGACCATATCTTGTTCACCGCCAGCCAGAAATCGTTGAACTCATTGGCACGTTCGATACAACTCTTGGTAAGCACATTTGGGAATCTATAGTTGCTGAAGCACGAATTGCATTACATATTCGAGTTCTTGAAGGTCGAAATGCGCACCATGTTTTTGAGGCGCAATTCAAAGCTGTTGCACGAGCACTTCGAGACGCAGTTTCATTAGATGGCAGAGTCGCTGGAATTCCATCAACTAAGGGTTCTCTTTGATCGCAATTCTCGACTATGGATCTGGCAATTTACGATCTGCAGAACGTGCATTTGCAACAACGGGGCAAGAAGTTGTTCTGACATCTGATCCTGCAATTGCCTTGGAGGCAGATGGTTTAGTAGTTCCTGGCGTTGGGGCTTTTTCCTCCTGTATGAATGGGATCAATGAGGTCAATGGCGCATCAATTGTGCAGGAGCGATTGAATAAAGAGCGTCCGGTTTTAGGTATATGTATTGGGATGCAGATTATGTTTTCTCAAGGAACAGAAAATAGTCAGGGAGAGCCTTTTAAAGGCATAGGTATTTGGAATGGTGTTGTTGATCGCCTCAATGCTCCGATACTCCCACATATGGGTTGGAATACGGTTGAGGCCCACCCTAATACAGTCCTCCTTAAAGGCATAGAAGAAGAGTCTTTTTATTTTGTACACTCTTACGCCGCTAAATCTTCAGTTGGGAAAAAGCAAAGTTGGAGTTTTTACGGTGAAAAATTTCTTGCTGTAGTTGAAGATGGATATGTTTGTTCCACACAGTTTCATCCTGAAAAATCTGGAACCGCGGGGCTGAAGTTAATTAGAAATTGGGTTGACTCACTATGAAAGATTTTGATCTACTTCCAGCAGTTGATGTTAAGGACGGCCGAGCTGTTCGCCTAGTGCAGGGCGAGCTTTCTCAAGAAAGTATCTATGGCGCCCCGTTAGATGTAGCTCTAGATTTTCAAACAGCTGGTGCCACTTGGTTACATCTAGTTGATTTAGATGCAGCATTTGGTCGCGGTGAAAATTCTTTGCTGTTGGCAGAAGTTGTGGGCAAGTTAGATATTGATGTCGAACTTTCGGGTGGAATTCGAGATGATGAATCTCTTACACGAGCCCTTGCAACAGGATGTCGACGAGTCAATCTAGGTACCGCGGCCCTTGAAAATCCTGAGTGGACTGCCCGGGTTATTGCAGAGCACGGGGATCGAATTGCAGTGGGGCTAGATGTGCGAGGTCAAACACTTGCAGCACGTGGTTGGACAAAAGAAGGTGGTGATCTCTTCGAAACGATTGCACGTTTAGATAGCGATGGATGTGCTCGTTATGTAGTTACTGATGTTGCAAAAGATGGAACACTGATGGGACCAAACCTAGAGCTATTGAAATCTGTCTGTTCCGTGACAAAAAAGCCCGTGATAGCTAGTGGCGGCATTGCAACTCTTGAAGATATTTCAGCTCTTGCTAAACTTCAAAGTATTGGTATCGAGGGAGCAATTGTTGGCAAAGCCTTATATGCAGGGGCGTTTACTTTGGAGCAAGCATTACAGGTGAGTAGGGGGAAGTGAAAAACTCATGACTCTTTCTGTTCGAATTATTCCCTGCCTGGATGTAACCGATGGTCGAGTTGTAAAGGGAGTTAATTTCACGAACCTAGTTGATGCAGGTGATCCCGTTGAGATGGCATCGCTATATGACATTGAGGGGGCCGATGAGTTAACTTTTCTAGATATATCTGCATCATCTTCAGGGCGTGAGACCACACTGGACATTGTTCGAAAAACAGCTGAACAAGTATTCATACCTTTAACTGTTGGTGGCGGGATTCGCTCAGTATCTGATGTCGATAAATTACTTCGTGCTGGCGCAGATAAGGTCTCGATAAATACATCAGCAATAGCGCGCCCAGACTTAATTGCGGAAATTGCCGATCGTTTTGGATCACAAGTACTTGTGCTTTCAGTGGATGCAAGACGGGCACGAACAGAATCAGGTTTTGAAGTCACAACACATGGTGGAAGGGAAAGTTCTGGGATCGATGCTTTGAGTTGGGTTGAAAAAGCATGCGAACTTGGTGCTGGTGAGATTCTATTGAACTCAATGGATGCCGATGGAACTAGAGCTGGCTATGACATTGGAATGATTAATGCGGTTCGATCAGTTGCAAAGGTTCCTTTAATTGCAAGCGGGGGAGCTGGCGCCCTTTCTGATTTTGCTGCCGCCCTAGATGCTGGTGCCGATGCACTGCTTGCAGCAAGCGTCTTTCATTTTGGAACTCATCGAATTGGCGATGTGAAGGCCTATTTATCTAAGCACAATTATTCTGTGCGCAACGTCGTAGCAACATAGGGCAGAATTATCCTATGAGCACTCTAGATCCAGCCGTCCTAGCCTTGCTCAAAGATTCGACTTCACTGATTCCAACGATCGTTCAAGATGATTTAACGTTGGAGATACTGATGCTCGCATACTCAAATTCAGAATCCTTGGCGTTAACACTTGAGACTGGGAAAGCAACATATTGGAGCCGAAGTCGAAATGAGTTATGGGTAAAGGGTGCAACCTCTGGTCATGTGCAATCGGTGCGGGCAGTTTCACTAGATTGTGATGGGGATTCGATTTTGTTTCGTGTAAATCAAACTGGACCTGCATGTCACACTGGAGAAGAAACCTGTTTCCATACACCGTTGAATTTGGGTTCACAATGAATCTAGAAGAATTTCGCACCTACGCTAAAGAATTTAATGTAATTCCTGTTTCTCGCAGACTTCTAGCCGATGGGGAGACACCTGTTGGGGTTTATCAAAAACTCACAAAGAATGCAGAGAATACTTTTCTTCTTGAATCGGCCGAACACGATGGAAGTTGGTCACGATATTCATTTATTGGCGTTCGAAGCGAAGCAACATTAAGTGAAGAAAATGGTCTTGCATATTGGCAGGGTATTGCACCAGCCGGAGCTCCAAGTGGTATCGATCCTCTTCTAGCTTTGAAAATTTGTGCTTCACATTTGCGCTCACCTCAAATCCCTGGGTTGCCTCCACTGACAAGTGGGCTTGTAGGTTTCATGGGCTATGACGTAGTTCGGCGCTTGGAAAAATTATCAAACCTGGCAACTAAAGATCTAGATCTACCAGAGTTATCATTTATGCTCACAAGTGATTTAGCTGTTCTAGATCACAGCAATGGAACAATTACGCTTATTGCAAATGCAATTAATTGGGATGGAAGTGATGATCGTGTTGATGAGGCCTACGCATCATGTCAGAGCCGCCTTGATCAAATGGAGGCAGATTTAGCTGTATCACTTACTCCTGAAGTACATCGCATACCTGATTTTGCAAAGCCTGAATATGATGCAAATGTATCTTCAGAAAATTTCAAGTCAAGTGTTAAGAAAATTAAAGAAGAAATTCTTTCAGGAGAGGCATTTCAAGTTGTCCTCTCGCAGCGCTTTTCCATGCCATCACAGGCCGATGCCATGGATGTTTATAGAATGTTACGGTTGAACAATCCCTCTCCTTACATGTATCTCTTTAGATTCAGCGGCGGAATTGAGATAGTTGGTTCAAGTCCAGAGGCGCTCGTTAAAGTAAATCAAAAAGATGTGATGATTCATCCGATTGCCGGAACTCGTAGACGTTCGAAAGCTCCTCAAGAGGACGATGTTTTGGCACAAGAGCTTTTGGCAGATCCAAAGGAGCGAGCCGAACACTTGATGCTGGTTGATCTTGGTCGAAATGATTTAGGAAGAGTGTGCGCTCCTGGAACAGTTGAAGTTGTGGATTTTATGCACATTGAACGCTATTCACATGTAATGCATATTGTTTCCACTGTAACGGGAAAGCTAAAAGAAGGTGCAACACCAACAGATGCTCTCTTTGCAGTATTTCCAGCTGGCACATTATCGGGAGCCCCTAAACCACGGGCCATGGAAATTATTGAAGAACATGAAAATCTGCGCCGAGGAATTTATGGTGGAGTAGTTGGATATATTGATTTCACGGGCAACCTAGACACTGCTATAGCAATTCGAACCGCATTAATTCTTAATGGAACTGCCTATGTGCAAGCAGGTGCTGGAATAGTTGCCGACTCTGATCCAGAGAGTGAAAATCAAGAGTGTCATAACAAGGCTGCAGCAGTGCTCAGTGCTGTCCATGCAGCAAATAGTTTGGTCAAAAGCTGATGCGTGAATTAGTGCCAGTATTTATTTCAATAATTGTAGTAATTGCCTTGGTACTTTTACTGAGTTCAAAATTCAAACTCTCAAATAGGTATGAAAGAAAACCCCGTGAACTAAATACTTGGAATGCCCAAGATCATGGAATTGACCCAACAGATGACGAGAACAAATGAGTGCTCTAGATTCAATCATTGCCGGCGTGCGTGAAGATTTAGAACAAAGGCGAATACCTATGGGGCAGCTTCTTGAGAGCATGGAACTGGCACCTAAAGTTCGCACTTGTTTACCCGCACTGCTAACCCCTGAAATCTCTATCATTGCTGAAATCAAACGCTCTTCTCCAAGTAAAGGCTCATTAGCACCAATCATCGATCCTGCCGGATTAGCTGCAACATATGAAGAAGCTGGCGCATCAGTTATCAGCGTGCTGACTGAACAGCGACGCTTTGGGGGATCTTTAGCTGATTTGGATAGCGTAAGAAAAGCAGTACAGATTCCGATCTTGCGTAAAGATTTTATGATCAGTGAGTATCAATTCTATGAGGCACGTGCACACGGCGCCGATGTTGTTTTGCTCATTGTTGCAGCACTTGGACAAAATCAATTGGATGACTACTTTCAATTGAGCAAGGAACTTGGAATGAGCGCCCTAGTAGAGGTTCATACTCACGATGAACTTGAAAGGGCATTAGAGATTTCTCCAGAGATTATCGGTGTTAATTCTCGTAACTTGAAAACTCTAGAGGTAGACACACAAGCCTTTGCACAATTGATTCCACAAATTCCATCCGGTATTGCCCGTGTTGCAGAATCTGGGATTTCAAAAAGAGAAGACGTAGTCTTTGCCCATGAATGCGGAGCATCGGCAATTCTCGTAGGAGAGGCGCTGGTACGTGCAAATTCGCCATCAGTTGCGATCAACGAATTGCTCGGTAGGCTTTAGCAATGAAGAGTTTTGATCTCTTAGGTCATTTTGGCCAATACGGTGGGCGATTTGTGCCGGAAGCATTAATCGAGGCATTAGATGAATTAGAAGCCGTACATAATCAAACACAGAAAGACCCAGTATTTCTTGCTGAGCTAGCAGAACTTCATCGCACCTACACGGGACGTCCTAGCATTATTACTGAAGCAAAGAGATTTTCAGAACATGCTGGTGGTGCACGTATTTTTCTAAAGCGTGAGGACCTTAACCACACCGGTAGCCACAAGATTAATAATGTACTTGGTCAGGCGCTCTTGACTAAGCGAATGGGAAAGAAACGAATAATTGCAGAAACTGGTGCTGGCCAACATGGTGTTGCCGCAGCAACAGCAGCAGCACTGATGGGTTTGAAGTGCGTTGTTTATATGGGCGAAGAAGATACTCGTAGGCAGTCACTCAATGTTGCAAGAATGAAGTTATTAGGAGCAGAAGTTGTTGCAGTCACTTCTGGGTCAAAAACTTTGAAGGATGCAATTAATGAAGCGATGCGTGATTGGGTAACAAATGTTCATGACACGCATTACATGCTTGGTACGGTCGCTGGACCTCACCCATTTCCAACCATGGTTCGCGATTTTCATAAGGTAATTGGTGAAGAATCTCGCGAACAGATGCTGGAGATTACGGGTCGACTTCCCGATGCAGTTCTAGCCTGTGTTGGCGGTGGATCCAATGCAATAGGAATATTTAACGCATTTATTCCTGACGCAAACGTTAGATTAATTGGACTAGAAGCAGGTGGTGATGGAGTAGAGACAGGTCGCCATGCCGCAACAATTACGGGAGGAACTCCCGGCGTTCTCCATGGAACTCGCTCATATGTTCTACAAGATAAGAATGGGCAGACCGTTGAGTCACATTCTATTTCGGCTGGTCTTGATTATCCAGGTGTTGGTCCAGAGCATGCTTACCTACATGATGTTGGACGGGCTGAGTACCGAGCAATTAACGATGACGCGGCGATGAATGCATTTGCCTTGCTTAGCAAAACTGAAGGAATCATTCCTGCGATCGAAACTGCTCATGCTTTAGCTGGTGCGTTGATTATTGGAAATGAACTTGGACCTAAAGCTAACTTACTGATCAATTTGTCAGGTCGCGGAGATAAAGATGTGCAGACTGCTGCGCAGTACCTTGGAATTCCTCTTTAATGACTTCATTAGATTCTGTTTTAGAAAAGTGCCGTGCAGAAAATCGTGCAGCACTCATTGCCTATATTCCGGCGGGCTTTCCATCCAGGCAGGGTTGTCTCAAGGTTATTCAAACGTTGGCAGATGCCGGTGTTGATGCGATAGAAATAGGATTTCCCTACAGCGATCCTGTAATGGATGGACCAGTAATTCAAGAAGCTGCTGATATATCGCTCAAGGGCGGGACAGGTGCAACAGAGGTCTTTGAAGCTCTGAAAGCTGCATCTGAAACTGGTACTGCCTCAGTTGTGATGACGTACTGGAATCCGATTGAACGATATGGCGTTGAAAAATTTGCTGCATCTATTGCAGACAATGGGGGCGCTGGAGTTATTACTCCAGATTTAACAATAGAAGAGTCCGAAACATGGTTAGCTGCAACTAAAGCTAACTCCATAAATCCAATATATGTCGTGGCACCTAGCACTAAGGATGCACGTTTGACTCGTGTTACTTCTATGACTGGCGGATTTGTGTACGCTGCTAGTTCAATGGGAGTAACAGGAACTAGAGAGTCAGTATCAATTGATGCAAAAGATTTAGTTTCTAGAATCCGAAAAGTAAGTGATCTACCTGTGTGCGTTGGCTTAGGAGTATCTACTCGTGAGCAGGCAAAATCTTTGGCTGCATATGCCGACGGTGTGATCGTTGGCTCTGCATTCATTAAACTCTTACTCAATGCTAAGGATGAACAAGCAGGGTTATTGGCTGTTTCACAATTAGCCAAGGAACTGGCACTTGGAGTGCGAGAAGGTCGGTAGAACCCCTTTAGGTTTTCAAGAAGACAGAGTTTTAATTCGGCCTAGTCAGCAATCATTGGGGGATTCGGTTACGATTACGACTATGTCAGAGCCCCTTATTGCTAGTGCACGTCGTGTTCGTAATGCATATCTGACAATGCTGGCTTCGGCATCATTGAGCTTATTTGCGGCCATGGTTTTATCGATTGATGCTTTCAAGCTTGCTAAAGATGAAAACGCTCAACTTTCTTGCAGCATCAATGCCATTGTTTCGTGTAGCAAAGTAGCTTTGTCTTGGCAGTCGACGGTTTTTGGATTTCCTAATTCCTTTATCGGATTAATGTTTGAGTCGGCGGTTATCACTATCGCAATTGCAGGTTTAATGCTTGTCCGCTTTCCTAACTCTCTACTGCGTATTGCATTCTTTGTATATTCAGCAGCGCTACTATTTGCACTCTGGTTATTTTCTCAGTCATTTTTCGTAATTAAAGCATTTTGTCCTTGGTGCATGCTTGTGACAGTCTCAACAATCTCTGTTTTTACAAGCATTTTGAGAATCAATATCTACCAGAACTCCTTCAATTGGCAGGAGCCTGTTCATCAGAGGATTCTCAGATTCATTCTTCAAGGTCGTGACTATGTAGTTATGGCATTTGTTTATGCTGTGATAGCGGCGGCAATAATCTGGAAGTACGGCACCTATTTCTTACCAGAATTTCTTTATAGTTAAGATTTCGATTCTAGATCTACTTATCTGGAGCAGTTTTGAGCGGTAAGGGATTGATTTCTCGCAAGTGATTGTGTGATCGGGTTGCCGGCAAGGTGAAATTCCTGAAAATCCGCGGTGGTTTGGATTTGGCACCAGGACATGTTTATCTATACTTAAACCCTTGGACGAGTTTTGATTTAAGTGACTCAAATCAATTGACAGGGGATTTTTGATGGCGAAGCAACAGGGCAAGAGTGCAGACAATACAAATCGTTGGATTGTTCTTGCCATGGTCTTACTTGTTTTAGGAACTGGCGTTGCATTTTCAATCATGGGTCAAAACAATAAGGAGAATGCACCCTTAGCAGGCCTTGATGGGATTAGCTTGAAACCAGCAGTGGCTTCAACTATTGATGTCGAAAATGGTTCTGCAATCACGTTTAATCCTGGCCTACCATTACAGGTAGATGTTTGGGAGGATCCACAGTGCCCATCATGTAAGCGTTTTGAAAATGCAATGGGTGATTACTTGAATTCGCTAGTGCGAGACAAAAAGGCAACGGTCCGTTTTCACGTTCTCTCATTTCTAGGTCCAGAGTCTGTCCGCTCTGCCAATGCTGCCTTTTGCGCAGCCGATGAAAACCAATTTCTAGATTTCCATGATGCTCTTTATACAGTGCAGTCACCAGGAGAAGGTTCCGGTTTTTTCACCACAGAGGTTCTTGTAAAGATTGGAGAGACGATTGGTATTAAATCTCCAAAGTTTGAGAAGTGCGTCTCTGAAGGATCTAAGGCAGATTTAGTTCAGGCACACTATGACTCTATGGGTAAGTTTGGGGTTCAGGGAACGCCAACTGTTTTCATTAATGGAAAAGTCTGGAAACCAACTACTAGTGACTTCAACTTGAATGATTTCCGTTCAGCTGTAGAGGCTGGATAACACTTGAACTTTGCCTTTCCAACGCCATCAGTTTCGGCGTTAGAGATCGGTCCACTTACAATTCATTTTTACGCACTTTGCATTATTACTGGAATAGCTGTTGCGATCTGGTTGGGCGACAAACGATTCAAAGCAAAAACAGCGCATGGTGAGTCAATCGTTGCCGAAGTAGCAATCACTGCAGTACCTCTTGGAATAATCGGTGGCCGCATTTATCACGTGCTCTCCTCACCTAGTGCTTACTTTGGTGAAAATGGTCAACCAATTGACGCACTAAAAATTTGGGAGGGTGGACTCGGAATTTGGGGTGCGATATCCATTGGACTTTTCGGAGCATTCCTGCGCTATCGAATGTTACAAAAAAAGTTTGATCTTCCTTCTTTTGCGGTTTTCGCAGACGCTCTTGCTCCGGGAATATTGTTTGCCCAAGCAATCGGACGTTTTGGAAACTGGTTTAATGGTGAACTTTTTGGGCGTCCATTAGATGCTTGGTGGTCACTCCAAGTTCCACTTGAGTATCGGCCTAACGGATTCACCCAGTTTGAAAGTTTCCACCCCACTTTCTTATATGAGGCAATTTGGTGCACACTAGTTGCAGTTGCGCTTATTTATTTCGGTCGGGGATTAAAGCCAGGGCAAACTTTTGCTGCCTACGTTTTCGCCTACTGTTTTGGCCGTCTGTTTATTGAATTGATTCGAATTGACGCAGCAAACACGATAGCTGGGCTTCGGGTCAATTTTTGGGTGAGTCTGCTTGTAGGCCTACTCTCCTTGGCCTTTTTTGTGCGAGCCTCGAAAGAGCGCGCAAAATCTTAATGTAGGCTGATAATCATGAGCCTTGAAGATGTTTACAAGCGCAATCTGCAACATCGCACTCATCGTGCAGGTTGGTTGCGCGCTGCAGTTCTCGGTGCAAATGATGGTTTGGTTTCAACAGCCTCATTAATGATTGGCGTTGCAGCTGCCGGCAAAGATGAATTTTTATTGACTGCGGGTTTAGCTGGAATTACTGCAGGAGCAATGTCTATGGCCGTCGGTGAATACGTTTCTGTGAAATCTCAAAATGATGTTGAGGCATCTGATCGGATTTTGGAGATGGAACACTTGGCGGCAGATCCAGAGGCAGAGCTTGTGGAGTTACAACACATATATATTGCAAGAGGTCTAACGCCAGAGTTAGCAATGCAAGTTGCACAAGAGATGCACAAAAAAGATGCACTAGAGGCACACTTGCGAGATGAATTAGGACAACATCCAAACTCAAAGGCCAGGCCAGTTCAAGCTGCCATTGCATCTGCAATTGCATTTACCGCCGGTGGCCTAATTCCTTTTGCCGGAGCATTTGCCCCTACCGTTGGCGCCAAGTTTTGGTCGATTGTTGTATTCACCTTGGGTGGGTTACTCATTACTGGAGTAGTCAGTGCGCGTCTTGCAGGTGCTCGAATCTTTACTCCAACTGTTCGAGTCATGCTCGGGGGAAGCCTAGGTATGCTCATAACGGCCGGAATCGGAAAGATGGCCAATATTTCAGGTCTTTAATTTCACATTATTTAAGGCGACACAAACTGACCTTCTTGCTACGCTTTCCCAGTAAGAAGTACGGGCCAAGGATGTCCCATCATTTTTAGGACAATCTTTAGGAGTGTTTATGGCCCTCGCAAATAATTATCCGCAGGCTCAAGGGCTCTATAACCCTGCACATGAACACGATGCTTGCGGTGTTGCCATGGTTGCCACACTCAATAAAATCGCAACACACGAGATTGTTTCTCAAGCACTTACTGCACTTCGTAACATGGAGCATCGCGGTGCATCCGGGGCCGAACCTGATAGCGGAGATGGTGCTGGAATTCTTATCCGAATTCCAGATAAATACTTCCAAGAAGTAAGTGAATTTAAACTTCCATCTGCCGGCGCTTATGCCACAGGAATAGCATTTGTTGCAAAAGGATCGAACTTTAAAGATCAGATCAAAAAGATCGCCGATGAAGAAGGCCTTGTGGTCTTGGGCTGGCGTGAAGTCCCTATCAATGCGGCATCTTTGGGAAAAACTGCCCTATCAGTCATGCCCGAATTTCACCAGTTGTTTGTTTCTGGAAAAAATAATGAGAGCGGAATCATTCTTGACCGTTTAGCATTTTGTTTAAGAAAAAGAGTAGAACATTCATTAGAGGTTTACTTCCCTTCCCTTTCTTCTCAGACAATTGTCTACAAGGGCATGCTCACAACTGGTCAGTTGGAAGAGTTTTTCCCAGAGCTTTCAGATGAACGAGTTGTCTCTCCACTTGCTTTAGTTCACTCGCGCTTTTCCACTAATACATTTCCTTCATGGCCACTTGCTCACCCTTATCGATTTATTGCCCACAATGGTGAGATAAACACTGTTAAAGGAAATAGAAATTGGATGCGCGCACGTGAGTCACTGCTGGAAAGTGATCTCATTCCAGGTGACTTAAAGCGATTGTTTCCAATTGTTCAGATGGATGGATCTGACTCGGCATCATTTGATGAAGTTTTAGAACTTCTATATTTAGGTGGTCGTTCGCTTGCACATGCAGTGTTAATGATGATTCCGGAAGCGTGGGAGAACCATGCATCAATGCCAAAGAATCGCCGTGACTTTTATGCATTCCACGCATCATTGATGGAGCCATGGGATGGACCAGCATGTGTCACCTTTACTGACGGTCATCAAGTAGGTGCAGTTCTTGATCGCAATGGATTACGACCATCTCGCTATTGGGTAACAAAAGATGGACTAGTAGTTCTTGCCTCTGAAGTAGGAGTCCTTGATTTTCCTCCAGAGAACATAGAACGAAAAGGCCGCTTGCAACCTGGAAAAATGTTTTTAGTTGATATTGAACAAGGGCGCATCATCGAAGATGGAGATATCAAAGATGATTTAGCTAATGCCGCACCGTATGGAAAATGGCTAGAAGATGGAATGGTAAAACTCAGCGAGCTCCCATCACGAGAACACATTGTTTACCCTCACTCTTCAGTTGTTCGTCGGCAACGTGCATTTGGTTACACGGAAGAAGATCTACGCATCCTGATTACCCCAATGGCAAAAAATGGCATGGAGCCACTTGGTTCAATGGGTACTGACACCCCAATAGCTGCTCTATCTGAAAAACCTCGATTAATTTTTGATTATTTCTCACAGTTGTTTGCGCAAGTGACTAATCCACCTCTAGATGCAATTCGAGAAGAGTTAGTTACAAGTTTAGGCACCTCTATGGGACCAGAACATAATTTGCTCGATCCTGGCCCAGAAAGTTGTCGTCAAGTTTCACTTGCATTCCCAGTCATCGATAATGATGAGTTGGCAAAGATAATTAACATCAATGCAGATGATGATTTTCCTGAACTCAGCGCACATGTAGTCCGCGGTTTGTTTAATGTCTCCAAGGGTGGAGTGGGACTTCGCGTGCGACTTGATGAGATTAAGCGTGAAGTTTCACAAGCAATAAAGGATGGGGCACACATTATTGTCTTGTCAGATCGAGATGGAGATGCAGAGGATGCTCCCATTCCATCACTTTTGTTAACTGCTGCTGTTCACCATCATTTAATTAGAGAAAAAACCCGCACATCAGTTGGATTAGTAGTTGAAGCAGGCGATGTACGAGAAGTTCATCATGTTGCATTGCTGATTGGCTATGGAGCAGCATGTGTTAATCCTTATTTAGCTATGGAGTCTGCTGAAGATTTAGTCCTTCAAGGAGTCATCACTGGCATCACACCTGAGAAAGCTGTTAAGAATCTCATTAAAAGCTTGGGCAAGGGCGTCCTCAAAGTTATGTCAAAGATGGGCATTAGCACCATTGCCTCTTACACGGGAGCGCAAGTTTTTGAAGCTATTGGTTTGTCTCAAGAGATCGTAGATGAGTATTTTGTTGGGACGACTTCACGTTTAGGAGGAGTCTCACTAGATGTGATTGCAGAAGAGACTATTGCTCGACATAACATTGCATATCCTCCAGGGGGGGAAATTCCAGGAACGAAGCGACTTCCAATCGGCGGTGAATATCAATGGCGCCGTGAAGGCGAACCACATTTATTTGATCCTGAAACAGTATTTACTCTGCAACATTCAACTAGAAATAAACGCTACGACATCTTTAAGCGCTACACAGATCGCGTAAATGAGAGAAGTTCACGCCTTATGACTTTGCGCGGATTATTTGAGTTCGAAGTGGGTTCAAACAAAGCTATTTCTATTGATGAAGTTGAGCCAGCAAGTGAAATCATTAAAAGGTTCTCAACGGGTGCGATGTCCTACGGATCGATTTCGGCCGAGGCTCACGAAACTCTAGCCATTGCCATGAATCGCATTGGTGGAAAATCCAATACAGGTGAAGGTGGCGAAGAGATTGAACGCTATACGCCAATGCCTAATGGCGATTCCAAGCGATCTGCGATTAAGCAAGTTGCATCAGGACGTTTTGGTGTAAATAGCAATTACTTGGTCAACAGTGATGACATTCAAATCAAAATCTCCCAGGGCGCAAAACCAGGAGAGGGTGGACAACTTCCGGGATACAAGGTTTATCCATGGATTGCAAAAGCCCGCTATTCAACACCTGGGGTTGGCCTTATTTCTCCGCCACCTCATCACGACATTTATTCAATTGAGGATCTAGCCCAACTAATTCATGATCTAAAAAACGCAAACAAAAATGCACGAGTTCACGTAAAACTGGTTGCTGAAGTTGGCGTAGGTACTGTCGCAGCTGGAGTTTCAAAGGCACATGCCGACGTTGTTTTAATCTCCGGACATGATGGGGGTACAGGTGCATCTCCTTTAACTTCTCTTAAGCATGCTGGCGCTCCTTGGGAACTTGGATTAGCTGAGACACAGCAAACGCTTTTGCTCAATGGACTGCGTGATCGCATAGTTGTCCAGGCAGATGGTCAGTTGAAAACTGGACGAGATGTTGTAATTGCTGCACTGCTTGGAGCTGAAGAGTATGGTTTTGCGACAGCGCCGCTAGTTGTTTCAGGGTGCATCATGATGCGTGTGTGTCACTTAGATACGTGCCCAGTTGGTGTTGCAACTCAAAATCCTGAGCTGCGCAAAAACTTTAGTGGTAAACCAGAGTTTGTTGAAACTTTCTTTGAATACATTGCAGAGGAGGTTCGAGAAATTCTTGCTCAACTTGGCTTTAAGACTATGCAAGAAGCTATCGGCCATGTTGAGTATCTTGATACTCGTAAAGCAATTGATCATTGGAAAGCCTCAGGTTTAGATCTTGCTCCATTGCTCGTTCGTCCAGATGTTGTGAGCCCACTACACAATACGATTAAGCAAGATCACGGTCTTGATAAAGCTTTAGATAATGAACTCATCTCTTTGGCTGCACCTGCACTTGAAAAAGGTGAGAGTGTAAAAATTGATCTACCAGTTCGAAATGTAAATCGCACTGTTGGAACAATGCTTGGAGCCGAAGTTACCCGCAGATATGGAGTTGAGGGATTACCTTCAGGCACCATCGATGTTGTGTTACATGGCTCTGCTGGTCAATCACTCGGTGCATTCATTCCAAGTGGCCTGTCTATCCGACTATATGGTGACTCCAATGACTATGTTGGAAAAGGAATTTCTGGTGGTCGTGTTGTCGTTCGCCCAGATGAGAAGGCCAGTTTTAAATCACAGAACAATGTCATTGCTGGAAACGTGATCGGTTATGGCGCAACATCTGGTGAGATTTTCATCCGTGGGGTTGTTGGAGAGAGATTCTGTGTTCGAAACTCCGGAGCCCTTGCAATCGTGGAAGGAATTGGAGATCACGGCTGTGAGTACATGACTGGCGGTACGGTCATTGTCTTAGGTCAGACAGGTAGAAACTTTGCAGCAGGAATGTCAGGTGGACGCGCATTTGTCTTAGATTTGGATAGTGCAAATGTGAATTCAGAGATGGTTGATATTCTTGCCGTTCCCGCAGATCAGATTGTGATTTTGAAAGAGAACATTTCAATGTTTCACGCAGAGACTGGTTCAGAGATCGCTGCCGAATTGCTCAAGAATTGGGATAAGAGCCTTTCACGTATTTCACTTGTAATGCCTCGTGACTATGCTCGAGTGCTTGCGGCCATGGAGAGAGCAGAACGAGAAGGTCTGCCAGTTGATGATCTAGTAATGGAGGTAGCAGCTAATGGCTGATCCAAAAGGCTTTATGACAACTGCGCGCGAAGTTCCAAAGCGCCGTCCAGTAGATGTTCGAATCAAGGATTGGCGCGAAGTTTATGAACCACAAAGCTTTGAACACTTGCAAAAGCAAGCAGGTCGATGCATGGACTGTGGCATACCTTTCTGTCACAACGGTTGTCCTCTAGGTAATTTAATTCCTGAGTGGAACGATTTGATTTATCGGGGAGATAAAGAAGAGGCAATTAATCGTCTACATGCAACCAATAATTTTCCAGAGTTCACAGGTCGCTTATGTCCGGCGCCATGTGAGACTGCATGTGTGGTGGCAATCAACCGCGACGCAGTAACGATTAAACAAATTGAGCTTCGAACTATTGAAGAAGCATTCGATATGGATAATGTAAAGCCGATGCCACCTGATCGCTTAACGGGCAAGACCGTTGCAATTATTGGATCAGGACCGGCAGGTCTTGCCGCTGCCCAACAATTAACAAGAGCCGGACATACTGTTGCCGTCTATGAGCGCGCTGACAAAATCGGTGGACTTTTAAGATATGGAATTCCTGAGTTTAAAATGGAGAAGCATATTCTTGATCGAAGGTTAGAGCAGATGGAGCAGGAAGGTACACGCTTTCGTTCCGGTGTAGATGTTGGAATCGAATTAACTGGAACTGATCTACGCAGAAAATACGACGCCGTTGTACTAGCAGTAGGTGCGACACAATGGCGAGATCTCAATATAAAGGGTCGAGATCTCAAGGGCGTTTATCAGGCTATGGAGTTCTTGCCATGGGGGAATAAACAAGCATTAGGTGAAGTGGAAGAGCCAGTTATAAATGTTGCAGGAAAACATGTTGTAATTCTTGGCGGAGGTGACACTGGCGCTGACTGTCTTGGAACTTCTGTACGACAAGGTGCGGCTTCTGTGACACAACTCGAGATCATGCCAAGACCAACAGATGAGCGTCCTGCATCGCAGCCTTGGCCAACATATCCGATGATCTATCGGGTGTCGAGTGCACATGAAGAACAGGACAATCGAATGTTTGCAGTCAGTACTGAAGAGTTTCTTGGAGACTCAGAGGGTAATTTACGCGCAATAAAGATTGTCGAGACTGAATTTATTAATGGAAAGTTTGAGGCTAAATCAGGTAGTGAGAAAGAGATCAAAGCTGACTTTGTCTTTATGGCTATGGGATTTACAGGACCAGAGAAATCTTCATTGATTAATCAGTTAGAAGTAGGACTCGATGAACGTGGAAACATTAAGAGGGATGCAAATTTTCAGACCACGGAAGAAGGAATCTTTGTTGCTGGAGATGCAGGACGTGGTCAATCTTTGATTGTTTGGGCTATAGCCGAAGGGCGAAGCGCCGCAGCGGCCGTTGATACCTATTTGACCGGGGGAACTCAACTTCCATCGCCCATAGAACCAACTTCTAGACCACTGATGGTCTAACGTAACGTCTATGCGTAGAGCAAAAATAGTCTGCACCATGGGTCCTGCAGTGGATTCCGCCGAGAAAGTAAAAGAGCTCATTCATGCTGGTATGAACATGGCTAGATTAAATCTTTCACACGGCACACATGCTGATCACCAATCACGTTTAGATCTTGTGAGAGCCGGCGCAAAAGAAGCTGGTGTTCCTGTGGCAGTACTTATCGATTTACAGGGCCCAAAGATTCGTCTTTCCACATTCTTAGATGGACCTCATGAACTTTCCCGTGGTGATGTTTTCGTAATTACTACAGATGAAATAGAGGGCAGCAAGGACCGAGTCGGCACAACTTATAAAGGACTGCCTAAAGATTGCAAAGCTGGGGACCGAATACTCATTGATGATGGAAAAGTTACTGTTGAGGTTTTTGAAGTAAAGGGCAACGATGTTGTTACGAAAGTTATAGAACCGGGATTAGTTAGCAACAGCAAAGGCATCAACCTACCTGGAGTAGCAGTTTCCGTACCGGCGCTTTCTGAGAAAGATATGGATGATCTACGTTGGGGCCTTCGCGCAGGGGCAGATTTTATTGCCTTGTCTTTCGTGCGAAACGCCAAAGATATTGATGATGTTCACGCAGTTATGGATGAAGTTGGGATTCGCATCCCAGTGATTGCCAAGATCGAAAAGCCGCAGGCGGTTGAGAATTTACAGGAGATCGTAACTGCATTTGATGGCATCATGGTTGCACGTGGAGATCTTGGAGTTGAGATGCCCATTGAGGAAGTTCCGCTGGTTCAAAAGCGATGCATCGAACTTGCTCGAGAAGCTGCCAAACCTGTAATTGTGGCGACCCAGATGCTGGATTCAATGATCATTAATTCAACACCGACTCGAGCCGAAGCCACAGATTGCGCAAATGCTGTTCTAGATGGCGCTGATGCTTTGATGTTATCGGGTGAGACATCAGTTGGAGCATTTGCAATTGAAGCAGTTGCAACAATGGCTCGAATAATTGCGCGAACAGAGGAGGGCGGATTCGAAATGATTCGACCACTTCGAACAACACCGCGGACGAAAGGTGGCGCCATTACTCGCGCAGCAGCTGAAGTCGGTGGAATTGTTGATGCAAAGTACCTAGTGACATTTACTCAGTCTGGAGACTCTGCACGTCGAATGGCGCGGCTGAGATCTCTCATTCCGATCCTTGCTTTTACACCAGAAGTGGGAACTTATAATCGACTTGCTCTTACTTGGGGAGTCGAGCCGGCAATGACATCTATGGTCAAGCACACCGATGAAATGGTGAAGCAGGCGGATTCGTTACTTATTGAATCTGGTAGAGCAAAGCAAGGAGAGACAGTCATTATTGTGGCTGGATCTCCTCCTGGAATTCCTGGATCAACTAATGCGATGCGTGTGCACCGCGTTGGCGATGCAGTTGGTGGCGTAGTTCCGGCCTATCAGTAGTTTTCGTTTTCCGAACCAATGCTCTTTGCCGTTAGACTAGATGAGTTAACAAAGGCCTCGGTACTCCAACGGTAGAGAGGGCAGTCTCAAACACTGCATAGTGTCGGTTCGAATCCGACTCGGGGCACATTATTTGTTTGGATTTCTTGGTACATGTACTTTGTGTTAATTCCAGAAAGGACGAGTAGAAGATGAGTATTCGTATTCTGGTTGCCGAAGATGAAGCGATCATTCGAATGGATCTTATTGAAATGCTTCAGGGCGCTGGCTATGAAGTGGTTGCAGCCGCAACCAACGGGCAAGAGGCGATTGATTTAGCGAATATACATAAACCAGACCTTGCAATCCTAGATGTGAAAATGCCGGTACTAGATGGTATTTCTGCAGCTGCAAAAGTTATTGAGATTGCTCCAGTTCTTATGCTCACTGCTTTCTCGCAGAAAGAGCTAGTAGAGCGAGCGCGGGACGCCGGAGTTATGGCCTATGTAGTTAAGCCATTTACGATTGGTGATCTCATGCCGGCAATTGAAATTGCAATGAGTAGACACAAGCAAATGAAAAGCCTGGCGACAGAAGTTGCAGATCTTCATGATCGATTAGAGACTCGCAAGATTATTGACAAAGCTAAAGGCATTTTGATGTCCGCCCTTAGCTTGAGCGAGCCTGAAGCGTTCTCATGGATACAAAAAGCAGCTATGGATAGACGACTTACGATGAAAGAAGTTGCTTTGGCGGTAATCGACCCAAAGCAGGCCGAGCACTTTCTTTCTTAGGGATCTCCTCAAGGAAATCTGCACCATATCCCCAATCTTTAGGGGGAATAGGCCCAGATCTACGCCTTTATTGAGCGGAATTAAGTATTTACCGATCGGTTTTGGCTAGTTATACTTCGGTGATCCTTTTTGAAGGTCATCTAGATACCTTTGATAAAGGAACTTACAAAAGGAGAAAACATGCAGAAATTCAACAAGGCAGCCATCGTGGTTGCTACTGCTGTCGCTGGCTTAGTTCTTGCTGGCTGCGGTGGTGGAGGAACAGCATCTGGTCCTCTAAAGATTGGTTCATTGTTGCCTGAGACAGGCAGCCTTGCGTTCCTTGGACCCCCAGAGTTTGCAGGAGTTGATTTAGCTGTTGCTGATATCAACGCCGCAGGTGGAGTACTTGGAGAAAATATTGAGCACATCCGTGGTGATTCAGGAGATACAAGTACTGATATCGCACAACAGACAACTGACTCACATATTTCAGCAGGAGTAAGTGCAATTGTTGGTGCAGCTTCATCTGGAGTTTCATTTACTGTAATCGACAAGATCGCAGGAGCTGGAATTGTCCACTTCTCACCAGCAAACACATCACCTGATTTTACAAACTATGCAGATGACGGTTACTACTTCCGCTCTGCTCCTTCAGATACTTTCCAGGGAGCAGTTCTTGGTCAGTTGATGGCTAAGGAAGGCGCAAAGAACGCTGTAATTCTTAACCTTGATGATGCATACGGTAACGGTCTTGCTAAGTACGCAATGGCTGCATTTACTGGAACATCAACAAACATTGTTTATAACCCACAGGCAGCTGAGTTCTCAGCAGATGTAGCAAAGGCAAAGGCTGCAAAGCCAGATGCAATTGCAATCATCGGCTTTGATGAGACAGCAAAGATTTTCACTGAGCTTATTAAGCAGGGAATCGGGCCTAACAAGGTTAAGACATACCTAGTAGATGGAAACCTTTCAAGCGGTGCTTACAAGGATCTACCTGCAGGAATCATGAAGGGCGTTAAGGGAACACTTCCTGGCGTTTTGGCAGATGGAGAGCTTCAGAAGCGTCTACTTTCAGTAGACCCAGCTCTTACTGACTACTCATATGCTGCTGAGTCATACGATGCAGTAGTTTTGATTGCACTTGCAGCTGAGCAGGGTGGAGCAACAGATGGTAAGACCATCCGCGACAACCTAGTTTCAGTTTCAAAGGGTGGCACAAAGTGCACAACCTTTGCTGATTGCAAGGCTCTCATCGCAGAAGGAACAGACATCGACTATGACGGTGTATCTGGTCCAATTGAGTTCGCTGACAATGGCGATCCTTCATACGCAACTATGGGTGTGTATGTTTACGAAGCAAATGACAAGTACGTAGCACTACCAGCAGAGTTCATCTCTGGTGATGTGCCAGCGGGCGAGTAATTAGCTAAATAAGTAATAAGAATGGCCCGCCGGTTAACCGGCGGGCCATTCTTATGTTCAAAGAATTTAAAGGTGAATAAGCAACTACTTCTTCGCTAGTGTTCCTAGATACAGTTCAATAACTTTAGGATCAGTTGATAGTGATTTACCAGTGCCTTCATAGGCATTCTTTCCTTGGTCTAGAACATAACCTCGATCGACAATCTGCAAGCATCTACGGGCATTTTGCTCAACCATAATGACTGTAACGCCAATCTTGTTGATCTCACGAACGCGAACAAAGACTTCATCCTGCAATGCAGGGGAGAGGCCAGCACTTGGTTCATCCAATAGCAAAACAGATGGATTCATCATCAGCGCTCGGCCCATAGCCACCATTTGGCGCTCTCCGCCAGATAAAGATCCAGCACGTTGCTTACGGCGAGTACCAAGAGTTGGAAAAAGTTCGGTTACAAAGTCAAAACGCTCTGAGAACTTTTCAGGTGATTGAAACGCACCCATTTGCAAGTTCTCTTCAATGGTAAGAGAAGGAAAAACATTGTTACTTTGTGGGACAAAGCCAATACCGCGGGCTACTAGCTGGTCGGCTCTCATGTTTGTGATCTCTTCGCCAGATAAAGTCACATTACCTTCGCGAATCTTTACAAGACCGAATAAGGCTTTGAGCAAGGTTGATTTACCTGCCCCGTTAGGTCCAATGATTCCAACTAGTTCGCCTTGATTAGCATACAAATTACATCCATTTAGAATATTAATTCCTGGAAGGTAGCCAGCAACTAAGTCAGTTGCAGAGACCAATGCCGTGTTTGTCGATGCAGCCATTACTTAGGCTCCTTCACTTGATAAATCGCTATCGTGATGTGCACCCAAGTACGCTTCTATAACTTGAGCATTACCCATGACAGTTGCCGGAGTTCCCTCGGCAATGATCTGACCCTGAGCCATAACAATTACCCAATCACTTATTTCGTGAACCATATCCATGTCATGTTCTACGAATAGAACAGTTTTTCCTTCATTTCGAAGTTCCTTGATATGTTCCAAAAGGGACTGCTTGAGCGCAGGGTTTACACCTGCCATTGGCTCATCAAGCATCACCATTTCGGGCTCTACCATTAATGCACGTGCCATTTCTAAAAGTTTTCTTTGTCCACCAGAAAGTGCGGCAGCAAAGTCATCTTGCTTTTCCAGAAGTTTAAAGTTTGTGAGAATAGATGTTGCCTTAACGCGGATTGCAGCTTCTTGAGAACGCCATATCCAAGGGAAAACTGAAAGGAGCACAGATTCACCCTTTTGTGCTCTAGCTCCAAGCAACATATTTTCCATTACGGTTAAGCGATATAAAGCTTTAGTTAATTGAAACGTCCGCACCATGCCAAGACGAGCAACTTTATAGGATGGAACTCCGTTAAGGGGTATGCCATTAAAACTCCATGTGCCTGAGTTTGGAGAGTCGTAACCAGTTAGGAGATTAAAAAATGTAGTTTTGCCGGCGCCATTTGGGCCGATAAGTGCGGTGATGGATCCGCGCTGAATTTCAACATGGTCAACATTGACAGCTGTTAACCCGCCAAACTGGCGCTTTATCTTATCTGCAATCAAAATTGGATCTGGTTTAGATGATCCAGGCGTCTGGGATGTAGTCATGGCAAAGTCTGCCCCGGAGTTATGCTTTTGCATCGAGTGCCAACTCCTTCTTATCGCCGAATATTCCTTGTGGTCTAAATATCATGAGCAACATCAAACCAAGACCCATGAGCATGAAACGAATCTGACCTACTTGGTTTACCCCAATGAGCCAATCTGGAATTACATTTGAAGTAACTCCAGCTCGAAGAACCTGCTCAATAAAGACAATCAAGAACCAGAAAATCATTGCACCAACTATTGGTGCAAAGACTCTGGCGGCGCCTCCAAGAATGAGGACTGTATAGGCAAAAAATGTAAGTGCTGTTCCATAGTTATCTGGCTGGACTGATTGACGTGAAAGCGCGTATACAAATCCTGCAATAGACCCGATAACGCCACCAATGATCAATGATTGCATTTTGTAGAGATAAACGTTCTTGCCTAGTGAGCGAACAGCATCTTCATCCTCACGAATTGCGCGCATAACGCGGCCCCATGGTGAATTAACCATTATCCACATAACAAAAGTAATCAGTGCAACAAGTACCCAGCCAGTGATAACTACCCATAGATCATTTCCGTTAAAGCGGAGAATGGGAGTGGTTAGCCCTTGCTTGAATGGATTGAGATCGAAGAACTCTTTACCGAATTTTCCGGTGATTCCATCAGAGCCGCCCAATGAGTCGTTAAATGTTGCAGAGCGTGCTATCTGGCGAACAATTTCGGCTGCTGCAATAGTGACAATTGCTAAGTAGTCAGCTCGCAAACGCAAAGTGGGAATACCCAGGAGCAGTGCAAAGAGAATAGAGTTAAAAATACCGATCAAAAGTGCAAGCCATAGTGATAGCCCAAATGTAATAACAGGTACAGCCACGCTATAGGCACCAATTGCCAAAAAGCCAGCCTGGCCAAAGTTAAGAAGTCCTGTGTAACCAAAGTGCATGTTCAAACCAATGGCAGCAAGTGCGAAAATGATCGCATTGACCCCAAGGGTTGCACTCAAGGTTTGCTGAATAATAAAGAGAATGTCCATTTATCCGATCCTCTCTTTTCTACCCAATATTCCTTGTGGGCGAACGATCAAAATCAAAATAAGAACGATCAATGCGCCCACATACTTTAACTCTGTAGGAATAAACAGAGTTGAAAGCTGTACAAAAAGTCCAATAATCAAAGAGCCAACAAGTGCGCCATTTGCAGTACCCAAACCGCCTAAGGTAACTGCTGCAAATATAAGTAGCAGCATGTCCTGACCCATTAGGAAGCTAACGCCTTGGTTGACGGTCACGATGACGCCTGCATAACCGGCAAGTGCTGCTCCCAAAATCCAAACGGCACGGATAACTTTTTGAACATCGATGCCCGATGCTGAAGCCAACGCTGGATTATCTGCTACTGCTCGACTTGCCTTGCCCATGCGGGTACGAAGAAGCCAAAGTGTTGCAAAGACAATAAATCCAACTCCAATAACAGTTGTAAGGATTGATTTTGGCGTGATGTTCACTAATCCAAGTTCTAGGCCAGCCTGACCTGCGTACTGTGGCAGTTGCCGTGTATCTCCACCGAAAAGGAAGAGGAAGAAGTAACGCAAGAAGATTGCAAAACCGATCGAGACAACGAGCATCGCGATTAAACCGGTGCCACGCTTACGAAGTGGTTTCCATAGGTATCTATCCTGTAAGAATCCAGAAATAAAGGCGCTGAGCACAACTGCGATAGGCGCCGCCACAATTACTGGGAGTTTTGCTATCGCACTGAAATAATAGGTGAGTAGTCCAGCAAAAGTTAAAATTTCACCGTGGGCAAAATTGGTAAGTCCCGTTGTTCCAAAAATAAGGTTAAGTCCGAGTGCTGCCAAGGCGATGATGAGACCAAGAATTAATCCATCTACTGTTAATTGAGCCGAACGCTCCAACATTGTGGCCTTTTCAACCCCAGGTCCAATGGGAAAGAGAAGTCGCAGCTCTACACCAAGCATGAATACGTTTGCCTTAGCAGTTCCCTTTGTCGGATCTGTTAACGCCTGACCTTCAGGAAGATCGCTCTCATTGATAGTTGCGCTATATGTTCCCTTTGTTGGAATAAGGACTTCCCAAGCACCAAGTGAATCCGTCGTTACATCTGCACTAAATCCCTCTGGACCTTCGATGGAAATCCCAATTCCTTCAAGAGGTTGTTCAGTAGAGCTAGTAACTACTCCGTAGAGTTTTGTCGGGGTTTCTGCAGCATTTGCAGGTGTGGCAATCAAGGAGATCCCTGCTGTCGCAGAAAACGTGGTGATAGCCAAAAGAATCAAACGGGCGCTGATCTTTTTACTTGCAAAATTCAAGTCGCGCTCCACATCTGTTTTCAGTGCATCGCCAATCGGATGCATCAGGCTATTTCTAGGTGCCTAGGCGTCTACCTTAACTAACTGACCTAGGCCTCGGCAAGGATCAGGCAGGTAATACGGGCCGTGCAGGTTCTTTCGCCAGCCTCATTGGTGATCACAATTTCATACGAGCAGAGAGTTTTGCCAAGTGAAATAGGGGTTGCAACTGCCGTAACTAGTCCAGAGCGAGCCGGGCGGTGATGTGTTGCATTGATATCAACACCGACTACTCGGCGGTTTGCTCCGGCATGAATTTGCGCACCGATTGAGCCCAAAGACTCAGCCAACACAACGCTTGCTCCACCATGGAGCAGGCCAGCGGGCTGAGTGTTTCCTTCAACAGGCATAGTTGCAACAAGTCGCTGGGCTGATGCTTCAATAATCTCGATACCCATTTTTGTGCCGAGATCTCCATTGCCGCGTTCTTTAATAATTGCCAGTAAATCTTGTTGCGTCATGATCCAATCATAACTTGTTATCTAGGATGGATGCCATGTCTGGCAAAAATATAAACGGAAAGAGAGTGCTCTTAATTGATGGGCACTCCATGGCCTATCGAGCATTTTTTGCCTTGCCCGCAGAAAACTTCACCACAGCCACTGGTCAACACACAAACGCGATCTATGGCTTTGCAACTATGTTGCTGTCCTTGCTTAGTTCTGAGAAACCAACACATGTAGCTGTGGCTTTTGATGTTTCTCGCACAACATTTCGCTCAGAAATCTACCCCGATTACAAAGCCAATCGAGCCAAAACCCCCGATGAGTTTCGATCCCAGATGAGTTTTCTACATGATCTGGTTGACTCTTTTGGAATCTCTTCATTTGAAGTTCAAGGTTATGAAGCAGATGATATTATCGCAACAATTGCCAAGGCCGCCGAGAAAGAGGGCGCAGAGGTTCTGATCTGTACGGGCGATCGAGACTCCTTTCAATTGATTAATGAAATGACAACAGTTCTATATCCAAAACGTGGTGTGAGTGATCTTGTTCGGATGAACACATTGGCCCTTGAAGAAAAGTACGGAATGTCTCCAGAGCAGTATCCGGATTTTGCGGCCCTTCGCGGTGATCCCAGTGACAACTTGCCTTCTGTTCCAGGTGTCGGTGAAAAGACAGCTGCAAAATGGATTATCGAATATGGATCACTAGAAAAACTACTTGCACGAGTTGATGATTTAAGTGGAAAAGCTGGTCAATCTTTGAGGGATTGCTTAGACAATGTCAGGCGAAATCGTGAGCTAACACAATTGGTTAGTTCAGTCCCTTTAGATTTCACCGTTGACTCTCTTTCTTGGCAAGGTGTTGATGAGGCGATGATCTCTGGCTTATTTGAAACCCTTGAATTCAAAACTCTAAAGGAGCGAATGAAGCCGATTCTGCGCAAATCAGAAGGTGCTGAAAGCGGGAATAGTTCTAACCCTCCAAGTTCTGGCTCGGATATTGACTCTGCGCCTGAACTGTTTTCTCCACAAGAAAACAGCAAAGACCAGCAAGATTTATTACATGAAGTTTTAACTCCGCAGCAGGTATCCGAAAAGATACTCAAGCACAATGGTGAGATTGCAATCGCCTTTGAAATTTTTGAAGAGAAACTCCACCGCTATGCAGTTGCCCTCTCACCTAAGGACGTATTCCTAGTTCACTCATCTGAAATGGGTGGTTGGGTGCTAGATCCCAAAATTGCAAAGGTAGCCCACGATGCAAAATCTTTGGCAAGAATCAACGGCATGGTTGGAGTTAGTTTTGATGTTTCCTTAGCCGCTTATCTTGTAAATCCGGGAGTTCGCACCCAGGAATATATAGACGTTGTGCAACGTTGGGGGGATGGCTCAAATATCGATGAATCCTCGACGGAGATGTATCTGCTCACCAGCGCATCTACATTGTTTCATGTGAAGAAAACGCTGATTCAAGAACTACAAGATCGAGGTCTTCTTCAATTACTGCAAACAATCGAGATGCCCGTAGCGCAATTACTTTCTCAAATGGAGAACGCGGGAATAGCCGTTAATAGAAAAGAACTCGAATCGCTAGCGGAGTTTTTTCAGGGTGAAGTTACCCGAGAGACTAAGGCAGCACACGATAGTGTCGGCCACAAATTTAATGTGGCATCTCCTAAACAACTCCAAGTTGTTCTCTTTGAAGAACTAAATTTACCTAAGACTAAAAAGATAAAAACTGGCTACACGACAGATGCTGAAAGTTTGGATTGGTTGCATCAAAAAACAGGTCACCCTCTTTTGACTTCATTACTTCGCATTAGAGAGACTAAAAAGCTTGGTACTACAGTCGAAGGCCTGATTGCCGAGATAGCTAAAGATGGTCGAATTCATACCCACTTTGCTCAGACAGTAGCTGCTACGGGAAGGCTTTCATCGACTGGTCCAAACTTGCAGAACATTCCAGTCCGCACCGAAGAAGGCCGAAGAATTCGAAATTGCTTTACAGTAGGCAAAGGTTATGTTGCACTGTTAACTGCTGACTACAGTCAGATAGAGATGCGAATAATGGCGCATTTATCAAATGATTCGAAATTACTGGATGCATTTGCATCAGGTGAAGATCTTCACGCAAGTATTGCCTCTGAGATTTTTGGAGTGAAGGCAAGTGAAGTTGATCCAGAGATGCGCCGACAGATTAAAGCAATGTCTTATGGGCTTGCCTATGGTTTATCTTCTTATGGTTTAGCAGCGCAATTAGACATCACAACACCTGCAGCACAGAATCTAATGGATACATATTTTGAGCGCTTCGGTGGAATCAGAGATTACTTAAAAACCGTTGTTGAAGTAGCGCGCAAAGTTGGTTACACGGAAACAATTATGGGACGCAGACGTTATCTTCCAGATCTGATGAGTGATAATCGTGCACGCAGGGAAGTGGCAGAGAGAATGGCTTTGAACGCACCTATTCAAGGTTCGGCCGCAGACATCATTAAAATAGCGATGCTGAATGTAGATACTGCGATAAAGAATCAAAAGTTAAAGTCGCGTCTACTCCTTCAAATTCACGACGAGTTAATTCTTGAGGTTTCTGCTGGCGAAGAAGAGGCTCTTACTGCTTTAGTGAAAAAGGAAATGGGATCTGCCTATCCATTGAAGGCACCACTTGATGTAAATGCCGGACTTGGTCTGACCTGGCACGAGGCAGCACATTAGATAGTTCTGGCCTTGTTCTTACGCTCAGATCGTAAAGTGAATTTGCCCTGGTGAGCGCGCAAACCCTACTCTTGCCCTTCAGCCGCGAAAGCGGGAACTACTACTTTCTATCCCTACGGAGCTCACTTGACTACGCAAATCGCAGTAAACGATATTGGATCAGCAGAAGATTTTCTTGCCGCAATCGAAGGCACAATCAGAAATTTTAATGACGGCGACTTAGTATCAGGAGCAGTTGTTCAAGTGGGACGAGACGAAGTACTTGTTGACATCGGTTACAAAACAGAGGGTGTAATACCGGCCCGTGAACTTTCAATTCGCCACGATGCAGATCCAAATTCAATCGTTAAAGTCGGTGAAATTATCGAAGCTCTTGTTCTTCAAAAAGAGGACAAAGAGGGTCGCCTTATTCTTTCTAAGAAGCGCGCACAGTATGAACGCGCATGGGGAGATATTGAAGGCAAGAAAGAGCGTGACGAAGTTGTCATCGGAACAGTTATTGAAGTTGTTAAAGGCGGCCTAATAGTTGACATTGGTCTTCGTGGTTTCTTGCCCGCTTCCCTTGTAGAAATGCGTCGTGTTCGTGATTTAACTCCGTACATCGGAAAGCAAGTAGAAACGCGAATCATTGAACTTGATAAGAACCGTAACAACGTTGTTCTCTCTCGCCGTGCATTCTTAGAGCAGACTCAATCTGAGTCCCGCACAACTTTCCTCAATCAACTTGAAAAGGGACAGGTTCGCTCAGGTGTTATTTCATCAATCGTGAACTTCGGAGCTTTCGTTGATCTTGGTGGAGTTGACGGTCTCGTGCACGTTTCAGAGCTTTCTTGGAAGCACATCGATCATCCTGGTGAAGTCGTGGAAGTAGGCGATGAGGTAACAGTTGAAGTTCTAGAAGTTGATTTCGAACGTGAACGTGTTTCGCTTTCTCTGAAAGCTACTCAAGAAGATCCATGGCAAGCATTTGCTCGCACACACACAATTAATCAGGTTGTGCCTGGTGTTGTCACAAAGCTCGTTCCATTCGGCGCATTTATTCGTGTGCATGAAGGAATCGAAGGACTTGTGCATATTTCAGAGTTGGCAGAGCGCCATGTTGAAATTCCAGAGCAAGTTGTTCAAGTTGATGACGAGCTATTCGTCAAGATCATCGATATCGATCTAGAGCGTCGACGAATTTCATTATCGTTGAAGCAGGCAAATGAAGGTCATGAAATTGAAATTGAAGCATTCGATCCTTCTCAATATGGAATGTCTGCTCGCTACGATGCTGCCGGCAACTTTATTTATCCAGAAGGCTTTGATGCAGACACTCAGGAGTGGAAGCCAGGATATGAAAGCCAACGCGAAGAGTGGGAAGCTCAATATTCTCTAGCAAAGGAACGCTTCATGGCTCACAAAAAGCAGAAAGCCGAAGCAAAAGTAGCTGACGCAGCTGCTACGCCAGAGGAAGCAACCCAAAGCGAATAAATGGTTTGAATGAAAAAGGCCTAGCGATCATGCTGGGCCTTTTTCATTTTCGATCAATCGATGCAAGATCTCCGATCTTTGCAAGTAGAAAAGATACGATTAGCACATGCGAGTAATTGCTTTAACCGGTGGAATTGGAAGCGGCAAATCTTTGGCCGCGCAATATTTTGCCGAGCTTGGCGCCTTTGTAATTGATGCCGATCAGCTTGCTCGAGAGGCAATTGAGCGAGGTTCAAAGGGGTTTGATGAAGTCGTGAGTATTTTTGGCGACTCTGTTCTACTCAATGGTGAGATAAATCGTAAAGAATTAGCGGACTTAATTTTTAAAGATTCAAGTTTGAAATCAAAACTTGAAGCGATTATTCACCCTTTTGTGAAAAAGAAATTTGAAATTGCTGTCTCTTCTTTAAAGGATAGTGAGGTTCTGGTCTATGAGATTCCTTTATTAGTTGAAACAAAATCTCAAGATCGCTTTGATCTAGTTATTACTGTTGAATCTGAATATGAAAATAGAGTTGAGAGATTGCGTTCAAGGGGTATGCAAAAATCAGAGATCGATGCCCGAATAGCCTCACAAGCCACCCGTCCAGAGCGCGAGGAGATCGCTGATTTTCTGATAGAAAACAATGGAAATGAAGATGAACTTCTGCGCCAAGTTGAAAATATCTGGGATAGCATCAACGATACTTTGTAAGTAGGCTAGGAAAATGCGCCCGGTATCTGATCTGCAACGTTCAGTTGCACCTTTTCAGGTGATCAGTGACTACGTTCCCGCCGGGGATCAGCCAGAGGCGATTAAAGAGATTTCTCGTCGGATAGAAGCTGGTGAACAAGATGTCGTCCTTCTAGGTGCTACCGGAACTGGAAAATCAGCAACAACCGCCTGGTTGATTGAAAAATTACAAAGACCAACTTTAGTGTTGGCACCAAATAAGACATTGGCGGCTCAATTAGCAAATGAGTTTCGAGAACTTCTACCGAACAACGCCGTTGAATACTTTGTTTCCTATTACGACTATTACCAACCAGAGGCTTACGTGCCACAAACCGACACTTTCATTGAAAAAGATTCATCAGTCAATGAAGAGGTCGAAAGGTTACGACATTCGGCTACGAACTCATTACTAACAAGGCGAGATGTGATTGTTGTTGCAACAGTCTCTTGTATTTATGGCCTAGGCACACCTCAAGAATATGTGGATCGAATGGTTCGCCTACGCGTTGGTGATGAAATTGAGCGCAACTCCCTGCTCAGAAAATTTGTCGATGTCCAGTACAAACGAAATGACATGGCTTTTGAACGTGGAACTTTCAGGGTGCGGGGCGACACGATCGAGATTATTCCGATGTATGAAGAGTTGGCCATACGCATCGAGATGTTTGGAGATGAGATTGAGAAGATTTCCACTCTTCATCCATTAACTGGCGAGATCATCGCCGATGAGCAAGAGATGTATATTTTTCCGGCAACTCATTATGCAGCTGGGCCTGAAACCATGAAGCGCGCTATTGGTGATATTCAAGATGAACTGCAAGTGCAATTGAATCTACTTGAAAAACAGGGCAAGTTATTAGAGGCTCAACGACTTCGAATGCGAACCACGTTCGATATAGAGATGATGGAACAGATTGGCTTTTGCAGTGGAATTGAAAACTATTCTCGTCATTTAGATGATCGACCAGCCGGTTCTGCTCCACACTGTTTGCTGGATTATTTTCCAGAAGATTTTCTAGTAGTAATCGATGAAAGTCACGTAACTGTTCCTCAATTAGGAGCAATGTTTGAAGGAGATGCATCGAGAAAACGAACCTTGGTCGAACATGGCTTTAGACTTCCGAGCGCTCTCGATAACAGACCACTCAAATTTCCCGAGTTCATCGAAAGAACAGGACAAAAGCTTTACCTGTCTGCAACGCCCGGTAAATATGAATTAGAAAAAGTTCACAATGACGTGGTCGAGCAGGTTATTCGACCAACCGGCTTGGTTGATCCTGCCATCGTGATTAAGCCAATCAAGGGTCAGATTGATGATCTTCTGCAGGAGATAAATGTTCGAGCCGCCCGCAATGAACGTGTCTTAGTTACTACTTTGACCAAAAAAATGTCAGAAGATCTCACCGACTATCTCCAAGAGAAGGGCGTGAATGTTCGCTATCTTCATTCGGAAGTAGATACATTGCGAAGAGTCGAATTACTTCGAGAACTAAGAACGGGCGAATACGATGTTCTGATTGGTATCAACTTATTGCGTGAGGGTTTGGATCTTCCCGAGGTATCCCTTGTTTCAATTCTAGATGCCGACAAGGAAGGCTTCCTGCGTTCTGCAACTTCGTTAATCCAAACTATTGGTCGTGCGGCGCGAAATGTCTCCGGCGAAGTACATATGTATGCAGACAACATAACTGCGTCCATGGCCAAGGCGATTGATGAGACTAATCGACGACGAGCTAAACAAGTTGCATACAATCGAGAACGTGGGGTGGATCCTCAACCTCTTCGAAAGAAAATCGCAGATATTACTGATCTAATAAATAGAGAGAGTGAAGACACCGAGGAGCTTTTGGCGCATGAAAAATCCTCGTCCAAAAAATCTGCTGTTTCAGGTTTATTTGATGAGAAATCAGTATCGCTTCCGCGCAAGGATTTAATAGCGTTGATAGGCTCTCTGACTGACCAGATGAAAAATGCAGCAGCTGAACTCCAATTTGAAGTTGCTGCTCGATTGCGTGATGAGATCAAGATCTTGAAAAAAGAGCTGCGTATGATGGAAGAAGCAGGGGTGTGAAGTGAGCATCGACAAGTTGATCGTACGTGGTGCTCGCGAACATAATCTCAAGAATGTTTCCATCGAACTGCCTAGAGAATCACTGGTTGTTTTCACGGGACTATCTGGTTCGGGTAAATCATCTTTGGCATTCGACACAATATTTGCCGAGGGTCAGCGACGCTATGTCGAATCTCTTTCTGCATATGCCCGCCAATTTTTAGGCCAAATGGATAAACCAGATGTTGACTTTATTGAAGGTTTATCACCTGCTGTATCAATAGATCAAAAATCTACCAACAGAAACCCACGTTCTACTGTAGGAACCATTACCGAGGTTTATGACTATTTACGGCTGCTGTTTGCAAGAGCAGGTCGACCACATTGCCCTAAGTGCAAAAAGGCTGTAACTCGACAATCGCCTCAACAAATAGTTGATCAGATTTTAGAACTTCCGCCAACGACAAAGTTTTCAGTTCTGGCTCCAGTTGTAAGGGCCCGAAAGGGAGAGTTTCTCGAACTCTTTAACGATTTGATAACCCAGGGGTATTCAAGGGCGAGAATTGATGGGGAAGTAGTCGCGCTCAGTGATGCTCCCAAGCTCAAGAAGCAAGAAAAACACACTATCGAAGTTGTCATTGATCGCTTAACAGCAAAAGCAGAAAGTAAAACGAGATTAACAGATTCGATTGAAACAGCGCTTCGATTAGCTGCTGGAATTGTTATTTTGGATTTTGTCGATGCCAAAGCGGCTGGGAAAGAAAGGGTGTTCAGCGAACATCTGGCTTGCCATGACTGCGAACTTTCTTTTGAAGAGTTAGAACCCCGATCGTTCTCCTTTAACTCACCATTTGGAGCATGCGCCGAATGTTCAGGTATCGGAACAAAGCTAGAAGTGGATGAAGAGTTAATCATTCCGGATGATTCAATCTCAATTAATGATGGAGCAATCGCTCCTTGGTCGGGCGGACAGTCGTCTGACTATTTCCTAAGATTATTAGAAGCCTTGGCAAAAGATCTTCCTTTCGCCCTTGATACCCCATGGAAAAAGATCTCTGCAAAAGCGCGAGAAGCAATCCTGAATGGCTATGAGTACGAAATAAAAATGAAGTACAAGGGAAGATATGGCGCACGAAACTACACCACTGGTTTTGAAGGTGTAGTTCCCTTTATTCATCGCCGGCACAGTGAGACTGATAGCGATTACAGTCGCGACAAGTATGAAGCGTATATGCGCCAAATCGCTTGCGAGGCATGCAATGGAGCAAGACTAAAGCCTGAAGTGTTGGCCGTAACTATTAGCGATAAAAACATTGCTGAGATTTGCGAACTCTCTATCGCAGATTGCGCAGTATTTTTAAAGCAGATTAAGTTAAATAAACGTGAGGCTCAGATTGCTGAGCGCGTTATGAAAGAAGTGCACGCACGACTTGGTTTTTTACTAGATGTTGGTTTGGACTATCTGTCTCTTGCAAGACCAGCTGGTTCACTCTCAGGTGGAGAAGCTCAACGAATCCGACTCGCAACCCAAATTGGTAGCGGTTTAGTAGGAGTTCTCTATGTTTTAGATGAGCCTTCAATTGGATTACACCAGCGAGATAACAAGCGTTTAATTGAGACCCTTACTCGTTTGCGTGATTTAGGAAATACATTAATTGTTGTTGAGCACGATGAAGAGACCATTCGAACAGCAGATTGGATCGTAGATATTGGGCCGGGAGCCGGTGAGCACGGCGGACATGTTGTCGTTTCGGGAAGCTATGAAGATCTCATCAATTCAAAAGAGTCGATAACTGGCGCTTATCTATCTGGTAAGAAATCGATTGAAATACCGAAAAAACGTCGCGCTATTGATCCTAAGCGCAAGCTCGTCATAAAAGGTGCCAAAGAGAACAACCTTAAGGACATTGAAGTAGAAGTACCACTAGGTGTTTTTGTCGCAGTAACTGGGGTTAGTGGTTCTGGAAAATCCACTCTTGTAAATGACATCCTCTATGTTGTTTTAGCTAACAAGTTAAATGGTGCACGCTTAGTTCCCGGAAGACATCGAACAGTAGCCGGTGTTGAACATCTTGATAAAGTTGTTCACGTTGACCAATCACCAATCGGGCGAACTCCAAGGTCAAACCCGGCCACATATACAGGTGTATTCGACAAAATTCGAGCACTTTTTGCCGAAACTAGTGAAGCGAAAATCCGTGGCTATCAGCAAGGACGTTTCTCATTTAACGTGAAAGGCGGACGCTGCGAAAACTGTTCTGGTGATGGAACCATCACAATTGAAATGAACTTCTTACCTGATGTCTATGTTCCCTGCGAAGTCTGTCATGGAGCGCGATATAACCGTGAGACTCTTGAAGTTCACTACAAAGGAAAAACTATCGCTGAGGTTCTTAACATGCCCATTGAACAGGCAAACGGATTTTTTGAATCCGTTCCTGCTATTTCGAGATATTTAAAGACACTCAACGATGTTGGACTTGGTTATGTCCGACTAGGTCAGTCAGCACCAACATTATCTGGAGGAGAAGCACAGCGTGTAAAGCTAGCCACCGAACTACAACGTCGCTCTACTGGCCGAACTATTTATGTTCTTGATGAACCCACAACTGGATTGCACTTTGAAGATGTCAATAAACTCTTGACTGTGCTAAACCGCTTGGTTGATACAGGTAACACTGTTGTAGTAATCGAGCACAACTTAGATGTCATCAAATGCTCTGACTGGGTAATTGATATGGGGCCTGAAGGTGGATTCCGCGGAGGAACGGTGGTCGCAGAGGGAACTCCCGAGACGGTCTCAGCAGTGAAAGAAAGTTATACAGGTCAGTTCCTAGGTGAGATTCTAAAAACTAATAGAAAAACACCAGCGAAGAAGTAGTCCAGTGGCAGATCCAAAGAGTTATCGGCCTAACAACATTCCTGAGCATCCGGGCGTCTATCGCTTTTATAACAAGCAAGACAAAGTCATCTATGTTGGTAAAGCAAAGAATCTCAAGAACCGCTTAAGTAACTACTTTCAAGCAAATCTTGCGACAAAAACCAATCGCATGGTTCATGAGGCGGTTCGTGTTGACTGGACAATCGTTAGTACTGAGTTAGAAGCCTTAGCATTAGAATTTAGTTGGATCAAACAGTATCAACCCAAGTACAACGTCCAATTCAAAGACGATAAGTCTTATCCATACTTAGCTCTTTCTCTTAATGATGAGTACCCAATGATCTTCATTACACGCAAAGATAAGCGCCCGGGCTTGAAGTACTTTGGCCCATATACAAATGCATGGGCTTTGCGAAATACCTTTGATGTTTTACTCAAAGTCTTTCCTGTTAGATCCTGTTCATCATCGAATTTCACACGCGCTCAACGCAGCAAGCGTCAATGCTTATTGGGGGATATCGGAAAATGCGCAGCACCTTGTGTTGGTTGGATCTCCCAGGAAGAGCATAAGAAATTAGCTGGCCGTCTTAATGATTTCATGGAGTCTGGAATGGAAAATATCCTTCCTAAACTCCATGAAGAAATGAATACAGCGGCGGCAAATGAGGAGTTTGAAAGAGCCGCGCGATTAAGAGATCAGATTGAATCCTTTGAAAAGGCTCAAAAATCCACAGAAGGAAATTTCTCTGATGATTTAGATGGGGATTTCATATCTATTTATCACGATGGTTTCCATGCAGCGGGTTCAATATTTTCCATGCAGCGGGGCTCGGTAAAGAGCTCTAGATCTTGGATAGTAGATCAAGAGATGGTTCTAGAGGGACAAGATGAGTTAACTGCGCTTATGTATTCAATCTATGGAACGGGAGCGATAGCGGTTCCACGTAATATCTACATCAGTTCAGATCCTGCAGATAAAGAACAATTAGAGCTGTGGCTGGGTCAAATTGGATCGACCAAAGTAGAAATCAAAGTTCCACAAAGAGGCGAGAAGGTTGAGCTCCTGAGTACTGTCAAAAGAAATGCTCAGTACTCCTTAATTCAATACTTGAGTAAGCGAGCAACAGATGCAGCGGTAAGTGGTAAAGCTCTCACTGAAATCGAAGAGCACCTCAACTTAGGACGCACTCCACTTCGTATTGAATGTTTTGACATTTCGAACATTTCAGGAACATCGGTGGTTGCATCGATGGTGGTTTTCGAGGATGGAATGATTAAAAAAAGCGAGTATCGGCGATTCATTATTGATACCAGTGAAGGCTTTGATGACACCCGAGCGATGCATCAAGTAATTACTCGACGGTTGAAGCGATTACTTGATGATCGCAAGGAGAATGAGGCCGAGGTAGCAGAGCTAGGTGGGAAGCCCAGTAAGTTTGCATATCCACCCCAATTAATCGTTGTCGATGGTGGAAAACCACAAGTCAATGCCGCTCAGCGCGCATTAGATGAATTAGGAATAACCGACATTGCCCTTTGCGGATTAGCTAAAAGGTTAGAGGAAGTATGGATACCTGGTTCAAAAGATCCACTGATCCTTCCGCGCAATAGTGAAGGCTTATATCTGCTTCAGCGAATTAGAGATGAGGCTCATCGCTTTGCAATAACTTTCCACCGTTCAAGGCGTTCAAAAATAATGTTGGAATCAATACTCGATGAGATTCCACAATTGGGTTCTGCTCGTAGAGCGTCATTACTGGAGCGTTTTGGTTCAGTAGCCGCGATCCGAAAAGCAACAGTTGATGAGATTGCTGCAACACCAGGCATTGGGAACAAGATTGCGTCGGTGATCGAAGGCCATTTAGAGGGAATTTCTGCTCAAAAAGTTAACACCGAAACTGGCGAAATCAGCAATAATTAACCCATGAGTTCACATGAAACCTTGATCCTTACCGGCATGTCTGGTGCGGGGAGATCTACGGTTGCGCATGCGTTGGAAGATTTAGGTTGGTATGTCGTAGATAACCTTCCTCCTTCCTTGTTATCTGCACTAGTTTCAAAGGGAACTGGACCGCAAGGTAAAGAATTAGCCGTTGTTGTAGATGTGCGAGGGGGAGAGTTCTTTGACGAGCTCTCAGTTGCGCTAGCACAGTTAAAGTCAGAGTCACTTGAATATCGTTTAGTTTTTCTCGATGCAACAGATCAGGCTTTAGTCCAACGATTTGAATCAACTAGGCGTCCCCATCCTCTACAGGGAAATGATCGAATTGTTGATGGGATTTCTCGCGAACGTCAAAAACTAGAAGAGGTCCGTTCGCACTCTGATGTTGCAATCGATACAAGCAATTTAAATGTTCACCAGTTGGAAAAAAGAGTGGGTGAGATATTTGGTAAGGGGAAAATTCAAGGCGTACGTATTAATGTGCTCTCTTTTGGCTATAAATATGGAATACCTGTGGATGCAGACCTTGTGTTGGATTGCCGATTCATTCCCAATCCCCATTGGAATCCAGAGTTACGCCCCTTAACGGGGTTGACGCCGCAGGTTAGTTCGGCGGTATTAGGCAGCGAAGGTGTTAGCGAATTTGTATCAAATTACGTTCATCTAGTGAACTCAATGTTAACCGGGTATCTGCGAGAGGGTAAGAAATTTGTAACAATTGCAGTCGGATGCACGGGTGGTAAACATCGAAGTGTTGCAATTACTGCCGAAATTGCGAGACAACTCAATGAATTGGGAAGTGAAATTTCGGCTCACCCAACTCATCGTGACGTTGGTCGCGAATAACAGAATTGAAAATATTGCACATCACGATTCAAGTATCAACCTCAGGTTGAGAGATACTGCGCATAAATTTTTTTCAGTTTGAGCCACATTCCGAGCCCGTAACTGGTTGGATTACGCCATGGCAATGACAGCATCGGTGAAGGATGAGCTTTCGCGCATCGCAATAACTAAGCCATGTTGCCGAAAAGCTGAAGTCTCGGCCCTTCTTCGCTTTGCTGGGGGATTGCATTTGGCAGCCGGCAAGATTGTTATCGAAGTTGAATTAGATACATCGCAGAGTGCCAGAAGATTACGCAAGGACATTGCTGACATTTATGGTCATGATTCAGATTTAGCAGTTTTGTCATCTGGTGGATTACGTAAAGGTTCTCGCTATGTTGTGCGTGTAATCAACGAGGGAGATGCACTGGCGCGCCAGACAGGATTGGTTGATTCAAATGGGCGTCCTGTTAGGGGCCTGCCCCCTCAAGTTGTCTCTGCAGCAATTTGTGATTCTGAGGCGGCATGGCGCGGAGCCTTTATTGCACATGGTTCATTGACTGAACCGGGACGCTCATCCTCATTAGAAATTACATGTCCAGGACCAGAGGCTGCTTTAGCACTTGTTGGAGCAGCACGTCGAATGGGAATTGCTGCAAAGGCCCGTGAAGTGCGCGGAGTGGATCGAGTTGTGATTCGCGATGGGGATGCAATTGGTGTTTTACTAACACGTCTTGGCGCACATGAAAGCGTGATGGCTTGGGAAGAGCGTCGTATGCGCCGCGAGGTAAGGGCCACGGCTAATCGTCTTGCAAATTTTGATGATGCAAATTTACGCAGGTCGGCGCGAGCGGCAGTAGCTGCGGCTGCTCGAGTACAAAGAGCGATGGAGATTTTGGGACCAACTATTCCTGATCATTTAAAGGAGGCCGGAGAGCTGCGCATTAATCATGGTCAGGCATCCTTGGAAGAACTGGGCTCATTAGCAACTCCGGCAATGACTAAAGATGCGATTGCCGGACGTATTCGACGCTTGTTGGCAATGGCCGATAAACGTGCTGCGGAGTTGGGAATTCCCGATACTGAGAGTGGATTATCGCCAGATTTGCTTAATTGATTGCCATTGAAGCAACTGTGGCTGTCCACGCACTGATAAGATTTATCTCAAGACCCCAATGTTGTGGCAGATGCATCAACCACCAATAACGGGGTTTCTTCATTTTCACCGAGAGCCCCACTAGAACGAAGGACTCAATCATGATTAATGTAGGAATCAATGGCTTTGGACGCATCGGGCGTAATTTCTTTCGAGCCAGCCTCACCAATCCAGATATCAACATCGTTGGAATTAACGACCTAACTCCCAATGAGACTCTTGCCCACCTACTTAAATACGATTCGATCCTTGGACGACTTGGTCTGCCTGTAACTTTTACTGATGACTCGATCACGGTTGATGGCAAAACGATCAAAGTCTTTTCAGAGAGAGATCCAGCAAACCTTCCGTGGGCATCTGTTAAAGCCGATGTAGTAGTTGAATCAACTGGAATTTTCACTAAAGCCGCTGATGCTCAAAAACACATCACCGCAGGAGCAAAGAAAGTTATCATTTCGGCTCCAGCAACAGATGAGGACATCACAATCGTTATGGGTGTTAATCACCTCAAATACGATGGAAGTAAACACCACATCATCTCTAATGCATCCTGTACAACTAACTGCCTTGCACCAATGGCAAAAGTACTCAATGACAACTGGGGAATTGTTAAGGGTTTAATGACCACAATCCACGCCTACACCAATGATCAACCAATTTTGGATTTTCCTCATAAGGATTTGCGACGTGCACGCGCGGCCGCAACAAACATGATCCCGACCTCAACAGGGGCTGCAAAAGCGATCTCACTTGTTCTTCCAGAACTCAAGGGAAAACTTGATGGTTATGCAATGCGCGTTCCAGTCCCAACAGGATCTGCTACTGACTTAACGGTTGAGTTGGCTAAAGAAGCGACTGCGCAAGAGATTAATGCTGCAATGAAGGCGGCAGCACAGGGAGAGCTCAATGGCTATCTTTCATACACTGAGGATCCAATCGTTTCTTCAGACATTGTGACTGATCCTTCATCGTGTATTTTTGACTCAGATCTAACAAAAGTTATTGGCAATCAAGTCAAAGTTGTCGGTTGGTATGACAATGAATGGGGATATTCAAACCGCCTAGTCGATCTAATCGGGTATATTGGCAAAACTCTGTAATGCCAGAGCTTTCAACCGTTGAATTAAAAGGCAAGCGAGTCTTTTTGCGCTGTGATCTAAATGTGCCGATAAAAGATGGTGTCATTAAAGATGATGGTCGTATAAAGGCAAGCTTGCCAACAATTCAACTCTTGTTGAGCAAAGGTGCATCAGTGGTGATCGCAGCACACCTTGGGCGTCCAAAGAATGGGCCATCTGCAGAGTTTTCCTTAGCGCCAGTAGCAAAGCGACTCGGAGAACTGTTGAAGCAAGACGTTAAATTCTTGGGCGAGATTACGGGAGATGCGGTTGCCGCAATGGCTGCCTCATTGAAAACTGGCGAAATACTTCTTCTTGAAAATATTCGATTCTCATCGTTTGAAACGAGTAAAGATGATGTTGAACGTGAAAATTTTGCTCGAGAGTTAGCATTGTTTGCAGATTTTTATGTTGGAGATGGTTTCGGGGCAGTACACCGAAAGCACGCATCTGTTTTTGATCTTCCTGGACTTCTGCCTCATGCGCCTGGCTCACTGATTGATGCCGAAGTTAAAGTTCTCAAAACGCTAACAGATAATCCTGAGCGCCCATATGGGGTTGTACTTGGCGGTGCAAAAATCTCCGACAAATTAGCTGTAATTGAAAATCTGTTGAGCAAAGTAGATGTCCTTGCAATAGGCGGAGGAATGGTTTTCACATTCTTGAAGGCACAGGGAAAAGAGATAGGTTCATCTTTAGTAGAAAACGAGATGTTGGATGTGGTTAAGGCTCTTATCGAGAAGGCAAAAAGTAACGGGGTACGGTTGCTTTTGCCTACTGACATCGTAGTTGCACCTTCTTTCTCACCCGATGCGATTCCAACATTGGTCTCAGTTGATGAAATTCCGGTGGATCAGATGGGCCTCGATATTGGTCCAAAATCTGCAGAGAATTTTGCATCCGAGATAGTTAAATGCAAAACGGTTTTCTGGAATGGACCAATGGGAGTATTTGAATTTCCAAACTTTGCAGCAGGGACAAAGACAATCGCTCAGGCGTTAACTCAGGTAAAGGGTATTAGTGTTGTCGGCGGCGGCGATTCGGCTGCTGCTGTGCGTGCTTTAGGATTTGAAGATTCACAGTTTGGGTACATTTCAACTGGCGGTGGCGCCTCACTCGAGTACTTAGAGGGTAAGAAACTTCCAGGTCTCATTGCATTAGATCTTGCATAATTGATATTAAACTTGTAAGTAACTAGAGGAGACAAAGATGCGTAAGCCATTGATGGCCGGTAACTGGAAGATGAATTTGAATCATCTAGAAGCGATTGCAGTTGCACAAAAACTTGTCTACGGCTTAGGCGATAAGGATTATGACGCCGTGGATGTTGCAGTTATTCCTCCATTTACCGATATACGCTCAATCCAAACCTTGGTTGATGGAGATCGCTTACGTCTTCAATATGGCGCTCAAGATCTATCTCCTGAAACCAGTGGCGCCTTTACTGGGGATATATCAGGCTCGATGTTGAAAAAGCTTGGTTGTACTTACGTTATTGTTGGTCACTCAGAGCGTCGTGCTATTCACAATGAAAGTGATGCCCTGATCAATCGTAAGATTAAAGCAGCATTAGCTAATGAACTAACGCCAATTTTTTGCGTGGGAGAAGAGCTCTCTATCCGTGAATCAGGTATGCATGTTTCACATGTCGTGCGCCAACTTCGTGCTGGTTTGGAAGGTTTCTCAAAACCTGAGTTAAAAAAAATCGTAGTGGCTTATGAACCGGTATGGGCAATAGGAACTGGAAAAACTGCAACACCAGAAGACGCCCAAGAAGTATGTGCTGCAATTCGTGAAGAGATCGAAAATATTGGCTCTGCTGATATCGCGAGCAATATGAGGATTCTTTATGGTGGTTCTGTGAAATCTTCGAACATCGTGGAAATCATGAAAAAAGAAGATGTTGATGGCGCCTTGATCGGTGGGGCTAGCCTAGATCCTGAGGAATTGGCCAAAATAGCCAAGTTCTACGCGGTGGCCGAGTAAACATTTATCCTTTAAGGCGGGTATCCTTACCCTCTACGAACTAGGAGTTTTAGAAAAGTGATACTAGGTCTCTCAATTGCATTAATGATTACAAGTACCCTCATGATTCTTTTGGTGCTTCTGCACAAGGGCAAGGGAAGTGGACTCTCTGACTTATTTGGGGGAGGGATATCTTCGAACTACGGTGGTTCTTCAGTAGTAGAGCGAAATCTTGATCGGATAACGATCGTTGCCGGCGGCTTGTGGTTTTCGCTTGTTGTTGCTCTTTCGCTTTTGCTCAAGTAATTCATTTATAGATTCATGGATTTTTGTTTGATTAACTAAGGAGTTCTAAATGGCAAGTGCAATTCGTGGAAGTCGTGTTGGTGCCGGCCCAATGGGCGAGGCAGAACGCGGAGATTCGATTGCTCGCGCCTACGTCTCTTACTGGTGTGCAAATGGACATGAAGTTCGTCCATCTTTTGCAGTAGAAGAGACAGTTGTAATCCCAGCTGAATGGGATTGTCCAAAGTGTGGCTACCCTGCAGGCAGAGATCGCAACAATCCGCCCAGCCCCATTAAAAATGAGCCATACAAAACACATCTTGCATATGTGAAAGAGCGACGTACAGATTCAGAGGGCGAAAGACTTTTAGAAGATGCACTCCGTAGATTACGTGGAGACGACGAGTAAGTATTCTTTAAAGCGATTTTGCAGCAGCAATAATCTCTGCGATTCCAGTTTTTCTACTCTTTACGTTTAAGCGAAGTAGAGGATAGTTTCTCTTTGTTAAGGCATTGGCATCGCCTAATGCTTGCGCAGCAATGAGCGTGCTTAGATCAAATTCTACGCCAGGTATTTTTATCCCTACTTGGTGATCGCCTGTGATTTGAAGAAAAACTCCGTTTTGTTGTCCGCCTTTATGAAATTGTCCTGTTGAATGCAAAAATCGTGGACCCCAACCAAAAGTGACAGGTCGATCAGCTTTTTCAGACAGTATGGATTGAAGCTCAACTAGATCTGCGTCATCGAATCTATCAAGATAGGCCATGACAGCGATATAACCATCAGGAGGGACTGATGCAATTAAAAGATTGAGTGCATCTTTGATGCTTGCACCTTTTCCAAATATCTCAACCGATGCCTCAACATGATCTGCAGTAAATAGCGGCTTTGAACCATTCCACTGGGATAAAAGAGCAGAAGTTGCATCTTTTGCCTCAGTAACATTTGGCTGATTAAAAGGATCCACCTTAAGAGCAAAGCAAAGTAGGGAAGTGACCCACTCCCAAAGAATAAACTGGGCCGATAGGCCAGCCTCTACGACTAAATCTGCATGTCCACTAAATGCAACATTAAAGCAGTTGCCTCCATGTACTTCCTTAAAATCTTTCACAACGATTGGCAATCTTCCAACTTGATTCTTTCCAGTGGATTCGGCAATGAGTTGCTCTATCCAATCACTTAGCCCCGGCATACCGCTGCCAGTGTCATTGAATGCAACGTACTGTTCACTTTCATATGCAAGCAAGAATGCGATATCGCATACTAGATGGGGATCAAGCAGAAAGGATCTCTTGGCATCATTGGCATCATCTAATAAAACCGAAACATCGACTCCGATTAAGGAAGCAGGTACGAGTCCAAAAGCGCTTAGAACACTAAATCGACCACCAACATGAGGATCAGCATTTACTACAGAAAATCCATCTTTACGAACCTGATGGTCCAATGGCGAACCAGGGTCGGTTACAAAAACCATGTGTGAAGTGGGTTCTAGTGATTTGTTCCTAAAAGCGGCTTCAAAGATTGATCGATGAGACATGGTTTCAATAGTCGTGCCTGATTTAGAACTGATAATAACTAAAGTCTTTGCTAAATCATTTGCCAACGCTTTTTGTACATGAAATGGATTTGTAGAATCCAAGATGAACAAATCCTTCTCATGAGTTGTCGCAATAACTTCAGGACCTAAAGAGGATCCACCCATCCCGCAAAGAATGAAAACGGTTTTATCCCGATGTTTTGCTGCAAGAGCATCTAACGTGGGCATTAGTTCACGCGAGTTATCTGGCAGATCTACCCAATTGAGCCTTATTGCAGCTTCTGCCTGTGCTTGTTTCCCCCATAGCGTGGTGTCTTTCTTGGCCAATCTTGAATGAGCATCTAGTAATGCGTCGTACGCAGGGCAGGATCGATCGATTCTTCCTACAGCGCCACCACTGACTTTAATCATGATCGCAGGGCGGCTTCAACATTTTTTTGAAGATCTTTCCAAGCTTGTGCAAATTTCTTAACACCATCAATTTCAAGTTCAGTGGTGACATTATCGAGGGAAACATTTACATCAGATAATCCCTTGAGCACCTGTACTGCTTCTTGGTAATTGCCGGTAACGGTGTCACCGCGCAGAACCCCATGATCAATGAGTGCATCTAATGTGGATTGCGGCATTGTGTTGACAGTATTTGGGGCAATTAACTCCACCACGTAATGCGTATCTGGATATGAAGGATCTTTAACGCCTGTTGAAGCCCATAACGGTCTTTGTTTGTGTGCACCCTTGGCTTCCAGCGTTTTCCATGAAGGTGAACTAAATTTCTCTTCAAATAATTGATATGCCAAATGAGCGTTAGCAATGGCAGCTTTGCCCAAGAGCGACAAAGCGTCGGGTGAACCTATTTCTTTTAATTGGGCATCGATTGAGGAATCAATCCGGCTAATGAAAAAGGATGCGACTGAGTGTATCTTTGATGGATCGCTGCACTCTTGCACACCTTTCATGAATGCATCAATTACTTGACCATAACGCTTGATAGAAAAAATCAAAGTTACGTTAACGCTTATTCCAGCCGCCAGGAGCGCTGTGATTGCTGGCAAGCCCTCTATTGTTGCTGGCACTTTTATCATCACATTAGCTCTGTCGATAATTTTCCAGAGTTTTTGACCAGCGTTAATGGTTGCTTGTGTGTCATGCGCAAGAGTTGGGTCTACCTCGATACTGACGCGTCCATCTACGCCATTGCTGCTCTTATAAATTGGATATAAAAGATCACAAGCAGCGCGAACATCATCTGTCGTCAATTTTTCGATGACGTCATCAACCGAAGAGCCCGTCATGAGTTTGATGTCTTTTGAATATTCAGAGCCAGAGCTTATTGCCGAACTAAATATGCTGGGATTGGTCGTGACACCCACAACGGCCGATGTCGCGATTCGGGATGGTAAGGAATGAGAATCAGATCCCGTAATTTTCGCCCTAGATAAATCATCCAGCCAGATGGAAGTGGGAGAGTTCTTTAGTTCCTCTAATTTCATTTTAGAATCCCTTTTACCTGGGCAACGACATTCTCTACGGAAAACCCAAATTCCTTGAAGAGCTTTTTTGCATCCGCTGATGCTCCGTAATGTTCTAGTGATATTGCCAAGCCTCTATCACCGATGTACCTATGCCATCCTTGTGAAATTCCCACCTCGATACTTACTTTAATGACATCAGGAGGCAAGACACTATCTTTGTACGTTTGCTCCTGCTCATCAAACCATTCAAGGCAAGGCGCGCTTACGACCCTTACTTGTATACCTTGCGATTCAAGGGCAATCGCAGAATCGATTGCAAGACTAACTTCAGAACCAGTCGCAATGAGAATGACGCGAGGTTTATCTGCATCCTTTAGTACATATGCACCTTTTGAAACATTGTCTGCAGAGTTGTAAATGGTTCGATCAAGAACAGGAAGATTTTGCCGAGAAAGTAAAATGCCAGCGGGGCGATTACGTGTGATTATTGTTTTCCATGCCTGGGCAACTTCATTTGCATCTCCTGGGCGCACCACATCTAAACCTGGGATGGCGCGTAATGCGGCAAAGTGTTCAATCGGTTGGTGCGTAGGCCCATCTTCGCCCACTCCTATTGAATCGTGTGTCCACACAAAAATAGAGCCAATATTCATTAATGCCGCTAATCGCACTGCTGGACGCATGTAGTCGCTAAATACTGCAAAAGTTCCACCAAAACTGCGCGTTAAACCATGGAGTGTTATTCCGTTGAGAATTGCACCCATTGCATGTTCTCTAATTCCGAAATGAATTATGCGACCATAGGGATTTGCGTTGGCAATTGAACTTGTTGGCGGCAAGAAGGATTGAGCGCCATTAATGCTTGTATTATTTGAACCAGCTAGATCTGCTGAACCACCCCAAAACTCGGGTAGTTGCTCTGCAATTGCGTTGATTACTTCACCTGAGGCCGCGCGAGTTGCTAAATCTTTTCCTGGCGCAAAGACCGGAATATTTTGATGCCATTTACTTGGCAGTTCCTTTTTCCTCAAGCGCGCTAGTAGTGCAGCTTTTTCTGGCTGAGCTGTTTTCCAAGTTTCAAAGGATTTTTCCCATGCAATTCTGTTAGTCGCGCTGCGCTCGAGTAGTTTTCTAGCATGTGTAAGCACCTCTGCTGGCATTGCAAAAACTTCCTCAGGATTTAACCCTAGGACTTGCTTCGTGGCTTTTATCTCATCGGTTCCCAGCGCAGAACCATGCGAAGCAGCTGTTCCTTGCGCCTTTGGCGCAGGCCATGCAATTACAGATTTCATTCGAATCAATGTTGGTCGGTTCAATTCTGCCTTTGCTGCATCCATAGCGGCGTCAAGTGCGACAAGATCGACATCACCATTAGCTTGTGCTGCTACGTCGATTACATGCCAACCGTAGGAGAGGTAGCGAGCTGATACATCTTCAGTGAAAGCATTATGCGTGTCACCTTCAATTGAAATTCTGTTGTCATCATAAATAACATTGAGAGATCCAAGACTTTGTGTCCCAGCCAATGATGATGCCTCTGCGCTAACACCTTCTTGTAAGTCACCATCTGAGCAGATAACCCAGATCCGGTGATCAAATATGGACTTGGATTGCGGTGTATCTGGATCGAGCAAACCTCGTTCAAATCGCGCTGCCATAGCCATACCTACGGCTGTTGCAACACCTTGACCTAATGGACCAGTTGTCATCTCGACTCCAGCGGTATGACCAAACTCTGGATGACCTGGAGTTAGAGAGCCCCACGTTCTAAAACTTTCTAGATCTTTCATCTCAAGCCCATAGCCACTCAAGAAAAGTTGAATGTATAAAGTCAGTGACGAGTGACCACATGAAAGAATAAATCGATCACGGCCTAACCATTGCGGATCAGAAGGATCGTGAACTAAATGTCGTTGAAAAAGCGTGTAAGCAACGGGGGCAAGAGACATTGCAGTACCTGGATGTCCATTTCCTACCTTTTGAACAGCATCAGCAGCTAGCGCTCTGGCATAGGAAACAGCTTGATCATCAAGGTTCGTCCAACCCGCTGGTGTACTCATTTTGCATCCATTCTTATTCTCGAGGATAAAAACACTCTCCAGGCACTTATCCAAAGGACTGCGGCTCCCAGTAGGTGTAGGCCAACTATTAGGGCAGGGACCCCTAAGAAATATTGAACATAACCAATAATGCCTTGTGCAAGGGCAATTATTGTGAATGTGCGAAGCTTGATTTTTGTTTGGGATGAAGTGCCTACTGCAACAAAGAAAGCAATAGTTATACCAAAAAGAAAAATTACAAAGTCAGCGTGCAGAATCGCGACAGTTCGAATATCAAATGTAAAGCGCTCAGCTTGCGCGTCGCCAGCATGAGGTCCAGAACCAGTTACCACCGTGCCAAGAATCATCACAATAAACATGACTGAGATATGTAATCGAGCAAGTGATTTGGTTAACTTGCTGCTCGCGATATCGATTGATGGTTCAAACCGCCGAATGTGAATTGATGTAGCACCTGCTATCAAGACCATCGAGAGCAAGAGATGCAAAGCAACCGTTATTGGATGTAATCCAGTCAGGACTGTAATTCCGCCTAATATTCCTTGACCAAAAATTCCTAAAAACTGTCCCATGGCTAGTGATCGAAGGTCTCGTCTTCCACTTTTTAACACACTAATTATAAGAACTAAGGATGCTAGAACGAGTGCGAAGGTCAGCATTCGATTTCCAAATTCAATCCATACGTTAAGTACTGGTTCGGCTTGATGGGGAACCGGGGTGTAGGAACCTGGCGTGCATTCAGGCCATGTTGGACAACCAAGACCCGATCCCGTTAAACGAACTGCTCCACCTGTTACAACGAGGGCAGCCTGCAAAAAGAGTAGGACTGTGCTTGCTGGAATGAGAACCCGAGCTGCCGAAAATCTGGGCCTTGCCACTGCGAAACGGGACATGGGGCAAGCCTATTGACTGCGGGCATGGGCGCGTTCCAACTGGCAAGAGGTGTCGAATTACGACACAATAGTGTTGTGAAAATGACAGGATCGATGGTAGCCGGTGATGACGTCCGCACACGCGACCTTGTAGCACGATCGATTCTAGAAAATGGTCCTTCCACTGCGGCAATCCTCGGCGAACGTCTAGCCCTCACACCTACAGGAATTCGCAGACACCTGGAACTTCTAATCGCAGATGGATTAATTGAGGCACGCGAACCTAGATCTGCTGCAATTCGCGGAAGAGGCAGACCATCAAAAGTATTTGTTATGTCAGATAAAGGTAGAGGTCAGTTTGAGCATTCTTACGATGACTTGGCTGTAGCTGCCCTTAAGTTTATGTCCTCACAATCTGGTGAGCAATTAGTTGATCAATTTGCCCAATCTCGGGCAGATGACATTGAACGAAAAGCATTGGATTCAATTGCAAAGAGTTCAAACAAAACTGCAGCCCTTGCTTCGTTCTTAACTGAACAGGGATATGCAGCAAGCGTGGACAACAAGCCGATTGGTCAGGAACTTATTCAGCATCACTGCCCAATTGCTCACGTGGCCGCAGAATTCCCACAGCTCTGCGAAGCAGAAACCACTGCACTTTCCAGAGTTTTAGGCACTCACGTGCAACGTCTTGCAACTATTGCCCACGGTGATGGTGTTTGCACAACTTTTATTCCAAAATCTTCCACAACTACAAGCAGATCGAAAACATCACGAAACGGGGAACGCGCATGACTACAGCACATCCAGAGCTAGAGGGTCTTGGCAACTATGAGTATGGTTGGTCAGATAAAAGCGAAATTGGAGAGAATGCTAAGCGCGGCATCAATGAGGATGTTGTTCGCGATATTTCAGCCAAGAAATCAGAACCGGCCTGGATGCTTGAGCTTCGACTCAAGGGGCTTTCACTCTTTGAAAAAAAGCCAATGCCAAACTGGGGTTCTGATCTATCTGGAATATTTTTCGACACCATTAAGTATTTTGTTCGCTCCACTGAAAAGCAGGCAACAACTTGGGATGACCTACCAGATGAGATCAAAAATACTTATGATCGTTTAGGTATTCCAGAAGCAGAAAAGCAACGTTTAGTCTCAGGTGTTGCTGCCCAATATGAATCTGAAGTTGTTTATCACTCAATTCGTGAAGATCTAGAAGCACAGGGAGTAATTTTCCTCGATACAGATACTGCTTTGAAAGAGCACCCCGAACTCTTCAAAGAGTATTTTGGAACAGTTATTCCAGTTGGAGACAATAAGTTTGCAGCTCTTAACACGTCTGTTTGGTCAGGCGGGTCATTCATCTACGTACCAAAGGGCGTTCACGTAGATATTCCTTTGCAGGCCTACTTCCGAATTAACACGGAGAACATGGGTCAGTTCGAAAGAACGTTGATCATCGCTGATGAGGATTCTTACATTCACTACGTAGAGGGCTGTACAGCGCCAATCTATAAGTCAGACTCGCTTCACTCTGCAGTTGTTGAGATTATTGTTAAAAAGGGTGCACGCGTTCGCTATACAACAATTCAAAATTGGTCAAACAATGTTTACAACTTGGTGACCAAGCGCGCAACATGTGCAGAAGGTGCAACTATGGAATGGGTTGATGGAAACATCGGCTCGAAAGTAACTATGAAGTACCCAGCTATTTTCTTGATGGGACCCCATGCAAAGGGTGAAACTCTTTCACTTGCATTTGCCGGCGAAGGTCAACACCAAGATTCGGGTGCGAAGATGGTTCACGCCGCTCCTTACACATCTTCATCGGTTATCTCTAAATCAGTAGCCCGCGGTGGCGGTCGTACTTCTTATAGAGGTCTGGTGCAAGTACAAGAGGGTGCACATCATTCAAAGAGCACCGTTAAGTGCGATGCATTGTTGGTAGACACAATTTCACGATCTGATACTTATCCCTATGTTGATATTCGCGAAGATGATGTGTCTATGGGCCATGAAGCAACTGTTTCAAAAGTTAGTGATGATCAGCTCTTTTATCTGATGTCACGAGGACTAAATGAAGACGAAGCCATGGCCATGATCGTTCGTGGATTCATCGAACCGATTGCTCGTGAACTTCCTATGGAGTACGCACTTGAACTCAATAGATTAATTGAACTTCAGATGGAAGGTGCCGTAGGTTAATGTCAGTTTTAACAACAAACTATCTCACCCCTTCTGGTCGAGAAGAGGCGTGGAGATTTACTCCACTCAAACGCCTTCATGGACTACATGATGGTGTTGCAGTTATTTCAGATCGCATATCTCTTTGCGTCAAAAATGGATTACCTAAAGGTGTTTCTTTTACTCGTGAAGATTTAGATCCTCTTGCCCAAAGCGATGATGTGATTATTGAACGAATTAGGGGTGCTTCAAAGAGCGTTTCTCATTTATCTATTGCAGCAAACTCTGAAATCGCCGAACCAGTCTTTCTATCTAGATCTAAAGGGGCTGTTGATACAGCTGAATTCTCACGCGTGAGAATTACTTTGGGAGCAAATGCCAGAGCCACGGTTATAGTTGAAAACACAACAGATACAGTTCTGGCTGAAGATTTGGAAATATCTTTAGCGCCAGGTTCTGATTTAAAGTTTGTAACTATTCAAGAGTTTGAATCCAAATCTGTTTACACGGCAAGACATCACGCAGTAATCGACAAAGATGCAGTCTTCAAGTCAGTAACAGTTACCGTTGGGGGAGATGTCGTACGAATACTTCCAACAGTTGAATTTATTGCTCCAGGAGCATCAGCTAATCTCTTAGGTGTTTACTTTGCAACTGCTGGGCAATTCTTTGAACATCGTATTCACGTCGATCACGCCGTGCCTCACGCAAAATCAAATGTTAATTACAAGGGCGCACTTGCTGGGCAAGATGCACACACTGTATGGATCGGTGACGTACTTATTCGTGCTGCTGCAGAAGGCACTGATACATATGAGCTCAATCGAAATTTACTTCTGAGCGATGGGGCTCGAGCTGATTCAGTACCGAACTTAGAGATTGAAACTGGGGAGATTATTGGAGCGGGTCACGCAAGTACGACGGGCCGTTTTGATGATGAGCAACTTTTCTATTTAATGTCTAGAGGAATCTCGGTGAACGATGCTAGACGACTTGTGGTGCGAGGATTTTTCAATGAGATAGTTCTAGAGATCGGGGATCAAGTAGTCCAGGATCGAATCATGGATCGAATTGATTCTGAGTTAGAAAAGGCGGCGAGTGATGTCTGATTTGCAGCTTGACCAGATTCATGAGGGAAAACCAGTTCTCCTGGAAAAAAATGGGAAATCTATCTGTGTTGCACGAGTGGGTCAGGAAGTTTTCGCTGTCGCAGATACATGTTCGCATTCAGAGGCTTCACTGTCTGAAGGCGATACAAATGGTTTCAAGATTGAATGTTGGCTTCATGGAGCAGAGTTTGATCTGCGAACCGGCGAAGCTTTGACATTACCTGCAAATATTGCGCTGGAAACTTATTCGGTAAAGATAGACGGAAATTCCGTCACGGTAGAGATTTAGTTACTAGAGAGAAGAGAAGAAGATGAGCACACTAGAAATCCGCGGACTCGAAGTTACAGTCGATACCGATAATGGAGTCGTTGAAATTCTCAAAGGAGTTGACCTAACAATCAAATCTGGAGAAACGCACGCAATTATGGGACCCAATGGATCAGGAAAATCCACTCTTGCTTACTCAATAGCAGGTCATCCAAAGTACACAATTACCGGTGGAACAGTTACTTTAGATGGAGCAGATGTCCTTGAAATGAGCGTTGATGAAAGAGCAAAGGCTGGACTGTTTTTAGCGATGCAATATCCAGTTGAAGTACCCGGTGTTTCAGTTTCAAACTTCCTGCGTACTGCAGCGACGGCTCTTCGCGGAGAGGCTCCAAAGCTTCGTACATGGGTCACAGAAGTAAAGTCTGCCATGGAAGCATTGAACATGGATCCAGCATTTGCCACTAGAAATGTTAACGAGGGTTTTTCAGGTGGAGAGAAAAAGCGTCATGAGATTATGCAGCTCGAACTGCTAAAGCCGAAGATGGCTATTTTGGACGAAACAGATTCCGGGTTAGATGTCGATGCCTTGCGCATTGTTTCGGAGGGAGTAAATCGAGCAAAAGAAGCCAATAACTTGGGCGTCATTTTGATTACCCACTACACACGAATTCTTCGTTACATAAAGCCCGATTTTGTTCATGTTTTCGCAAACGGTCGCATTGTTGAACAAGGCGGACCTGAGCTTGCTGAAAAACTTGAAGCGAACGGTTATGCCGATTACGTTAGCAAGTAAGTAGTTTCATGAGTTTAGATGTCGCAACTATTCGCAAAGATTTCCCAATCTTTGACCGAACGGTTCGCGATGGAAAAAAACTCATATATCTCGACAGTGGAGCAACCAGTCAAAAGCCAAATTCGGTAATTGACGCCGAAGGCGATTTTTATAGGTTTCATAACGCTGCGGTACATCGCGGGGCTCATCAGTTGGCAGAAGAGGCTACCGATGCATATGAAGGCGCTCGTTCAAAGGTTGCATCGTTTTTAGGAGCAAGAGCCGAAGAGATTGTTTTCACTAAGGGCGCCACCGAGTCATTGAATTTAATTGCATACGCAATGGGAAATGCAGCTAGTGGATCCCGTTTTGCTCTAACTTCTAAAGATCAAATTGTTGTTACGGAGATGGAACACCACGCCAATCTCATTCCTTGGCAGCAATTAGCCGCACGCACTGGGGCGCAGTTAACTTGGTTTGAAGTTCTTCCTGATGGTCGGCTTGATCTTAATTCAATTAACGAGGTCATTTCAGAGAATACAAAGGTCGTTGCTTTAACGCACCAATCAAATGTTTTGGGCACCATTAACCCATTAGATGCAATAGTGGCTCGTGCCCATGAAGTTGGCGCCGTTGTTGTACTTGACGCATGTCAATCTGTTCCTCATATGCCTATTGATGTAAAGACATTGGGAGTAGATTTCCTAGTTTTCTCTGGACACAAAGCCATAGGTCCAACTGGGGTGGGTGTTCTTTGGAGTTCTGTCCTAGAGGAGTTACCACCGTTTCTTTTTGGTGGGTCAATGATTGAAAACGTCACAATGAAATCTGCAACATGGGCACCTGCTCCTAAACGATTTGAAGCGGGAGTGCCGAATATGGCCCAGGCAGTTGGCTTAGGTGCTGCCATAGATTATTTGAGTAAAGTCGGAATGGATAAAATTCATGAACACGAATTGCTATTGACGAAGTATTTTTTAGAGCAGTTGCAAAAAGTTCCAACATTAAAGATTATCGGACCCACCGATCTCGAACTTCGAGGTTCCTGTATCTCATTTACTGTGGGCCAGATCCACCCTCATGATCTTGGTCAATATTTAGATAGCCAGGGAGTAGCCGTTCGCACCGGTCATCATTGCGCTTGGCCCTTGACTCGAAAATTAGGAGTACCTGCAACGACCAGAGCTTCTCTTTATCTTTACAACTTCGAAGAAGAGTGCGATCTACTTGTGGAAGCAATAGTCAAAGCTCAGAAATACTTTGCATGATGGAATTGGATAGCCTTTATCAAGAAGTGATCCTGGATCACTATAAACACCCACTCAACAAAGGGCTATCAGAAGAATATGACGTTCAGGTTCACCATATAAATCCAAGTTGTGGAGATGAAATAACTTTTAATCTCTCTACAGAAGGTGGGATTATCAAATCCATCACCTGGGATGGGGTTGGTTGCTCGATCTCACAGGCCAGTGTCTCGATCGCCAGTGATCTTCTGCTTAACAAAACTCTTGAGCAAGCAGGTTCTATTGCCGAAGTTTTCATCGAACTGATGCATAGCAAAGGAACGAAAGATGGAGATCCCCTAGTCCTTGAGGACGCAGTAGCGCTGGCCGGTGTCTCAAAGTTTCCTGCTCGAATCAAATGCGCTTTACTCGGGTGGATGGCCTTTAAGGATGCAGCCGTTAGAATTAAACAGTTAAAAGAGCCAGACACTAGAGGGAGCAACTAATGACAACTTCAATCGAGGATGTAACTGAGGCTATGAAGGATGTAGTCGATCCAGAACTTGGAATCAATGTTGTCGACTTAGGTCTTATTTACGATGTTATGGTTGATGAAGCCAACATTGCGATACTCAACATGACATTAACCTCAGCTGCTTGCCCTTTACAGGACGTTATTGAAGATCAAACAAGGGCTGCGTTAGCCGGAATGACTAATGATGTGAAAATCAACTGGGTATGGATGCCACCTTGGGGACCAGACAAGATTAGTGATGATGGGAGAGATCAGCTTCGTGCTCTAGGTTTCACGGTTTAAAGAATGTCTATGCATGGTGCATGGCTGAACTACCGTTCAATGACGGCAGATCCATCACTTAAAGAGCAGAAGTTAAAGCCAGGAACAGTCAAACGAATATTCTCTTTTGCAAAGCCCTACCAAGTAAGTATCTATATTTACCTTGCCACAGTTGTAGTAGATGCGGCCTTAATTGTTGTGACTCCACTTTTGCTAAAAAAACTAATCGATGATGGTGTTATTCCAAAGGATTCTTCAGTAGTTACCCAATTAGCTTTCTTTGTTGCCTTAATTGCGATTGCAGATGCAGCCTTTAACATGCTGGGGAGATACTTTTCCTCGCGTATAGGTGAAGGTCTTATTTATGATTTAAGATCTTTGGTTTTCGCCCACGTGCAAAAGCAGTCGATTGCATTCTTTACCCGTACCCAGACAGGTGCGCTTATTTCTAGGATCAATTCGGATGTTATTGGTGCGCAGCAGGCATTTACTTCTACTCTCTCGGGCCTAGTGAGTAATGTAGTTAGCCTTTTATTGGTTGGCATAACTATGTTGATTTTGTCGTGGCAAATAACTATTTTCTCCCTGCTCATGCTGCCTTTGTTCTTAATACCAACTAAATGGGTAGGCCGTCGATTGCAATCACTCACCCGTGAATCGTTTACTCTTAATTCAGAGATGTCTAGCACTATGACAGAACGCTTCAACGTTTCAGGTGCCATGCTGGTTTCACTCTATGGCCAGCCATTACGTGAGGAAGCTAGTTTTCGAGTACGCGCACGTCGAGTGGCAGATATCGGCATTAAAACCGCCATGCTCAATCGACTTTTCTTTATCGCCCTCACAAGTGTGGCTGCAATTGCAACAGCTATTGCATATGGAATTGGTGGCCATCTTGCTATCAACGGTGGACTTACTGTTGGGACATTACTTGCAATCACTGCCTTGCTAGCACGCCTTTATGGTCCCTTGACAGCATTATCAAACGTGCGAATAGATGTTATGACATCACTTGTTTCATTCGAGCGAGTTTTTGAAGTTCTGGATCTTGAGCCCATGGTTAAGGATAGAAGTGGCGCCATTGCGCTTAATTCTTCAAAGGGAAAAATCGAGTTCAAAAATGTTGACTTTTCGTATCCGAATGCACAGGAAATTTCCTTGGCTTCACTTGAATCAGTTGCCAAGGCTGAAACAGTTACATCTGGAATAGTTTTAAAGGGATTAACTTTTACAGTTGAGCCCGGTACAACAACTGCGTTAGTTGGGCCATCGGGTGCAGGTAAGACAACAATAAGTGCTCTTATTCCACGCCTCTACGACGTAACAGGTGGATCTATTCAAATTGATGGAAATGACATTCGTGATGTGACCTTGGAATCACTTCGAAATTCAATTGGCATTGTCATGCAAGATGCACACCTGTTCCACGAGACTATTGGTGAAAATTTAAGTTATGCAAAGCAAGATGCCACTCAGGATCAGATGCAGAGTGCATGTGAGGCAGCGCAAATTTGGGATCTTGTTCAGTCACTTCCTAATGGGTTAGAAACTATGGTGGGTGAACGCGGTCATCGCCTCTCTGGGGGAGAGAAACAACGATTAGCTATCGCACGATTGCTTTTAAAATCTCCATCTATTGTTATTCTCGATGAAGCAACCGCTCATCTAGATGCAGAAAATGAGCAGCTGGTACATGCCGCACTTTCTAACGCCCTTAAGGGCAGGACTAGCATTGTCATTGCCCACCGTTTAAGTACGGTACGTGAGGCTGACCAAATACTTGTTCTGGACAAGGGTGTCATTGTCGAGCAAGGTAAACACGATGAACTCATTGCACGTGGCGGACTTTATTCAGAACTTTATAACAGGCAGGATCTATCGGGTACGACGAATTAAAATTCGGCCATAAACGATCAGTCCGCCAAAGAATAGCCACTGCAGCGCGTAGGCCATATGAGGACCATCGCTTAACTCAGGTAATTGCGCAGGGACAGCAGGAGTTAATTGTGGGAGGGATCCACTTATTAAGTCGATGTAATATTTTTCAGTTTCTAATTGAGATTGCGCATTTAATTTACTGACTATTCCTTCTCCGGCGGAACTAATTGCAAAGAATGCACCTCGGGGTAGGGATGAATCCAGGCGAACTCGACCTTCGATTTCTACTTGACCTACCGGAAGTGAAGGGATCGTGGGTTTAGTCAGAGCGGTTTCACCAGCTTGAACCCACCCTCGATCAACCCAGAATTCCTCCCCAGTGTCTAAACGGAACAAAGTTAAAACTTGAAATCCATATTGGCCTTCGAAGTATCTGTTTCTCAACAAAATCTGCTGGTCTTCATCAAACTCACCAACAGCACGAACCACTCGCCACTCATAGGATTGCGCAAGACTTGAAAGATTTTGAACCTGATCAAGTCCTATAGATTGCTGAGTGATGCGTTCTTTAATAACAGTATTTCGTTCATGTCGGTCAACCCCACGTTGGTATTGCCACTGAGCACCCCATAAACACAGCATAAAAAGCAAAAGGGCCACCAATGACTTGAAAATCGGCCATGATTCTCTTTGCTTAGAATCTAGGGTTCTCTTCAGAGCCATTAATCAATTGCCAGTGGTTTATCTTTTAATACGTCTTCTCGGGTGGAGATTGTTTCGCGTCCAGCATTGGCTATGACCACTGCAAAATAGGGCAAAGTTACGGCTCCTAAAAGAGCAAACCATCGATATGGACTTGGCAATACAACCGTCAAAATGAAGCAAGCAGTTCGTATCATCATTGAAATAAAATAGCGCTTTTGTCGACCCGCTTGATCTCTTGTCAGGGCAGAAGGCGCCGTGGTGATGTCAAAAACCTTCTTCTCTTTATTCACTTCTCAAGGGTAGTGCTCGAGGCTTAAGATTTCCTGCTGGGCAAGATGTAGGGAACGCTCAAATAATGCCCAGATTTCCACTTTTGCGCCAGAGTGGGTAATCTTGGGCCCAGACCAGTGGAGTAACAACCACTGCAAGAGGAGTTACCGCTCCCACCTTCATCGCCACTAGTGCGTGCTGGTTTGTCGGATTAGAGATTTCTCTCTTCTCCTTGCGGTTTTCTTTTGCAGCGCAGTTTCTCCAAAGCGTTCACGAACCGAAGGAGCACAAAGTCACCACCGAACCTCGCATTAATGATCGAATTCGCACGCCTCAAATTCGTTTAATCGGTTATACCGGAGAACAAGTTGGAGTTGTAGATATCGACACCGCACTAAAGATGGCCGATGAAGTAGGTCTTGATCTTGTTGAGATCGCTCCTGAAGCTAATCCACCTGTTTGCAAGATCATGGACTTCGGAAAATACAAGTACGAAGTTGCCCAGAAAGCACGGGAAGCGCGGCAAAACCAGACCCACATTGTGGTTAAGGAAGTGCGGTTGACGCCAAAGATTGAAAATCATGACTATGAGACTAAACGGTCTCAAGTTGAGAAGTTTCTTAAGGGCGGAGACAAAGTCAAAGTGACAATGAAGTTTCGAGGACGTGAACAAACCAGACCTGAGCTAGGTTACAAAATGTTGCAACGTCTTGCAGAAGATATTGCAGAAGTTGGTTTCGTCGAATTTGCTCCAAAGCAAGAGGGACGAAATATGACAATGGTTCTTGGTCCAACGAAGAAAAAGACAGAAGCAGTTGCAGAGGCAAAGGCAGCGCGCAAGGCGAAGGCCGATGCAGCTGTGCAAACAATGGATGGAGCTTAGAAGATGCCAAAAATGAAGACACACAGCGGAGCAAAGAAAACATTCCGCGTTACAGGTTCTGGAAAGATCATGCACGAGCGTGCAGGAAAGCGCCACTTACTCGAGCGCAAGTCATCTCGTGTCACGCGCCGACTTTCTACAGAGTCAGCCGCTAAGCCAACCGTCGCAGTAACAGCCAAGCGCATGCTTGGTTTGAAGTAAGGAGTTAGTTAGATGAGAGTAAAGCGCGGAGTTCACGCTGCTAAAAAGCGTCGTACAACATTAGAGCGTGCTAGCGGATACCGTGGGCAACGTTCACGTCTTTTCACAAAGGCAAAAGAGCAAGTCACGCACTCTATGGTTTATGCATTCAATGACCGTAAAGATAAGAAGGGTGATTTCCGCCGCCTTTGGATTCAAAGAATCAACGCAGGTTGCCGTGAACACGGCCTTACCTATAACCGATTTATTCAAGGTCTAAAGGCTTCAGGTGTTGAGGTAGATCGTAGGGTTCTATCTGAACTTGCAACAAATGATCCAGCAACTTTCAAAACACTTGTAGATGTTGCTCGTAAGAGCCTTGCGTCTCTATAAGATCTTCTCATGATTGAGAGCCTTAACTCGCCGCATATAGCGCGAGTTAAGGCTCTTACTAGTTCAAGAGGTACAAAAGAGCGAAAAAATGCTCGCCAGTTTGTTGCAGAGGGCTTGCAATGTGCAAAAGAGGCTTTATCGGCAAGGAATAATAGTTCTGATTTTCAGGCCCCTTTAATAGAGACGCTTTTTTTAACTGCTAACGGTCATTCAAAAATAGGGCAAAACCAGGATCTTGTATTACCAAGCTCACTCGATGTTATCGATGTGAGTGATGAGGTCATGAGGCAAATGTCAGAGACAATTACTCCGCAAGGAATACTTGCTATTTGCTCAATTCCTGAGTCTGACATCTCATCCATAAAACTAAACGGAAAACGCAGGTTCATTTATCTTTCAGAAGTACAGGACCCAGGAAATGCAGGCACTATTTTGCGTTCAGCCGATGCTTTCGGAATGGACGCTGTTATAACCTCGCCAGGTAGTGTGGATATGTTCTCTCCAAAAGTTGTAAGGAGCACAGCCGGTTCCTTGTGGCACATTCCTGTATTTGAGGGAGTAGAACTATCGGAGATTTTAAAACTCAACTTACGGGCGATTTCTCTTGGCGCAGATGGCTCTCGCGCATTAATTGACTATCAACCAAGCGGTGATGTGCTGGCTATTTTTGGAAACGAAGCACGTGGACTTACAGATTTGAATTCAATTTCTGGAGTCGAATTAGTAAAAATCCCCATGCCTGGGAATGCAGAAAGCCTGAATCTTTCAGCTGCTGCAACGATTGTGATGTACCACTTATCACTTGCTTGATTGGTCCTTTGCTTGACTAGGGGAGAATCACTCTTAACTGCCCAAGAGAGTCGAATATGCCGGCCTTATAAAGGCTCACAAGATAGAGTTTGACCATGCGCGCCGAGGAAATTTCAGCATGGGTGGAACAGGCCCAAGCGGCTTGTGCATCGGCAAAAGACCTCGATGGGCTCAAGGTCGTTCGTACAGCTCACTCTGGTGATAAGTCACCGATTTCTTTGGCTTCCCGAGCATTGGGTTCCATGTCTGCTGAGGAAAAAGTAGTCTTCGGAAAATTAATTGGTGATGCAAAAGCATCGATAGCGCAATCCCTTGCTTCTGCGTTGCTGAGGTTAGAGGCGCAGAGAGATCAAAAAATACTTCTCGAAGAAGTTGTTGACATAACGCTTCCCGTTAACCGTGCGCACCGAGGGGGTTTACACCCGATAACCATTATTAAGAATGAGGTTTCCGATTTCTTTATAGAGCAAGGGTTTTCAGTTGAGGAAGGCCCAGAACTTGAATCTGGCTGGCTGAATTTTGACGCACTAAATATTCCACCAGATCATCCCGCTCGAACAATGCAGGATACGTTCTTTGTTGAACCAATAGATTCAGGGATGGTACTTCGAACACATACATCTCCTGTTCAAGTAAGAACCATGCTTACTCAGGAACCACCGATTTATGTCGTTTGTCCAGGTCGAACCTTCCGTGCCGATGAACTGGATGCCACGCACAGTCCTGTGTTCCATCAAGTAGAAGGACTTGTAGTCGACAAGGGCATCACTATGGCCCACTTAAAAGGAACATTAGATAATTTTGCGCGACACATGTTTGGTCCGGACGTAACTACACGTTTAAGACCATCTTTTTTCCCATTTACTGAACCGAGTGCAGAAGTAGATGTTTATTTCAATAACCGCTGGATTGAATGGGGTGGTTGTGGAATGGTAAATCCGAAGGTTTTAGCAACATGTGGAATTGATACCGATGTTTACAGTGGATTTGCCTTTGGTATGGGGCTGGAAAGAACTCTTATGGTTCGCCACGGAATAACGGATATGCATGACATCGTTGAAGGAGATATTCGTTTTACCAGACAGTTTGGAGTGGGCCTCTGATGCGCGCTCCTTTATCTTGGATAAACGAATTTGTGGATATACCTGCAAAGATAACAGCCCAACAGATTTCAGATGCACTTGTGCGTGTTGGTTTTGAAGTAGAGGAAACTATTACACAGGGAAATGATTTAACTGGACCACTGAAATTCGCAAAAGTTCTCTCAATAGAAGAGCTATCAGGTCATAAAAAACCGATTCGATATGTTGGTCTAGATTGCGGCGAAGCCGCAGAGCGTTTTGTTATTTGTGGCGCAACAAATTTTGTGGTCGGAGATATTGTTGTTGCGGCTTTGCCGGGGGCGGTCCTTCCAGGAGGTTTTGCAATTTCGGCCCGCGAAACCTACGGGAAAACCTCGAACGGAATGATTTGCTCTGGTCGTGAATTGGGAATTAGCGATGATCATGCAGGGATTCTGGTTTTCACACAGGCTCAAGCAACTATTGGGAGCGATGCGATCGAAGGACTCCAAATAAATGATGTCATCTTTGACATCGCTGTAAATCCAGATCGCGGTTATGCATTGAGTATTCGTGGGATAGCTCGAGAAGTTGCTGCATCTTTAGATCTCGACTTCAGAGACCCGATCGATTCTTTGCAGAATCTAGAGTTCAAAGAGACTGGCAAGGGGGTAACTGCCAAGATCGCTGATATAGAAACCTCATCAGTTTTTTACCTTAGAACCCTAAGTAATTTTGATCCGTCGGCGAAAACGCCACTTTGGATGCGCCGACGGATTGAGAAGATGGGAATGCGCTCCATCTCCTTGGTGGTTGACGTTACAAATTATGTGATGCTCGAACTGGGTCAACCGTTGCATGCATTTGATAAAGCAAAAATTAATGGCGGATTGACTATAAAGCGCGCAGGAAAAACTCAAAAGTTCACTACGTTGGATGGACAAGAACGTAATTTGGATCCTGATGATCTAATGGTTTGTGACGATGATCAACCTCTTTCTTTGGCCGGAACAATGGGCGGGCTCTATTCTGAAATAACAGATTCAACGACAGAGATTGCGCTAGAGGCTGCGGTCTTCGATCAGTTGTGTGTTGCTAAGAACTCACGCAGACATAAACTATCTTCAGAGGCATCTCGGAGATTAGAAAGGGGAGTAGACCCGTTCTTGCCTCAGTATGCATCGGCTAGATTTGTCCAACTTTTGACCGCGCATAGTTCTGCGGTACATGTTGCCACAAACGTAGATGGTAAACCGCAACTTTGCGCCAGGATAAAAATGGCTCCCAGTTATGTTTCAAAGGTTCTTGGGCTAGATGTTGACGCAAAGACTGTAGTAAAGCACTTACGAACCGTTGGATGCGAAGTCGATGAGAACAACTTTTCAGTGCAGCCACCTTCTTGGCGCTTAGACCTGCATACACCTGCCGATTTAACAGAAGAAGTTGCCCGTATGATTGGTTATGACAAAATACCTTCGGTACTACCACCACGACCTCTTCACGCAACTCTTTCAACTTCTCAAAAAAGGAGACGCAGCATTTCGCTAATGTTGGCTAATCGCGGCTTAGCTGAAGTACAGAGTTTTCCTTTTACAAACCAGGCCACAATAGATGCCATGGGATTTGTCGGAGAAAGGGCCACAACTTACAAGTTGGCCAATCCGATGTCAGAAGAGTTCCCGTTAATGCGAGTTCATCTTGTTCCGGGGTTGATTGAAACTGCTGGGCGCAATTTAAGCCGTGGGGCAAAGGACTTTGCAATATTTGAAATGGGCTCAATTTTCCGGAGTTCACAGAAGTTAGTTCCTGCATTTTCACCAAAGCTAAATAAGCGCCCATCTCAAGATGAAATTAATAAGATCTTCGCATCCGTACCAAATCAGGGCTACCACGTTGCCGGTTTACTGGTTGGAAAGGTCGAGAACGAAGATTGGCAGGGTAAGGCGCGAAACTATAGTTGGCAAGATGCGATTGCCTATGCCCAAGATATTTTGAATTTGTGTAATTTAGAGTGGTCGATATCCCGTTCTGATTTTGCACCGTGGCATCCAGGTCGCTGCGCCGAATTGATTGTCGGGGGTAAAGCGGTTGCACATGCCGGTGAATTACATCCGCGCATAATTTCTTCATATGGTTTACCCGAACGCAGTGTGGCTTTTGCGGTGGCCTTAAGTGCGCTTCCAGATTCAGAACTGGTGAAACCCAAGAATGTGGGGACTATGCCTGCGGCGGTTCAAGACGTTGCACTCATTGTTGATGAGGCTGTAACTGCACTTGATGTAGAGGAGGCCCTTCGCAAGGGCGCGGGTCCACTCTTGGAATCGATAACGTTGTTTGATCGCTACGACAAAATCGGTGATGGAAAGATTTCGTTAGCTTTCACTTTGGTTTTTCGAGATGCTAACCGAACCTTAACGGGGGAGGAAGTGGCCGTATTGAGGGAGAGCGCCACAGCAATGGCTTCTAAAGCCTGTGGAGCAGTACTTCGCACCGCATAATTATGCAATTACTTGCATAAATATAGAAGGTGTACTAATCTCTATCCTATGAAAACGGCAGTCATTGGTGGAAGCGGCTATGCCGGCGGTGAACTTTTGCGCCTGCTCGCCCTCCACCCAAACTTCGAGGTGATGATAGTTAGTGCGCATTCGAACGCTGGCGAATTAATTCAATCTGTCCATCCCCAACTTCAAAGCTATAAGGGTCAAAGGTTTATTAGCAATGACCAGATCGAATTCTCTGGGATTGATCTTGTTTTTCTAGCTTTGCCCCATGGTGAGTCTGCCGCATTGATCGCCAAGATTCCAGCACGGGTCAAAATTATTGATCTTGGAGCGGATTACAGATTAGAAGATAGAACTGCTTGGGAAAAGTATTATGGTGGCAATCATGCGGGTTCATGGGTTTATGGTTTGCCGGAATTATCGAAAAATCAAAGAGCGGAAATAGCCAAGGCAAGTAGAGTTGCAAATCCAGGTTGTTACGCAACATCCATAGCACTAGGTATTGCACCAGCTTTTTGGCTTATAGATGTTTCTGACATTGTGGTGGTAGCTGCTTCGGGAACCACAGGTGCTGGCAGAAACACTAAAATAAATCTCATTGCAAGTGAAGTTGTAAATTCATTAACGTCCTACAAATTTGGTGGTGTTCACCAACACACACCGGAGATAGAACAAGCGATTTCATCTCTCGGGGAAAAGCAAGCAAAGATTTCATTTACTCCAATTCTGGCGCCTATGCCACGCGGAATTCTTTCAACTATCACTGCTAAATTAACTCAATCTCTGTCTGTGCAAGAAATTCATGCCACCTATACTGATTATTTTTCAGAAGATACTTTCGTTGACGTGTTACCTTTAGGGCAACTACCAAAGACAAATGCTGTCACAGGAAGCAATAAGGCCTTGATACAGGTAGCAGTAGATGAGCACACAAATCGCTTAATTGTCTCTATTGCCATTGACAACCTAGGTAAGGGCGCAGCGGGGCAGGCAGTACAAAATGCGAACATAATCTCTGGCTTTGTTGAAACAGCAGGATTAATCCACGATGGGATCGGTGCATGAAACTTCCGCAAGGGTTCATTTCTGGTGCGACATCGGCCGGCCTTAAGAGTAATAAAAATTTAGACATTACCCTCATACAAAATCTTGGACCGAATTTTGACTGTGCCGCGGTGTTCACATCTAACAAGGTTGTTGCGGCACCGGTTATTTGGTCTAAACAGATTGCCGCATCTGGTGTTGCCAAGGCAATAGTTTTAAATTCTGGTGGTGCTAACGCATGTACTGGGCCCCAAGGTTTTGCTGATACTCATCAAACTGCAGAGTTTGTTGCAGATCAGCTTCAAATTTCCTCAAGTGACGTCCTGGTTTGTTCAACTGGTTTGATTGGCGAGCTTCTACCTATGGAAAAGGTTTTGAAGGGTATTTCCTACATCGCAAATCACATGGATGACGATGGCTTGAAAGAGAGTGCGCAGGCAATTATGACGACTGATTCTGTTCCAAAGATTGTAGAGCTAGAAAGCGATGGCGTCTCATTTGCAGCGATCGCAAAAGGAGCCGGCATGCTCGCACCGGCTTTGGCAACCATGCTTTCTGTGGTTATGACTGATGCAACTGTTTCCAGCAAAGCTCAAGAGATCTTTGAGGAGGTTACAGATCGTACATTTAATCGTATGGATTCAGATGGCTGCACCTCAACCAATGACACAGTAGTACTCATGTCTTCGGGCGCAAGTGGAATCTCAATCAGTGATGAAAAATTACGAGAAATGCTGACACAGGTTTGCTCAAATCTAGTATCTCAATTAATTGCAGATGCAGAGGGTTCCTCTAAAACTGTAGCGATAGTCGTCAAAAATGCAGATAGCGAGAAGGATGCTGTCGATATTGCTAGAGCATGCGCACGCAACAACCTTCTCAAAGCTGCAATCTTCGGAGGCGATCCCAACTGGGGTCGGGTTTTGGCAGCCGTTGGTACTGCATCTGCCAAGATGGACCCGTTGACTATAGATGTCTCTTTGAACGGCATTCAAGTGTGCAGAAATAGTGCGCCAGAACAAGATAAATCAGCAGTAAGTTTCGCCGATCGCTTGGTCAGGATAGAGATTGATATGAAGGTTGGTTCATCAACAGCCACGGTTCTTACCAATGATTTGACTCATGCGTATGTCCACGAGAACTCTGCGTATTCGACATGATCGTTGTTAAATATGGTGGAAATGCAATGAGAGATGAAAATGGTGGTTTTGCCACAGCAATTTCAGATGCAATTGCAGATAGCATTGAAATTGTAATTGTTCATGGCGGGGGACCTCAGATTAATGAAGCTCTAGATAACAAAGGGATCCAGAGTCAATGGGTGGCAGGCCTGCGAGTGACTACACCAGAAACGTTTCAGATTGTCGAAGACGTGTTAGTAAATAAAGTTGGACCGTCACTGGTTGCTTCCCTAAAGGCGGCTGGCGTCAAAGCCCAAGCAATCTCGGGTCGTGCCTTACCGACATTGTTTGCAGAGAAAAAATGTGTTGAAATAGAAGGACACAAACACGATGTAGGCCTAGTCGGTGAGATAACGCATGTAGACCCGGCGCAGATTTTAGAACTCCTTAAAGCAAAAGTAACACCTGTGCTTGCGCCAGTTTCCTCATCTGAAGATGGTTTGATCGGCTACAACGTTAATGCAGATTTTGCCGCCGCAGCGGTTGCATCTGCGTTGCATGCTTCAACTTTGATCATGATGACCGATGTTCCAGGTATCTACAGAAATTGGCCTGACAAAAATTCATTGATTGACAAGATAAACGTTGTGGAGCTGGAGCAGATTAAGTCAACCTTCAGCGAAGGAATGCGCCCCAAGGTTCAAGCGACTCTGGATGCACTTTCTTATGGCGTTAAGGCTGTTCGAATCATCGATGGAACAAGTGCTCAAACCTTCTCACAAGCCTTGGCTGGCAAGGGTGGAACATTGGTGATGGCATGAAAAACAACATATATGCAAAACGCTGGGGCAAATCAGTTCAAAATAATTATGGGGTGCCAGAAATTACTTTAATCAAGGGCAGAGGCTTAGTTGTTCAGGATGTGGAAGGCAAGATCTACTTGGATTTTCTAGGTGGTATTGCCACGAACATTTTGGGGCATGCTCATCCGAGCATCGTTGCTGCTGTGTCAAAACAGGTAGAAACACTAAATCATGTAAGCAATTATTACGCACACCCGAATGCAGTCTTACTCGCAGAGAAGCTAGTGTCATTGACTAAGACAAAAAAGGCTAAGGTGTTTTTTTGCCAATCAGGTGCGGAGGCAAATGAAGCCGCGATTAAGCTTTCACGCAAATCTGGTCGCAGCCACATCGTTGCCGCTCAAGGGTCATTTCACGGGCGCACTATGGGCGCATTGTCACTGACTGGCCAACCTTCTAAACGTGAACCATTCCTACCACTGTTAAAGAACGTGAAACATGTTCCCTTTGGAGATATCGAAGCCATGAGGCGTTCGATAACAAAGAAGACTGCGATGGTAATTATTGAACCAATCATGGGTGAGGCCGGAGTGATCGTTCCACCGATTGATTATCTACAAGGAATAAGAGAACTGTGCGATAAGTATGGTGCTTTATTAGTTATTGACGCGGTTCAAACTGGAATGGGCAGAACCGGTGATTGGTTTGGTTACGAGTACTCCGGCATTACTCCAGATGTCATCACATTGGCTAAAGGCTTAGGAGGTGGCCTTCCACTCGGTGCCATGATTGCCATTGGTGATTCCGCCGATTTATTCAAACCAGGAGAGCATGGATCAACTTTTGGGGGCAATCCAATAACAACAGCAGCGGCCCTTGCAGTCATCAAAACTATCGAAAAACAAAGTCTCTTGAAGAAAGTTAGAAAACAAGGCCAGAGATTGATCCAAGAGCTCGCTCTTATTCCGGGCGTTAGCCAAGTGAGAGGGTCTGGACTACTTATAGGTATCGAAATGGAGGAGGCACATGCGAATGAAATAGCCCGAAAACTGGCAGAAGCCGGAGTTCTAGTCAACGCTGCTAATTCCAACACCATTCGAATCGCCCCAGCCCTCATTGTTACTGATGCTCAGGTAAATAAGTTCATAAATATCTTTAGGAAGGTGCTGACAAATGGCGGTTAACACACAATCAGTCTCGGCGCGAAGGGCTAAGGCTATTGCGCTCATTCAAAGTGGAAAAGTGCATTCACAAAACGATTTGGTCGTTTTGTTGAAGAAAAGTGGCTATGACGTAACCCAAGCAACTGCAAGTCGGGATCTCGAAGAGATCGGTGCTGTCCGCTCCCGCAATAGCAAGGGAGAGAGCACATATGAGATTAGCCAAAGCAGTGATGGAGCGATGGCAAGGAGTACACCATTGCCATCCAAACTAATTTTGTCGGTTGATTCAAGCGCAAACTTGGCAGTCATACACACTCCACCGGGAGCTGCGCAGTTTCTTGCCAGTTCTCTAGATCATGCAAATTTAACTGGAGTAATTGGAACTATCGCCGGCGACGACACGATTATTTTAGTCTCTAAGAAAGCAACTGGTGGGGCACACTTGGCCAAAGAACTAATAGCGTACGCACATTCAGATGGGAAGAGGAAGTGATGGCACTCTGGGGCGGTCGTTTTTCAGAAGGACCACAGGATTCCGTCTTCGCACTTTCTCGTAGTGTTCATTTTGATTGGCGCCTAGCACCTTACGACATTCGATCTTCCAAAGCGCATCTGGCCGTTCTAAAAAAGAACAAGTTGATTGAAGACAACGATGCAAAAATGATTTTGAACGCACTTAGTGAGTTAGCCAGCGAAGTTGCATCAGGAGCATTCGCTCCGATCGATAGTGACGAGGATGTTCATAGCGCACTGGAACGGGGATTAACGCAAAAACTGGGAGTCGTCGGCGGTTCTTTGCGCGCAGGGCGCTCGAGAAATGATCAAGTAACTTCTGATCTAAGACTCTTTTCAATCGACCATATGTTGCAAATAGCTACGCTACTAGTCGAACTACAGACCTCGATTCTAGACAAGGCTGCGGAGTATGTTAATGCCCCCGCACCAGGCTTTACTCATATTCAACATGCGCAACCGGTTTCTTTTGGTCATGAACTTGCAAAGCACGCACAGGCATTTGCGCGCGATCTGGATCGAATTAATGATTGGTTGTCACGAACTTCAGTGAGTTCTCTTGGTGCTGGCGCCCTTGCTGGGTCATCACTGCCACTTGATCCAGAGTTCACGGCAAAAGATTTAGGGTTTATGAAAACATTTGAAAATAGTATCGATGCTGTAAGTGATAGGGACTATGTTTCTGAAGCACTTTTTATCTGTGCAATGATCGGAAACCATCTTTCTCGAATCGGTGAAGAGTGGACGTTGTGGGCCTCGACTGAGTTTTCATGGGCGCGAGTTTCAGATGCCTACTCAACTGGTTCTTCCATCATGCCCCAGAAGAAGAATCCCGATGTAGCAGAGTTAGCTCGCGGAAAATCAGGCAGACTGGTTGGAAATCTTGTCACGGTTTTGACTGTCTTGAAGGCTTTGCCATTTGCCTATAACCGAGACCTGCAAGAAGATAAAGAACCTTTGTTCGACAGTTTTGACACTCTGTTTTTAATTCTTCCGGCAGTAACTGGAATGATTGCTACGACCGACTTTGATCGGATGAAAATGGCAGCTGCCGCTCCAACAGGATTTTCACTTGCAACAGAGATTGCAGATTACTTGGCCAGGAAAAACATTCCATTTGCTCAAGCACATGAATCAGCGGGAAAGTGCGTCGCATTATGTGAAAGCACCTCGCGTGAGCTGCATGAATTAACTCCTGGAGAATTGAAGTTGATTCATCCATCACTTGATGAAGGTGTTTTAGCTGTCCTCTCAGTCTCTGGAGCGTTAAAGTCCCGCACGACCTCTGGTGGTACCGCGCCTTCTCTAGTTCTAGCACAGATCAAAACCGCACAAGGTGAAAATGACAAGACCCGCAAGGAAATCTCCCGCAAGAGGCAGAGCTTTTCCGAGATGATGAACCAGTGAATTTGATTGAAGATCTGCGTTGGAGAGGGCTATTGGCTCAGTCCACCGATGAAGCAGCCCTGGCAGAGTCTTTAAAGAAACCACTGACTTTGTATGTCGGATTCGATCCAACAGCACCATCACTTCATGTTGGTAACCTGGTGGTTTTATTAGTACTTCGGCGTTTTCAATTAGCCGGGCATATTCCACTGGCTCTGGTTGGAGGAGCAACAGGATTAGTGGGCGATCCAAGCGGAAAGAACGAGGAGCGCACCCTCAATAGCTCTGACACAGTTTCAGAGTGGGTTGGAAGAATTAAAGAGCAAGTTTCAGTGTTTTTGGATTTCAATACAAGTAAGAATCCAGCAAAAGTAGTGAACAATTTAGATTGGACTGCACCATTGAGCGCAATTGAATTCTTGCGCGATATCGGTAAACACTTCAGTGTCAATCAGATGCTTGCTCGTGATTCGGTTGCCTCGCGATTAGAGGCAGGTGGAATTTCTTATACGGAGTTTTCTTACCAAGTTTTACAAAGTTATGACTACCTAGAATTATTTCGTCGCTATAACTGTACTTTGCAGTTAGGGGGATCGGATCAGTGGGGAAATATAGTTGCTGGGTTAGATTTGATTAGACGAGTTGAACAAGGAAGTGGACACGCACTAACCGTTCCTCTGCTAACTAAGGCAGATGGAACTAAGTTCGGAAAGACTGCCGGCGGATCTGTTTGGCTAGATCCAGAAATGACTTCGCCATATGCCTTTTTCCAATACTGGTTGAACACAGATGATAAAGACGTTATCAATTTTCTGAAAGTTTTTTCATTTAAATCCCATGCCGAAATAACAGAATTGGAAAAGAGCCATATAGAGAATCCAGGCTTGCGAGAAGCTCATCGTGAACTAGCACGAGAGTTAACAACTCTTGTTCACTCCAAAGAGGTTGCCGAGAGGGTCGAGGCTGCAGCAAAAGCTCTTTTTGGCCAAGGCGATCTGTCGCAATTAGATTTATTGACATTAAAGTCTGCTTTATCTGAACTTCCACAAACAAAGGTCTCATCCCTGGAAGAAATACCAACATGGGTAGATCTGATCGCTGCCACGGGAGTGGTTGATTCTAAATCTGCAGCTCGCCGCATTGTTAAAGAGGGTGGCGCATATCTCAATAACGAGAAAATCTCCGGAGAAGAGTTCAGACCCTCGAAAAATGACTTTTTATGCGGGAAATATGCAGTTTTGCGAAAGGGAAAAAGAGACCTGGCCGCGATTGAATTGGTCTAATCCAAACTGCACTTTACTGAAGGTTTTTTCGACTAGTACAGATTTTTTGGCAGACCAGAAAAAAGCTAGCGGGCGTGGATAATTAAGCGTTTTAAGAGAACTTCCTCTTACTTGGATTGCTCCGGGATTTGTGGCGGACAACCATTATTGGGGGACTCGCCTCACCTTCTCAATTTGACCCCCCTCACCCCCGTGGGTATAGTTGCCCTCCTTGCTGGGAACGGACGATTTAGGCCGGACAGTAGGCGTAAATGCTCAATTCATGGAGCATTAGCCAGATTCAGGACATCATTTAGGCCGGTTTGACCGCGCCTGAGTGCGTGCACTAAGTTTGGTGGTCTGCCCTGAAAACTAGGAGGAATCCTAGGGACCAGTGCGCATCCGTACCTTGAGAACTCAACAGCGTGCCATAAGTCAATGCCAATAGTGGCTTAATTCGTCATGCTTTTAATAGCGAAAAAACATTGTTTTACACTGTTTTTTGATTGATTTTTCCACGGCAAATATATAAATACCTCAATGAGGTATAGCCATAAAAAGCTATACCCGTTGATTTCCTTTGGTATATAAATGACAAATTAAACGACAGTTTGTTTGTCTGATCGCCAAGATGAAAACTTTCTATGGAGAGTTTGATCCTGGCTCAGGACGAACGCTGGCGGCGTGCTTAACACATGCAAGTCGAGCGATGAAGCACCTTCGGGTGTGAATTAGCGGCGAACGGGTGAGGAA
>JAIXXJ010000003.1 GCA_027490815.1 Streptomycetaceae bacterium
CCCTGCCAAAACTTTGACCGAGCCCCTATTTATTTTGGAAATGTGGCTTGGTACCTTATTGGCATGACTCGAGCCCGGATCCTTCTTGCTTTTGTTCTTTCCATTTCACTAATTTCCGCACCGTCATTTGCCTCGGTTAAGGCTGGAGCAAAGTGCACGAAAGCTGGAACAACTGCAACAGTTGGTGGCAAGAAGTTCACATGCATTAAATCTGGAACCCGACTCGTGTGGAACAAAGGCGTGACAGTTAAGGCAGCACCAAAGCCAAATCTGAATCCGGTGTTTAAGCCAGTAGAACCAACCCCAATACCTTCGCCAGTCGCCACTCCAACCCCAACGCCAACTCCGTCGCCAGAACCACTTCTGCCTCGTGAAGGATCACTCTGTCCTGTTATTGGAGAAAAGATTTCAAATAGTTCTGGAGCTATGCGATGTTCATGGGGTGGACACGCTGTTACCACAGAAGACGCAACACAGCGACGTGTCTGGAGAAAATTTGAAGTACAGAAGATTTCAACTTCGAAATCAAACTCTTATCCAGCAACACCTGTAGAGAAAGCAGAGTGCTATAACTCCGGAGACACATTTGATGTTGCTGGTGGCTATCTTGAGTGCCGTTGGGTTAATGGCATGAGGCGACAGTGGATAAAGATCAATACTGTGAAAACAACTTTTACTAATGCAAAAAGCCCAGTGTCACTTGATGTTTGCAAACTCCAAATGAGTGCCTCAAAGGCAGATCGCACCGGCCGCAATTCCGGTGGTGGCATGGTCGGATTCCCACTTGTCGACAGCGATAAGAGAGGCATGTTCATCAATGGCACCAATGAGGTTTTAATTGTGCCAGTTGATTTTCCAGATTTTCCAGGTGACTCAGGATTGAAAGCCCAGCTGGAATACGACAAAAAGTGGATGCTTGATTGGTACAACTACTTTAGTGGTGGAAAGTCAAAGTTCAATGTGACGACAATCGACACATGGCTAAGAATGCCTAAAGATCGTTCTGCCTATCCTTCGGATTCGAAGAACACAAACCCCACTGCTGCAGATTCGGTCGCGCGTCAGGCCGCACAAGCGCAACCATTTGTTGATGAGATTTCAAAGGTCATTGATCTAAGCAAATTCTCGACTATTTACCTCTTTTTTCCAGAGGGAGAGTATGCAATGAGTGACTTCATCATTCGCAACTACCCATTTAAAACTAAAGAAGGAATAAAGAATCTTAATTACTTCAGTTGGGGTCGTAACTTAACGGGTATGGAAACTCTTAAGTGGTCGTTCTATATTCACGAGACACTTCATGATTTCAACATTATTGGACACGCCCCTGGAAATGGATGGCCTCTCGGCATGATGACCAATCAGTCTGGCATCAGTTATGCGATTAATCCTTGGGAACAGTTCGTTCTTGATTGGTTGCCTTCAGATCAAATTTATTGTGATGATGCAGCAACTTTGAAACCCGTAACCCTCTCGCTTACACCAGTAGAACGCGAGGATAAGCAGACTAAAATGGCGGTGATTAAGTTATCGCCAACAAGGGCAATAGTTGTTGAATCTCATGGAATTGATAAGTGGAGCTCCCTTAACTTTGGGGATCGAGCATTTCCACCAGGCTTTTACTCAGTGATGGCATACATCGTTGATTTAGATAAGCAAGTTGCTGCGCCTGTAAACAATGATGGTTCCTCCCAACTAAATGATGAGTGGGCGTGGGGCGTTTGGCAGAAAGTTTCAGATGGACGCTCAAATCAGTTCAACATAAACGTGGGAGATCGACAAAACCTAGGTGACTATGTTGCAGTTCTTGGCGATTCATTCGTAATCGAAGGCGTGCGCATCAAATTTGTAGGCACAGGAGATTATGAAACAATCGAAATCTCTCGGGCATAAGCAAACACCTTAAGGCGTTGGGGAATACCCCATCACCTTGATCTGCCCCTGCGCATTGGCGCGTACCAAGACTCCTTCACCGGATTCAAGGCCTACGCCAACGGCTGCAGAGAAATTCACGAAGTGACCCACGAAAACCAATAGCCCAGATGTGTTGCGGTGACTGACAATTCTCTTTCTAATGTTGGCTGTCTGTGGATCATTTAATGCGTCTTCATCTTCAAATAGTGAATCCAAATTCTTATTCAGTTTCACACGCCCCACACCAAGTAGCTCTGCAGTCTCTTTCGCCCGACACCATCTACTTGATTCGACGCGAAGAATCTTCACTTCGCGCCGCTTTAACCACTGCCCAATTTCGCGCGCATCCTGTCGACCTTCATCGTTTAGATTGCGCTGTGTTGAACAATCTCCCACACGAAAATTCTCTGGATCACCAACCCCTGGTGCCAGCGCATGCCGCATCAACAAGACATAACCCTTGGGATTAGTTCCCTGCAATGCGTCCCAAATAGCCAAGCTCTTCGCCGTTGCATTATGCGGAATCAAGGTCAGCGCAAGAACTGTGACAAGCCCAACGACTAAGCCCCGCATATAACGCGAGCGATGACGCATGACTTAACCTCCTGCCAGATATAAATCAGAGGGTAGTAGCGAACAAGATTGTTTGCCTCTTCGAATTCTCAGATTCGCCTTGCGCCATTGGAAACTGACCATGTTGCCATTATCAAAATTCGATCAAATTGCTACATTTGTGTCATGACGCGATCACGGGTTTTAATCGCCCTGGTAATGTGCATTTCTCTAGTAAGTGGACCATCGTTTGCCGCGGTTAAGGCGGGAGCAAAGTGTTCTAAAGCGGGAGTAACCGCAACTGCTGGAGGAAAGAAATTCACCTGCATAAAGTCAGGAAGCAAACTTGTTTGGAATAAGGGTGTAGCGGTTAAAAAAGCGGCGCCAGCACCTACAACTTCAGCAACCATTTCCCCAGGGCAAAAAACCGAGATAAGAAACCTGCTTTCCTCTGATCCACGTATAACACCTGTTTCAGGTTTAACTGATTTAGATATCTGCAAGACAGAAGACAAAACTCCATACACCCAGGCCGATGGAACCCTTGCCCATGGAAACGGATTTCCACGACCAAGCTTCACGGTTAGTGGTAAGAAATCAGCAAAAGTCCTGGTTGTACCGATGGCATTTAGAAATTTACCATTTACTCATGACAAGAATCAGGCTGGAAGTGGATCAACTTCGGATCTAGATCAATTGAACAAAGTGATTCCTGCAGTCGTAGAAAGCTTCAGGACTCTTTCCAGAAATAAGTTTGAAATATCCATGGAAGTTTTGCCCAAGTCACAATGGTGGGTTTTCAATACAGACAGCCCATTCAGCACAATGTGGGGAGTACCTCATGCACCTGCTCTTCAAAAAATTCTTGACGAGCAAAAAAAGGATTTTAGTTTCAAGGGATATGACACTGTTGCTTTTGCTACAGGAAATGGATTACTCGGACAAAACAACATAACCTCAGCGCAAGCTGGATTCCTTCAGTCAAAAAACTCAGACACTGGAAATGCAAGTGTGGTTTTTATGATTGGTGCTTTGGATCGCCCAATTATCTGGGTGCACGAGTTTGGACACTCCTTATTTGGACTGGACGATTTATATCCATTTAGTGATGCTGCTGCAGGTAGAAGAAGTGATAGAACAAGTGGAACTGCGCGCTGGGATTTGATGGCTGATTCCAGCGAAGCTAACTTATTAGAGTGGAACAAATTTCTGATGGGTTGGCTGGACAATAATGAGGTTCGTTGTATAGCTGAACAGAAGTCAACAGTTCATTACCTTACAAATGATCCCTCAAGTAAGGGCCCAAAATTGCTAACTGTAAACCTTTCACCTGGTGTAACGCTTGCGGCCGAAGTGAAGCCTGGATCTGCATCCACCGTAATTGATGGCAGTCGTCTGCTTTTGTACACGATCAATTCCTATATTGAAAGTGGCTCCGAACCAGTTGTCGCGCTCAGCACCCTTTATTCGAAAGGTGAATCCAAGTCAATGTTGGGTTGGACTTTCAATGTGTTAGATAGTGATGACAACGGATTACTAGTAGAGGCAATTAAAACGGATGTCGATAAGTTTGTTATCCCATCTCCAAAACCAAGACCAACTCAATCCACTCCTCTTACATCAAAGATTAAAATTGAAAAAAGTGAACTCCTTTCAACTGGCTCGTTTAAGGCTCGAGCAACATGGAACGTGACTGGCCATGAGTCATATCGCCTATTCGTAGTTGCAGCTGATGATGCACAAAAGGTTTTCTTTGAAACAGGCATCAGAAATAGCTCACAGAATCCATTAGTCATTGAGATTTCAGGATTACCGTGCAATCGCGAAGTTCGAGTTACGACTATGTTCTTCAGTGAGAAAAACGGCCAAGGTGAAAGATTGGTTCGAGACAACAGAGATTTGGGCATTCTGTCTTGCGAAGATGGGACGAAAAAGCCATGACAATAAAGAGGAAATTTCCTTTAGTTATCCCAATTGTATTGCTCTTGTCACTGGCATCACCTGTTCAGGCCGCAACTCCTAAAGCTGGAGCTAAGTGCACGAAAGTTGGAGCCACCTCAGTTTCTGGTGGAAAGAAATTCACCTGCATTAAGTCAGGAACAAAACTTGTTTGGAACAAAGGGGTCGCGATTAAAGTAGCTCCGAAGCCATCTATAAATCCAGTAGTTAAACCCATCGAACCGACA
>JAIXXJ010000018.1 GCA_027490815.1 Streptomycetaceae bacterium
GAAACAGCAACTTGAACACTCTTTACTCGAGCAACCAATACGCCTTTATCCAAGATTTCACATGTCATCACAAAGGATGAGTTACTAATTGAATCGACCCAAAGGACTACATCAACAAAGTGTCCACCAACATAAATTGGCGCAATAAAATCAACTTCTGCCCGGCCAACAACCATGGCGATAATCGATGGTGGCTCATCTTTTCCATCAAATTGAACAGTGGACCATTGAAAACGCGCCTCTTGGGCATAGACCAAATATTTGGCGTTATTTACATGGCCAAATGCATCAACATCGTCCCAGCGAACAAACTGCTTACATTCATACTTCATTTTCTGATCAACTTTCTATGCTCTATCACTAACGTGTTAGTTTTCTATAAGTCATTCGGTGAGGCCGAGATGCTTCGGCGCCTAATCGATCAATCTTATTTGCTTCATAACTTTCAAAGTTTCCTTCAAACCAGAACCACTTTGCATCGCCTTCATACGCCAAGATGTGTGTGGCAACGCGGTCTAGGAACCATCGATCGTGAGAGATCACAACGGCGCATCCAGGAAACTCCAGCAAAGCATTTTCTAGCGATCCCAAAGTTTCAACATCAAGGTCATTTGTTGGCTCATCAAGAAGTAACAGGTTTCCACCTTGTTTTAACGTAAGCGCCAAGTTCAAACGGTTGCGCTCTCCGCCAGATAAAATTCCGGCAGCTTTTTGTTGATCAGGGCCTTTAAAACCAAAACAAGAGACATAGGCGCGAGATGGCATTTCTACTTGGCCGACCTTAATAAAGTCTTGGCCATCAGAGACAACTTCCCATAAAGACTTCTTCGGATCGATTCCACCACGGCTCTGATCCACATATGAGATCTTTACCGTTTCACCGATCTTTACTGTCCCAGAATCAGGTTGTTCCATCCCCATCAAAGTTTTAAACAGCGTTGTTTTACCGGCACCGTTTGGTCCGATGATTCCAACGATTCCATTTCGTGGCAACGTAAATGACAAGTCATCAATTAATACGCGATCGCCAAAGCCTTTAGTTAAATTGTTCACTTCAATTACAACGTTACCTAGGCGCGGGCCAGGTGGAATTTGAATCTCTTCAAAATCTAACTTGCGAAGCTTGTCTGCCTCAGATGCCATCTCTTCATAACGGGCAAGACGGGCTTTTGATTTTGCCTGACGGCCCTTTGCATTTTGTCGAACCCATTCCAACTCTTCAGTTAAACGCTTTGCGCGCTTTGCATCTTTTTGACCTTCAACTTTAAGACGGGCTGCCTTTGTTTCAAGATATGTTGTGTAGTTACCTTCATATGGATAGGCACGACCTCGGTCTAACTCTAAAATCCACTGCGCAACGTTGTCCAAGAAATATCTATCGTGCGTGATCGCAACAACTGCGCCAACATACTTATTAAGGTGTTGTTCTAACCACAAAACAGATTCTGCATCCAAGTGGTTTGTAGGCTCATCAAGAAGCAGTAAATCTGGAGCTTGCAGAAGAAGTTTGCACAGTGCAACGCGGCGCTTTTCTCCACCTGATAAAACAGAGACATCTGCATCTGGCGGCGGACAACGAAGTGCATCCATCGCCTGCTCTAACTGTGAATCAAGCTCCCATGCATTTCTATGATCTAGTTGTTCTTGCAACTCGCCCATTTCGGCCAGCAACTTGTCATAGTCTGCATCTGGATTTGCCATCTCTGCGCTGATCTCATCAAAGCGTGCAAGCATTGCAACAGTTTCTGCAACACCCTCCTTAACGTTATCAATAACATTTTTTGATTCATTAAGAACCGGCTCCTGCATCAAAATTCCAACTGTGTAGCCAGGCGTTAAATATGCCTCACCATTTGATGGTTGCTGTAATCCAGCCATGATCTGCAAGACCGTTGACTTACCCGCACCGTTGGGACCAACAACACCAATCTTGGCGCCGGGATAAAACATAATTGTGACGTCATCAAGAATGACCTTGTCACCGTGCGCTTTACGCGCCTTCTTCATCGTGTAAATGAACTCAGCCATGGAATGAAACCTTAGTGGAAGTGGCGGGTAGACTTAGCATTGACGACCCACTACAGGCGCCTGTAGCTCAGTCGGATAGAGCACCCGCCTTCTAAGCGGGTTGTCGCAGGTTCGATTCCTGCCAGGCGCGCATGGCTAATGAACAAGCAAATCTGATCTGGATCGACTGCGAAATGACGGGCCTGTCTCTTGAAAAAGATGTCCTTGTCGAGATCGCAGTTCTTGTTACCGATTCAGATTTAAATGTAATCGGTGAAGGCGTAGATGTGGTCATTAAGGCAACGCCTGAACAGTTAGCCGGTATGAATGATTTTGTAACAGCGATGCACACAACGTCAGGTTTGATAACAGAGATTCCAAATGGAATCACAGTTCAAGAGGCAGAAGATCGCGTTCTTGCCTATCTAGAAAGTGCATCAACACAGCCTGGAAAATCACCATTGGCTGGAAACTCTGTTGGCGTTGATCGCACTTTTATCGCACGAGATATGCCGCGCTTAAATGAGTATCTGCATTATCGAACTGTTGATGTCTCATCAATAAAAGAGTTAACAAGACGCTGGTTTCCAAAGGCCTATTTCAACGCCCCAGCAAAAACCGGCAACCACCGCGCCCTTGGCGACATTCAAGATTCAATTGCAGAGTTGGCCTACTACCGTCAGGCTGTATTTATCTCGGCGCCAGATTCTGATGAAAACACTGCAGTAAAGCAGGGGCCAACCACCCCATAGAAACGGGTAGACTTTGCAACACATGGTGGACGTAGCTCAGCTGGTAGAGCACCCGGTTGTGGTCCGGGATGTCGCGGGTTCGAGCCCCGTCGTTCACCCCAAGTTTTTGTTGTTACATCCGTAGCAATTTTAAAGAAAAAGCAAAGAGAAAGTTGTGAACATGATCTTTGATGTGATCATTGAAATCCCAGCTGGCTCACGCAATAAATACGAAGTCGATCACATTACTGGTGAAATTCGCCTTGATCGCATGCTCTTTACTTCAACCCGCTATCCCTATGACTACGGCTTTGTTAAAAACACACTCTCACTAGATGGCGATCCCATTGATGCATTAGTGATGCTTGATGAACCAACTTTTCCTGGCTGCGTTGTCTCAGTTCGCGCAATTGGAATGTTTAACATGACAGATGAGGCTGGCGGAGATGACAAATTGCTCTGCGTTGCAGCCGGAGATATTCGCAAGAATTTACTTCAAGATATAACGGATGTTCCAGAGTATGAACTATCTGAAATTCAACACTTCTTTGAAGTCTATAAAGCCTTAGAGCCGGGCAAAAGTGTGAGCGGTGGCAACTGGGTTAATCGCGCAGAGGCCCACGCCGAAATCGAGCGATCCCGCGATCGCTTCAAGAAATCTCACTAACACCATCAGGCTTTCGCTTACTTTCTAAGGGCATTATTTGAGTGTCGCAGATGTGCATCTTGGCCAACTTTGCTGATAGGTTTCCACCTGCGTTCAAGCACTTAGGTGCAAGAACGGGTTGTTAGCTCAGTTGGTAGAGCAAGGCACTCTTAATGCCTGGGTCGGGGGTTCGAGTCCCTCACAACCCACTTATGTAGGTAAATCTGAGTTCTATATCCAAACCTTGGATGTGGTTCAAACCTTTAAATAGTGGATATATCTGCCAAACCTTTAAATCCAGTATTTAATCTCTTGATCTCAAATTAATTCGCTTTTGAAATACGAATTCGGTCCATATCTTTACTTTCAAGAACTTCAATCGTTATTCCTTCAAACTTCATTTTTTCCCCTTGCCGCAATATCGGATCAGGATAAGGAGTTACAGGACAGTTTGAACTACTTTCTTTTGATCTTCCAGGCAGAGTTAGCGGAATCAAAAAATTCTCTCCGTGTGAACGAGTTGCGTCATAGACATAGGTTAAAACACCATTCTTTTTAGTAGGCATAGCGCAAGAAAATTTCGTCTCTCTTCGTGATTCAACAATTAATGCTTTTGATTCGGAAATGGGAATGACAGCCATTTTAATTCCATTTTTGGTGCCGCTAAGAGGAACAAGGGTCAAATCAGTGCTGACAAGTTTCTGCAATTCTTGACAATAGACTTTCTCGTCATCCAGCCAACCTGCCACAAATCGCATCCACCCAGTCAATTCTCGTGTGTAACCATCTTGATTTCCCATAATGTCTAATCCAAGAAATGGATTGTCGCCTGGACGAGATGAGCCAATATGGGGTATCCCCATTGCATGTCCAAATTCATGTGCCCAGTAAGACCAATACTGGCGATTTAATGAATTAAAAAATACGCCAGGTATAGAGAATGAAGAAATCTTGCCTTCCTGAGTTACATAGTTTTTAACTGCCTGTTCCCAGGGAAAGCCTTGAAGACCTTCAGTAACAACAGTTTGAGCAAGTGGCAGAATAAAATTTACAGTTTGTACATTTGTGTAGTCAAAACTCTTATCCGTTTCAGAAATTGCCTTTCTCCAGAACTCTGCAATCTCTGGACTTCTATCAGGCCCATCTGAAAAAGGAATCTTGTAGTCACTTGATCTACCAGGAAGAGTGGTCCACTTATCAGCGACAATCCATTCAACTTTGAATCTTCCTTCGCTAACAGTATCAAACCATTCCGAAAGAAGGCTCATTTGATCATCAACTCTAGATCTAAAGTTTGGCTCACCTTTGATGTCTGAAAAATCTATGGGTACAAGCGCCCATTTAACAGTGCCTGTTTTAGTTGCAAATGGGAATGTAGCCCTTGGAAAACCCGTAGGGAGCGAATTCTCAAAGCGGGAACGATTACTGCTAATTTCATTGATTTTACACAAACTCACATCCGAACTCGGTTCAGATGGAGGGGATTCAGTGATTGATTCTATTTTTGGTGTCGGAGTAGGAGTAGGAGTTGGCGTAGGTTTAGGTGTTGATCTCTTCACAGCAACGCCTTTATTCCAAACCAATTTATTTCCAGATTTGGTACAGGTGTAAGTCTTTTTCAAATAAACAACTTTTTGTTTCAAAACTTTGCAGGTACTACCAGGAGTTTTCTTCTGAGCAGAGATTGCGGATACAGGGATCAGAGTTAAGGCCAGACCAATCAACAAACCCTTGGCTAGAGTTCCATTGTTTCGCATTTCAAAAGGATACTAAATTTGCCCATCGTTCAGGGAATTTAGGTATCAATTCTCTGCTTGATTTCCTAATCAAATTGTGGGTTCACCACCTTGACATGTAATTTACTTGTCCAATATTTGAGGCAGAAAATTTTCCGTGTTTGAAATGAATTTTTTTTACTATCGAATTACAAACGTAAGTGCCTCTGAGGATTGATTAACTATTTCCGATTACACTTGGTTTCGACCTCAAAGGGTTCTAGCATCTCCAAAGTTTAAGTCTGAATAAAACTCTTTGGAAATGTCTCGACCAAGGGCCTCCCCAATTGATTTCACAACATTATTGACACTATCAGCAATCGAATTTGGAGTGCCTTGACTTTGAAGGCTAAGTAAGAATTTTGAAACGTAACTTGAACGGTCCTGGGATGGCATAAAGTAATAAATAAGGGATGACCATAAGCCATTGGCACCAAAACCTAGGCCAGAATATTTTGAGTTAAAGAATGTACTACTAAAATTATCGGTGGGTAAGCGGTAAGTTGTCAGTAAATTCAACATATCATTCTTGTACTCTAGGCCAGGTTTATTTGGACCATCATTTGCGCCGATAGGAATTTTATTTACTTCAGTTACAAAATAACGCATAAACACTGCGAATCCAGTTTGGTTTACTTCGAACCATTTTGTATTTCCAGTGTTGCCAACTAGTACATTTCTATACCTCCCATAATTCCAAAAATTTCGACCAAGTTCATAGAACAGGACTTCATCAAACTGATCATACAATTTAACTCCATTGTATAAACGCATAAAAAGTTCTGTCTGTAATTCAATACCTGTTGATCCCAATTGTCCGCAGCCACCACCACACCCAATAGTTTCGCGGGTCATTTCAGCAATTGACAATTTTCCACCATAGTTTTTATTCAGTTGAGGTGAAAATTGTGTGATCTCCTTATAGGAATCATAAGCAGCATCAAGTGCATTTAGTATTCTAGTCATAACATTTGGATCAAGATCTGGACTATAAGTAAGCAGAGTGACGTTTCTCCCAACCCATGGTTTTCGAGAGAATTTCTCATTTTTAAAACTTGTATATTCATACGTCGGAAGGGGAGAAAACTTAATCAGTTCTCCTTTACTCCATGTGTTTCTAGTTAAAGATAATGGATAAATTTTTTTAGAATTTGAGATTAAGTTAATTGGTTTTGCATTTGATGTAAAAGGTTCAATTACTAAATTATAGTTTCCAATCGGGTCAAATTCGGTCAAATCGAAATCAATTTTGTACTTCAGAAGAGACTTACTTTTCGACACTTGCGTAACAACACCCTGGATTGTTCTTGTCTGAGAAGGGATTGTCCATTGTCCTGAACTTATCTTGAACTGTAATTGTGTCAGCGGTTTATCTAAATCTATGTTTGACTCAACAGTAATATCTAAAGTTAAATTCTGACCCTTTGAAAAATCAAAATTAGTTGGAAGTTTAGGTTTGATTAAGTTAAATGTCGCTGTAGAGGTCATGCTTTCAGACCAGACAAGTTTCCTGCCTGATTTAGTACAGGTGTACTTGAGGCCCGAAACAGTTTTTGCCTGTCCCTGAGTTTTACAAGTTGCACCTGCTTTGACAGCAGCAAAGGAAGGAACTGAAAGAGATGAACCAATAAATGCCAGGGCAATCAAGAATGCAAGGGACTTCTTCATCATGTTAGAAATCATACTTTGCGACATAGTCCAGGGATAGGGATTAGATTGATCAGAGTTACCTCCCCTCAAGGTGAAATCAAAGTTATGGGTTACTCACCATTGCCCTAAGTAGAACGAGTAGCATTTGCCCATGAAAGGCGCCTTAGCACTTGCTGGTTCTGGAGAGTATCTACCTGTAATGCAGGACCTTGAACAATCGCTACTAAATAATGCAATAGCCCGTGGCAAGAAAAATACGTATATTCAAATTCCAACAGCTGCTGGTCAAGAGAGCGCCGAAAGATTAAATTTTTGGAAAATACTCGGAGGCGAGCAAACTGATCGATTGAATACTCAGCAAATCTTTCTTCCGATATATACCCGCGAAGATGCAATGAATCAAGATTTTGCCAACCAAATTAAAGATGCTGGCCTTATCTATCTCTCCGGTGGAGATCCTGGATATCTTGCACGTACTTTGATCGATACGCCAATCTGGTCAGCAATTGAATCAGCATGGCAATCCGGAAGCTCACTTGCAGGGTGTAGCGCGGGTGCAATGGCGATGGGTAAACATGTTCCTAATTTTTTCCGACCAAAAGAAGAGGGAACCGATGGCTTTGGCTTGATCGGTGAAATTCGAACAATCCCCCACTACAACAAGTTCTTTGGTTGGATTCCAGATTCTGCAGCACGTAAATTACTGACCGCGCCGGCTGCAACAACTGTCATTGGAATTGATGAATCAACTGCTCTTGTAACAGGATTAAGTGATGATCCTGAAGTTAGTTTTGAAAACAAGAGTTGGCGAGTTCATGGCCAAGGCCATGTCCATCTCTTACGAGGAGAAGGCAATCACGCACATAAGTTTGCCCACGGAGAAGTAGTCAATCTTTAGTCGCAACTTCTATTTACCTGCTTTGCACCGTTCTGAGCAGTACTTAACATTTTCCCAATCCCGTGCCCATTTTTTGCGCCACTCAAACTCCAAACCACAGCGCTGGCAGATCTTGGGTGGAAAACCATTTTTCGTCTTAGCTCGCATATGCAGATCTAACTCTTTTACTTCTTCTTGTAACGCGAATTTGATTGATTAAGCAAGTAATGTGCGAGCCTAACCACAAATGAGTTTCTGTGGGTTGAAACCCATCGATAACCCCATCGTCCCAAAACTCCTGATGTTGTGATCAACACAGAAAGTGCTCGGTTCCCACGCTTTTTCATTAAATAAGCGATAGCGGCGGCACCAACAATTACTGTGTCGTCTGCAACAACGTAGACGGACTTTGAACACTGATCAAAAGTTAATCCGTAGCTGTCTAAATCTGCATTCTGGAAGGCTTTTGCTTCGACAAATAACTTCTGCTCAATCCAATCAATGCTTGCCTGACAGAACTGGCATTGTCCGTCGTATATAACAACTATTAGATTTTCCATCGCAAGATTAAGAATACAGGGAGTAAAAAGTAGATGCTCGGAATACTCAGGTGCTATTACTTAGCCAATGGGCCCAGTAGATACATGCTCAAGCGTTGGGCAGGATTGCTTTGATTTCCATGCTTGGACTTAAATGATGCTGTTCCATCCACACCACATAACGAAGTTATTGCACTTGAGCCACCTGGGTGTGAAGCAATCCAATTAGTTAAGTTATACACAGAACCGTCAATAATGCTCCAACAGCTTGCGCTGCGATTATTTGATGCAACTTGTGAAAGTGTGTAGCCAGTAACAGCTGGTGCTGCTGATGCAGTGGGCGTAGATGTTGGGCTTGGTGAAACAACTTTGGAAACACCTTTTTGGACTTCCCCCGGAACCTCTCTATCACCGACTGCAATTGTTACAGCAGATTTAGCACGAGAGGTAAGCAAGAAACTATAGGTACCCGCCTCTGCTGCGGCTGAATACCTACCAAGATAGAGATAGTTAGTTCCACCGTATGGTTCAAAGAATTTAGTGCGCTCATTTAATTTCATCGTAAAGCGTTTGCCCGTAGGTGAAGTCACAACAAGAGAAGGAAGCTGTGAAGCTTTTTGAGAGTTTTCCGGCTTTTTGTCGACGATTAAATATTGAATCTCTAATGAGTCACCTGACTTTAAGTTTGCTCGGAATCCACGTTTTTCTCCGACCTTAGAAAAAGATGCACGGATAGCAAAGGAGACAGTTCCGTCAACTAGCAATGGACCGTTTGCTGCCGAAGTATCACTTGAAAGCAAGGGCACAGGCTGATGGGCAGATGCTTGGAGAGGGGTAAGAAAAACAACTGCAAAGACAAAGATAACCAGGCGCTTCATTCGAGAAAAGTACCGTAATAACTCAGAGTGTTCATTTCCAACTTACTTCATGTCACCTGAGAGTTTTTGGAAATAACGATAAAGTTCAGAAATGGAACGGCTCATCTATGTTGCTCTTGATCACCTCAACGAAAACTATGGCGCACTCAAGGGAAGTAATCCCAAAAAAGATGTCATTGTTTTAGTTGAAAGTGCGCGGATGACAACTGGCAGAAATTGGCATGGCCAGCGCCTTCACTTTTTAATCTCATCTGCTCGACACTTTGCAGCACACCTTGAAAAACTTGGTTACACAGTCCGCTATGAAAAAGCTGCAACAACGGTTAGTGGACTTGAAAAGGTAAAGAAGGATTTTCCTAATTTACCAATCATTTCCGCTGAACCATCTTCCTTTCGACAGTTCAATGCCCTTAAGGAGTACGGCGTCGAATTTGTTCCCAATGACTTTTTCTTAACACCGCGTCCACTCTTTGCACAGTGGGCAGATGGCCAGAAGAGTTATTTGATGGAAAATTTCTATCGCTTGCAACGTGCGCGCCTAGATGTGCTGATGGAAAAAGGTAAGCCTGCAGGTGGTGCGTGGAACTTTGATAAAGAAAATAGATTGCCTCCCCCAAAAAACTACACCTGGCCACCATACCTAGAACACACAAGAGATCAGATAGACCAAGATGTTGCTAGCGAAATTGGCTACACGCCTGATTTAACATGGGCAACAACTCGCAAAGGTGCACTGGCTCAACTAAAAAACTTTATTGAAAACCACTTTGCAGAGTTTGGCCCCTATGAAGATGCAATGGCTGCAGATAACTGGGCGCTACATCACTCGCTTTTATCGCCATATTTAAACAACGGATTGCTGCATGCCCAAGAAGTTATCGATGCTGCTGGAGCAGCATTTAAAGCAGGTGCCATACCCATTGCCTCTGCCGAAGGATTTATCCGACAGATAATTGGCTGGCGTGAGTATGTAAATGGAATGTATTGGTACTTAGGCGCAGATTATCGAGAGAACAATCAACTAGGTGCTAACCGCCCCTTACTACCGCTGTTTAGTGATTCAAATAAAACACAGATGAACTGTGTTAAAACTATTGTCTCTGACATAGAAGCTCGTGCATGGGTTCACCACATTCCACGGCTGATGGTGTTGAGCAATCTGGCTTTGATTACCGGCACTAATCCGCAGGCGTTCTTAGATTGGATGAGAGAGGTGTTTATCGATGCCAGCGAGTGGGTTATGGTTCCAAACGTTATCGGTATGGGATTACATGCAGATGGCGGGGCAATGATGAGCAAACCCTATGCAGCAGGCGGTGCATATATCTCGCGCATGGGTAGTTACTGCAAGAGCTGTGTTTATGATCCAAAACTGCGAGTTGGCGACACCGCATGTCCGTTTACAACGTTGTATTGGGATTTTCTTGATCGCCACAAAGAAACATTTGTTAAAAACCACCGCATGAGCCAGCAAGTCAATGGATTAAAAAGGTTGTCAGATTTAGAAGAGTTGGGAGTGCGAGCAGAGCAGGTGTTAAAGGGTCTTGATAAAGGTTCTATTTAGATTCGTTTTGCGCCGGCAAATGGCTTGCGGCCAAAACTTCTAGGAAATTCAGTTACCTCAACACGCTTGCCGGGTCTTGGCGCATGAACCATCTTTCCACCACCCATATAAATAGCCACGTGGCTAATTGGCTTACCAAAAAACACCAAATCGCCAGGCTTTACAGAGTTAAAGGAAATGTTCTTCCCGTATCGAATCTGTGCGCGAGATGAGTGTGGCAAAGAGACGCCTGCATTTTGAAACGCCCTCATTGTTAAACCTGAACAGTCCCACTTAGTTGGCCCAGCTGCAGCCCAAACATAAATGTCACCGATCTGAGCCAGTGCATATTTGAGAGCCTTTGATCCTCGTGTGTTATCACCAACAAAACTAGAGGCATATTTCTTTGAAGCATCAAAAATTCTTCCTTCGCGCTCACTTTCTTCTCTTGCAAGGCGCTCACGATCTTCCTTCTTTAATGTGTTCAAAAGTTTTTCAGCAGAGGCAAGTGATGACTTAGCTTTTGCAATCTCTTTATTCAAAATTGCTCGCTCGCGAATCAACAGCGTCGTCTTATCGGACACAACAGACTGTGATGCATCTACTCGCTGCTTACTAGTTGAGTACTGACGAAGTTGGCGCGCGTAGTTGGTTGATACAAAATTTAGTGTGGAGGCATCAGCTAGATACTGGGATGGATCGGCTGAGAAAACCAGACCCAATGATTGTCCAAGGCCGCCGGACATATAGTTTTCGCGGGCAATCTTTTCAATGACAGAACTTGCTGCATCTAAATCTTTACGCAAGACCACTTCTCGGCCCTGGAGAATCTGCATCTCTTTTTCTAGTGCTCTAATGCGAATATTTGCCTCGTTCGCTGATTCATACTTTTCAGCAGCCAGTGTTCTAAGGCGGTCTACTTCTCGTTGAACACTTGCAACCGATGGCGCAGCAACAGAGACAGAAGGCACCAAAGAGATGGCGAGCGCCACTGCCATAACCTGGATGACCCAGATCCGCACACGCCTTGTGCCCAGGCGTTCAAGCATGGCACTGGCTACTTTGATCAACACGAAAACATTCTAACCAAGGCACTTGTGAACAGAGTCATCGAAGTTGCATTGATCCAGGCGTAGCAGGCAAGAAACTTGTCACAAAAGTACTGTGTAAATACTGTGCCCAGCGTGGATGAATTACGCAACATTCATGTTGCGTAAATACCCCCTTGGCCAGTAGAGTCAGCAAAGATACGCCCCTCCAGGGCCCCTATGCCCCAATAGAAAGTGGACTCTGTGTTCAATGCGAAGAAGTTAGCCTCCATATCTGCCGCAGCCATGATGCTTGGCCTTGTTGCTGGCTGTTCCTCTTCTACTAATGAGCAGGCAGTAGATGTCACAGAGTTAACTATTTACTCGGGTAGATCCGAAGAGTTCATTGCGCCTTTTTTTGCTGACTGGGAAGCATCTGCTGGAATCAAGCTCAACGTTCGCTATGGGGATTCGGCCGAACTTTCTGCACAGATTCTTGAAGAAGGTAGTAACTCCCCAGCAGATCTATTTCTCTCACAAGATGCTGGATCACTCGGTGCTATTTCACAAGCTGGCTTGTTTACTCCATTGCCAAGTGATGTTGCAGCAGAAATCCCTGCAGCATATGTAGCAGCAAATCGTGAGTGGGTTGGTATTACAGGTCGCGCTCGCGTATTTGCATACGCCCCTGATCGAGTAAAAGGATTGCCGGTTTCAATTACAGAGTTAACCAAGCCAATCTATAAAAATCAGATTGGAATCGCTCCCACTAATGCCTCTTTTCAAGCATTCCTCACTGCGCTAATTGAGAACAAGGGAACAGCTTTTGCTAAAACTTGGCTTGAAGGCCTAAAGACAAATGGAGTCAAAATCTATCTAAAGAACTCTGCCATCGTTGAAGCAATTGATAAGGGTGAAATCTCAATTGGACTTGTTAATCACTACTACATCTGGGAAGTCTCAGAAGCCCTGGGCCGTGAAATTAATGTGAAGAATGGATTCTTTGCCCCCGGAGATCTTGGTAATTTAATCAACGTCTCAGGTGCGGGGATCTTGCAAACAAGTGCGAAGCAAAAAGCAGCAGAAGATTTAATCAACTACTTAACCTCTGCCGCAGCTCAGCAAAAGTTTGTCAGCGATACTCATGAATACTCACTTCTAGATGGTGCTATGCCGCCTGCCCAGCTGCCTGCGCTCGATAAAATTGGCGCTCCATCAATTGACCTAAAAACTCTGAGCAACATTAAAGCCACACAAGATCTTCTGATTCAAGTGGGTCTGTTGTAGAAAAATGTTGACAACCCTCCCCCCTGCATTTCAGGAACAACCTTCTACTGGCGCGCAAAAGCGCAGCAGGTGGCGAATTGCACTGCTTACGGCGGTAGGGGCGGTTGCTGCAATTTCGATGATTCCATTTGTCTATCTTTTGGTACGGGCAAGTGACAAGCCTATAGATGAGATAGTGCAGCTTTTATTTCGCCAAAAAACCTTAGAAGTTCTTGCAACCACTTCCCTACTTGTCATTTGCGTGGTGGCAATCAACCTTGTTTTAGGTGTTGCAATTGCAAGTGGCCTTCACTTTGTTCAACTGCCATTTCGCAGGCTTTTAGTTATTCCAGCCGTACTTCCTCTTGCCATTCCTTCCTACGTATTTACCTACACATGGGTGGCACTCATACCCTCTTTTTCTGGCTTTGCGGCTGCAGTCTTCATTCTTTCCATTTCGACAATTCCCTACATTATTTTGGCAACACTTGCTGGGCTACGAAGTATCGATGGATCCCAGATAGAAGTTGCTAGGTCACTTGGACTAAATCCTAGGCAGACATTTTCTAGAGTTGTCTTTCCTCAAATTCGTGGCCACGTAAGTGCTGGGGCGCTTTTAGCCGGTCTCTACACAATGAGTGATTTTGGAGCTGTTTCACTTCTAAACGTTGAGACTCTAACAGTTTCAATTCAAAACATGTATCGCGCCTCTTATGATCGAAGCGCTGCAGCTGTTATCTCCTTTGTATTGATTGCATTTTCGATTCTCTTTGTTTTAGCCGATGAGTCAATTAAAGGTAAATCAACTCAGACGCAACTACTCAAATCTCTTTCAGTTAAAACAACACCGATACAAAAGGGTTATCTGCGTTTTGCAACTGTTTTAACCATCACAGCCTTTGCAACAGTTGCCGTAATACTTCCCTTTTATGTTCTGCTCACCCGCTTTTTCTCTAACCCAGTTGCTATTGATTGGCCATCACTTGCCAGTGCCACTATCTCTACTATCTCTGTTGCAGCATTTGGCGCGCTCATCGCACTTGTTCTTTCTGCGCCCTTGGGTCTTTTACTCTCTGGCGGAGCATCACGCTTTGCCGCCTTTACAAACAAGATAGTTCTCATCGCACACGCTCTCCCTGGAGTAGTTGTCGGTCTTGCACTTGTATCGATCGGTTCAAAACTTGGACCGCTGTATCAGACAACATTTTTACTGGCATTTGCCTATGCAATTTTGTTTTTGGCCAAATCAGTTACAAGCATGAGCTCTTCTCTTGCCCGTGTGCCAAATAGCGTAAAAGATGTTGCAGCAACACTTGGTATGAATCAATGGGCAGTTGTTAAAAAAGTGATCGCACCCATTGCAGCCCCTGGTATTGGCATTGGAACTATCTTGGTATTTCTAACTGCAATGAAGGAACTTCCTGCAACTTTGATGCTTCGACCAACCGGCTTTGAGACTTTAGCAACACAAATCTGGTCATTTGGTTCGATCAATCGATTTAACGAGGCCGCACCTTATGCATTAATCTTGGTTCTTGTAGCAGCGATTCCAACGTTTTTAATAAGCAGACCAGATAAAGAAGATCATTCTTATCTCCAAGAGAGCGCAGGTGGACAAAAGTGAACGCACTTGAAGTCTCCCATCTAAAAGTTTTACTTGGTGGCAAAGTAGTTTTAGATGACCTTTCCCTCTCACTTGCACCTGGCCAGATAGCAGCTTTGCTTGGCCCGTCTGGCTGTGGCAAGACAACGCTGCTTCGCTCTATCGCAGGCTTGATTCGCCCCAGTGAAGGCCAGATCCGCTTTGGCAAACAACTTGTCTCATTTTCATCTGTTCATTTACCACCACATAAGCGCAAGATTGGTTATGTTCCACAAGAGGGTGCTCTATTTCCGCATCTAAATATTGCCGATAACATCTCATTTGGAATCGATACTGCAGTCTTTACCAAAGATCAGATCCGCCAAACAACTAAAGAGATGTTGGCATTAACTGGCATGGAAGGCTTTGGAAAGCGAATGCCACATCAGCTCTCTGGTGGTCAGCAAACACGCGTTGCTCTAGCCCGAGCCCTAGCCATTAAGCCATCAATTGTTTTGCTCGATGAACCATTTTCGGCGTTAGATGCTGAACTGAGAACAGAGCTTCGAACAGATGTCATCAGTTTGCTTCGCTCACAGAACACAACTGCGATTTTGGTAACCCACGATCGCGAAGAAGGTCTTGTTTCAGCCGATGTCATTGCTCTGATGCGTGGTGGCAAGATTGTTCAATCAGGCTCTCCTGAAGATGTGTACTCATCACCAATTTCCCCAACGATTGCAATTAGCACAGGCGATGCGTTAGTTCTGCAAGCTTCCAAACTCTCTGATGGCTCAACCGACTACATTCTTAACCCAGTTAAATCTTCGGCGCAGTCGATTACATCAGGCCACATTGTTATTCGTCCCGAGGAGATCAAGCTCAACAAATCCGTAACTTCTGGATCTATCAGCGGGCTCATTACCAAAATTGATTACTACGGCCATGATGCAATGGTTGCAATTGATGTTGCAGATCAACACCTACAGGTGCGAATCCCTGGGCCTTTTGATTTTAATGTTGGTCAAAGCGTTGCACTTGAGCACGTAGGTCCAGTTCGCTTCTTTGCAAACAATTAGTGGATTGTTACGCCACCGTCGATAAAGATTGTTTGGCCTGTAACCATGGCAGATTCTGGTCCCAATAAAAATAGAACAGATTGTGCAACATCTAGCTGCTCTGCCATGCGGCCTAATGGAATAGTAGACATTTTATCTTCCATAAAAACAGGATCAACCAATAACGGCGCAGTCATGTTACTTGGCACAATCGTTGGTCCAACTGCGTTTACGCGGATTCCATCTGTTGCCCATTCAAAGGCAAGAGACTTTGCCATAAACATCACGGCAGCTTTGCTTGCTGAATAACTAACGGTATTGAGAACAGCCGAATGCCCACTTGTGGAACCAATATTAACAATCGTTCCCTTTACTTTTTTAAGCTCAGGATAAACAGCTTGGCTCATAAAAAAAGTTCCGTTTAAGTTGATATCGATAACATCAGTAAAGTCTTTTTCTGACATCTCACTGGCCTTTGCGCGGCGCACAATTCCTGCATTGTTTACTAGGTGATCTAGGCGACCGTGCTTTGCTACAACTTCTTTTACTAAATCAACACACGATTGCTTTGATCGAACATCTAAGTAATGACGAGTGTGAGGGGCAGTTAGTTCACTGGTCCACTCTGCATCCGGCAAAATATCTGCAGATGCGACAATGGCGCCGCGATTTGCCAACTGCTGGGCGATGGTTGCACCGATACCGCGACCGCCGCCGGTAACAATTGCAACCTTGCCAGCAAAATCATTAGTTGATGACATGTGAATTAATTACCAATGATGTTGCTGCTATCTCCCCAGAAAGCAAACTTTCGTTGGAACGCCTTGACAATGATGTGAGCAATAATTCCCATGGCAGAAAGCACTAACAAAATCGCAAACATAGTAGGTGTTTCAAAGTTGAACTGAGCATTTAAAACCATGTTGCCAAGGCCTGCTTGAGATCCTAAGAACTCACCGACGACTGCGCCAAGAATTGCAAGCAGGATTCCAACATCAAGGCCTGCAAAGAAGAATGGAAGAGCGCAAGGCACTTGAACTTTAAAGAAAATCTGTGCTCTTGATGCTCCGAAAACACGCAACATTCTTATTTGATCATTGTCGGCAGACTTTAGACCTTCAATAATATTAATCAAGATCGGAAAAAATGCAATCGTTGCAGCTAGAACAACTTTACTTGTTTGACCAAGCCCAAACCAGATAAGAAAGATTGGAGCAAGTGCGACCTTAGGAATTGCCTGAAAACCAACAAGGTATGGCATGAAGGTTTTATCAACGATTCTGATTTGAGAAATAAATGTTCCTGCAATTATTGCAAAGAGTGTTGCGAACAAGAATCCAAGTAACGCTTCTTGCGAGGTAACCCAAAGATTTGACCAAAAAAGCTCTGTCTTTAACTGAACCAATAGTGCATCACCAATTCTTGACGGTGTTGGCAAAATGATCTCTTCAACTTCAAGTAGGTTTACAAGGTTTTCCCACAAGGCAATAAAGATTACGAAAACAACAGGGGTCAAGATGAGCTCGGGGCGGTTGCGAAGGCTTTTCATTCTTATATCCCCTTTATTCAATCACGTTTGCAGCGTTAAAGTAGTGGCGAATCTTCTTAACAAAGACTCCTGCAGCATCACTATTCATCATCTCTAGTGTGCGTGGTCGTGGAAGATCAATTGTGATGATCTCAGCAATTCGACCTGGGCGCGGGCTCATAACAATCACGCGGTCTGATAAAAAGACTGCCTCTGTAATTGAGTGTGTTACTAGAGCAATTGTCTGATTACTTTCTTTCCAAATTCTAAGTAGTTCTAGGTTCATATACTCACGAGTCATCGCATCGAGTGCGCCAAATGGCTCGTCCATCAACAACACAGAAGGTGAGTGAACGAGTGCCCGGCAGATGCCTGCGCGCTGCTGCATTCCACCGCTGAGTTCGTTGGGATATTTATCTTCAAATCCATCTAAGCCAGCAAGAGTTAGAAGTTCTTTAGCTTTTTCTAAATGCTTTTTCTTATCAAGCTTTTGTACTTCAACTGGGACCATCACATTTTCTAAAATTGTGCGCCAAGGAAGCAACGTTGGTGCTTGAAATACCATGCCAATTTCTGGCAAAGGTTTTGAAACTTCATGTCCTGACACAGAGGCGCTGCCTTCAGTCTTGGAAATCAATCCTGCAAGAATATTGAGAAGTGTTGTTTTGCCACACCCAGATGGTCCAACAATAGAAATGAATTCACCTTTTTTTGCAGTGAAATTAATGTCAGAGAGTGCATGTGTTGTGCCGCCACCTCTGGTGTTATAAATCTTGTGCAGGCCCGACACGTTAATCCAGGACGCCTCATTTGAGGCGTCCTGGATCTTCGAGTTGTTATTTGTCATAACGTTATTCTATACAGATTTCCTTTTACTTTATTACTTAGGTTGCTTATTTGCCGCGGCAACAATTGCTTTGCGATCAAATGAGTTTGCACGAGTAATAAGTGTTGCATCAAGGAAGTCTGCTAGGTCAACACCAGTAACAATTGTTCCTGCTGCCTTGGTGTAATCCTGTGACTTCTTCCAGTCGCTTGCAGGAATATCACCTAGTCGGTTCCAACTTACAGGCTTACCTGAAGTAGGTGTAGCTGTCTCTAGCCATGCCTTCAACTGTGCCATTCCAAGTGGAAGTGACTCTGTAGCAGTCTTTCCTGCTGCAATAGAAGTTGGGAACTCAGCAAAGCCAACGTTTGTTGCTTCCTTAACGTTGGTTGTTGAGTAGATAAGTCCTTTGTTTGCTGCACGTAGGTAGCGCTCGAATACTTCTTCGTTAGCTGCAAACTTGTCTGCGTTTACAACCCATGAAAGTGAGCGAACACCAGTAAGTGCTGCTGGATTTGGAAGGAATGTGAACTTAGAACCGTTGAAAATAGCTCCAGCGTACGCAGACTTGAAGTAAGCAATTGCATCAACATCACCCTTGTCTAGCTGCAATGCTGCAACTGCAACAGCTGGTCCTGTTGGGATCAATGTGACATCTGATTCCTTCAATCCGTTTCCTGCAAGGAATGCCTTTGTGTATGGGTAGCTTCCAGAACCAAATCCGATGATTCCGATCTTCTTACCCTTTAGATCTGCGGCAGTCTTGATTGCTCCGCCTGGCTTAACAGCGATGTTCCATGGGAAGTTCTGAACCAAACCACCGATGATTACGATGTTTGCACCCTTTTCAATTGCCTGCATTGCAGAACCCAAATCTGCTCCACCGATATCAATACGGCCAGCACTTACTAGGTTAACAAGGTCAATTGATCCAGCTGTTGTCTTTGCTTCAACAGTTAGGTTTTCTTGCTTGAAGTAGTTAAGCTTCTTTGGAACTGCATAAGTTGCAAACTCTTCCTTTGGCTGCCATGTTGCAGCTGCTGCTCCCCAAATAATTGAAGCAGGCTTGTATGCAGTCCACTTCTTGTTCTTGCAAGCAACAGTGTTGCCGTTTGCAATGTTACCAATTGCATCTTCTGTTGCACATGCTGCTCCTACCTTTACAACTGCTGCATTAGATGCAGGCATTGCAGCTAGTAGTGAACCAGCAACCAAAACTGCAAGTAATGCAGCTTGTGATTTTCTTGCCCGTGAGGACGTTGAATTCATTCTTACTCTCCCTTGGTGCTTGATAAGAAGCAGCGACCAACGATCACAGTCCGCTTGCTTTTGAGTGGAGTGAGCCTAAGGGCGGTGCCAACAAACGGCAATACTTACCGTGCGGTAGAAGGTCTCGTTTTCATAACTTTCCCGGGGTGATTTGGACCAGTCCCTGTGAAAGTACTGAGCCCCCTAGCGTGAAACTAGTTGCGAAGCCACGGCCTTGGCCGCAAGGTATGAAAACCCAAAGGCAGGCAACAGGCCATTGCCGGCCAGGTAGCCATCTGATCCATGGCCTGAGATTCCAACTGCTGCCCCACCTGCTGCATACAAACCTTTAATCACAGAACCATCTTCGCGAAGTACCTGTGCGTCTGCATTTACTTGCACGCCACCTTGTGTGTGAAAAAGTGCAGGACGAACTTTGATTGCGCCAAATGGTCCCTGCAATCTTTTCTCAAAAGCTTTTCGTCCAAAGCGATCTTGGCCTTTACCGTCATGGACAGCATGCGCATTTTCAACTTCGGCCGCTAATTTATCTGCAGGCACAGCAATCGCAGTTGCTAACTCTTCAATGCTATCTGCCCAAACAATTGCTCCACTTGCAGCTGTGTATTCATACTCTTTAAACAGTAATGATCCTTCGTGGATTGCTTTATCAATAATGATCCAACCGGTATTTCCTTTTTGATCATTGAGAATAGCTGCATACTCTGAGTAACCTGCAGATTCATCACCAAATCTTTCACCGCCAGTGTTGACGATAAAGCCACCCTGCATGATTGTTGTCCAACCCACCAAAGTCTTTGCATGGGATGAAATAGCAGCATGGCCTTGATAGGAATCTAAATATCCATAGCCGGCGCCGTGCTTCATACCAATTTGCAGCGCCTCGCCCTTTGAATATCTAGATCCGTGATAATAAATATAGGAAACCTCTTCATTGTGCTCTGCCAATAGTTTTTGGTTAGCGCCATAGCCATTTGTTGCCATCAGCACGTTGTCAGTTGCAATCTCTTCTTGGCTTCCATCGGCATTTTCTACAACAGCTGCAACAACCTGGCCATCTTTGATAACAACATCGACTAAACGTGTGCTTGCCTTAAAGTCAAAAAGTTTTTGATCTGATGCAACTTTCCAGATTGGACCCAACACTAACTGACCCATTCGCCCTGGAACAGATAGACAGCGATCTACAGAGTGACCTGGATAGTGAAAATCTGTCACTAACTCCCATGGGACACCTAGTGAATCGGCCATCCATTCAAACACTTCAACGCTGACATTGGTTAGCGCCTTTGTTGCCACAACATGGCCAGAGTTCTTCGTCTTTTTCATGATGTCTTGGGCAAAGATCTCTGGAGAATCAACGATTCCCTTTTCTTTTTGCCAACGTGATCCACTTGCAGGAAACATTCCAGAAGTCATGGAGGTATTACATGTGTTTATAAAATCTGGAGATGCATCAATGAGCAAAACTTTAACGCCAAGCTGTGCAGCCTTGATGGCACCTACTAATCCGCCACCGGCGCCTGCAACAACTAAGTCGTATCTCTCCACGATTAAATTGTGACCTTACTCTTTTGCTCCAAAATCAACTTCAATGCAAGCTCTGCTGGATCTACAACTTCTAGTGATAGCTGTGATTGATCCACGTTAACTGCAGAGCAACCATTGATCACAACAGTTGCACCTTTTGCAGCCAACTTTTCCACGCCAACCTTGAGCGCTTTATGCCACAACTCTTCATCATTGATTGCATCAAAGCTTAAGTTCAATACTTCAAGACCTGCAAAGTGATCGGCAAAGCCATATTCACCAATGCGACGCACAAGCTCTGCCCCAATTGTCTCGTTACGAGTTACAGCCCCAATTTTGTGACCTTGTGCGACAAGGTGGGCAGTAACACTTTCTAACATTCCAACTACTGAATCATTTGAACCCGGGCGAAAGCCTGGATCTAAAACACAATCTGGCATAACAACATCTGCTACATCGGCCTTCACATGACACATGTCATCCATCAACGCAGCATCACTTGAAAGAACATCTGATTGCAGATCAAGTGCAACAGGGCTTGCTGTGCTCAGGTTTCGAAGTTCAACAGTTAATCCAGCGGGTGCAAGACGGGTGTAGCGCTCTTGGCGACGTGCTAACTCTTCATCAGTAACATGAATCGGTGTAATCGCTACTACTCTCATCTGTACTCCCCTGGGTTGTGTTGCTTAATTCTAGTTTTACGATGTCTGAAATAGTAAGCCCAAGGCAGGTCTTCCACAATCCAAAAAATTTAGATTTTGACCACAACTTCAACGATCGCCTGTGGCGTTGCGCTGCTACCTAGCTTTTGTTCAACATTAGTGGGCAGACCATTTATTTGCGCCGCCGATAACACCGCCAACTGGGCTGCGATATCACTCATCCAATACAGAGCAACTGGCCCTGCCCGATCAATGATTCTCTGTGCTTCAAGAATCTGCGCCTCACTAAATTTGGGCACGTCATTGTTGTTATCGTTAATCGTGTTGAGTAAATACCTCTTTATATCAACAGCAATACTGGTTGCATCAGCTGACTGGGTTATCAGCTCTTTTAACTGACCATCTAAAGTGCGCGGCTTGCGCTTTTTCTTCTTTCGATTTAAAAATAGAAATATCACCAGGGTCAACAGCAGGAATTCGATCATGCCTAGAACCTAGCGACCCCCACTGACAATATAAAGAGGTGCTGACCCCCCCATTGCTATCGCCTGTGTATTAGAGTTTCAGTATGGGATTTTTCGCCAACCTCAAACACAAGCGCGCTCAGAAAGATGCCCGTAAGCAGTTTGAACTAGAACAGGCCAACTGGGACGCTGACCACGCTCTGCTTGAAAAAATGGAGACAGTCTTTACCAATGCAAGTAACGGTATTGACTCTGTTCAAAACTTTTTAGTTAACGAAAAAGGCGAAGTTGTTCTCTTTAGTGCACCTGCAATCTTTCATGAAACAAGACGCGGGCCTAGCCAATTTGTTGGTGGATCATCGGGTGTAAGCATTCCTGTTGTCGCAGGTATTCGCTTTCGTGTTGGCGCAATGCGCGGGACATCACTACCTGGGGCTGACTCGCAAGCAGATCTTGATCAAGGCAACGTTATTGTGACAACAACTCGTATTCTCTTTGTTGGCCCTATGTATACAAAGGAGTGGGAGTTCTCCAAACTATTAGGAGCATCGACCCTTAATGATGACTCTGACTACATCTTTAATGTTTCAAACCGCCAAAAATCATCCGGTGTTCGAGTACAAGCCCACCTGGGCCCAGAATTTAATCGTGTATTGGCGCTAGCAATCACCGCAGCAGAGGCTGGAGTTGGCGCAGTACTTGCAGAGCTAAAAAACATTCGCAAAGAATTAACTACAAATAAGCCGATGTTAGAACTGCCTAGCCCGCCGGCTTAAAAACTACTAGTTAGTCCTTTATTTACTTCTTAGTCTGGCGCCAGTGATAAAGATAGAGCGGTGCGGCAACTGAGATAGTGATGAAGGAAGAGAAAATTCCTTTAATCGCTTGTATTTGATTATCTCTTTCTTGCTGCTCCACTAGCTCAGGCAATGGCGCATTTTCAGGCTTTGCATAGACATCTATATAGACAGGGTTAGGAAATATTGTGTTCATGATCGCATTGATCAAAGAAACAGTTGAAAACAAAACCACGAGCAAAGTGATTAGGCATACGGCATAGAGATAGAGAGAACGCCAATCAATGCGATCACCATGTGGTTGCACTGCTGGGGCTTTTACAGATTTTGCAACAGATTTCTTTGCAACCTTCTTAGCTATAGCCATAGTTATCTCCTAGTGCACTTGATGGGTTGAAGTAATCTCGTGCTGACTTTAGAGACCTTTGAGGAATCCAAAAAAAGCCATTGTGCCTGCGGCAATTAGAAACAAGCTCAGTGGAACCCAACCAAAGATCTTGTAAGGGGTGATCTTTCCGGTCTTCACGCCGGTTTCATTTTCTCTGTTCATACGCCAAGGGTATCGAAACTGCGCGCAGTTAGTTGCATGTGGGGGTGTTGCCCAAAGGGCAGTTTCTGTATTCTTGAGCTTATGAAGATGCGAAAACTGTTGATTCCAGTAGCAGCGGTTTTGATTACATCTCTTATGCCACATATTGCAGATGCAGCCACTGCGCCAAAGGTGAAAAAACCAAAGGCAACTGCTGCGCCAACGCTCAAAAAATATAGCGTCACAATGGCTAAGGCGCACCTTCCATCTGCTCCTAATAAAGGCACAGATGATTACCGTTGCTTTTTGCTTGATCCTAAGGTCAATGAAGATTCAATTATTCGCTCTATCGAATTTATCCCACAGCGCAAAAACTATGTTCACCACGCAATTATCTTTCGTGTAACAGAGGCTGACATCCCAGAAGCAATTGCAAAAGATAAAAGCGGAATCGGCTGGCCATGTTTTGGTGGCACAAGCCTTGGCGGAATGATGTCATCATTTGTTTCATCTCCATGGATTAGCTCCTGGGCACCTGGTGGCCGTAAAGATGTTGCTCCCGCAGGCTATGGAACACCCTTTAAAAAGGGAGAACGTTTTGTCTTGCAGGTTCACTACAACTTACTTGCAGCAACAGATGGAAAGATTGAAACTGATCAATCCACAATCAACATGGAAGCAGTGCCTGCAAAAGGTTCAAAGATTAAGCAATTACAGCTAGAACTATTTGCAGCCCCCGTTGAACTAGCCTGCCTGCCAGGTGTGACAGGCCCGCTGTGTGATCGCAGACAGTCCATACTAGATCTTGCATCCAGAACAGATCTATTAAGTGCGCAGCAAGCCAACGCACTCAATTTCATTTGCGGACAAAACCCCAACAGACCAACACCATCGTTAACGTCAAGATGTGACAAGGTCATGGGCAAATACTTCAGCATCGTTGCAGCAGGCCCCCACATGCACTTATTGGGAAAGTCTCTAAAAATGACTCTTAACCCCGGCCGAGCAGATGAAAAAACGATTCTAGATGTTCCTTATTACAACTTTGATGATCAATCAACAACGTATTTGAAGACACCAATTGCCGTAAACCCTGGTGACACGATTCGTGTTGAATGCACATTTGATCCAACGCTTAGACAAAAGATCCCGCAGCTAAAAAGCCTAGAGCCACGCTATGTCACATGGGGTGAAGGATCATCAGATGAAATGTGTCTTGGAGTTCTAGCCGGGACTACAGAGCTCGGGCAAAGCAAGGCACTGCGCTCTAATCCGCCTGCGAAAAAAACACCAAAGCTCCATCACAATCACTAACTTCAACAACTCAATCAGGCCAACATGAACGCCATTAGAAAAACCCTGCAGGCCGGATCCATTGTTTTTGGTGCATCTGGGCTTTTTCTTCTTATTCTGCCAGCGCTATTTCTAGATCTTCTAGCGCTAGAGACAAACGAGCAGTTAGTTTGGTCAATGCGCATGATCGGCATAACAGTTTTCGCACTAGCCGGGAACATGTGGAACAACGCCGCCCACAGCAGTGATATGCGAGTGGCAAACGTTGCCAAAGTAATGTGCGTAAGTGCCACAGCCCTAGGTGTTTTGACTCTTATGATCCCAGCAGAGCTAACCTGGTTTACCTATCTATATGCAGCAGTGGGATTTGGTTTTGGTATTGCCTACGTAATCGGTCTTATCCGTAGATAGTGTCTTGCTCTAAATCATCACGGCCTGTAACAGGTTTTGGTCTGCGCGCTGCCCACGCCACCGTCGACCACTCTTCACTTCAAAAGTTATCAAGCTCAATAAATAACTAGTAGGTGAGGGTCATCTTTGAAAGCCCCTCAGGACTGTCGGGGTTCTTGCCCAAAGCGAGTGCCCATAAATACGAGAGTTGTTGGCCACGAATGATTATAGGAATCGAATTCAAGATTTCTGATAAACCTTGGGGAATTGGAAGTGAAGATTTACGGTCAAGACTGCTGATGAAGGTGGTGATTCCCATTTCCCGTAATCTGAGATTCAAATTTGATAATTCTTCACTGTTGACGCCGCCTGGGTCGAAAATTATCACGGGCAACTCTCGATCAACAGCAGCGATTGGGCCATGAACAAAATCTGCTGAGGAAATTCCGTGCGCAAAAACCCCTGATGTCTCCTTTATTTTAATGGCAGCTTCTAGCACTGCGCCATACACCAGGCCTCGACTAATTATTTGCAATCTATTTGCCTTCAGGCATTGTGTAACAACTCGTTCGGCGCTATCAAAATCTCCAAGAACCTCTTTTACTACATTGGGCAATCTATCGAGTTGGAGTTGTGAGATTGGAGATTCCAATCCTTTTGATTTTGCCAATGCAGAAGCAATTTTTAGTACTGCTAGTACTTGCGCAGTTACAGTTTTGGTTGCGGGAACTGCCTCTTCAGGTCCTGCTCTTAAATCAAGATGTAGGTCAGCAATTCTTGATAACGAATTTTCTGATGAGTTTGTAATAGCAATGATTTTTGAACCTCTACCCTTGAGTGCAGAGGCAGCAGCTGTCACCTCGGGAGTGCCGCCAGACTGACTCATAGCGACTATCACATAATTCTCGTATAAAGCGTGAGGGGTATACCTCGTAGACAAACTGGGCGCAGCCAAACTTGCAGGGAATCCTGCATATGCTTCCACGGCGTATCTACCGATCGTTGCGGCATTATCAGATGATCCGCGCCCAACGAACACAACTCCATGAATGGTTTCAGGAAGAACTTTGCAGATGTCTGCAATATCTGAATTCCATTGAAGAATTGCATTTCCCAAGACATTGGGTTGTTCCGACATTTCACGCAACATCAACTGCCCAGTGTCTAACTTATTTATTGTCATAATTAAATTCAGGACTAATTTGAGCTTCCGGTAATTTTTGAAACGATGTCGTTTTTTGTTACCTGCGATGTCTGGTACTCGCCAATATATTCGCCACGCCTCAGAATAGATATCTTCGAAGTTAACCTAAATACTTGATCCAAATTATGTGAGATAAGAAAGATTGAAGTACCCCGTAAAGATAAGTTTCTAATTAGTTCTTCAACCTTAGCTGTCTCAGCAATACCGAGTGCTGCAGTTGGCTCATCCATGATAACTAGAGATTGACTCCAACGAGCAGCACGCGCAATCGCGACTGCTTGTCGCTGACCACCAGATAATGATCCAATCGGAAGCTTTACGCTCGGAATGTTTACACCAAGTTCCAGAAATAGCTTTTCAGCTTCCCTGCTCATCATTTTATGATCAAGCAGTCTAATTGCAGGCTTTGTGGCTTCACGCCCGAGAAACAGGTTTAGGTAAACAGGACGCTGTGGAACAAGTGCTAAATCTTGCAAAACAGTTTCGATGCCAGCTTTACGTGCGTCTAAAGCTGATTTTAGAGTTACAGAACTATCATTAACGAAAATTTCCCCAGCGTCAGGCTTGTACAAGCCAGAAAGCATTTTCACGACAGTACTTTTACCGGCACCATTATCGCCGACTAATGCAACAACTTCTCCTTGGTTTATTTCAACAGAGTATTTCTGTACTGCTTTTACTGCACCAAAAGATTTTTCTAAATTATTTGCTTTTATCGATTGCACTACTTACTCCAATCTCTGACTAAAGTTTTTGCGCCTGATGAACCATAATGATGTAATGCCCTGGGATTTGTTGACGAATTCTCAATTCCTACAGTCATTCCCCGAGAGACAAATACTTGGGGCCTAAACCCAAAAACAACGGTGCTTCCAATCGGCGGTAATTTGCCACTTTTATTTGGACTCAATGCTGCGTAATAATCAATTGCACCTGGATTTGGCATGTCTGCTTCAAGGATTTCGAAGTCTCCACTGTCTGTGAATACGGCAGCCTTTGTTGGAATGTCTCCAAGAACTGGATCCATGTACAAACCACCGCCTAAGACAAAAGCTCTGCCTTGATGATGGTGCATGACTTCAGTGACATAAGCGATTGCAGGTTTTTCAATCGTTTCAACCACAGCACTCAAAGGTGTGGTGCCAGTTAAGCCATGACCTGGTTCAACTTGTGTCGCCCCCGCTTTAGCAAGCATCTCAATTCCTTCTAACGAAGTTGTGCCAGGCATGTTTCTGATCAACCCATAACCAAGTAGTTCTTCAAGCTGTACCGCAACTTTTTGTATGAGTTCTGCATTCTTGGTTATCTTCAATTTATTGGTGTTTTTATCAAACAGGAGCGCTGGAAAACTCGTGACTCCAGCCAATTTTAAGTTCTTAATATTGGATAATTGCTTGGCGACATCTAAAACCTCAGAAGAATGAAATCCCCCCTCATGGCCCTTATAAAACGTGCAGTCCTCATCCCAAACTCTGAGTGAAACATTTATGACTTGATTGTTTTCTGCTGCTACTTTTGCGATTTCTCTTGCTTGAGCAATAGAAAAAATTGTCCATAAAGCCGGCTCCAAAGCAATTGCTCTAGAAATCTGACTTTTGGGAATCTGAACTAAATGCCCAATGTGGGAAATCTTTAGTCCGGCAGCATGTGAATAAACTCCACACTCATAGTCCACTGCAACGGATCCGCTTATTCCACCAGCCCATACCGCTTTACAAAAATCAGGATTACGCCCAACTTGCTTCGTCATAGCAATAACATCGACACCAAGGCTTTTGCCCTTTTCGGACAGAAGCCTGGCATTCGTTGTAACCGTTTCAAGATCTAATACATATGTATTGGCATCAATTGCACCCTTTTGGTGTAGCTGAACTGCGGCTTTGAGGAAATGGAAGTTTCTATCAAGTAACGGTTGCAAAAACATCTAATTATCTCCCTTGGATTTAGACGATACAGACAGAGCGAGTAAGAGCACTAAGCCCTGCACAATAATCTGCTGTGTAACCGAGAAACCTGCAAGCAGGAGCCCGTTAGTTAACAACCCCAGCAAGACACTTCCAGCCAATAAACCAGGAATGCTGCCTTTTCCACCGAACAATGAGGTGCCACCAATTACTGTTGCAGCAATTACCGTCAGTGTGTCACCAGAGCCCATAATGTAGCTTGCACTTTCCAATCTGCCGGCATACAAAAGTCCAATCAATCCGGCACCAAAGCCACTAAAAACCATAACAAGCATTTTTACGCGGGCGACTTTAATACCTTGTGATTGGGCCGATGTTGGATTGTCACCAACAGCAAGAACCCATGCCCCAAATTTTGTGTGCTGCAAGACTACATAGCCAATAACAAGCAAAGCAGTAGCCCAAATGATCATTGACGGGATTCCATAAAACTTTCCGCCACCAAAAAAACCAGCAAAACTGCGGTCTCCAACAGAGAGGGTTCTTAAATCCGTTGTCCAACGTGCGACACCTGTAATAACACCCGTAAACGCTAATGTCGTCAAAAATGAAGGAAGCTTAACAACCGTAACAAAAAATCCATTTATAAAGCCAACAAGACTACTAACTAAAAGTGCCAGTAATGCTGACAAAATCCAGTGAAGGCCTGCCTGCAAACTGATGGCTACCACGAGTGTTGACAAACCAATAGTTGCACCAAGACTCAAATCAATTTCACGCGCAGAAAGCACAAAGCAAGTGAACATAGCCATAATTGCAATTGGTGCACTTTGTATTAGAACATTCAAGAGATTACTTGTAGTAAAAAACCCATCATTTCTAAGCAAAATTGAAAATAAAACAAAGACAGTCAACAGAGCAAAGTATATGAAATTTTCTTTTAGAACTTTTGTCACTGTCTCATCCCTTTTTTTGTAATGAGAGAACTGGGCGCTAGCGAACTAGCGCCCAGTTCTAACTCTTTTCTAGTCGAGCTCTTTCTTAATGATTGCAGGTAGAGGACGGTTAAGAGAAAGTTTCCAACCCTCTTCGATATTGCTCGCAGTAACAGTTAATGCTGGAGCAATTAGGAATGGAGGTACTTTGCCTTTTACTAATCCGATTGCACCTGCGACTGCCATGCACTCACCCAGCGCATAGGCTGCGTCTGCAGTGATTGACGCTACGTTTCCGTTGCGTACCATGTCAACCGCGAGTGGCTCTGATAGATCCAGAGTAACAATCTTGGTTGTTTTGTTCCCGGCAGCTTTCAGCGCAGCAAGCACACCTTCAGCAGGTTGCGCCCACGTAACATAAACACCTCCGAGATTTGGATTCTTGGCCAGCATTGCTTGAGCAATTTCCTGTCCCTTGGCTGGATCAGTTAAACCCTGCTCTGAAACAATTTTCATATTTGGATACTTGCTCAAAATACGTGCCTTGAACGCTTGGTCGCGCTGATTTGTTACATAGTAGGCGGCGTCATGGAAGACATATCCAACTTCGCCCTTCGCACCCATTGCTGTTGCCAATGAATCAGCAGCTTTAATTCCCATCTGTGCAAGATCGTCGGTGACTATTGTTACGTACTCTTTACCATAAGCGAACTTGTCTGGAACGTTTGACAGGAATACCAATTTTGTCTTAGCTGCTACTGCAGATTTATATGCAGCAGCCGCCGCTACGCCATCAAAAGGTAAACCAAGTATGAGAGATGGCTTTTTGGCCATTGCAGTATCGACGTTAGCCTTCTGTTTTGCAGTATCAAATTGCGCATCGCCAGTTGCTACAACTTTGATACCCATACGCTTCAATGAAGCTGCTGCACCGGCGTTAACCGCTGTAACGAAATCACTCGAAGTGTGCCAAAGAAGTGCAGCAGAAAATTTGCCTGCTTTAACTGACTTTGCTTGCGCGCTCGTGAGTTTTACCGTTGCACAGGCAGTTGCCGCTTCGCCATTTGGCCCCTTGGTTACCAATGCATTTGCATTAGCAGCTTGAAAAGACCCCGTTAAGGTAGTCAATGCCAGGACAATGGCTCCAACTCCCGCTATTTGCTTTCTATTCTTCATTTTTCCCTCCTTTGGGAATTTCACCGCTGACCCCCCTGGCCTCCAGTGAAAACTGTTTATTCATATCCATGGGGTACTTAAGTACTCAGCCAGGGATTTAACTGCAGCAAAATAATCATTCTTATCTATATGTTCTTCAGGTGTATGGCAATTAGAGATGTCACCTGCAGCCCAATACACACAATCTATTTCCAATGCGCGCGCGATTAATGGTGCTTCTGACCAATAAGGCGCTCCTTCAAATAGAGAAATCTCAGAATGATATGAATTAACAATCTCTTGCAGTTTTGTTAATTCTTGCGTGATGTTGCATTCAAATGGAGTACCACCAAATTTATGATCTCTAGAAGCGCTAAATGTCACATTAACTTCGGCGCCCTCGACAACCATCACGCTTTGAATAACTGCTAACAAATCTTGACCTGATTTTTCCATGGACTCTCCAGGAAGTACTTTTCGGATAAGGGAGATGTGACAGGTGCCAGGAACCGCAATCAACCCACCGGCATTTACCTCTGTAACGAGCAAGCTAGAAGTTCCAATTAGGTCGTGCGCCAATTCGAGTTTAATCGCATCATCATGTTCCCAGAGTTTTGCCAAAATCTGGTGCCCAATTTTTAAAGCATCAATGCCTAGCTCGGGCTTACCGAAATAAGATGTTTTACCAATGATTTCAATCTCAACAATCTGAAATCCCATTTGTGCGGTATATATATTTAATTCAGTTGGTTCTAAATAAACAGCAAGGGTTGGATGTTGGGCTTTTTTCTGGACAATTGGCAAGGCTGCCTTTATGCCATTGCTTAGTCCCATTCCCAACTCTCCAGATTCTTCATCTGAGACAAACACCACGACCACACTTTTTTCGAGCTGCAAAGAGTTTTTCTTTAGAGTCGCCAATGCCTGCAATACCGTAGCTATGCCGCCTTTGACATCGCCAGCACCCCGCCCCCAAATGGCACCGTCAACTTCCGCACCAGCAAATGGATTGATTCGTGGATCGTTACTGTTTTTCTTAGACCAGAATTGTCCCCACTCACCGGTATTCACAGTGTCAATATGAGCAAAAAGCAATAACTCCCCATCGCTATAACCTTTAAACGTGGCAATAACATTTGCACGAAAATCATCGCCCTCCTGAAGAACTACTTCATCCGCACCCAATTCAGTGAGTCTTTTTGAGAGTTCTATTGCAAGGTCTTTTTCGGAACCAGTGATGCTCGGTATTGCAATGATTTCTTGGAGTTCACTAATTGCCTTTATTTCATCAACAACTATTGAAGTCTTCATTTGGCACCACTTGCTGTCATCAAATTACCATGAGTCAAAACATGACCACGCATTTCAGAAAGCGCGTATGACATTGCACCAATCAATCCAGCGCGAGCACCTAAAGTCGAAATCTTCACATTAGGTGGGTTCTTCATGGTCTTATCTAACTTTTCAACTATTTTTGTGAATAGATCCTCGCGACTGCCGATTCCGCCTCCAAGAATAATTTCACCAAGATCAAGGACACTACAAATTGCGCGTATGCCAAGAGCTATGTTATCGCCTAGCTCATTCACGATTTTTTCTGCAATTACATCTCCCTTTGAAGCACTTTCAAAAATTTCTATGAGCGTTTTCTTGCTCATGACTTGCTTCTCATATTTTTGCTCTACGGCAAATCCACCTACGAGTTTCTCGAAGTGGCCCTCTTTGCTTAGTTCATCAACATTTACTCCTAGGGGTAGATAACCAATTTCCCCGGCTCCACCATTAAAGCCTCTCCTTAGTTCGCCCTCAAGAATCAACCCCATACCAACGCCTGTTCCTATTGCAATAAAGCCAAAATCTTCTGTCTTGGAATTTTCAAGTTCACCAAGAGCTGCAACATTGACATCATTTTCAACAAGTGTTGAAACATTAAATTTAGCCTGAATCAAATTACGTAAAATGAGATTATCTAGGTATTCAAGGTTTGGGGAATTTGAAATCACACCTGTTACTGGGTTAACAGCACCAGGAATACCAATGACAATCTGTGCAAGCTCGCTTACTGACACATTAGCTTTTTCGAACAATTGAGAAATTGTCTTACTCATGATCTCAAGCAACTCATCAACACTTGAGTGTGGGGTCTGAATACTTAATTCAGCCAACACATTCCCAGAAAAATCCACTAACCCTGATCTGAAATTTGTGCCCCCAAGGTCTATTCCAATTGCGAAGCCTGCTCGCGGTGAGAGTCGATATGTTTGCGCTCTGCGACCAATACCGCCCTCAGTAATTCCAGTTTCTTCAACTAGATGCGCGCTTTCAAGATCTGCCATAACGGTGGAAATTGTCTGCTTGGATAATCCCGACACTCTGGAAATATGAGCTCTACTTAAATCCTTATTTGAAAAGAGCAGCTGGAGAACAGCGCCACGGGAGGAATCCGCCCCTTGGTAAACAAGACGGGGTGCTAGCCCTAGTTTGTTCGTCATGTGAACAAACTAATTGCACTTAGAGCTGGTTGTCAAGGGTCCAATTCGGACTGGGTTTGCGCTCAAATCCAGGATTTCGGAAGATTCACGGTAACACAACCAGCTAACTATCCGTAGATAGTGTCTTGCTCTAAATCATCACGGTCTGTAACAGGCGGCTCTGCCTTTCGCGCCCTCCATGCACCTGTGCACCACAGCGCCCACACCACCAATAGCGGCTGAAAGAACAAGCGCACCAAGCGCGATGTGTCACTATCTAAACCAAATGCATCTATGCCGTTTAGATACTGAAAGATGTTGCCAGGAAAGATAGCCACAAAGAAAGCTGCAACAACCCAACCTACTTGAACGCGATATCCCCACATCCCAATAAGGGACAGACCTAAAACAATTTCAACCACCCCAGATGCCACAACAACAAAATCTGCATAATCTTTTAACACCGATGGAACCTGTGCCTGAAACTCCTGGCGGTTAGTAGTTAAATGCCCAATACCTGCATAACCAAGGGCTAACCCCAACACAACTTGTGCGGCCTTACGGATGAGTTCCATGGGGTAAGTAAACACCTTGCTACAAGAGGTTCTATCCGTTTATCCTCCTTCATGGGAATTTTCAAAAAAGACGATGATCCTGAGAAGGACGCAAAACGAATTGAGCGGCAAGAAAAAGCCAAAGAGTTATTTAGTAACGAGATTGGAAAAATTAAGGGCTCCTTAAAAAATCAAAAAGATTTGCTTCTTCAGGCACACTCTGGTCTGTACGTTGACGTTTCACCGCAGAAATTATTTCAAGTCGCATTAATCGTGGGAGCTGACCGTAAATACTCGATAACTTTTATTGATAAACCAAGTTACACCGTAACTTTTCAAACAAATAAAGGTGAAAAATTTTGGGACGGCACTTTAAGCTGCGTAATAATTGAGATGGATGATGGATCGCGAATTAGCGTCACAGGTAATGCAGAACAAGGTTCAACAACAAGTGGATTTAGTCCGTTGCAGTGGTCACCCGTGCAGCAAGGTGTATCAGAAGGGGCTGTTCAGGGTGAAATAGGGTTATTGAAACTGGCAATAGCTAAACAAGTTCTCATCACGCCAGAGCCTCGGCAGGAATATCCTCGGGAAATAAATAATTTAATAAACACAGTGTCTGATATTCCAAATCAAATCCGACAGTTAAAGGAACTTCATGATTCTGGAGTGCTGAGTGCTGAAGAGTTTGAAAAGGCTAAAGCCAAACTACTGGGATAAATGCAGAAAGGAAAAAGCTTCTTCTGTGAAGGTTTGGTGTGTTTGCAGTATGGTCTTTGATTGTCACTGTCTGTTAACTCTTAATCAGCGGATCACTTGTCACCCCCCTCCCCTACATTCCACGCATGAGCACAAAACGACCTAGGCGATCTATCAATCTTTTGGTGTGCCCTTCATGCCAGCAGATAGGTGTTCTAAGAAAGATTGTCTATGGGATGCCAGATCCAGAGATCTTTGACTTTGAAAAGTTTGCAGTTGGTGGGTGTTGTGGCAGCCCTGATGGAATCGATCCAGATGTCAGGTGCAGGCAATGTGATTGGGAAGGCTTTAGGGATTCGTTGGAGTAAGTAGGTGTGTTGAAGTAGTGCCCAGGGCTATTTGTCAGTGGATCTCCATAGCCTTCTACCTATGAGAGAAACAGATTCCAATAAGTTCATTGCCTACCTAGCAATCATTGCAACACCCTTTGCATTGGGTGCATTTTTACTGAGCTGGGCTCCATCTATGCAATATTCAAATGAGGATCCAGCAGGTGATGGTTTTGTTCCCCCTCGCAGTATTGAACGGCTAGTTGATACAACGCAGGCATCAACAGTGACTGTGTTTTGTACGCCAAAAGCTGGAAAGGCATCACAGGGAACTGCTTGGGCAATTGAGTTAGAAACTGATGTCTCTAAGGAATATCCAACAACATTGATTACTAATCACCATGTTATTGAAGATTGCATAGGTGTTGAATCAGAAGTAACGATTAATCTTTTATATAAAGATAAAATCAAAGCGGTTATCGTTAAGTGGGATAAAGAGAATGACTTAGCGGTGTTGGCGACAACTAAAAAGCTGCCTGTGCTTGAATTGTCAGAAAACATCCCGTGGCCTGGATATTGGGTTATGGCACTTGGAAGTGCCGATGGGTATGAAGGATCTATCGCCTTTGGAAATGTTTTGAACCTGATCTATAACGATATTTTAATTACCAACAATGTTTCCGGTGGAAATAGTGGGGGCCCATTGGTTGACAACGAAGGAGTTGTTGTTGGCATAGTCTCTTGGAGTAAAGATATCGAGCAATACAACGGGGCCAAATCACTTGATGCTTTCTGCGCAAAGATCTTGGATTGTAAGTATGAAACAGATGGTGAAAAGACGTGGTGGGAATACTAGAACTAGATTTTAACTACCTAACCTCATCCTGGGCCCGGCTTAATCGCTGTGAGATATAGACAGGGATGAGCGAAATTAATATAACGAGCGTTGCAACTACGTTGACCACGCTTGCCTGATTAGGTCTAGACATCTCTTTAAGGATCCACAGCGGCAATGTGTCAACACCAGGTGGTGCGGTGAAGATAGTTACTACTACTTCATCAAAGCTAAGAGCAAAAGCTAATAAGGCGCCGGCAACAAAGGCGGTTCTAAACTGTGGAAAGGTTACTAATCTAAAGGTTTGCCATAGTCCTGCACCTAAATCTGCCGATGCTTCTTGGAGTGAAGGGTTCATTCGCTTCAGGCGTGCAAATACATTGTTAAAGACCATCACAATACAAAATGTTGCGTGGGCAACGATCATGCCAAAGTAGCCAATATTAAAACCTGCAGGAGATAAGAAAGTATTGTATGTATTACTAAATGCCACACCTGTAACAACTCCAGGTAGGGCAATTGGCAGGACTACCAAAAGATTTACTGTGCCCTTACCAAAGAAATCAAAGCCTTTGAGTGCAAAAGCAACTAACGTGCCCAAAAAGGCAGCGATAAGAGTGGAGCCTGCTGCAACGATGATTGAGTTAAGTAGGGCAGTTCTGATGGGTTGATAGGTTGCGGCAAATTGCCACCAATCAAATGAGAAGGCTGCAATCGGCCAGCTAGAGATATTTGATTTGTTAAACGAGTTTAAAATCAGCACTAACAGCGGAACATACATAAAGATCAAAATGAAAGTAACGATGGCAATTAAGGCAATTTTGCTAGCTCTAGAAAGTCGCAACATAATTACATCCGCTCCAAAGAACCTGTGCGGCGTGCGACCATGAGATAGATAAGTACAAATGCGATTGGCACCATAGAAAAGGCAGCTGCAACCGGAGGGTTCAGGTTAATGTTTGAAGCAATGATCGAGCCGATCATCTGTGTGGAGCCGCCGGTGAACTTTGCTACTAAGTAGTCACCAAGGCTTAAAGAGAATGTGAAGACTGAGCCGGCGATTATCGCCGGAACGATTAATGGCAAAACTACGCGATAGATGGTGGTGAAACCTTTAGCGCCCATATCACTTGATGCATCAAAAAGATTGGGCGGGATTTGGCGGATTGCGGTGTAGACAGGCAAGGCCATATAAGGAAACCAGAGATAGGTAAGCGTCAGAATAACTAGCGGAATAGAAAAAGTAGGTCCAGATATACCAATAGGTGCAAGGGCCCAGTTAAAAAATCCTTCTTCTGTAAAGACCAAGCGCATTGCGATGATTTTTACTAAATAGCCAGCCCATAGCGGCAGTGTGATTGCAACAGCTAATGCGTTTCTAACCCACGGGCGAGCAATCTTTGCCATGTAGATACCCAACGGAACAGCAAATAGAACTGAAACAGCAGTGACAGCTAATGCAATCAAAAGCGTTCTAATTGAGGTTGATAAATAGGCAGGGACTGTAAAGATGGAAATAAAGTTATCGAGTGTGAAGCCCGGAATTACCTTTGATGTGAAGGGATCAACAAACCAAAAAGCGGTAATCAAAAGTAGGAAAAGAGAAAGAATGTAGACGCCCACGATCCAAAACATTGGCAGAGCAATTAATCCAAATAATCTCAATTTGGCGCGCTTATACAAATAGGCAGAGATAGGCCTGCTGCCGGCATTTGTTGTTTGCGTGCTCATCTTCACCTAACTGTGTCTATCTTGTTTTTGTTGTGGATAGAGAATGTGGGGATCTATTTCTAAATCCCCACATTCTCTTTCTACTTGTTATGGCCTTACTGGTTAACCCTTTATGGTTGCCCAAGCATTAGTCCATTCCTGGAAGCTGGTGCACTCAACGTCCTTGCGACCATCAACACAGGTTGAAATTGGAGTTGTCCAAGGCCAGATTCTCTTGAAGAACTCTTCATCTTCGGCTGCAAACTCATCACAGTGAGCTTGTGCTTCGGCGCTTGACTTACAGAAGGCAATATTTGCAGGTGCCATACCGAAGTTCATTGCGATTGCGCCGTTAACGGATGCAGTACTTGTGTAATCCATCCATGCGTATGAACAGTTAATGTTCTTAGTCTTTGAGCTAACCAACCAAGAGTCATACCAACCAGTTGAACCTTCTACTGGAAGTGTGGTCTTGAGGTTTGGCTTAGCTGCAAACTTGCGAAGAATTTCCCAAGATGTGCCGACAACAGTGTTGCCACCAGCAAATGAGGTGATCTGCGCAACTGCATCTGACCAGTACTCGCCAACAATTGTGTTCTGTTGCTTGAGCAATGCGATTGCAGCATCTAGTTGTGCTTTATCTAGAGCATATGGATTCTTAATTCCTAGCTCTGGCTTGTGATACATCAAGTACACAGCAGCATCTGCGATGTAGATAGGTGCGTCATAAGCTGTGATCTTGCCCTTGTATGGGCTATTTGTTTCCCAAACAACATCCCAGCTCTTTGGAGCACCCTTTGTTACATCATCGTTGTACTGAAGTAGGTTTGCTCCACGGCCGATTGGAACACCGTATGGCTTGCCATTTACAGTGTCATAGATGTTATTGCGCATTCCTGTTGCAATCTCATCGCTAAAGTTTGGAATCAAGTCAACGTTAAGTGGCTGAACATCTCCACCTACGATTAAACGTAGTGCAGCATCACCTGATGCGGAAACAATGTCGTATTGACCTGTGCGCATCAAAGTAACCATTTCATCACTTGTTCCAGCTGTGCGAGACTTAACGATGCAACCGGTATCTGCTTCGAACTTATCGGTCCACTTAGGATCGACGAATCCAGCCCAGTTAACAATGTTTACTTCGCCTTCAAATTCACCCATTGATTCATGCATAGGAATATCTGGCACTTCAATCTTCACGCCAGATGCGTCACCACTTGATGAGCAGCCAGAGAGAATTAAGGCCGATACTGCTAGCAGACTAAATGCGGATAGCTTCTTGCCTTTCATTTAACTTCCTTTCGCCTGACTATTTCTAGTCATATTAGGTAGGTATCACTGCCGAGTGGTCGCTTTTCCAAACGGCACCGACCCGATCACCAGTTCTAAATCGGTTGATTTGATCTGGTAATTCTTCATTTATTCTGGTGGCAACAACTCTGTGCCCAGATTGAGTTTGGATTAAAAAGATTGTGGTGGCGCCAATATAGGAAGCCTCAATAATTGTTCCGACTACTCCTGATTCATCACCCTTGAGCGGGGTATCTGCTGGTACTAATTTGATCCGCTCAGGCCTGACATTGACCATCGTTGAAGCGCCAAAAATCTCTTGGGCGCTTTGACCTGAAAATATATTTGAAACACCTAAGAAGCTAGCCACAAATTTAGTTTGTGGTCTCTCATAGACCTCTTGAGGGGTGCCAATCTGTTCGATAGAGCCTTCGTTAAAGACAGCAATGCGATCACTCATTCGCATTGCTTCTTCTTGATCGTGGGTAACAAAGATAAAAGTAATTCCAGCCTCACGCTGAATGCGCTTTAACTCAACCTGCATCTCTTCACGTAACTGCTTATCTAGCGCACCCAGTGGTTCATCGAGGAGCAATACCTTTGGTCTAAGCACTAGGGCTCTTGCAAGTGCAATGCGTTGGCGCTGCCCACCTGATAGTTGGTGGGGCAAGCGCTGAGATAAGTGTGAGAGCTTTACTGAATCAATTGCTTCTAACGCTTGCTTTGCTCGCACTGGCTTTGAGACTTTTCTTGTGCGAAGACCATACTCAACATTGTCTTGAATGCTCATGTGAGGAAAGAGTGCGTAATCCTGGAAAACTGTATTTACTGGGCGATCAAATGGTGCCAGGTCTGTAACATCTTGTGACTCAATTGAAATTGTGCCAGAGCTAGCACTCTCAAAACCTGCGATCAAGCGAAGAACAGTTGTCTTGCCAGAACCTGATGGGCCGAGCATTGAAAAAAATTCACCAGCGTGAACATCTAAATCTAAATTAGCAACAGCGTGAACGTCATCAAAGAATTTATTGACGCCGCGAAGTGAGACAAAAGCTTGGCTCAAGACCTAGACCCCTTAACCCTGATCAGTGATTTGGGTGAGCGTATTACACGCGCCCCGAGATTTCACTAGAAGTCCCCATAAATCCTTCAGGGCTCCATGTCTTTGGGGGTCTGGCGATCTTTTTCTCCCTTTCAGACCTGGGTGGTCGCGGGCGATCTGGTCTAATCTCAAGAGATGAACCTTCGAAATGCAATATCTATTGCCGGGATAGCAGTTGTGATTGTCTATGTCGTTGGCTCTGGGCTTTGGGTTAATACCGGCGATAGTTGGTATAACAATCTGAATAGGCCGTCTTGGCAACCACCAGGTTACATATTCGGAATTATCTGGCCATACAATTTTGTTGTTCTTGGCATTGCAGCATTTGCTATAGGCCAACGCGCCTCCATTCCGGTTGCACTTACTTACTTGGCATTCTTTGCACTCTCTGTTGCAGCAGCTCTTATGTGGGCATTCCAGTTCTATCGCCCGCATAACTTCACTGTTGCAGCAATCGCACTTACTGCAACAGCTGTGCTTACCCTTCCTATGAGTTACATACTCTTTACGATCTCATTGCCTATTGCACTTGCCGTGGTTCCCTATCAAGTGTGGGTGGCAATTGCTGCAACGCTTAGTTGGAGTTTTCGCAAGTTGAATCAACTGTAATTTGTCCACAATTGCCTGTAACTTAAGGCTGTGCAGACACATGGCAAGGCCGAGAGTGCGTATAAAGATAAAAACTGGTGGCGCCAGGCAGTTGTCTATCAAATCTATCCACGAAGTTTTGCCGACTCCAATGCAGATGGAATCGGTGACCTTAAAGGAATCACATCACGGATAGATTATTTAAAATCTCTCAACATCGATGCAGTCTGGCTTAGTCCTTTTTATCCATCGCCTTTAGTAGATGGTGGTTATGACGTTTCTGACTATCGAGATGTTGATCCAAAACTTGGAACCCTGGCCGATTTTGATGAAATGTTGGCAGCTCTGCACAGTGCAAGTATCAGAATATTTGTAGATATTGTTCCCAATCACTGTTCTTACTTGCACCAGTGGTTTCAAGATGCGATCGCAACACCACCAGGTTCTGCCCAAAGAAATAGATTCATTTTTCGAAACGGTCGCGGTGAAAAGGGCGAACTGCCACCAACTGATTGGGTTTCACATTTTGCACCATCTGCATGGACGCATGAGTCAGCCTTTGGTGGAAAGCACAATCAATGGTTCCTCCATTACTTTGCACCAGAGCAACCAGATTGGAACTGGGACAACCCAGAGATAGAAGAAGACTTTTTAAAAACTTTGAAGTTTTGGGCAGACCGCGGTGTTGATGGGTTTCGAATCGATGTTGCACATGGCTTAAAGAAAGATCTCAGTGAGCCATTTAGAATGCGCAACACGTTAGAACATGAGGTCGATAGACCAACCGATGGCAATGGAATCCTTGCCGATCGCAATGAAGTCTTTGACGTTTATCGCAAGTGGCGCAAACTGTTTAATCAATATGACCCACCGAAGGTGGCTGTGGCAGAGGCAAATGTGCTTCCAGAGCGCATTCCACTCTATGCAAGTGAAGAGACTCTTGGGCAATGTTTTGACTTTAGATTTATTTTTCTGCCCTTTAGTGCCAGCACCTATAAAGAAAGTGTTACTGAGGCAATAGAGCTAGCAAAGGTCAACGGCTCATCTTGCACGTGGTGTTTGTCTAATCATGACCAAATCAGGCATGCAACAAAGTTAGGTTTAGATAAATCAGTAGATAGAAGAGTCTGGATGCTCTCCGATGGTACATCGGCCGCCCTAGATAAAGAGGCCGGAACCAAGCGTGCGCTGGCAGCAACGCTATTTATTTTGGCGTTGCCGGGTTCTACATACCTGTATCAAGGAGAAGAGCTTGGATTACATGAAGTAACAGATATTCCAGAGTCAATGATTCAGGATCCACAGTATTTAAAGAATCTAAAAGTTGATAAGGGCCGTGATGGTTGTCGTGTGCCACTGCCATGGAATGCAAAGGCTGATTATTTTGGATTTAGTACTGGTGCATCACATCTTCCACAACCTGCTTGGTTTAAAGATTATGCAGTAGATGTGCAGGCCGGAAAACCTGAATCTGCATTAACTACGTATCAACAGGCGTTAAAACTACGTAGAGAGTTGATGTGTGAAGAAACAATCCAGTGGCATGAAACTGGCGACCCAGAAGTGCTGCATTTTTCTCGTCCAAATGGTTGGAACTGTTTGATTAACTTTGAAGGTAGTGATTATTTGATACCTGCAGGTGAGCATTTACTGTCTTCTTCGCCAATTACTGATGGCAAATTGCCGGCCGGGGTGACGGTCTGGATTAAGCGGTAAATCAGGCTCAGGCTCACCTGAGGTTATCTTTATAACAAAATCGTTATCTGAGCACACGGGCCTTGGCCCGGTGTTGAGTTGCGACGCAACGCTGGCCCGACAAGGATTTAGCCACTCGGTCGAAAGGCTTTTTCGTACCGAATCGATTCTGAAAAGGACGTATCCATGTTCAAAAGCAAGAAAAGAATCCTCGCAACTGCGGGAATTGCAGCAACAACTCTAGTTGCATCACTCGTTGCAGCTACAGCACCTGCTGCAGCAGCAGTGGATTGCGCTCCATATGCAGCATATGGAAAGCACACTGGAAAGACTGTTGAATTTAATACTTCAATTCTTGATCCAGAGAAGTCAACATTCCAGAAGGTTTGGAAAGACTTTGAATCATGCACAGGAATTACAATCAACTTCACTGGTACAAACCAGTTCGAAGCACAGCTTCCAGTACGTGTTGCTGGCGGAACAGCACCAGATCTAGCTGTATTCCCACAGCCAGGATTGCTCGCGAAGATGGTAGAGACAGGAAAAGTTCTTCCTGCACCTGCATCAGTTGTTGCAAACGTAGATAAGTATTGGTCTAAGGGTTACAAGGATCTAGGTTCAGTTGGCGGAAAGTTCTACGCTGCGCCTCTAGGTTCAAGCCTTAAGTCATTGGTTTGGTACTCACCAAAGCAGTTCGCAAAGAATGGTTACGCAGTTCCAACAACTTGGGCACAGCTAACATCACTTGCAGATCGCATGGCTGCTAAGAAGCAGACAGCATTCTGTGGTGGTATCGGTTCAGGTGGAGCAACTGGTTGGCCAGCAACTGACTGGGTAGAGCAGATGGTTTTGCGTGAGCACGGTGCTCAGGTTTATGCCGACTGGACTACAAACAAGGTCAAGTTCTCAGATCCACGTATTCAGTCAGCAATGAAGAAGGTTGCCGGATGGATGCAGAACCCTAAGTGGGTTGGCAACGTAAAGAAGATCGCAACAACAACTTTCCAGGATGCAGGACAAGGTATTCCTAGCGGTAAGTGCATGATGTTGCAGCAGGCTTCTTTCTACGCAGGTCAGTTCCCTGAGAAGAACATCATTGCTGCAGATGGCGATGTTTATGCCTTCTACCTACCTGGTACAAATCCAAAGGTTAAGACTCCAATCTTGACTGCTGGTGAATTCGTTGGTGCATTTGCATCACGTCCAGAGGTTGCAGCTGTTCAGGCTTACCTATCTTCAGCTGAGTTTGCAACAGCAAAGGTTGCTGAGGGTGGTTGGGCAACTGCAAACAACGGAGTTCCATTGTTTAAGTACAAGGATCCAATCCAGCGTCTATCAGCTCAGTACCTATCAAACAAGAATGCAACTGCAGTCTTTGATGGTTCAGACATCATGCCAGCATCAATTGGTGCAGGAAAGATGTGGACTGAGTTCACAGCATGGTTTGCAGAAGGAAAGTCAATTGCCGCTGTAACTAAGGCACTTGATGCTGCATGGCCAAAGTCCTAAGTTAATTTCTTAACTTAGTTCCACATAAGTAAGTGCGACCCGCTAAAAACATAGTTTTTAGCGGGTCGCACACTTAGTATTCTGTGTCTTAGAATTAACTGTTAAATTGAACTAAATCTTGGGAGGCCAATATGAGTGACTTTATTGCCACCAATGTCCCTAAGTTCACTTCACTGTTTACTGCAATGGCTGCCTTTTTCATCATATTGGCAGTCATTTTTGTTGTCGCAGGATTTGTAAATGGCAAGATAGCTCGCCCAATCGCACTTGTTGTCTTCTTGGCCCCGGCCTTACTTCTCTTACTTGCAGGCCTTGTTATTCCAACAGGTCGCACAATCTTTTTTAGTTTTATGAACCCCAATTCAGATGGCTTTGTTGGATTAGAAAACTATGCCTGGATAGCTACAGATCCAGGCGTTCGAACTGTTTTGTTTAACACAGCTCTTTGGACAATTGTGACCCCGCTATTTACTACGGCCCTTGGACTCTACCTTGCAGTCATGCTCGATCGCATGCGCGGTGAGTCAATACCTAAGTCGCTGATCTTTATGCCTATGGCAATCTCATTTGTTGGCGCAAGTATTATTTTTAAATTTATGTATGAATACCGTGATCCAGGTGATTCGCAGATTGGGTTGCTCAGCGCGATTGTGCAGGCGATTGGTTTTGGTCCCAGCAACTGGTTACTTGTTAAGCCCCTTAACACGCTCTTGCTGATGGTTGTATTTATATGGACGCAGACCGGGTTTGCAATGGTGATTTTGTCAGCGGCAATCAAGGGCGTGCCAACAGATGTGCTTGAAGCATCGGCGCTAGATGGAGCAACTGGTTGGAAGCTATTTAGAGGCGTGACATTTCCGATGGTTCGAACAACATTTGTTGTTGTCCTTGCCACCATGGTTGTCGCCTCGCTCAAGCTCTTCGACATTGTTCGCACAATGACGGGTGGAAACTTTGGTACCTCAGTTCTTGCCAATGAGATGTATTCACAGATATTTGTTCAGTTTGATGCCGGTAAGGGATCAGCGCTTGCTGTAATGCTCTTCTTAAGTGTTACGCCAATATTTATCTATAACATTCGAAGCCTTAAGAGAGAGCGGTCAAGTAAATGAGTAGCCGCGGGCTTAGCCAGGGTAATCCGGCCAAAAAATTGTTTGCCTCCAAATGGGCAACAACAATTGTTTGGTTTATTACCTTATTGTGGTTTATCCCTAGTTTGAGCTTGCTTGTAACCTCATTTAGATCAAAAGATGATGTGTTTAACACTGGATGGTGGACTGCTTTTGGTAATCCTAATTTCACATTAGATAGCTATCGATCTGTGTTTTTTGGAGACAATGGCGGCGGCGTTTCAGACGGTGTGCTGCCATATTTTGTGAATTCAATCGTAATCACATTGCCAGCAACAATTTTCCCAGTAGTAATTGCAACCATGGCTGCATACGCACTTGCGTGGATTCGCTTCAAGGGCAGCGATACTGTTTTCTACATCATCTTTGCTCTGCAGATTGTTCCGCTACAAATGGCACTTGTCCCGCTTCTTAAGTTGTTTACAGGCGGTGCCAGCATTGGTTCATTCCAATTCTTCCCAGCCCTTGGCATCGCAGGTGACTTTGCAGGAATCTGGTTGCCTCACACAATGTTTTCCATGCCGCTAGCAATTTACTTATTGCACAATTTTGTATCCAGCTTGCCGAGAGAGATCATGGAAGCTGCCGTAGTAGATGGTGCTAACCACTTTAGAATATTTAGATCTATTGTCTTGCCGCTATCTATTCCAGGAATTGCATCTTTTGCAATATTCCAGTTCCTTTGGGTTTGGAATGATCTGCTTGTTGCACTCACATTCTCAAGTGGTCTAGATACCGTTGCACCGATTAATGCCAAAATCGCATCCTTGGTGGGCCAATATGGTTCTAGTTGGGAAACATTGACTGCGGGTGCTTTTGTGACAATTTCAGTGCCATTGATTGTCTTCTTCTCACTACAAAAATACTTCGTGCGAGGCTTGCTAGCTGGTTCTGTTAAATAACTAGAGATCTAGTCCGTTATTTGCAATAACCCCTTTATACCAAAGAGCTGAATCCTTTAAAGTGCGCTTTTGAGTTTCAAAGTCAACATGAACAATCCCAAAGCGTTTTTCATACCCTAAAGCCCACTCAAAGTTATCCATCAGTGACCAGTGGTAGTAACCACCAACTGGTGCACCTTTTTCAATTGCAGATGCGATGCTCAGTAAGTGAGTGCGGATGTATTCAATGCGGCGCAGATCTGCCACGGTGCCCTGACTATTTACATCATCATCGTAGGCAACGCCGTTTTCTGTGATGAAAATTGGCGGCAATCGGTCACCAAATTCTTTATGCCATCTAAGGCAAAGATTTCCTAAACCTTCTGAATTTAACGGCCAACCCATATCTGTCAGCTCACCTTTTGGTGTTTCATCTATGTTCAAGCCGTAGTGAGAAGAGAGCGTATGCCATGGATTCTGGCCATCGATGGGTGGTCCTACGCGGTTATCAAAGTAGTAATTGATTCCTAAGAAATCACTCTTAACTTTTGCAAGCTCTAAATCTCCATCTTTAATTGCATGTTGAAGTTCTTCGGCAAATTGATCCATGATGATTTCTGGGTATTTTCCATTAAAGAATGCATCCATCCAGAAACGATTTTGAATTGCATCCAGCATGTTTGCAGCATGCACCTGATTGGAATCATTGTGATCATCGACAACAAAGTTTGCTTGATTTAAAACTGGACCAATTAAAAGATCAGAACGAACAGATCGCATGGCTTGGGCCGATAGGGCATGTGCTAAGACTGTGTGGTGGGCAACGCTCCATGCCGTCTTTCTATCTTTGATTCCAGGTGCGTGAATTCCGATTCCATGGCCAAGCCAAGCAACAACCCAAGGTTCATTAATGGGCGTGAACTTCTTAACGCGATCGCCAAATCTTTCTGCAACTGCAGCAGAGTAATCTTGAAATGGTTTAAGAATCTCTCTGGAACTCCATCCACCATTATCTTGAAGTGCTTGTGGAAGGTCCCAGTGATACAAAGTTGCAATTGGTTCTATTCCTGCAGCTAATACTTCATCAATCAGACGATCGTAGAAATCAAATCCACGCTCTTCTCGGCGCCCTGTTCCTTCTGGAAACATTCGAGACCATGAAAAAGAAAAACGATAACCTTTTAAACCTATATCTTTCATTAAACCAATATCGCTTTTAAACAAGTTGTAGTGGTCATTTGCAACCTCGCCTGTATCACCGTTGGCAACCTTGCCAGGTGTATTGCAGAATGTGTCCCAGATGGATGGACCTCGACCATCTGTGTTTGTTGCACCTTCTATTTGAAAAGATGATGTCGCAGCACCCCAGATGAAGTTTTTCGGAAAAGTGGCCACTAGATAAATCTAAGGCTCAATTGATTTAAAGTCACCTTTGAAATTCATTGCGCGTTGCGGTTTAGCGACTACGGCGCAACAGGCGGTAGTGAAAGATCTGATAGCGCTAGAAGTGTGATCCCAGATGCAATCAGCAGAACTGCAACAAACACCGAGGCTTTTGTGCCAACGCGCTGAGGTAATCCTTTGATGCCGCTCTGATTATCTTGCTTCATATCTTTAATCACGTTGAGAAAGTGGGCGGCTACTCCAAATAAGGCACCACCGACCCACATCCACAGTGGTGGCATCTGATCCTTAGAAAACGCCATACAGGATGGAAGAGCTGCAAATGCAACGGCATATGGCAAAGGAGAGAAAACATTGAACTTGAAGTAGAAGTTATAGGCAACTGCCCAAGCGACTGCAAAGAGTGAAAGGCCTCCCCCAATAAAGCCCAATGGCCCAAAAAGATTCACCAGGATTGCAATAGGCACCATTACCTGCAACCAACGCTGTAAGAACTTTGGAGTTATGAGCCCAGCAACTAGAGGTTTATTTAATCGCTTATGGCGCACATCATCTTGGTAATCAATGAGGTCATTGCTCCAACCAACTACAAGCTGGCCACAAAAGAATGCAAATGCAATAACCATTGATGGACCTTCCCACCAATAAAGTTGTGCGAAGAAGTAACTAATAGAAGTGACAAGCATGGTTGGACCAAAGTGTGAAGCACGCATCAAGCCAATTAAGCGCTTTGTCATGACACCTGCCTATTGAGTTGAGGTAAGAAACAGATGAGGTCTAGGTTCAATTTATTTTCGAGACGTTCACAAGTAAGCCTGTAGAAGTGTTGTCAATAAGTTCGATGTTCCAGTTGTCGATGGATTTCTTTTCACCTTTTCTTAAAAGCAACTTCTCGGCGGTGATAGGGCCATCGCCATGACTGATGTTTGTATCAATCTTGTAGACAAGAAGTCCTTGACCTGAAGAGTAATTGTTCCGTGACTCCATAGCGATTGTTACCCCAGGTTTAACGTTTATTAACAGCAACTTGGTTCCCAAAGAATTAGAAAAATCGGATAAATAGTGAGTCGATGAGATTTGATTTTGAACACATCTCACCTCTTCATCTTTGATCCAACCCATAAGTAACTTATTCCAACCAAAAAAATCATTAAGTCCGCTTCCATCGCTCATAACATCCCAACGCCCAGCAGGTGTTGGATCAGGCACTGTTGGTCGTTGGCTGTTTAAAAAGACATACAGATCTTCTAACCCAAAGATGCTATGCCCTAATTCGTGGGCAATTATGTTTGATTGTCCTACTATCTGTCCCACTTCTAAAGTCGCACCATTAACAGTTCCTGTTTTTGTACTAAAAATCTGCCCTCCGAAACCTTGCCCAATAGTTGTCAATTGGCTGTATCCAGATTCAATAACTACAGAGTCATACTTACTGAAATCTATTTGTTGATCAGCTAGCAAAAATGTGTCATTTACAATGATCTCATTATTTTGCTGCGGTTTATTTGGAATAATTCCATAATCTTTGGCAGAAGTTGTCAGTTTTACCCACAGATTTTTAGTAGGAATTTCAAAGGTCAACTTGATTCGGTTGTAGGAGGCTTTGGCATAAAAATCACTTGTTTCCTTCAGTGCTTTTTGCAAATTAATTAAATCAGCATCAGTAAAAGCAATCTCCTCAAAAATTATCGGGAGCACCAAAATCTTTACTTCACTTTTTCCATTCGCCAAATTTGCTGGTCTTGGAAAGCCATTGCTGCCTATACTTCTAGAAGTCAGATCAATTGTTTTACATATCTCAACGGGCGATAGATCGACATTTGGTGTGATGCTTGGACTCTTGGATAGATCAACTATCGAAGGAACCTTTGCGTCGCTATCTACGGAATTTCTCACCCAAGAAAGCTTGTTAGCGGATTTTAAACAAGTGAAAGTTTTCCCTTTTACGACTTGAGTCTTTCCTGCCTTGGTGCATTTAGCGCCCTGCTTAACAGCAGCATTTGCTATGACTACCGAACCAGACAACAAGAGAGTTAGAACAGATATGAATGCAACTAACTTCTTGTTTCTAGCGTTCATTTCTACCTGCTGTTGTGCTCAGTTGCTCTTTAGGTGCGCAGCGGCGTCGTCATAGCCGCCAGCTTCTAGCTTTGCAATCAGGTCAGCCTTGACTGCCTTAACAACATTATGAGTGCCATTGCAGTTCTTATCTGGATCAGTTGTATATCCGCACGCACAAGCTCCCATTTTAAAACTCCTTTTTCTATAGGGTTCAGACTCTACTTGAGTCAGGTTCTAGCGCCTAGAGATGAATAGGAGTTTCCCGTCATCTGTTGTGGCAACCATGGTTCCATCTGGCAATAATTCCAGATCTCTAATTCGGTGGCCAACATCAAATGAGGTCACCGCTCCCACTTTATTTGGTGTTAACAGTTCAATAAAGATAAGCGCTTGCTCGGCTAAGGTCCCCATAACTATCTGTGACTGCTGTGCTTTCCATTGCGGACCACTTGGAAGTTGTACTAACTCTGTTGGTGCAACGGATGGAACCCAGGAGTACAAAGGTTTTTCATAACCAGCATGAGTTCCGGGTCTAGTCGGTTTCACATAATCACCTGAGCTGTAGGCCTGACCAAATGTTACAAATGGCCAGCCATAATCTTTTCCGCTCTTTACCAAATTAAGTTCATCTCCGCCGCGCGGTCCATGTTCGGAGATATAAATATTGTTACCAATCTTTACGATCCCTTGGGGATTTCGGTGCCCCTTTGAGATCTGCTTAATTGAATTGGCTTTTATTTCAAAAACTCCGCCAAGCCACCCTCTTACCGCCACGCGATTAATCCTTGGAAATCCAAGGTCGCCTGTAGTCAGATATGCAGTCGTGCTATCGATAACTTGCATGCGCCCTGCTGCATGTTGGACTGCGCTGATTGCAACACAGGGCTTTCCTTGAAACCACCGTTCGCCTTTTTCTATGCTCTGCTCTTTTTTAGAGTATATGTAGCGAAAGACGACTAAACGCACGCACTCTGGGTTCTGGGTCAATCGTGGATAAGAGATTAGTAACTGCGCAGAATTAGCATCTTCGCTGAGGATTGCGATATCAGTGGGTGCAAATCGAGAGTCACGGATTCGCTCATTTTGTTCTAGAACTTTGCCGATCGTTACGAGCTTGTTTTGTGAGTAGAGAAACAGCGTATCTCCGCGTTCTCCCCCACCCAGTAACAAACTGCCATCATTTAAAACCGCTAATGCTGCCCCGCGCCCTGATTCAACCTGAGTGCTCTTTACATTCTTTTCTTGTATTTCAAGAATTTGTTCGTTAGCGACTGCCGCGCTATTTGCTGTAACAAGCAGTAATGAGATCAAAAGAATAAGCGGCTTCTTCATGGCTTAATCTTATGAGAGATGCTTAGTTTTCATTATCTGAAGCGGCCACCATGCAAAAAGATAGATGGAACTTTCTAAGTTTTCTTTAAGTCTTCCCGGACAACTATGTAAACGCCCACCAAAAGGATTATCCCGGCGATTATTTGAATCTGTGAAACGCTTTGACTGAAAACAGAAAAACCAATGATGCCCGCAACTAGTGGATTGATAAATGCAAAAGATGTCAGCAGTTCTGGTGATACTCGATCGGCCAATCCCATATAGGCCCAGTACTGGGCGGCAAGGGCTGCAATTAAAAAAAGCATATTAAAGTTCAAAACATCCGCGCTTTTAATCGCCGGTGATGAAATGAAAAGTTGGAGAAATCCGGCTGCAATGGCACTGATTGAAACTTGAATGGCAGTTGCCAGAAGAATTGGATACGTCGGCGGATATTTAATCCAAATTTGAGTGCCAATAAACCAGGCAATGACAGATAAGAAGGCAACGGTTATTCCTACTGCAGAGACTGACTCACTCGGTGCGCCAATTAAGAAGGCAACAGCAAATGTTGCAACTACAACACCAATGACAGAGTTTCTGGTTGGTTTACTGCCGTGAAAGGCTGCATAGACAACAGCTAATGCCGGCAGAATTGAATACGTTAAAGAAATTACCGCACCTGGCTCTTTAGAGCTTGCCCATGCAACAGCGCCACTGCAAATTGGTGAAAAAATCAGTCCTGTAGCACCCAGCATGAGTAGCTGTTTATCAAAGCGAATTAACTTAAATGAGGCTGGCATGACTATGGCAACGGCGATTAACAAAATAGCAGCGGCTCCTACAGAGCGAATAAAGATGATGTTGAATAGATCAACGCTACTTGTTACTTCACTTAAAAATGGATAGATGGCACCGCCAATAATCCACATGACGGCTAAGCGAATGAAATTATTCATACGCTCTTATTTAGCCACAGCTGCGCGTCCAGATTCCAATCTCGCAATCGGCACTCTAAATGGTGAACAAGAGACATAATCCAGACCCAGTTCGTGGAAGAAATGAATACTGCGTGGATCACCACCATGCTCACCACACACACCTAACTTAAAATCACTGCGCACTGTGCGGGAAAGCTCTGCGGCCTGTCGCACCAAGATTCCAACACCTGCTTGATCCAATGATTCAAATGGATTAAAAGGAAGCAGCTCTAAATCAAGATAGCGAGGCAAGAAGGTTGATTCCACATCGTCTCGGCTAAATGCCCAGGTTAACTGCGTTAAATCATTTGTTCCGAATGAGAAAAAGTCAGCATGCACACCTAAGCGATCTGCCGTTATTGCAGCGCGTGGGGTTTCAATCATGGTGCCTATTGGCATATCAATCACTTGATTTGTGCCCTTGAATGTCTGCACGATCTCTTCTTCTAGAGTTTCACGCAGATATAAAAGCTCTCTCTGTGTAGAAACAAGAGGAATCATTACCTCTGGCTTTGGATCATGTCCAAGCTTTTTAACTTCTAGTGATGCATGAACAAGGGCGCGCACCTGCATTTTGTAGAGCTCTGGGATCAAAATTCCCAGGCGAACTCCACGAAGACCAAGCATTGGATTTGATTCATGCAAACGTCGAACGGCAGCAAAGAGCGCTTTGTCTCTTGCCGGAATCTCTTCACCTAACGCTTCACTTCTTGCCATTTGTGAACTTAAATCAACAAGTGATGGCAAAAACTCATGCAGCGGTGGATCTAACAAACGAATGGTTACTGGAAGTCCTGACATTGCCATCATGATTCCAACAAAGTCAGCTCTTTGTAGCGGTTCCATCTCGGCAATTACACCGCGCTGCACATCTTCATTTTCAGCTAGTACTAAGCGCTCAACGTAGGAACGGCGCTCACCTAAGAACATATGTTCTGTGCGGCAGAGGCCAACACCTTGCGCCCCCAAGATTCTGGCTCTAATTGCATCCTCTGGTGTGTCTGCATTTGTGCGCACATTAAGTTTGCGTCGTGAATCTGCGTGAGTCAAAATTCTATGAACAGCCTTAACAACAGGTGATGCCTCATCAGTTTCAGCAGATACACGGCCCTCTAGATAGGAAGTAACAGATGATGCAACAACTGGGACAGCGCCAAGATAGACGACTCCTGTTGTGCCATCGATAGAGATGATGTCGCCTTCATAGACAGTGTGTGTGCCGACGGTAAACAAATTTGCGCGCTCATCGACAGAGATTGAATCTGTTCCACAGATTGCAGTCTTGCCCATTCCGCGTGCGACAACTGCTGCGTGTGAAGTTTTACCACCGCGGCTAGTCAAGATGCCTTCTGCTGCAACCATTCCCACAAGATCATCTGGGCTTGTCTCGCGGCGAACAAGAATTACTTTTTTGCCAGCCTTACTTAAATCAAATGCGCGCTTTGAATCAAATACCGCCTCGCCCACTGCAGCACCTGGCGATGCAGGAATACCGCGAGCAATTTCTACTAAGTTGCCGCGTGTATCAAACTGGGGAAACATCAACATCGCTAACTGATCACCACTGGTGCGGCCAATGGCCTCATCCATTGTGATTGTTCCTTCATCAACAAACTGCAAGGCGATACGAAATGCTGCCTCTGCTGTGCGCTTACCAACTCGAGTTTGCAAGATATATAACTTGCCACGCTCGATGGTAAATTCAATGTCACAGAGGTCTTTGTAATGTGCCTCTAGCATCACCATGATTTTTTCTAGTTCTCCATGAACGCGAGGTTCAATAACACCAAATTCATCGAGTGACATTGGTGTGCGAATACCTGCAACAACATCTTCACCCTGTGCTTTTTGTAGATAATCTCCGTAAGAGCCGATCTCACCATTTGATGGATTGCGAGTAAAGGCAACACCAGTTCCGGAATCATCGCTAAGGTTTCCAAATACCATTGATTGAATATTGACTGCTGTTCCTAAATCAGAAGGAATCAACTCACGGCGGCGATATAGCGTTGCTCGCTCAGAGTTCCACGATCTAAAGACTGCCTCGATTGAATCGATTAAATGTTCACGGGGATCGGTTGGAAATTCTTTTCCTGTTGCAACTTCAATTACCTTTATAAAGCCATCTGCGAGCGCCTTTAATCCTTCAACATCTAAATCTTGAAGATTTGTCGTTTTGTGCGCAGCCAGTACACGAGTTTGTACTTTATGAAACTCCTCTGCCTCTACATCGCAAACGATCTTGCCGTACATCTCGATAAACCGGCGATATGAATCCCAGGCAAATCGTGCATTGCCAGAGCTATCTGCCATTGATTGGGCAACCTCTGGAGTAATTCCAACGTTTAGTACTGTCTCCATCATGCCGGGCATAGAAAACTTTGCACCAGAGCGCACAGATACAAGCAGTGGATTTTTAACGCCGCCAAAAGTTTTGCCAAGCTCTTTTTCAAGCGCTGCTAATGAATCGCTAATTTCTTTGCGAAGGCCTTCTGGAAACTTGCCTGTCTTTAAATACTCACGGCACGCAGTTGTTGCAATCGTAAATCCTGGAGGAACTGGCAAGCCGATGCGAACCATCTCGGCCAAGTTGGCACCTTTGCCACCCAGTAAATCTTTTTGTGACATGTCACCAAAAGTAAATGGATAGATATGGCGTTGCGTCACAAATGTGCCTTTCGTTGAATGAGAAGAAATCTACACACCCCAGCGCCTCTGGTGCGAGGAGATTGCTCTATTGGCAAGGGTGAGGTTGGACCTGCTTGTTTAGCTAGCCGAATAGAGAGTCTGTGAGAGCTCGTTTGCGACCTTGCGGGTGAGGCGGGCTGCCTGATCTAGTTTGGATTCTAGGCGCACCTTTGGAGCGCCGATGTTAAGGGCAGCAACTATTCGCCCGGATGCATCTCTTATTGGCGCAGAACAACCGACCACTCCGATTTCAAACTCTTCATCGACAACGCTAAAGCCCTGTTGGCGAACTTTTGCTAACTCATCGATGAGCTCTTGTGTGGATTTAAAGATGCGTTGCCCCATTACATTTGAAAGCGCTTCGGGCGTCCACTTTGCATTAAGAGATGTCTCATCCCATTCACACAATAAAACCCGCCCTGCAGACGTAGATGGTGCGGGAGATGTAAGCCCTTCCCATACCGCACGAAAACCATGGGCCGGTGCAGCTGTTGAAAGAGTAAGGACTTCATCGTTTCGAAGAACGCAAAGATGCGTTGTTTCTTGGGCAAGTTCGGCCAAGCGGCGCAGGTAAGGCGTGGCAACTGACGCTAGGTGCGCCTCGAAAGTCTGGGCGCTTAATGCATAGAGCCGCCAACCCAGGCGATAGAACATTGTGTTGGGATCGCGATCGACAAGGCCCTGTTCGGCCAAAGTAGATAGGGCGCGGGAAACTTGCGTCTTTTCGCGCCCGGCCATTTCTGCGATTCGGATGACGCCCAGCCCTGATTTATGCTCAGCCTCGTATTTGCCCAGGACCTCGAGCAGCTCGATATCCCTGCGTAGGCCGGCCGAATTAGTCTGGCGCTTGGAACTCATGAAACGATGCTAAACCGTTATGTGCCATATGCGCAACTGTAGTTGTATGAAGTATGCGCTCAGACATAGTTTCTCCACATTAAAGAAAGGGTCACCACCTCAACATGGCTGCTTATGCAATAGGAACGCTCCCACCCGTGGGAGAAGTACCACCAACAATGTTTGCTCACGTCATTCGATCAAACCGTTTGGGTGAACCAAAAGATGCTTTTAAAGTTGAAGAGGTTCCAACACCAACGCCAAAGCGTGGTGAAGTTTTAATTGCTGTCATGGCTGCCGGTATTAACTACAACAATGTTTGGGCTGCGCGCGGAATTCCAATTGATGTAATTGCAGCTCGTCAAAAAGGTGGAGAGCCAGAAGATTTTCACGTCGGTGGTAGCGATGCATCAGGAATTGTTTATGCAGTTGGCGAAGGCGTTACAAAAGTAAAAGTTGGCGATGAAGTTGCCATTCACCATGGTTGGTGGGATGCAGATGATCCTTGGGTATTAGCAGGTAAAGATCCAATGATCGCCCGCTCATCTAAGACATGGGGTTATCAAACTAACTACGGATCATTTGGTCAGTTTTCAATTGTGCAAGAACACCAGTGCCTACCTAAGGCGCCATCACTATCTTGGGAAGAAGCCGCTGCATCAACATTGTGCGGAACAACTGCATATCGCATGATGTTTGGTTGGGCCCCACACGATACAAAGAAGGGCGATGTCGTTCTTGTTTGGGGTGGTTCAGGTGGTGTTGGTTCCATGGCGATTCAACTTGCAAAAGCAGTAGGTGCAATCCCTGTTGCAGTTGTGTCAGACGATGAGCGCGGTGAGTTCTGTATCAAACTTGGCGCAAAGGGCTACATCAATCGTAATGATTTTTCACACTGGGGTACACCTCCACACTGGACAGATGAGGCCGGCCAAAAGACTTGGACTGCAGGTGCACGTGCATTTGGCGCAAAGATTTGGGAAATTGTTGGAGAGAAAAAAGATCCAGCAATTGTCATTGAGCACCCAGGTGAGGCAACTGTTCCAACATCAATCTTTGTCTGCGAACCAGGCGGAATGGTTGTGATCTGTGCGGGAACAACTGGTTATTCAGCCGTTGTTGATCTTCGCTATCACTGGACTCGTCAAAAGAGATTCCAAGGTTCACATGGAACAAATGATGAACAGGCAATTGCATTTAACAAAATGCTCACATCTGGAGCAATCCACCCAGCACTCGGTGAAGTGCTGGCATTTGATGAAATTCCTCATGCACATCAGCGTATGCACGAGGGAGATTTAGCGCTGGGAAATACCGCGATTCTTATTGGCGCAGCCAGTAAGGGACTCGGTAAGAAGTAAAAGCAGTACAGATTGGTACTCATCGCGAGTGCCTAATCTTTCCTACCTAGGAGAGGAAAAAAATGCAAGAACAAGATAACAACGCAGTTAACGAGCTATCTCGCCGCGGACTGTTGATGGGAACTGCCGCTGGTGGACTTCTCATTGCCGGTAGTGGAGCGATGCTTGCACCTTCAGCAAATGCAGCAACTGCAAAGATCAAAAGAGGTGGAGTACTTCGTGTTGGAGTTGGCTCTGGAAGCACAACTGAAACACAAGATGCACACCTTGGTGGGTTTACTGCAGACACTGCACGTCAATACCAGCTATACGATCGCTTAGTAACTCGCGATTCAAACTTTAAGCTTGTCAACGAGCTTGCAGATTCATTTACACCTAATAAGTCAGGTAACGTCTGGACAGTTCGCGTAAAGAAGGGCGTTAAGTTTCACAACGGCCGCGCACTTACAGCAGATGACGTAATCTTCACAATCCAGCGCATCTTGAACCCTGCGACAAAGGCAATCCGTGCTGGCGCCTTGTCAGGTATTGATGCAGCAAAGCTTAAGAAAGTTGATGCCTACACAGTTTCAATTACATTGAAGTCTGCAAACGTAACTTTCGATGAGCTTTTCTCAGACTATGCAATGGGTATCGTTCCAGTTGGCTACAACCCAACTAGCCCAGTAGGTACTGGTCCATTTAAGTTCAAGTCATTTACACCAGGTGTTAAGAGTGTTTACACAAAGAACACAAGCTACTGGCGTACAGGCGAGCCATATGTTGATTCAGTAGAGATCATTTCGATCCCTGATGAGACAGCTCGCGTTAACGCACTAGTTAGTGGTCAGGTTGATTGCATCACTGATCTTCCTAACTCACAGGTAAGTGCAGTTAAGGCAAACAAGAAGTTGGCAGTACTTAACGCAAAGACTGGTGCTTACGTTCCAATTGCAATGAACTGCCTAAAGGGTCCATTTACAGATGTTAAGGTCCGTCAAGCTTTCCGCTTGATGATCGACCGTGAAGCAGTTGTAAAGCAGGCTTACAGCGGATTTGCTCAAATGGGTAACGACGTTATTGGTCGCTACGACGAGGGATACAACACGAAGCTAAAGCAACGTGACTACGATCCTGAAAAAGCAAAGGCCCTTATCAAGGCATCTGGTGTCACAATTCCTAAAATGGAGTTGAAGACAACTGATGAAGCTTCAGGAATGCTTACAATTCCTCAGATCTTTGCTCTCAATGCAAAGCAAGCTGGCGTGACCGTAGAAGTTACTCAGCCATCTGATTTCTGGACCGGATGGCCAGGAGCTTCAATCTTTGCAATGGATTACTACGTAAACCGTACTTACCTGCAAGGAGCCACATTGGTTTATTGCGGTGGAGACTATGCAAAAGAGACTGGCTGGAGTAACCCAGAGTTTGAAGCTTTGATTGCACAGGCTCTTAAGACTCCTAACAAGGCTCTACGTAATGAAATCATCGCTGATGCTCAAGAGATTGAATACAACGAAGGTGGATACATCGTAACTTCGTTCTATAACAAGCTTGATGCACACAGTGCAAAGGTCACTGGATTTGGAGCAGGTCACCCAAGTGGTAACTCGCTCAGCAACTTCACCCTTCGCTCGGTTGGTTTCACAGCTTAATTAAGAAGCTGATACTGAATATTTCGGTACCCGTGCGAATGCGCGGGTACCGAAGTTCAGATCGGTGGTACATAGTAAAAACTGGAATTAAAAGCTTTGTTTGTAAGTGCAGATAAGTTAAAGGGGTTTTCATGAAGATCGTAAGTGCCAAGGTTTTTGTAGTCGGCACTCCCCCACCACACGATGGTGGTGCATTTTGGGTCTTCGTTAAACTTACAACTGATACAGGTGTAGAGGGAATTGGCGAGGTTTATGCCGTTCCGTTCCATCCTTCAGTTGTAGAAAAAATGATTGAAGATGTCCTAGATCGCTATGTAATTGGCACATCTCCATTTGATATTGAGGCGCTATGGCGCCGTGCATACTCTGCAGGATTTACTCAGCGTCCTGATGTTTCGATGGTTGCAATTCTCTCTGGTATCGAAACTGCTTGCTGGGACATCATGGGTAAAGAGACCAACCAGCCGGTTTATAACCTCCTTGGTGGCAAAGTCAGAGATCGTGTTCGCAGTTATACATATATTTATCCAGCTCCGGGTAAAGATAACTCTGTTTATTCAAATGCAGATATCTCATGTGAGCGCGCAGCTGTATATATAAAGGATGGATTTACTGCACTTAAGTTTGATCCAATCGGTCCATATTCAGCATTTGATCCACGTCAACTTTCACTTGAGATGTTGGATTTCACCGAAAAATTTGTTAAGCAGTTGCGAGAGGCAGTCGGTGACAAAGTAGATCTACTTTTGGGTACACATGGTCAGTTAACTCCGGCAAGTGCTATCCGCTTAGCGCGACGAATTGAAAAGTATGATCCCCTATGGTTTGAAGAACCAACTCCCCCAGATATGCCAGAAGAATTGGCCAGAGTTGCATCCCGTACAACTATTCCAATTGCAACAGGTGAGCGCCTATCTACTAAGTATGAATTTGCGCGAGTACTTCGAAACAACTCCGCATCAATTTTGCAGATGGCAATAGGCCGTGTTGGTGGAATCATGGAGACTAAGAAGATTGCAGCTATTGCAGAGGTTCACTACGCCCAAATTGCTCCGCACCTTTATGCCGGACCAATTGAAGCTGCCGCAAACCTTCATGTTGATCTTTCAACACCAAACTTTCTCATTCAAGAGTCAATTGGAAAGATGGATAACTTCCATTCCAAACTTCTTAAGAAGCCGTTGCCTTGGGAAAATGGATATTTCCTCCCAACAACAGATCCTGGCTTAGGTGTTGAACTCAACGAAGAAGTTGCAGCTGCCAACCCATACACCGGAAAGCGCCTTCATTTAGAGATGCATCAGGAGCCATTGAACTAAATCTTTTTCGCTCCTAGGCGAATTTTTATGCAGAGCAGATAACAGAATTAAAACGACCGAAGCAAGGGAATGAGGAGAAATAGCAATGCGCGTTGGCTACATAGGTTTAGGTAATTTAGGTGTGCACCTTGCAACAAGTTTGCAGAGAAATGGCTTTGATTTAACAGTCAATGACATCGATAAAGGTGCTGCAAAGAATCTTCTTAGCATGGGTGCAAAGTGGGCAGATTCTCCTAAAGAGTTGGCAGAAAATGTAGACATCGTTATCACGTGCTTGCCATCTCCTGCAGTTGTAAAGCATGTAATGCTTGCAGATAACGGAGTGCTCGCTGGCCTTAAAACGGGTGGCGTTTGGATGGAGATGAGTACCAATGATCGCCATGTTATTGAAGAGATCGCAGCGCTTGCAGCTGAAAAGGGAATAGATACTTTGGAGTCACCTGTAACAGGTGGTGTGCACTTGGCAGCCTCTGGAAAGATCACGGTTTTAATTGGCGGAGAACAAAAGGTTTATGAAAAATGTAAGAAAGTAATTGAGGCTGTTGGAGGCCAGAATTTCTACATGGGCCCTCTAGGAAATGCATCAATTATTAAAGTAATTACAAATATGTTGGCATTTATTCACCTAGTTGCAGCCGGTGAGGCCATGATGCTTGCAAAACAAGGTGGTCTTGATCTCAAGACATCTTTTGAAGCAATCCGTGCCTCCTCTGGAACAAGCTTTGTTCATGAAACAGAGACTCAACTAGTTTTGAGTGGTTCTTACAACATTGGTTTCACGATGGATCTAGCCCTGAAAGACATTGGCTTTGCAACAGAGATGGGACGCACATTTGGTGTCCCTCTAGAGCTTGCAGCAATTACTGAACAGGCATTTGTTCGCGGAAAGGCCCAATACGGTGGGGATGCATGGTCTCCAAAGGTTATTAAACTTCTAGAAGATGCCGTTGGTGTAGAACTTCGCGCCCCTGGCTTCCCAGATGTTCTAACAGATACGGAAGGTCCTAAATAATGGCTCTTACATTTAAGAGTGGAATTTACATCAATGGCCAATGGGTTCAGCCTTCAAGTAAAGCTGTTTTAGATGTTACAAACCCTGCAACCGGAGAATTACTAGCATCTATTCCTGCAGCCGGTCGCGATGAAGCACGCGCGGCAGTAGTGGCAGCGCATAAAGCATTTAAATCCTGGAGTGGCCTTAATGCAAATGAGCGCGCTGCATACCTTCGCAAAGCAAATGCAATTTTTATTGAGCGCGCACAAGAAATTGGCGAGATCATGACATTGGAACAAGGTAAGCCAATTGCAGAGGCAGTCGGTGAAGTCTTGTGGGGAGCTGACTATCTCCTTTGGTATGCAGAAGAGATTCGTCGCAGTAACGGAACAATTGTTCCGAGTGACTCTCTCAATCAACGCTTCTACCTGCGCAGACGCGCACGTGGAGTTGTTGCATGTATAACTCCATGGAACTTTCCAAATGCAATGCTTCTTCGCAAGATTGCTCCGGCTGTTGCTGCGGGAAACACAATCGTTGCAAAGCCTGCAGAAGAGACACCTTTATCTGCAATCAAAATCTTTGAAGTATTTCACGATGCAGGTTTCCCAGCAGGAGTTCTTAACCTTGTCTGCGGAGAACCTGCGCCAATCGGTGATGTTCTACTTGAATCTCCAGAGGTACGACAGATTTCATTTACCGGATCAACAGAGATTGGTCGCATGCTTTCAGAACGTGGCGGCGCGCAGTTGAAGAAAGTTACAGTAGAACTGGGTGGAGTTGCACCGTTTATTGTTTTCCCTGATGCAGATCTAGATGTTGCATTAAATAACTTAATGTGGGGCAAGTTTGCTAACCAAGGTCAAAGTTGTGTTGCTCCAAACCGTGTGTTGATTCATAAAGATATCTTTGACACATTTACTGTGGCAGCCAAAAAGCGTGTTGAAGAGTTAAAGCTTGGTCATGGAATCAAGGGTGGCTTTGAAGTTGGCCCAATGATCTCTGAAGAGGCCGTAGTTAGAGTGAATGCTCAGTTAGAAGATGCCAAAAAGAAAGGCGCAAAAGTTGTTGCTGGTGGGCAAATTCCATCTGGAATTGATCCAAAGCGTTGGTGTGCTCCAACAATCATTGTTGATGCACCAAAGGATGCACTTGTTACCTGCCATGAAACATTTGGACCACTAGTTGCATTTGAGCCATTTACATCAGAGGCAGAGATGATCGATTCTGTAAATGCATCCGAGTCTGGACTTGGTGCATATCTATTTACTAAGGATCTAGCTATCGCCCACCGTGTTTCTGAAGCTTTGGAATATGGAATGGTCGTAATCAACGGATCTTCATTTGGTTATGTGCAGACACCATTTGGTGGAACAAAGGGATCAGGTGATGGCCGCGAAGGTGGACAAGACGGACTCTTGGAGTATCAGGAACTTCAATACATCAATATGAACTTTTAGTTAAAGCAAAGATCTACAACGGAAAGGGGAGAAACGTTGAACGAGTTGTTAAGACCAGTTAATACGTTAATCGATCCTGCCTCCAGTGTGATCATTGGACCCTCAATTAGAAGCGCGGCCGTTGTAAGAAACATGTTGATGAGCACAATTCCTGTTGTAGGTGTGCATCCAAGCAAATCAGATGTTTTGGGCCTTTCATGTGTGCCATCGATTGCAGATCTACCAACAACTCCAGAGCTTGCAGTTGTCATGGTTGGACATGAAAGAGTTGAAGCAGCTGTCTATGAACTAATGGATCGTGGAACTCGAGCATTTTTCTTTCCAGGCCTTGGTAGTGAAGCAGGGGCTGATGGTCCCTTAATTGCGGCAAGAATTCGTGAGCGAGCAGCTGCAAATGGATCGATGATTATTGGTCAAAACTGCATGGGAATTGCAAAGCCTGGTGGGTCACCATGGATTGGATCTATCTCTGATTCATTTGTCACAGGCCATGTTGGAATTTCATCTCAGTCTGGTTCTATTGCAGAAGCATTTACAACAATCGGTCCACGTGTTGGCTTTCGCTTCATTGCATCTACTGGCAGTGAACTAAATCGCGATGTATCTGACTTTATGAACTTTAGCGCCGATGATCCAGAGACTCGCGCAGTTGGAATTTTCATTGAAACTATTCGCAGGCCTGATGCATTCATTGCCGCATTAGAAAAATGCGCACAAGCTGGTAAGCCAGTAGTTGCACTGAAAGTTGGTAAATCTGGAGTAGCAAAGCGCATTGCGTTGGCCCACACTGGTGCAGTTGTTGGATCTAATCAGGCGTTTTCTGCAACGCTCAAGAGATTTTCTGCAATTGAAGTAGAGGATTTTCCAGAGATGGTAGAGACGCTAGAAGTTCTTGGTAAGAAGCGCAGACCACGTGGTGTTCGAATTAGCGGAGTATCTGAATCTGGCGGTGAGTGCGGTTTGATGGCCGATCGCGCTGAGAACAACGGCCTAGTGTTTTCAACGTTGCCACAAGAGACTGCAACAAAGCTGAACAAAGAGTTTCCAAATTACTTGCACCCACAAAATCCACTTGATGCTTGGGGTATTGATGTTCCAGAGGTTGTCTTTCCTCGATCCATGCAGATTTTGGCAGAGTCAAAAGCCTATGATGTATTAGTTGCACAAGTTGATATCTCTAGATTCCGAGGAGATGATGAACAAGTCTGGTGTGAAATGGTTGTTGAATCACTTGGCAAAACTGCAGAGCAGTTTGATATCTCGCCGGCGGTTGTCTCTGTCCACTCTGTTGATGCACCGCAAGCAATTTTAGATATCTGTACTAAGTATGAGCTTCCACTTTTGCGCGGCATCAATAGTGCAATGGCAGCGCTAGGTCGGGCAGGCAACTGGAAAAAAGCTGCAACGTTAAACCAAGATTTTGGTGCACCCATTGAGATTTCACAGTTTGTTACGCGAACTGGCGCACTTCCTGAGTTTGAATCAGCAGAGATTTTAGAACTCTACAAAGTTCCAATTGCATCTAGAAAACGTGTTACATCTTCTGATCAAGCCGGTCCTGTTGCCGCAGCTCTTGGTTTTCCTGTTGTTGTTAAGTCCGATGGACCTGCACATAAGAGCGCATCAGGTGGCGTAATCCTAAATATTAAAAGTGAAGCCGAAGCAATTGCAGCAGTTGAAAAGCTAGGTGGAGTTGCATTTATCGCAGCACAGATTCCACAAGGAGTAGAGGCGTTAGTTGGAATGGTGCGCGATGAAGAGTTTGGTCCCATCCTGGCTGTTGGACATGGTGGCGTAACTGTTGAATCAAAAAAACCAGTAACAATGCTTGGACCAGTTGACCTTGCAACTGCACAAGAGATGGTGGCCGAGTCCGGTCTAGATGATGCACATGGTGTCTTAGCTAAGACACTGGTTTCTTTGGGGCGTATTGCCCACGAGCACCCAGAGATCGTAGAAATCGATGTAAACCCAATGATTATCTATGACAAAGCTACTATCGCAGTAGATGCACTTGTTGTAATCGATTCAGAGAGTGAGAATAAGTAAATGAAAACGATAACAGTTGAGCAAGTTGGGCCAACACGTTGGATCACCCTCAATCGCCCTGACAAGTTAAATGCCATCAACTACGACATGGTTAACGAACTGCGCGCAGAGCTAAACAGCGCTGCAGTTGATAACAACACCAAAGTCTTAGTTCTAACAGCAAATGGACGTGCATTTTCTAGCGGGTATGACTTATCTGAATTGGCAGAAGATGAGATTAGTGGCGCACTGCGCTGGCACGGAATTTTAGAAGATGATGTTTCCCTAACAATGCAGTTGTGGTCTTTCCCAAAGCCAACAATTGCAGCTGTCCATGGATGGGTCTTGGCTGGTGGATGTGAATTGGCAATGGCCTGCGACATGATTATTGCAACAGATAAAGCAAAGTTTGGTGAGCCTGAAGTTAAGTATGGATCAGGACCTGCAACGCTTTTGATGCCATTTATCATCGGGCAAAAGAAAACAAATGAGCTTTTGTTTACTGGTGACACAATTGACGCTGAAGAAGCCTTGCGTATTGGCTTGATCAACAAAGTTGTTAGCGAAGAGAGCTTGCACGATGAAGTACGTGCCTTAATCAAGAAGATCGCACCTACTCCCCTTTCCACTCTGCGCCTTACAAAAATTGGCTTAATCCGAGCACAAGAGGCAACAGGTATTCGTCAGGCAATTAGCGCAAACATGGATGTTTCAGCAATCCTCAATGGCAGCGACAGTCCAGAGCAAAAAGAGTTTGATGACATTGTCCGTAAAGAAGGTTTAAAGCAAGCGTTAGCTTGGCGTGATGCACGGTTCGAGGAAAGTCTAGAGACTAAAGGAAAAGGAAAATAATGAGTAAGCAAACTATCAAAGCGGCAATCACACGAGGTAACTCACCAATTGAGATTGCAGATGTAGATCTAGATGCTCCTAAAGCAGGTGAGATCCTTGTTCGCATCGCTGCTGCTGGTGTCTGCCACTCAGATGTTCACTTAGCCGATGGAAACCTTGGAACTACTCGCTGGCCAATTATCTTGGGCCACGAAGGCGCAGGAGTAGTTGAAGAAATCGGTACAGGAGTTACTAACGTAAAGGTTGGCGATCGCGTTGCATTTAACTTTGTGCCTCCTTGCCGCCAGTGTAAAGAGTGCATCGCCACTCGCTTTAATTTGTGTGAAGTTGCTGGAGAGCATGCCTACACAGGAAACCTATTGGATGGAACTTCTCGCCTTCACGAGAAAAATGGCACAGAGCTTCGCCACTTTAACTTTGTTTCTTGCTTTGCTGAAAAAGCAGTTGTGCCTGCAGGTTCTGCAGTTCCTGTTCAGGCAGATGTGCCGTTATGGCAAGCAGCATTACTTGGTTGCGGTGTAATGACAGGTATTGGCGCTGTGCGCAATGCTGCAAAGGTGCAGATTGGTGAGACAGTTGCAGTTATTGGTTGCGGCGGCGTTGGTCTGCAAGTTGTTGCAGGTGCTCGTTTAGCCGGTGCAAGCAAAATTATCGCCGTAGACATGCAGCCAGCAAACCTAGAGCGTGCAAAAAAGCATGGAGCAACTCATGTAGTTGATGCATCAAAGAAAAACGTTGTTGCCGATGTCATGGCAATTGTTCCTGGTGGAGTCGATCATGCATTCGAAGTTGTAGGCCGCCCAGAGACGATTCGCACCGCATGGGATGTTATCCGCGCGGGTGCAACAGCAATTGTTGTCGGACTAGCACCACGTGGTGTTGAAGTTTCGATTCCTGCTATTGAGTTCTTGTCTGAAAAAGGATTAAAAGGCTCACTCTATGGATCTGCAAATGTTCCAGTCGAGCTTCCTCAGATGATTGCAATGGCTGGTGAAGGACGTATCAACGTTGCAGATGTTGTTTCACATGTGGCTGATTTGAATGGCATAGAAGCTGCATTTGAACGTTTACGAAAAGGTGATGGAGCTCGTACTCTTGTAATTATTGATGAGAAGATCGCAGGTTCATTAGTGGGAATTAGTAGGGCTTAATGATGAGCAAAATTCGGGATTTCTTTAACCAAGGTGGATTATTACTCTTTGCTTTGGGCCGTATCTTGGCTGGAATCCCAATCATCATTGCTCTTACAGTTTTAGTCTTTATGGCCACACAGGCGTTACCTGGCGATGCTGCTGTTTCATACCTAGCAAACACAGCAACACCAGAGCGCTTAGCTGCAATTAGAGAGCAGCTAAATCTGGATGATCCTTTGTGGGTTCAATACTTTAGTTGGGCAAGTGATGCGCTGCGTTTAGATTTTGGAATGACCCTGACAGGTGAAACATCTGTCTCAGCAATCCTTGGAGAGCGAATTCAAAATACTCTTATTTTGATGGCATCATCTGGAATTGTTGCTATTCCTCTTTCTATCCTAATCGGTGTCTATGCAGCTGTTAGACGTGGAAAGATTTTTGATAACGTCAGTTCGCTTTTCACACTAGTACTTGCTGCTCTTCCAGAGTTTGTGGTCGCAATCTTTGTTGTCTTCCTACTTGCAACGAACATTTTTCAGATCTTTCCTGCTATCTCCTTTGTTGAACCAGGGACATTAGCCTGGGCAGATCCAATGTCTTTGGTTTTGCCATCACTTACTTTGATTTTGGCTGTTACGCCATATGTCTCTCGAATCATGCGCGGTTCGATGATCGAAGTAATGGAGTCTGAATACATTCAGATGGCTCGATTGAAAGGTTTATCTGAGAGAACAGTGATTTTGCGCCACGCTCTTCCTAATGCAATCGCGCCAACCATCCAAGTAATTGCATTGCAGCTTGCTTGGCTTGCAGGTGGTGTCGTAGTTGTTGAAGCCGTCTTCGCTTATCCTGGAATTGGAACAGTAATGATTGATTCGGTAAAGGCGCGTGATCTTCCAATCGTTCAGGCAATTACATTAATGATTGCCGCTCTATATGTAGTCCTCAATATTTTGGCAGACATTGGAACCATTTTGTCTACACCAAGGCTTCGCACAAAGCACGCAAGAAAAAATGACACCAGTGATGTCTTTGCGGCAATGGATGGGGATCAGTAATGCAAAAGAAGATAGAAAAGAAAATGAAACCTAAATCTCAGTTCCGTACTTTAGTTGCTCTTACATTTAAACAGGGCTACGCAAGGCTGGGTGGCGCCATCGTTCTTGGAATTCTATTCTTGGCAATCTTTGGTCCATTTTTTGCACCATATACATTTGATGAGTTTGTTGATGTACCAAATGCACCACGTTCTGACACTTTGATGCTTGGTGCTGATTACTTTGGCCGAGATGTTTACTCACGGTTTTTAAGCGGCGGGCGATCAATTATTGGTCTTTCCTTTATCTCAACAGTTTTGGGTGTGGGACTTGGGCTTTTAATTGGCCTATTTGCAGCATCTGCTAAAAAACGAACTGATGGTTTGATCATGCGAGCAAACGATATTTTGCTTGCATTCCCTCAGATCGTATTCGTTCTACTTGTTGTTTCAGGATTTGGTACTAGCGTCTTCTTGATCGCAGTGACAGTCGGATTCACACATGCCCCACGAACTGCTCGAATCATTAGAGCTGCTGCTGCAGAAGTTATGGAACGAGATTTCATAAAGGCAGCAATTGCAGTGGGAGAAAAACGTCAAAGAATCATTATTAGTGAGTTGTTACCAAATGTTACCTCTCCCCTATTAGTTGAGTTTGGTCTGCGTATGACGTATTCCATTGGTTTAGTTGCAGCAGTAAGTTTCTTAGGTCTTGGTCTACAGCCACCGGCTGCAGACTGGGGATTAATGATTAACGAGAACAGAGGTTCTCTTACTGTCCAGCCTTGGGGTGTGCTTGCGCCAATTGCTGCAATTGCGTTGTTCACAATTGGCGTTAACTTCATTACCGATTCCTTTGCAAAAGCTGCGATTGGTATCGATCGAAAGGGCAAAGAATGAGCGTCGTCAAACTTTCAAATGTTGATATCGCCATTACTCGTGGTGGAATAAAGATTGTCGAGCAGATTTCTTTTGAGATTCAATCCGGTCAA
>JAIXXJ010000031.1 GCA_027490815.1 Streptomycetaceae bacterium
ACATCAGATGCACATGGTGGACATGGATTTGGTGATCGCATCTTGCGTCGTGTTTCTCGTCGTGCAACGGCATCTCCAGCAACTGGAAGCCATCACTTGCATGAAGATGAGCAAAAGGCGTTATTGCTAGAAGCCTTTACTCGCTAAATCGAACTAGCAAGGTAGTTTGGCCATCTATTAAACCTCGACTCCATCTGCCGAAGGCGATGTCATCGAGCCATTGAGATCCAAGACCGCTAATTCCGTGAGCGTTTGGTGCACCATTATCCGAAATTGAAAGTTGAAGTTGACCCTGATTGGCAAGCTCCCATGAGATAACTATGTGTGTTGCTCCGGCTGCTCGAACAGCGTTTGTGATGGCCTCTTCGATAACTTGCACCGCATCGTGGGCGCAGAAAACACTCGACAGGGAAGTGGGATCTGTAGTGAACTCGATTTCGACAATCCCTTTCCACGCAGCTTCAAGTGCCAATAATCTTTCATGGGGCTTTTCATTAAAATTTTCAAAATTCTTTGTGATCTGCGAGCTCAACGATGAGGCTAGTTTTTCAAGCGCCGCTTTAGTTACTTCAGATTCTGGATCATGAGCTAACTCCTCAAATTGGTAACTTAGAGCCAATAGCTCGCTCTGAACTGAGTTGTGAAGAAATCCTGCTACCTCTTTACCAGATTGGCCACCATCGACTCCTTCCTGGGAAGGAATGCGAACTTCGAGTGCGGCGTGTAACTCCTTGATAAACTGAGCCTGATCCTGGCGCATTAATTGGATTGTTGCGGCTGCAACAAAAACAAAAGGGCAAATAAGGACATAGATAAAGTTATAAAGCAAAAAGTCGTAAAGAAATATGGACTTATTAAGAATGTAGAAAATTAATCCAATTATTAATCCGGGTATCACAAGATTTAAAAGCCGTTGCAAAGTTTGATAGGACGAACGCTTTAGACTGAACCTTCGTTGCCATGAAAAATATCCCAATATGACGAGATTTATAATCAAGATTGCCAAAATTGCCCTAGATAAACCAATTGAGGTCCCCAAATTAGGGAGAGTGATGAAAGTTAAAAAGAAATTGACGTGGAATATTGAGAAATCTTGTTTCTTGATTCCACCCTTTACAAGAGCCCATAAAGAAATTTTTGGATACTTTTTTCCAGCTTGAAGCCACAATCTATGACTCAGGGGTCGGATGCTAACTTCTATGCAATCTCGAAGCTGCTGAGCAGCTGCGATCAAAATCTCCTTAGATACTATAGATTGAAAGGTTGAGTTGAGAGTTTGTTGAATCTTGAACTCAATCTCCCGAATCTCTGGAGAAATAGCTGGAGGAATTCTGCGCAAACTGAGTGGGTTTATCTTGGCCAGGGTAATGAAGGAGCTTCTAACAAACTGATCAAACTCTTTCTTGAAGTTTTCATGAAGGGAAAACAGATAAATTGAAAGTGAAAACCACAGCAAAGTCGTAGAAGTTGAGGTAACAATACGAGTTTCAAGATCTGCCAATTCCTCTAAACCAATCAGATCTAAACCAAAGGATATGAAACACCCACGGAATGCACCAATTAATGCAATCATCAAGAGAATCAACCAATTGTTTCTTTGGGTATCAAGTTTTTTTAGTGTTGAATCTGTAACTTGAGAAGCCAAAAGGACTAGAAAGCCTGTAGCCATGGTCACCGCTAGTCCAACTCCAAGCAGTAACATCGAGTCATTTAATACGCCATCGGGCTTGATGAGCGGAATTGAAATTACGGATGCTGTTGCAAATAAAGCAAATGAGTTGGAGTTAAACCGTAATCGGACGGGGAGGTTGTTGTTAGGCATATGGGCTAGTTATTCCGAGGCGACTTTCCACTGAGTTCAAAAAATGCCCTAGTTAGCTGCACTCGTGGGTTTAGCGATTTTTCTCGGGGCAGTTCAAGCACCGTATGAATTCGCTTGAGCGCTGCCTCAATAGATTTTTCACTCACCCCACGGGAATCGGCAATGCTGGCAGTGGTTAATCCTTCTGATACCAGCCGCAAAATATCAATTTGAGCCTCAGTGAGCAGAAACTCTGAGGTGATCGGCTTGCGAGTGTGATTAAGGGGAAGATGCTTGGCCTGAATTATTGCGGTGAAGAGAATAGATATGTCATGGATCTGTGACTTGGTGAAATAAAGAGTGCCTTTGGGAAGTGGGGAGTTTTTTGAATCAGCTAGTCGTGGGTCAGTAAAGGAGGTAAGAAGGATTACTCCTAAAGTTGGGTTGTAGCGTCGCATGGATGTGACGATGTCTATGCCATTTGGCCCTGGCCCCAAATCTAAATCACTGATCACAACATGTGGATTGTGCTTTTGCTGAACCAGTAAAGCTTCCTGTGCGGTTGCAACCGAGCCAACAACTTCGAATGCTTTATGGGATAACAAAGTAGATAGTGTCGATCGGATGAAGTGATCATCCTCAATCACCAATACTTTTGCCAATGCCATGAAAGAAGTATTGAGCAAAGTTAAAGAAATATCTGCCCCTTTTAGGGAAAACCCTTAAGCGGCCAAAGGTTTTCCCCGCTTGATTAAAGTAGAAAACCTTTGCGCCAGCGATTCTTTCTCCATGGAAAGAAATCATTTAGTAATCACGCGGAAACCAGGGCTCAAATGTCGAACCCTGTATCGAGTAGCTGCCCTTGGTATCGCAACCCTGATCACCCAAGCCTCTCCCGGGGGCGCCGCCAGCTCCTGGGGTGTTGAGTGTTTGAATACCAACTTGGCTAATAACTCTTACTGTGTGACCTCGTTGCTTGATGACATTCCAGATGGTGCCGAAAACTGGACCCTTCGTAAATCCGTTGAAGATGCGAATTCACGTGCCGTGCCTTCAGTAACGATCGGGTTCCAGGATGCGACGGTTGAAGGTGCTGCTTATAACAACACTGCAAAGCTTGTATTGAACTCAACCCTAGAGATCAAAACAAACATCACGATCACTGCTCCAACAGATTCTGGGGGCTCACCACTTCTAACAATTGTGCGGGGTGACAGCGTCGCTTCTGGTGCACCCCTAATCGCAATTAACCCCTCTGCCGATGCCCATCCCGCCACCCCCACCACTGGGCCGGCTGCAAATCAGGCAACAACAGAGGTAAAGATTGAAAATGTGATAATCCAAGCGCGGACAAATCCTGAGAACCCGCAAGGTTCGGAGTTTGCAGGCCAGACACAGGAATCCGCAAACCCAGGAGTCACGATTCAAGTTAAGGAAACAATTAGCGAAACAGGCACTGGGCCTGTCGTAGTCACTCCAACTGTCGTTCTTGTAAACACCACAATCAGTAATGCTGTTTCAGAATCTGGTGGAGCTGCAATTTCAACACCCGGTGATGTCACCTTGGTGAACTCAAACCTAACAGGAAATGTTGCAGCTCAATCCGGGCCAAATGCGGTGGAGCAGGATGGTGGCGCGATCAAAGCTGAAGGAACTGTGAACGTTATAAGTTCAGCGCTAAATGGAAATACGGCCACGGGAAATGGTGGAGCGATTTCAGCGACTTCGGTCATCGTGTCGACCGCCGCGGATTCTTCAAACTCACAGCTGAAAGACAACGCAGCTGGTGGGTCAGGCGGAGCGATTTCAGTTACTGGCACGGTCACAGTCGCTCAAGCTGAAGTTTCAGGCAATACGGCGACAAACGGAAATGGTGGTGCAATTTCCGCAACTGGTGCAACCAGTACGGTAGAGGTCACCAATTCTGGTTTGGGCAATAACACCGCTGGAGGAAACGGTGGTGCAATTTCAGCATCTGGGACTACAGGTGCAGTAAGCGTTGCTAACTCTAGTTTGGGTCTAAACACCGCTGGAGGAAACGGTGGTGCAATCGCAGCGGGTGGTGCTGTGAATGTCAGTAGCAGTTCTGTCCTTGTGGCCAACTCCGCCACTTCTGGAAATGGCGGTGCCATTACGTCAGGTGGTGACGTGACAATTGCAAATTCTGGCTTGGCATCTAACACCGCAAGTGGGGATGGCGGTGCGATTTCATCAACTGGTGCAACCAGTACGGTAGAGGTCACCAATTCTGGCTTAGCCACTAACACCGCAGAAGGAAATGGCGGAGCCATTTCAGCATCTGGGACTGCGGGTGCCGTGCGCATTACTAACTCAAGTTTGGGTCTTAACACCGCTACAACCGGCGATGGCGGAGCTATTGCAGTAACTGGCGCAAGCAGTTCGGTAAGTGTCACTAATTCTGGCTTGGGTTACAACTTCGCTACAACCGGAGATGGCGGAGCTATTGCAGCAAAAGGTGCAACCAGCACAGTTCAAATCATGGACTCTTCAATAGCTGAAAACGGGGCAGGTAAAGACGGTGGCGGTATTTCATCGGGTGGTGAAGTAACTATTGGGAGCAATTCCTCAACCCCCGTTAATGCACCCACGACTGGAAGTGTCTATTCTGCCGTGGCTGCAGAGACAACTTCTGAAGCAAGTGAAAGTACATTCTCGGCATCAACAAGCATCTCTCTCACTCTTGGATCTAATGTTTACAGTACTTCTGCTGGTCAAGGAAACAGTGGGTCAAGTGACAGCGCCACAAATCCCTCAGGTTCAATCATGTTTAGAAACACCGCTGCATCTGGAAATGGTGGTGCGATTTCAGCTAAGGGTGAGGTCACTGTAACTTCCGGCACTAACATTTATAACAACACCGCCAGCGTAAACGGTGGTGCGATTTCTGCAGAATCAAAAGTTACAGTCGTCAACTCAGCTGTTTCAAGCAACACCGCAACAGGAGGCAGTGGTGGCGCGATATCGACACTTGCTGGTGTTGCAGTATCTGATACTTCAACCGTCTCGAACAACACGGCTGAAGTTAATGGTGGCGCTATAACAGCAGGTGGCGACGTTACGGTTTCTGCTTCTACGTTAAACAACAACACAGCTACCGAAGGTAGTGGTGGTGCGATTTCAGCAGCAGGAAAAGTTACTGTTTCAAATTCGGAGTTCATTGAAAATGTTGCCATGGATGAGGGTGGAGCAATTTATGGTGAGTCTGAAGTAATCATCCTAAAACCCAGTATTCCCTCGGAAAAAACCTACTTTACAGAAAACAGTGCAGATTTTGGTGGAGCAATCTATGCAGGGGATTCAGTAAAAATCTCAGATGCAAATTTTGAAGATAACACGGCAGAAGAAGCAGGCGGAGCGATTTTCATTTCATCTGCTTCGGAGGAAAAATCATCCATTAGTGACTCCACATTTGAGTCTAATCATGGGGGAATTGGTGGCGGTGCTATCGTCGGAAGTTCAGGGAAACTAGTAATAAACAGTTCTGATTTTATAAATAACACGTCATTGTTCTTTGGGGGCGCTGTAGTGCATGGCGGCGCCATGGAAGTAAACAGCTCGACATTCACTGGAAATATTGCATCGCTTGCAGGCACTGAGTTACGCGAATTTCGGGATGAGTGCGCAGCCCAAGAGAATCAAGATTCTCAATTTGATCAGATTTCTTGTTTCTTCGAAGTTAGTGGCGAATTCTTATCCTTAGGCATGGGAGATGGTGGATATTTTCCATATATTGGCATGGGTGGTCTCACTTTTCGATCAGGTGGTGGTGCCATTTATATAGAAAACACCGAATATTATTCTGGGGACATTGTCGAAATTTCGCCTTCAATGATGGAATCAGACCAAGACCTTAACAATGAACAATCAAGCATTACACAGGTAGTTGCTATCCATAATTCTGAATTTAGTCAGAATTCTGCTCAGGGCGACGGCGGTGCTATTTTCTTTCTAGGTCTCCTTCAGATACTGGGAAGTCGGTTTGAAGAAAACTGGGCACTTCCTGCATTTATTCAAGTAGCTAATGATCCAGACCCAGTGTATGAACTGATTGGGTCAGGTGGAGCTGTTTATGGAGAAAAGGTCGAGATCACTGCCTCAACATTTAATGCAAACATTGCATCGGTCGATGGCGGTGCGCTTTATGCTGATGAAAGTCTCGAAATTTTTGAGTCTTTGCTACAACCGGAGAAGACCTACTCCACTGAATTCGAAAATAATTTTGCTATTGCGGATATCTTCTCCGATTCATTTGAATATGAAGGCCAGGGTGGTGGAGGTGCGATCGCGGCATCTGGTTCGGTCACCATTTCAGATTCATTATTTAAGAACAATTTCACCACCGGAAATGGTGGAGCTATAAATTACGTTGATGGAACGCTAATCGTGAAAGATTCAGCATTTGACGGTA
>JAIXXJ010000037.1 GCA_027490815.1 Streptomycetaceae bacterium
GAGGTCTCTAAAAGCTCAAGTGCGATTGCAGTTCAACGTACCCTCCACCCCAATGCTCTCTTAATCGATATGCATAATTCTGATGAGCGTTCAATTGCGATTGCCCGTGATCTGCGTCTTGAAGATCCAGAGATAGGAATTGTCATTTTGGTTCCTTGCGCAGATTTGCGAATTCTGGGTGAGGTTCACGCAGATCTTCCCGATGGGTCAATGCTGGTACTTAAAAACACAATCACCACCATCGCCTCTCTCTGTGATGTTCTGAGCCAATCGCGACAAATAGACAAAGGCGCCCTGCCTGTTTGGATCAATGGCAACTTGGCACTGAGCAGTAAAGTTTCAGAATCGATGATGTCAAAATTAACAAACATTCAAATTGAAACACTGAGATTAGTAGCCAAGGGCTTAACAAATGCTGAGATTGGACGCATCCGATTTGTCAGTGAAAAGGCTGTGGAGCAGATCGTTTCCCGAATCGCACAGGTGTTAAATGTGCAGCCAGATAGAACCAAAAATATGCGTGTTCAACTAGTCCGCGAATTCTTTAGTTGGATTGGCGCGCCCACACACTAGCCAAGGAAATCATTTCATTTACACCTGTAATGTTGGGGACTATGGAGCTTTCACAGATTCGTTCTGAGTGGAATCAAGTGCTAGATGCACTTGAGGCCAAGAATCGCATCGCTTGGCTGGCATATTTTGATGCCAGGTTAAGCTCCTTTGAAAATGGAGTTCTGACCTTAGATTTTTCAGATAGTCGCAAATTTGCAACATCACATGATTATCAACAGACCCGCCCTAATTTAAAGTCGGATTTACTGTCCGTCATTGAAGATGTCCTAAAGATTAAAGTGGAGTTAATTGAAAAATGAAGTTTAAATCTTTCGTAATTGCCTGCTCATTACTTATCAGCGTTGGTCCAATACCTGCTTCTAATGCAGCACCAGCAGAGCTTTCAATGACAGTTAAACAGACACCCAACGCGATCGAACCTCGGGTAACACTTTATGGAACTTTAAAGCCGAATAAATCTGGCACCACAGTCACAATTGAGATGGAAAAAAATGGAGCCTGGAATGCCACTAAGTTCACAACGCAAGTAACTCGGGCCGGCACATGGAAAGTTGTAAAACCTGCAACCTCCTTTGAGTCCAAGGTGCGTTATAGAGCTGTGGCTCTAGTTAATAGGAAAAACATTCAGTCACCGATGCGCACCATCGCACTTGAAAAAAGCGGTGACCCCGGTGTCTCTGATCCAGCATTGTTTATTGATTTAGTGGGCCCTGGCGGTCGAATACATGGCGCAGATGTCAGTCGATGGCAACATCCAAATGATGCAAAGATTGATTTCGCAAAAATGTATGAAAATGGTCTGCGCTTTGTATTTATTAAAGCCTCAGATACCACTGAAAAGGGTGATGCACTGGCTTTGAAATATGCTGCAATGGATCACAACGCTGCACAAGCTGCAGGTATCTATACCGGCTTTTATCACTATGCATATCTGCCGGATGTAACTGATGAAGAAGGAATTAAAAGAGATGCTTTAGCTCAGGCTCAAAAGGTTGTTTGGCGATTAGCCTCACTTGGCGGTTATGGAGAAAAGGATCTGCCTTATGCGCTAGATCTTGAAAACAAATGTGTTCGTTACTCTGCATCTGGAACATGTCTAAAGAATGCAACACGGACTGCTGTGACTTTATGGGCAACAACTTTCTTGGCATCATTAAAGGAAAAAACAGGCAAAACTCCTATTTTGTATTCATACGCTAACTTTCTTGAAGGTTCAATGAATAGAACAAAAGAGTTAGCTCAGTATCCGTTGTGGCTTGCCCACTATGGAATTGATCCTGCTAAACCGGGTAATCAACCTGGTGTTAAAGCTGGTGGTTGTTTTGTGCATTCATGGACCAGTAAAAATTGTGAGTCACAGTGGACGCTTTGGCAGTATTCCTCGTGTGGAATAGCACCAAAATATGGTGTTCCTGGAAGCCGCCTTGATTTAAATGTATTCAGCGGTTCACAAAGATCTTTTTTAGATCTTGTTAAGGGAATCTGGACTCCAACACTTGATGAATTGATGCCTAAGCAAGAGCCATCAAATATGTTGCTAACAGCGCAAGCGGCATCTTCTAGCGACAAAGCTGTTAGTTTTAAAGTCAATGTCACGCGTCCAACCTCACTACCTGTTGTAACGGGAAGTGTGAAGTTAGTTTTTGATGCAGCCACAAAACCATCACCAGCACCCACACAAAGACTGATCAGAGAAACAAGCGGTGTTTGGACATTGTCAGTTAAAGGTGTTCCAGCAGGAAATTATTCAGGCAAACTTTTGTATGAAGATGTTTCAGGAACTCATGCTGATGCAACTGTTCCCGTTAACTTTGTCGTTGCCCAGGGGCCAGAGCCAACTCCATCACCCACCCCCACTCCATCTCCTACCAAAAAGCCAACAACCGACAGTTGCAAGGGGCAGATACGAAATTAATTCTGGTGGGCCTGAATGCAATCTGCTGGGGTGAACCACGGTTTAACTGAACAAAGGTAGAGTGCTCACATTATGGTTGCTCAGAAAAAGCTAACTGGTGGCGTGGTCAGAAGTGACCGAGATTTAGCCGATGGTCGAACCATTCGCTATTACGATACTAAATCGCAAGAGCGCAATTTAGTTGATGCCAGAGAGCCAGAGAGTCAACCAGAAATTGGTGAACTTCGTCTTGACCCACTTGTTAACGAATGGGTTGTCATGGCAGCACATCGCCAAGGTCGAGTTTTTCTACCACCTAAGGAACTGTGTCCTTTGTGTCCTTCTACTTCAGAAAAACTAACTGAAGTTCCAGAACACGATTTTGAAGTTGTTGTTTTTGATAATCGTTCACCATCTCTTCGCACGCCACAAGGTGATTGGGCGTTGCCAGACATTGTGGGTCCAGATACAGATTTAGGGACAGCAGCTGGAAAGTGCGAAGTTGTTTGTTTCACCTCAAGCCACACAGGCTCATTTAAAGATTTATCTGCAGATCGTGTGCGCACTCTTTTAGAAGCGTGGATCGATAGAACAGCAGAGCTTTCAAAAGAGAGTTTTATTGAGCACATTGCAGCTTTTGAAAATAGAGGCGAAGAAGTAGGTGTGACTTTGACGCATCCACATGGTCAGATCTATGCCTATTCATACGTGCCTCCCAAGGTTGAAAAAATGCTGTCGGTTGCAAAAAAATACAAAGATCAAACAGGCAAAGTTCTCTTTGATGAGATTATTGCCCGCGAAATTTTGGAAAAAGATCGAATCATTGCCAAAAATGATCGATGGGTTGCTTTTGTTCCATACGCATCTAGATACTCCTTTGAAATACATGTTGCGCCGTTAAATCCTGTTGCAGATTTAACGCAGTTAACAGAGGCAGATCGGGCAAGTTTTCCTGAGATCGCACTTGAAGTTACAAAACGTTTGGATGGCGTTTTTGGAATTGAAATGGCATACATTGCAGCATGGCATCAAGCACCGGTGCGCAATGGCCGAGACCTATTGCGCTTGCATTGGCAGATCACAAGTGTTCGTAGAGCGCCAGGAAAGTTAAAGTACTTATCCGGATCTGAATCAGCAATGGGTGCATTCATCATGGACCTTCGCCCAGAACAATCTGCAGAACAACTACGCGCAGTAGTTTTATAAACTACTTATTGCCCTGAAGGCGTGCTTCCTAAAGTAACTGTGAAAGTTTTTTCAGAGCCATTGGGTAGATCTACAACAATGGTTACTTTGCTGCCTGGTGCGTAAGAGCGAATTCTGACGACAGCAGCCGTTGAATCTGCAATTCTTAGTCCACCGATACTTGTAATGATTGATCCCACCGGGATTCCAGCTTTTTCTGCTGCTTCACCTGCAGTAAGGCGGAAGATTTTTGCACCAGTACCTGTGTAAGTTCTATCAAATTCGACTCCCAAAAATGGTCTGGTCGATTTACCTGTAGCGATTAATTCATCTACTACTCGCTTGGCCTCATTTATAGGAATTGAATAACCAATTCCTATGTTTCCACTATCCGCACCTGAAGTTGCAATAGCTGAGTTAACGCCGATGATTCTTCCCAATGAATCCAATAGTGCACCACCTGAGTTGCCAAGGTTGATTGCGGCATCAGTTTGAATTGCATTCACAAAAGATTCCGTTCCAGATGTTCCAGTTGTGACGGGCCTATTTAGAGCTGAAACAATTCCACTGGTGACTGTACTTGCCAATCCCAATGGGGAACCGATTGCTACAACTGGATCACCAACACTAATTTTTGATGAGTCTCCAACAGTAACGGTTGGAAGATTTCCGCGATTAACCTTTAGTACCGCTATGTCATAGGCAGAATCTCTTCCAACAATTTGAGCAGTCAATGTGCTTCCATTTAAAAGTTCCACCAAAATCGTGCCCGAAGTAGCAGCATTTTCTATCACGTGGTTGTTGGTAACAATGTAAGAAAGATTGCTATCTGACTTATAAATTGAACCACTTCCTGTGCCAGAGCCTAAAGATGAGGTGACTTTGATTGTGACCACCGATGGAGCAACCACGGCAGCAATACTCTTAACGTCAATTGTTGGAGCACCTAATGTCAAAGCTGTTCGAGACGTTGAGCAACCAGCAGGTGGTGCCAAGAAAATTCCTTGACTCTTTTTATCGACGCAGACCTTAACTCCCAATTGCTGTGTCACATTTGCAGTTGCGATTCCACCTATGACGGCGCCTCCTACAACGGCGCCAAGAATGAACCCTGAAATCACTTTGGCGTGGGTCTTCATCTGGAGCTCACTTTCTTACTTATTTTGATCTTTCAAGAAGTTCACATTTTCATTTAAATCTGAGAGAAACATTAAAATCAACTTATAGCCAACCTATAGACAATTACTCGTTGGTTCAATATTTGCTTTAGCCCAAAACAATCCAGGCACCTGCAACCTTAACTTTGACACTTGGCAGAGCTCTGATGGTAGTGGCGGCTGATCCATCTGGACCCTTTACAACTTTGCCAGCTGCGAGCGGATCAAAACTTGCATTGTGAACTCCGCAGACCATTAGTTTGCTTGCTGCAAAATATTCCACTGAACCGCCGTTGTGGGTACAAATAGTTTGATAGGCAAATACTCCTGCTTTAGTGCGAAACAACAACGCTGACGCACCATTTGCAAGTTGGAATTTATGTGAGCCGCCTACTTTTACTTTCGACAACCGAACAATTCTTGTGCCCGATGCCTGTGCAGTTGTTTGTGAACCAAAAACAGCCGCGACTGCACTTGCCATGGCTACGCGCAAAGCCATTCTGCGGTTAATACTCATGCTCCCTGACTTGGATTCGAACCAAGAACCTGTCGATTAACAGTCGACTGCTCTGCCGTTGAGCTATCAGGGATTACGGTCGTGAGCGCTAACTCTATCGCACCTGAGCGCAGTGGCTCAAACTAACGGCCACCTTAAAAGTTGGTTAGAGGCTACCCAATGCCAAGTCATGAAGGGATCTGCGGGCGCTCTCTAGAGCCACCAACTGGGCGAAAGCTGCGTTGTATTCGATTTCATTCTCAACTGGATTGAGTCTTTGCAGTGAAGATTTCAACTCTGCAATCGAGCGGGATATCGCAACTTCTCGCAAACGTGCAACGATGCTGACAACATAAACATGTGTGGGTTTTCCATCAGATCTAATTGGTTCAACATTTAGTTCGGTAAATAAGGCTCTAACATTTTCATCTGTTATCAACTCTGGTGTGATTATTTCATGCGCAGAGATCTCTTTTTGTAGCGCGCTATATGCAGGATGTGTAAATGCCTCTGCCTCTATTGAACTCCATAAACCATCAACAAATAAACTTGGCTCTTGCAAGCGTGACTTTAGTACTTCTCGCTCAAGAATTAATCTGGCCTCATTTGGATCTGGCCTAAATTTTTCTTGCTGGGTTACACCCTCTTCATTGCTTTGTTCAATCTGTGCGCCTTGAGTGCGAGGTGCAGACTTGGCACCTTGGGCAACTGCTCGTGTGACAATCTCAACCTCTACACCGAGCCATCCTGCAAGAAGTCTTGTGTATTCGGGGCGAAGTGATTTATCTCTAATTTGTGCAACAAGCGGAGCTGCAGAGTTCAGTGCATTGACACGTCCCTCTGCCGAATCCAGTTTGTGGTGTGCCAGCTCTGCGCGTATGGCAAATTCAAAAAGTGGAACACGACGTGCAATTAAGTCGCGAAGGGCGGCATCGCCTTTTTCTTGGCGAAGATCGCATGGATCTAACCCATCTGGTTCTACGGCAACAAAAGTCTGAGTAACAAACTTTTGATCTTCACTAAATGCTCGAAGCGCAGCCTTTTGGCCAGCTGCATCTCCGTCAAATGTGAAGATCACTTCGCCGCGGAAAGCATCATCATCCATCAGCAATCTGCGTAGTATTCGAATGTGGTCAGCGCCAAATGCAGTTCCACATGTTGCAACTGCAGTAGTAATTCCTGCTAAATGCGCAGCCATAACATCTGTGTATCCCTCAACAATGACAGCCTGTCGCTTTTTTGCAATCTCTTTCTTTGCAACATCTAACCCGTAAAGAACCTGACTCTTCTTATAGATAGGAGTTTCAGGTGTATTTAAATACTTTGGACCTTGATCTTCATCATCACTTGCAAGTTTTCTTGCTCCAAAACCAACCACATCACCTGAGATGTCACGGATAGGCCATGTGAGGCGATTGCGAAAACGATCAATGGGACCTCTCTGCCCCATCTTTGATAAACCAGCCAATTCAAGTTCATCAATTGTGTATCCGAGTGCTCGAAGATGTTTGGTCAGCCCATCCCATTCATCTGGTGCATATCCAACTCCAAATTGATCACATGCTGCCTTATCAAAGCCACGCTTCGTTAAAAGTTCACGGCCGTGGGCAGCCCCTGGTGATGTGTTGAGTTGTTCTTGATAAAACTTTGTTGCCTCAAGATTTGCACTGATTAATCGGCTGCGCGCACCTGATGTGACTACTGGGCCAGATGAACCTTCGTCATAACGCAATGTGTAACCGATTCGATCGGCAAGGCGTTCAATTGTCTCTGTAAAAGTTAAATGATCAATTTTCATTAAAAATGCAATGACATCGCCACCTGTTTGGCAACCAAAGCAGTGAAAATAACCTTTGCTGGGTGTTACGTGAAAAGAAGGTGACTTCTCATCATGGAACGGGCAAAGACCTTTTTTCTGTCCACCACCGGCGCTTTTTAGTTGCACATAATCTGCGACGACTTCATCGATGGGAGCACGGTCGCGGATGTATGCAACATCGTCTTCTCGAATGCGACCACTCATAATCAAACCCTACCGATTGGCAATCAAACGTGCATGCAAGGCATAGGCTCCGGGGTCGGTAAGGGCTGCTACTTGATCAATAATCACGCGCATTTTGGCTGTCTCATCACTTGCTTCATCCCAGGGCTTCTTAAAAAACGAGTCAAGCTCATGTGGATATTTCAAGAGCATCTCAACTAATTCACCAATGATTACTTGTTGTTTTGCATACCGCTCTTGAGAGTGCGCGGCATTTATCAAATAGTGTCCAGCAAGGGATTTTAAGAAATCTACTTCTACTTTTTGTTCACGTGGAATCTCAAGATTTGCCCCATAGCGAGATAGATCCCCATCGCCATGAACTCTTCGTGTTTCAACTTCAGCGGCTAGAACAAAGCGGCCAATTAACTGGCTTGTTGAGTCTTTGAGTCGAGCAAGACTTCGATGGCTCCCGTCATAGTAATGAGGCCATGCAGAAAGCTCTGATAGCCGTTTATGTGCATCTAACGCTTCTTGTTCTGTCGCATCGCTTTTATAGTCCCGCGTCATGACTGTGTATAAATCTGCAAAATCTTTTTCGAATGTTTTTACTGAGACTTGCCCTGCAAAGATTGCATCCTCTAAATCATGGACAGAGTATGCGCAATCATCAGACCAGTCCATGATTTGAGCTTCAATACATTTTTTTCCAGCAGGTGCGCCCTCGCGCATCCAACTAAAGACTTCAACATCATCGTCATAGACTCCAAATTTGCGAGAGTTTTCACTTCGTGGCCATGGGTACTTTGTTGCACCATCTAGTGATGCTCTCGTTAAGTTGAGCCCGATACTTTTGCCATTGGAATCAACTGTTTTGGCTTCAAGGCGTACAAGTAATCGAAAGCTCTGAGCATTTCCTTCAAAGCCACCAAAATCTTCTGCAATCACAGCTAGCGCTTCTTCACCGTTGTGCCCAAAAGGTGGATGTCCTAAATCATGTGACAAACATGCAGTGTCTTGTAGATCAGGATCGGCGCCGAGTGATTCTCCGAGTTCTCGTCCGATCTGTGCGCACTCTAAAGAATGAGAAAGCCGTGTGCGTTGAAAATCATTTTCCCAAGGAACGGCAACTTGAGTTTTTGCAGCTAATCGGCGAAGAGCTGCCGAATGAATTACTCGTGCACGATCTCGCATAAATTCTGTGCGACCAGGACGCTTTGCTGGCTCGTCCAAGAATCTCTCTTGGTCAAAACTGCTGTAGGTCATGGAAGCACCTTAGTGACAATGTCTGCATCAGGTAAACGATCACTTACATTTATTCCTCGCCGGCCAACAGTTATATAAGAAAGATATGCAGCTGCCTCACGAATTAAGTACCTGTAACCGCTGTTTTCTAAAGTGTTTGGACCCGTTTGCACAGGAGAGCATGTACTGACTACGCCCTCATCATTTGCCATGGTCATTGCTCTCTTGCAGTGATAGGCGTCGGTAACAATGATGACATCACTTACAAAACGTTTCTTCATAATCTTTGTGTAAGCCTTTGTGCTTTGCAAGGTATCTCGACCAACTTCTACTGCAGTAATTTTGCGTGCAACAATGCCGTTCATACGCAGCCAATATTTGCCAGATGCACCCTCTGTTGTGCGATCACCAGGTGCGCCGCCGCCAACGGTAATGATTGTTGGTGCTAGACCTAAATCAAAAATTCTTTTGGCTTCGACTAGTCTGGCTTCTAGCGCCTCGCCTGGTTTTCCATTTAACTGCGCCGCCCCTAAAACAACAATGACATCGGCTTGTCGAACAATGGGATTATTTGCAGCTCTCCACACCTGTGCAACTGCGTAGGTAGGGCCAACCAATGCCAAAATTACAATGATCGTGATTGTGCGACGAATCCATCTAAAGAGAAACATCTATCCCCCTGAAAATGCATCCTCTAGTTCAACATGAACTAGTTCGTCTGGATCATTAAGCCAACCATCTGGCAACGTAGGTGCACGGCCATGACTTGTTCGACCACGTGGTTTTTCACCAATCTCTACTGGATACTGTTGTTGTTCTAATTGATCAAGTAAATCGCGCATCTCTTGCAGCGATGAAACCATTCCTAAGTCATGGCGAATTTCTCGTGGAACCCTAAAGCCCTTGAGGTACCAGGCCATGTGCTTTCGAATATCGCGCATTCCGCGATCCTCTGATTCTAAATACTCAACAATTAACTGTGCGTGACGAAACATCACTTCTCGAACTTCGTGCAACGTTGGGGTGATCTGTTTGTCTTCTCCCTTAAGCGCGGCAACTAAATCAGTAAATAACCAAGGTCTGCCCAGGCATCCCCTGCCAACAACCACACCGGCGCAACCTGTTTGTTCAATCATTGCAACTGCATCAGAGCCAGACCAAATATCTCCATTGCCTAAAACAGGAACTCCAGTTGGTTTTAAATGATCAACTAATCGAGTAATCGCAGACCAATCTGCTTTGCCTTCATACATTTGTGCCGCAGTTCTGGCATGAAGTGCAACCCATGCAACACCAAGGTCGGCTGCAGATTTTGCTGCCTCTAAATATGTTTCATGATCGCTATCAATACCAATGCGCATCTTTACCGTGACAGGAATGCCAAATGGTTTTGCAGCCTCTACTGCAGCTTGGACAATATTGCTAAAGAGTTTGCGTTTAAATGGCAGAGCTGCTCCCCCGCCTTTGCGAGTAACTTTTGGAACAGGGCAACCAAAGTTCATATCGATGTGATCAGCCAAGTTTTCTTTGCCGAGCATCGTAACTGCTGCTCGCATTGTTGTTGGATCAACGCTGTAGAGCTGGACAGAACGTGGCCACTCGCCTTTGCCAGGAACAATCATCCGCAAAGTTTCTGGCCGTCTTTCAATCAACGCCCTTGCTGTAACCATCTCTGAAACAAAAAGACCTGCGCCTTGTTCTCTACACAATGTTCTAAAGGGCGCATTGGTTATTCCAGCCATGGGGGCAAGAACAACTGGCGGATCAATAAAGTGATCACCAGTTGCTAGTGGGAGCAGAAGTGGTTTTAGCAACCTAGTAAACGCGGTGCAAGCCACGCTTGTACTTGATCAAGAGCAACACGCTCTTGTGCCATTGTGTCGCGGTCGCGAATAGTTACTGCATTGTCTTCAAGTGTTTCAAAGTCAATTGTTATGCAGTAGGGAGTTCCAATTTCATCTTGGCGACGATAACGACGGCCAATAGCACCGGCATCATCAAAATCAATGTTCCAGTTTTTGCGTAGTTGGTCTGCCAAATCTCTGGCCTTTGGCGATAGATCGGCGTTTCTAGAAAGTGGCAATACAGCTACTTTGATTGGTGATAAACGGTAATCAAGTTTTAGAACTGCGCGCTTTTCCATTTCACCTTTGCTATTTGGTGCTTCATCTTCTGTGAATGCATCCATTAAGAAAGTTAGCGTGCATCGATCAACTCCGGCTGCAGGTTCAATAACAAACGGTGTCCAACGTTCACCCTTTTCTTGATCAAAGTAAGAAAGATCTTTTCCAGAGGCTGCAGAGTGGGCCTTTAAATCAAAATCTGTTCGGTTGGCAATTCCCTCAAGCTCGCCCCACTCGGTTCCTGCAAATTCAAACTTGTATTCAATGTCTGCAGTGCGCTTTGAATAGTGTGACAACTTCTCTTTTGGATGATCATAAATGCGCAGGCGCTCAGGGTTAATTCCTAGATCCACATACCAAGCCATGCGTGTGTCAATCCAATATTGATGCCACTCTTCATCAGTTCCTGGGACTACAAAAAACTCCATCTCCATCTGCTCAAATTCGCGTGTGCGGAAAATAAAGTTTCCAGGAGTAATTTCATTACGGAAAGATTTTCCTATTTGGCCAATACCAAAAGGTGGCTTCTTGCGTGATGTTGTCATTACCTGATCAAAGTTAATGAAGATTCCTTGGGCAGTTTCTGGACGCAAGTATGCAAGGCCTGATTCATCCTCAACTGGTCCAAGAAAAGTCTTGAGCAAACCGCTGAATTGCTTGGGAGTTGTGAACTGACCTTTGTTTCCGCAAGCAGGACAGTTGACTTCGGCTAATGATGCTGGCTTCTTTTTGTGCTTTGCTTCATAGGCTTCTTCAAGATGATCTGCGCGATAGCGTTTATTACAAGCGGTGCACTCTGTTAATGGATCACTAAATGTTGCTACGTGTCCAGATGCTTCCCATACTTCTTTTGCCAAAATTACACATGAGTCCAAACCGACAACATCTTCTCGGCCCATAACCATGGACTTCCACCACTGGCGCTTAACATTATTTTTTAGCTCAACACCTAGTGGACCGTAGTCCCATGATGCGCGAAGGCCTCCATAAATTTCAGAGGATGGATAAACAAATCCACGACGCTTTGCAAGTCCAACAATATTTTCTAAACGATCCGTTGCCATTTAATTCTCCATCCGGCTGGCTGTCGGCGGTTAAGCAACAAGTGTTACTTCCGTAGGAGAATTTTACTCTGAGTACGGCCGTTCATATGCACCGGGCTCATCAATTGCCAGCGCCAAAGTTGGAATCGCGTTCATCTTTACATTGTTATTGCTCAAAGCTCGGCGATAGGAACCCACATTTTCCCAACGGGTCACAAGTGACCACATTGTTAGATCATCTAGATTCTGGCCAAATTCACCATCGACAAAACCAGCACATGCCGAAAAAGCATCAAGTGATACGGCCAATTGGCTCTCAAAATGAGCGGCATCTGCCAACGGAACTGAAAATCGAGCAACGGCAATCATGTATGGAGCGTATCGGGCTTATTTTGGAAATGATAATCATTTCCATTTTCATGCTATTGTCGATCCATGAACGTAGCCATCGCACTTGCAGCCATTACCGCTCTTTCAACTTTTGCAGGAGGGGCGCTGGCTCTTCGAGCTAAGGATCGACTCCATCTTGTTCTTGGGTTATCTGCTGGATTGCTCTTGGGGTTGGTGGCCTTTGACCTATTGCCAGAAGTATTTGAATTAGGCACACAAGAGATATTCCACGCACCTGCTGTTTCAGTTGCACTCATTGGTGGATTTTTATTACTTCATTTTTATGAGCAAATCTTTGGAAGCCATGAACCAGCTGAATCTGATTACGGCAACGACCACAAACACTCTCATAACTTCTCTGGCGTCTTAGGTTCGGTTGCAATGGGAGGCCACGTATTTCTAGATGGCCTGGCATTGGGTGTTGCATTCAAAGTGAGCTCAGATCTGGGTTTTGTCGTATTTATCGCTTTGCTGGCACACGCATTTAGCGATGGCCTGAACACTGTTTCATTTCTAGTTAAATCCGGACTTTGGGGCAAGAAAAGTTTTGCACTCATTGGCGTGGATACGGTTGCACGAGTAAGTGGCGCAGCACTTGGAACCACACTTGCATTGAGCAATGAATTCATCGCACTCTACTTAGCAGCCTTTGCTGGAATCATTATCTATCTTGCAACTTCTCACATACTTCCTGAAGCTCATTCAAATCACTCTTCGCGATTTACTATGGCAGCCACAATCGCAGGAGTATTGATTATGTGGGCAGTCTCTAGCTACCTCCACGCCGGAGATGCACATTCCCATACCGCTGAAGTTGGCATCCATCAGGAAGATGCAACTCACACTGATGGGCACGAAGATGAACATTCACATGAAGGCGAACAATCAAAGTAACCATGAACAAATCAGATCTTAAAATGATTTCAGTGCTTGAACGCACAGGCGGATTTGCCAGTGCTCAAGAACTACATCAAATCTTGCGCCGCGAAGGCGATGGCATTGGTTTAACAACTGTTTATCGCGCCCTGCAATCACTTGTCGATGACAAGATCGTTGACCTACTTCGAAGAGATGACGGTGAGGCTATCTATCGTTTATGTGGAGATGGTCACCATCATCATCTTGTGTGTAAAGGTTGTGGTCAGACAGTAGAGATCGAAGGTGGAGCTATCGAAAATTGGGCTAAAGCTAAGGCTGAAGAGTTTGGTTTCCGCGAGGTTGCACACACGGCTGAAATATTCGGCCTTTGTTCAAAATGCTAATTAGCTAGGCTTTCCCAAACCGTCTATCTCTTGCCGAATACTCTTGAATCGCTTTCCACAGTATTTTCCGTGTTACATCAGGCCACAGCACATCCATAAAGACATACTCGGCGTAGGCACTTTGCCACGGCAGAAAGTTGCTGGTGCGCTGCTCCCCCGATGATCTCAAGAAAAGATCGACATCACTCATCTGAGGTGAATCCAAGTACTTAGCAAAGGTTTTTTCAGTGATGGCATCTGCTTTCACTTTGCCCCGTTTTACGTCGCGAGCAAGCTCTGCAGCAGCATCAACAATTTCAGCCCGGCCACCATAGTTAACGCACATATTAAGAGTTAAGGTTTTGTTTTTCTTTGTGAGCTCTTCTGCCTCTTCAAGCTCTTTTATGACGCTACTCCACAAACGTTTAGGGCGACCAACCCATCGAACTCGAACACCCATCTCATTCATCTGATCACGACGGCGCCGGATTACATCGCGGTTGAATCCCATTAAAAACTTCACTTCATCTGGCGACCTGCGCCAATTCTCTGTTGAAAATGCATAAGCGCTAATCTCTTTTACGCCAAACTCAATTGCACCTTCTACAACATCAAATAATGCTGCCTCTCCTGCTTCATGGCCTGCAGTGCGGGGTAAACCTTTTTTCTGAGCCCAGCGGCCATTTCCATCCATAACGATTGCAACGTGGTGTGGAATTTTAATTGTCATACGCGCTCCACCATTGGTAGTGAACGCAGTCCGCGTTCTAGGTGCCATTGTAGATAAGCGGCAATTAATCCACTGGCTTCTCTTCGATAACGGGGCTCGCTAGAAGATGCCGTTTCCCAATCACTACTAAGGAGCGCGCCCATTAAATCTAAAGTTTCTGCCGCCGGTGTTGCACAGGCAGAAGGCCTGCATTCTGCGCAAACTGATCCTCCGCCAACTAATGAGAAGTATCGATGTGGTCCATCTTTTTCACACCTGGAACAAATAGTCATTGATGGTGCATATCCTGCAACTGCGAGTGAGCGCAAAAGAAATGCATCAAGAATAAGTAGCGGGTCATAACGATTTTCTGCAAGTGCTTTCATGCCACCTGTGACTAATTGAAACTCTTGAACTGCAGGTTCATTTTCTTGGGAAGTAAATCTTTCTGCCGCCTCTAATATCGCAGATGCCACTGTCCAGCGCTGATAATCAAAAGTTAGCGCTTCTCCGTAATTCATGATTGCTTCAACTTGCGTGACTGTGTCAAAAGTTTTTCCGGTGTAGAGCTGAATATCAACATGACTACCGGGTTCTAGACGAGCACCGAACTTTGATTTTGTGCGCCGCACACCTTTTGCTACTCCACGAATTCGACCATGCTCACGCGTAAGCATGGTGATAATTCGATCTGCTTCACCGAGCTTTTGGGTGCGCAAAATGATTGCCTCATCCCGATACAAACTCATACGGGTAAAGGTAGTGCGTGGATCTAGCGAATTGCGCGATTTATCGCAGACACGACCGCTTTGAGTGAGGCTGTTGTCGTGTTTGGATCAATTCCTACTCCCCAGAAAACATCACCATCGATTGCACACTCTAGGTATGCCGCAGCCGATGCATCTCCGCCTGCAGCAAGTGCATGCTCGAAGTAATCTAGAACTCGAACATCTACGCCGTAGTTTTGCAAAATATTACAAAAGGCTGCAATAGGGCCATTACCTTGGCCCTTGAGTTCATGTTTTTCACCACGATCGGTAATCGTTGCAGTTAAGTGAACATCTTCTCCAAGCACTGATGTTTGAGACAAGCCCTTCAGGCGAAAGCGTCCCCATGGCGCAGAATCGGTTGGTAGATATTCATCTTCGAAAATATTCCATAGATCATTTGCATCAACTTCTCCGCCTTCCGAGTCAGTCTTTGCCTGAACAACTTTTGAAAACTCAATCTGCAAACGACGCGGTAGATCTAGGTGATGCTCATTCTTCATCAAATAAGCAACACCGCCCTTACCTGATTGAGAGTTAACACGGATGACTGCTTCATATGATCTCCCGATATCTAATGGATCGATCGGCAAATACGGAACAGCCCAAGTGAAATCTCGAACTTCTTTGCCTGCAGCCTTTGCATCCCGTTCTAAGTGATCGAAACCTTTTTTGATTGCATCTTGGTGTGATCCAGAAAATGCAGTAAAGACAAGATCTCCGCCATAGGGATGGCGCTCTGGCACGCGAAGTTGGTTTGCATATTCAACGGTTCGTCGAATCTCATCGATGTTTGAAAAATCAATATGAGGATCGATGCCATGTGAGACTAAATTCATGCCAAGTGTTACAAGGCATACGTTTCCTGTTCGCTCACCATTACCAAAAAGAGTTCCTTCGATTCGATCTGCACCAGCTAGAAAACCTAGCTCTGCGGCAGCTACTCCTGTTCCACGATCATTGTGAGGATGAAGAGAGACAATGACATTTTCACGGTTTTCAAGATTACGACACATCCACTCAATTGAATCTGCATAAACATTTGGAGTAGTTAACTCAACAGTTGCTGGAAGATTCATAATTGTCTTCCACTCTTTAGATGGCTTCCATACTCGGTTTACGGCGTTACAGACTTCTACAGCAAACTCAAGCTCTGTGCCCGTGTAGGACTCTGGAGAGTATTCAAATGAAATCTTTGTCTCTGGAACTGTTGCAACTAGATCAAGGCAAAGCTGGGCAGCATCTGTTGCAATCTTTTTGATTCCATCTTTATCTAATCCAAACACTACGCGGCGTTGAAGGGCCGATGTGGAGTTATACAAATGGATAATCGCTTGCTTTGATCCTTTTACCGCTTCAAAGGTTCGGCGAATCAGTGGATCACGAGCCTGGGTCAACACTTGAATGATTACATCATCAGGAATCAAATTCTCATCAATAATTTTTCGAACAAAGTCAAAATCCGTTTGGCTTGCACTTGGAAATCCAACTTCAATCTCTTTGTATCCCATGGCGACAAGTAATTTGAACATCGCAAGTTTGCGAGGAGTATCCATTGGGTCGATCAGTGCTTGGTTGCCATCTCGAAGATCAACGGAAGACCACTTAGGCGCTTTCGTCATTTTCTGATGTGGCCACGTGCGATCAGGTAGATCAATTGGATGAAAAGCTGAATAACGATGCACAGGCATCTTCGAAGGTATTTGCTGTGGGAAATTCATTTACTGCTCCTTAAATTTGGCGGGTTTTGTCTTTTAACCGGTACGACAAAACTCCGCAGCGAGGGGACCGGTTACTTGGCCCCGCCACGGCAGCTAAGGAGGAGGCTGCGCTTTCTCATGAGTTAAGGGTAACGCTTAAATTAAAGGACTGGCAAATAACGATCGAGTTCAAATGCGCTGACTTGGCGGCTGTATTCCAGCCATTCTGCGCGCTTGTTTCGAAGTACGAACTCAAAGACATGTTCGCCCAAGGTCTCTCGCACCAATTGGCTCTTTTCCATCTCAATAATCGCTTCATTCAGATTTGATGGCAAGACGACAGGATCCTTTGAATCGGTAAGAACATACTTCTCTTCAACGCCCTTTAGTCCTGCAGCCAACATAACTGCATATGCCAAATATGGATTACATGCAGTATCTGGTGACCTAAATTCAATTCTTGTTGATTGCTCTTTCTTTGGTTTATACATTGGAACACGAACTAACGCCCCGCGATCACTTTGTCCCCAGTTTGCATATGCCGGTGCCTCTCCCCCGCCATGTAAACGTTTGTAAGAGTTAACCCACTGATTAGTAATTGCTGTGATCTCTGGTGCGTGCTTGATAAGTCCGGCAATAAATGAGCGGCCTACAGCTGAAAGGTTAAACTCTGCATCGGCGTCATAGAATGCATTCTCTTCACCTTTAAATAATGAAACATGTGTATGCATTCCGCTACCTGGATGATCGGTAAATGGCTTTGGCATAAAGGATGCGTGAAAGCCTTGATCTAATGCAACCTCTTTGATGACATGGCGAAATGTCATGATGTTATCTGCAGTCGTTAACGCATCGGCATAGCGAAGGTCAATCTCTTGTTGACCGGGTGCTCCTTCGTGATGTGAGAACTCAACGCTAATTCCCATGGCCTCAAGCAAAGTAATTGCTTGGCGACGGAAGTCGTGGCCAACTACTGCTGGCGTGTGATCAAAATATCCGCCTTGATCTACGGGAACTGGAGCAACACCAACTTCTGGAGCTTTCTTAAATAAAAAGAATTCAATCTCAGGATGGGTGTAACAGGCATAACCCATTTTGGTAGATTTTTCTAAAATTCGACGCAAGACATTGCGTGGATCTGACGGTGATGATGTTCCATCAGGAAGTGCGATGTCGCAAAACATTCTGGCAGCACCTGGTGATTCGGTGCGCCAAGGAAGAATGGAAAACGTTGCAGGATCAGGTTTTGCCAACATGTCAGATTCGGTAATGCGCGCAAAGCCTTCGATTGCAGAACCATCGAATCCAATTCCCTCATCAAAGGCATTTTCTAATTCAGCTGGTGCAATAGCAACTGATTTAAGAAAGCCCAAAACATCTGTAAACCACAAACGAACAAAGCGAATATCTCGCTCTTCTAGGGTTCGAAGGACAAACTCTTGCTGCTTGCTTCTATCTGCACTCATAGAAACATTGTTACAAACTCAGGTTACAAGCGTGTTAACTGCCTTACGAATACGGCTAAATGACGAAAAAATCAGCCTTATCGATAATGCTCTTTGCGGGTAGATCGCGCGTAATGACGGAGTTGGCACTAATTCGGCTTCCTTCGCCAACACTGACGTTGCCAAGAATTCTTGCGCCAGCGCCGATGATGACATCGTTTCCGATTGTTGGATGTCGTTTTCCTGTTTCAATTCCTCGAGCACCCAATGTCACATCGTGATAGAGCATGACGTCATCACCGATAACTGCAGTTGCACCAATTACTACACCCATGCCGTGGTCGATAAAAAACCTGCGCCCAATCTTTGCACCTGGGTGAATCTCAATTCCTGTCGTTGATCTGACCGCATTTGAATGAATCCGCGCAATTAACTTGAATCCAATTTTCCAAAGAAAATGGGAGATGCGATGGCCCCACACTGCATGAACACCTGGGTAGGCCAAAGCAATCTCTAATCGATTACGCGCAGCCGGATCATGGCTCAGTGCGTTATCGAGATCTTCTTTAATGCGACGAATCATAAAAACTAGTCTACTAAATCTTCGTAAAGAACAGTCGATAGATAGCGCTCACCAGAAGATGCGCAGATAACAACAATATTTTTACCTGCATACTCTGGTCGCTTTGCAATCTCACTAGCAGCCCACAATGTTGCACCCGATGAGATTCCCGCAAGGATTCCCTCTTCAGCAGCTGCACGGCGTGCATACTTAATTGCATCATCTGCAGTTGCATCTAAAATTTCATCATAAACAGAGCGATCCAAAACATTAGGAATAAAGTTTGCGCCAATTCCCTGAATTGGGTGTGGGCCAGGCTCGCCGCCATTGAGCAATGGTGATGCTGCGGGCTCTACGCCAATAACTTTGATCTTTGGGTTTTTCTCTTTTAATAGTTGTCCGGCACCTGTGATCGTTCCACCAGTTCCGATTCCAGAGATAAAGACATCAACTTTGCCTTCTGTATCTCGCCAGATTTCTTCACCTGTTGTCTTGCGGTGGATTGCAGGTCCTGCTGCGTTTTCAAATTGGCGAACTAATACAGCACCTGATGCAGCAAGTTTTTCTGCCGCTGCAACTGCGCCCTTCATACCTTCAGCTGCAGGAGTAAGAACTAGTTCTGCGCCATAGGCACGAATCAACTTGCGACGCTCTTTTGAAACCGACTCTGGCATCGTCATAACCGACTTATATCCACGGGCTGCTGCAACCATTGCTACGGCAATTCCAGTGTTTCCAGATGTTGCTTCAACGATTGTCCCGCCAGGCTTTAACTCACCGCTTGCCTCTGCAGCATCGATCATTGCAATTCCTAGACGGTCTTTAATTGATGAGCTTGGGTTGTAGAACTCAAGCTTTGCAAAAACATTGCCTGCAGCACCATCTGTGATCTTGTTGATGCGCACTAGTGGGGTGTTTCCAAATACCTCTGTGATGTTGTTATAAACCTTCATTATTTTCTCCTCTGACTCTTTTTGATTTTCGTAATCTTGTCGGGGCTATTTCTTTTAGTTCATCATCTATACGTTGATCTGAAGTTTCAGATCTCTTCCGATTTCAGTTTTTTTGGCTAAAAGTTAAATTAGCAACAGCCACTAGAGGCAACGCAGAAATCAACCACGCGGTTACGTGTAAAAAACCAGGTGATCATTGATTGCATGTTCAAATTCTACCGAATCAATTGTTTTTTGCGAGTTGCAAGGGATTTGCAATAAGCAGGCTTATTTTTCACTCCAGCCAGATGTCATTGGAAGTCTGCGGTCCTTGCCAAATGCACGTGATGAAACCTTGGTGCCTGGTGGATATTGACGTCGTTTGTATTCAGCCTTATCAACTAAAGAGAGCACGCGACGGACAAGATCTGGATCAAAGCCATCGTTTAGAAGTTCCTGGAATCCACGGTCCTGATCCACATAGGCCATCAGTAACTTGTCTAATACTTTGTAGTCTGGCAAAGAGTCAGTGTCCTTTTGGCCAGGACGCAGTTCGGCGCTTGGCTCTTTTGTGATTGATCGCTCTGGAATCGGTGCAACTTGGCCGGCTTTAATTGCTTGTTGATTACGCCAGTTGGCCAAAGCCCACACATCGGTTTTGTAAATATCTTTAATAGGAGCAAAACCGCCAACAGCATCACCATAGAGAGTTGAATAACCAACCGCTAACTCACTCTTGTTTCCTGTAGCTAACACTAAATGTCCTTCTTGATTTGAAATACCCATCAGGGCAGTTCCGCGAACTCGGGCCTGGAGATTTTCTTCGGCCAAGCCTTTGAGCGTTAAATTCGAAAGATAGGCATCGACCATCGGTGCAATTGGCGTTATCCGAAAATGAATTCCAGTGTTATCGGCAAGTGCTTGTGCATCTTCAATTGAATGATCAGATGAGTACTTACTTGGCATTGCCACACCGTTAACAGCCTTTGCACCCACGGCGTCAATTGCAATTGCAGCTACTAGCGCAGAATCTATTCCGCCAGACAGGCCAAGTACTACAGATCTAAATCCATTTTTTGAAACATAATCGCGAAGCCCCACGACCAAGGCCTGCCACATCTCTTCTTCATCTGAAAGCCTTGTCGCTACATCTGCACCATGAGTATCTGAAACTTTGTTAGGGCTCTTTGTTATCTCTAGATCTGACTGAGAGGTTGACTCGTTGCATTCAATATCAACAATTAACATCTGATCAACAAACTGGGCAGAGCGGGCCAATACCCCGCCATCGGCGCCAACGACAATTGTGTCCCCGTCAAAAACTAGATCGTCCTGTCCGCCAGTCATGTTTACATAAGCAATAGGTGCGCCAATTTCTTGTGCCCTTTTTTTAACTAACGCTAGGCGAACATCATCTTTGTTGCGTTCAAAGGGAGATCCGTTAGGCACCACTAATAACCCAGGTTTGCGGGCGGCGATTGCATCGACTGAGTGCCAAATATCCTCACAGATAGCAATGGCCACATCCACGCCTTGGATTCGCACTACTAAATTTTGATCCCCTGGTTTGAAGTTTCTAAACTCATCAAAGACGCCGTAGTTGGGAAGATGCTGTTTGAAATAGCGTGCCTTTATCTGCCCTTGATGAATGATCGCCACCGCATTTTTGGGCCCCTTATCCAGGTAACCAACGACAGCCACGATGTCTCCTGATATTGATGCTGCAATCTTTTCAACTGCCGCAATACTGGCTGCCTGAAATGATGGGCGAAGAGCTAGATCTTCAACTGGATATCCGGTCACGATCATCTCTGGAAAAACAATGATCTCTGCGCTTTGCTTTTGGGCCTTGGCAACTGCCTCTTGGATCAAAGCAGCGTTGCCCGCAAAATCACCAACCGTTGGGTTGATCTGGGCTAGCGCCACGCGCAACTTCATTTATTAAGTGTAACGGGGGTACCCTTAGCCTCGTAACCCGTTAATGAAATAGCGGCACGTTACACATGGCCCGGGGACTGAGAAATCGGCTTCGAGGAGAGGAATAAATGTCTGACACATTTGGCGAGAGCCTTTATGGTGGTGCTAGCCATCGTCGCATCACGATCCTTGATTTAGCTGCTGCTAAAAAACGTGGTGAAAAATGGGCGATGCTCACATCCTATGAATCATTGACTGCAGAGATATTTGATGAAGCCGGTATCCCTGTTTTACTCGTTGGAGATAGTGCGGGCAACAATTTTCTTGGTGAAGAAAACACCATTCCAGTAACCGTTGATGAAATGATTCCTTTAACCCGAGCAGTTGTTCGTGGCTCAAAACGCGCCCTTGTTGTGGCTGATCTTCCTTTTGGATCCTATGAATCCTCACCAGAGTTAGCCCTTGCAACCTCGGTACGTTTTTTCAAAGAGGCTGGGGCGATGGCAGTAAAGCTCGAAGGTGCACAAATTGAAAGTGTGAAAAAACTTGTAGCAAGTGGAATTCCAGTAATGGGCCATGTGGGATTAACCCCCCAATCTATGCACCAATTAGGTGGTTATCGAGTTCAGGGGCGAAGTGATGGAGATGTAATTGTTGAGGCAGCAAAAGCCCTAGAAAAAGCTGGGGCCTTTGCCATAGTGCTAGAACTTGTGCCGGCTGCATTGGCAAAGCAGATTACAGAAGTGCTTTCAATTCCAACGATTGGAATTGGGGCGGGCATTGATTGCGATGCCCAGGTACTTGTCTGGACTGACCTGATGGGATTAACAAAGAAGGCGCCGAAGTTGGCAAAGGCATATAGGAATCTAAGAGCCGAGATGTCGGCGGCGACAAAGGAGTTTGCCGATGATGTTCGAAGCGGTAACTTTCCGACCAACGACCAAAGTTTTAACTAAATTTTGGGTATTTTTTTAAATATTTTTTTGGCTGTTTTGTCACCGTTTTTCATAAAAATCTGATGATTGATTGCACCAAGTTTGCTCTCCCTACTGGTCAGTTTTTTGGAGAAAATTGCGAATTTTTTGCCCCGAAATCGGCAAATTTGCCCCCGAAAATCTGAAAATCGGGGGAAATTTACGCACAAACCCTCAATCTGAGGACGAGAATTCGTGATTTTGTCGAAATTGATGAAAATTATTAATTTTTTAGCATTTTTTCTTTTTCAATTACGAAATCTGTAAATTTTTCGCAGATGCATAAAAAAATATAAAAATTAATTTGCGACACGCGCTAAATAAAATGTCACAAAATGTTGGCATTTTCATCTAAATGATGTCACGCTTATCCACGAACAGGTTTGGGTGACGGATCCGAACCATTCCGATAGGAGAAGTACGTGGCCGCAGCAAAGAAAGCAGCACCAAAGAAGCGCAAGAAGGCAGCAGCACCAGCTGCACCAAAGAAGCGC
>JAIXXJ010000028.1 GCA_027490815.1 Streptomycetaceae bacterium
TCGCCACTTCACCTAACCTTGGGCTACAAATTGTGCGCACTCTGACTGAGAATGAGCTACGTGGTCAGCTGCAGCTCATTACTGATGATCAACAGACGAGGGCGACCTTAACTTTCCCGATCTAGTACCCGTTCACCCAGCTATGTAGAAAATTACAAAAGTGCTAGAGGCTTTCGAGATGAATTACTCTGAGGTAACGACCATATTTTTCTTGTGAGATCAGAACAACGGGTTACCTTCGCTCGACTTAAGGCGGGAATCGCCACTGGGCTAGCTGCTGTACTTGTAGGCATACCATCCACTGCTCAGGCAGAGGAAATCTTGGACCTGGAATCCTTGGTCGCTTATCTGGAATCAAACTCGGATGCAACAGTCAATCTTCGGGCACTGACCCCACTTAACCAAATTGATAGCAATCCTGAGAAGCCAGATGATGCCAAAGGTGTAAGCAGCACGTTCACGGGAAGTTTAGATGGCGGTGGAATCAAAATAGTCCTTGCAGGAAGCCGCTTATTTAGCCAGTTGTCGAATGCAAAGATTGAGAATCTTCAAATTTCGGGGGAGATAGTTTCTCCTTATTCATCATATGTTGGAGCCTTGGCAGGATCATCAACTGCTTCTGAGATTGTTAATGTGACGGCAGAAAATGTCGTTGTGCAAGCCAATGATGAATCTGGAATCTTGGTTGGGTACAGCCAAGATACGGTGTACGAGGATGTAACAGTAAAAAACTCTGAAATTGCTGGAAATTCAAGAATTGGCGGGGTTGTCGGAAATTCATTAAGGGACTCCTTTGAGACCGTTCTTGTAAAGAATGTTTCAGTTGAGGGCACTGGGGACAATATCGCGGGAATTGCCGGGTATTCAGTTTCGTCTGCAATAACGCGCTCCCAAGTGGAGAGTTCGACGATAAGTGCCGGTGACGATTTTGCAGGTGGCATTGTTGGTTATTTGGATTCAACAACAGTTTCTAACGTAATAGTGCGAAGCGTCCAGGTTGAGGGTGATTCAAAAGTTGGGGGTATCGCGGGGTTTGCCACGAGCAATTCAGCAATCTCCAATTCAATTGTCCAAGGACTTATTGAAGGCAATTCTAAAGTTGGCGGACTAGCAGGTGAGTCCAACGTGTCTCTTGCAAATTTGATTGTGAAGGCAGAAGTGACCGGCAACAACGAAGTTGGCGGTCTAGTTGGCCTTCAAGCTGGAAGTCATGCACAAATAACTGGAACTTCATTTATTGGGAAAGTATCTGGCACCAATTCGGTTGGCGGATTGGCCGGAGAGTCTTCTAGCCTGATCCACGATTCCATTTCAATCGCAGAAGTTCAGGGAGAAACTGGCGTTGGCGGTCTGGTTGGGAAATGGTGGAACCCTGACACATCGACTGCAGCTAGTCATGTTTACAGCCAAGGCAAGGTTTCTGGAAATTCAAAAGTTGGTGGCTTAGTAGGCGAACTTCTCTCATCAGATAGCGTTACCTGCCGAACCGGGAGTTGGTTTTCGGATTTTTTTGTTTGCATTTCGTATTGGCGGGACGTTAACTACCTCAACTTAGAAGATGTTAGGACTTCTGTGGTTGTTGAAGGAAACTCGGCCACCGGGAGTCTTATAGGAAGGGTGGCTGGACTGAACGATTCACCATATGAACTGAGAAATCCGGTGGGGCAATTCCAGATCAAGTACCCAAATGATCTTGCGACAACCGTTCGAATAGCCGGAAGTTTGCTTTCCGAAGGTGATCCAAATTTTAGAATTGGGGAAAATCAGAGTCGCTATCTATTCGAAGATTATTCTGAAGCCTCAACACTCTCACTAAACAGCAGTAGAGCTGCTTCTGCCTTTGCAAAATCACAATCCTCTGTCTTTATCAATTCAGATGTGACAGCCGGTGGCGTCGAAGTTTTTGCTAGTTGGACAAGTCTGACGGCTTCTGAAACGGGTATCTGGGGGCAATGCACCCCAGGTTCACTTCCTTACTTGCGTGCCATCGTTAAGGTGAATCCCTGCCCTAATCAGCCATCATCGCAACCAAGTGGAAGTCAGGGGTCAGGAAGCGCCTCACTTCGTGCAAATGCATTCTTACTGCAGATTAGGGATTCGTCCTCACGAATTACTGAATCGCTTGCCAAGATGATTACAAGCGGTGGAAAAGTTGATGTGTCGTCATTACGGGATAGTGGGTTTGAGAACTTAACCCTTAAAGTGCAGTCAGAACTGAATTCACTTACTGGTGGCAGTGATGCCGATTTGGTTAAGAAACAGCTGGAGTCGATTTTAGTTAATGCAAGCTTCTTTGATCTAGGTTTCCAGCCAAACTCAAAGACCTTCGAATTCTTTGGAATTCGGGGAGTTTCAGAGAAGTTAATCCCGAAGATTCTTGATTTAGTGAGGAATTCTCCCGACTCAAGTATTGGCGGTTTAGAACGAATCGAGAATGTCACCAATCGTGTTTTGATATTGGATTTGATTTCTGGTTCTGATCAGCGACCAAAATTGAGTTCGGAACTAGTTATCAAGGCAGGCCTGGTTGACTCAAAATCTCCGCATGTTAAGTTAGTCGCGCGGATGATTGCGCGGTTGAGTCCTACCCAAGTTGATACCGTAGAAAAGCTCGTGAAGGCTGCCACTGCGATTAAGGAGAAGGCAGAAACTAGGAACTCTAAACTCCAAAAACGGCAGTTAGCTTTTGCGGCTTAGTTAGGAGTTTGCTTGATCAGCAAGACGGGCGCGGTTACGAGCAGCGCGACGCTTCAAGGCGCGGCGTTCATCTTCAGATAGCCCGCCCCAGACTCCGGCATCCTGGCCAGATTCCAAAGCCCATGCCAGGCAGGGCTCTTTGACGATGCAGCGATTACAGACCTTCTTCGCTTCCTCGATCTGGGTAATGGCAGGGCCGGTATTGCCAACAGGGAAGAAGAGTTCTGGATCTTCTTCGCGACAGGCTGATTGATGTCTCCAATCCATGGCTAACTCCTTCCTGCGCTTGATGTAATTGCTGTGCGAAGCTCCCGCACAAGTGGGTAATTCTCCCTGTAACTCTCAAGTTAAACAAGAAGGTACGAGAAAAGATTTCGCTAATTAGGGTGATTTGTATCCCTTTAGAGAATTAACCATTTCAATTGAAGTGGTGCCCCCGA